>QHYI01000226.1 GCA_003223245.1 Acidobacteriota bacterium
GTCTCGTTCTTAAGTGTGTTGGGCCGGTTGCGGCCGAGTGTCACACTCGCGCAGGCCCAAGCTGACATGGACCATGTAGCTGCGGAGCTGGTGAACGCCTATCCGAAAGACGATCCAAAGGAGGGTGTTGGTATCCAATGCCTGCAAGACTCGATGACCGGTGACGTACGCCCCCTTCTGTTTGTACTGCTTGCGGCGGTTGGGATCGTGCTGCTCATCGCGTGTGCGAACGTCGCCGCTTTGATCCTCACGCGAGCCACGAGCAGGCGGCGGGAGTTGGCCATTCGCGTGGCTCTTGGCGCCGGGCGGCGCCGCATTGCTGTGCAGATGCTGGCGGAAAGTCTGCTCCTCGCCGGAATCGGAGGGGCGCTCGGACTCTGGTTATCGGTCATAGTTCGCCAAACATTGGTCAGAGTGCTTGGGGTGAATTGGCTTACTCAGCTGCCGCTCGATGTCCGAGTATTCGGATTCGCTGTTCTCGTAACGGTAGGATCGGCAGTCATTTTCGGTCTTGCTCCTGCATTTCGCGCTGCCAAAACAGATTTGGTGTACGGCTTGAAGGAAGGGGCGCAGGCGACAGGTGAAAGCCGCAGCTTGAATCGTGCGCGCAAGGCTTTCGTGATCGGTCAAGTGGCCCTTGCCGCCACGCTGCTTTCCTCCGCAGGATTGCTCGTGCGGAGCCTGATGAACCTGGAGAGTACCGACCCGGGTTTCAATTCCAGCCATGTATTGACCTTCCCGGTGAGCCTGCCTGTGCAGCGATATCCGCAGGCAAGCTGGTCCTCTTTCTTTCGTGAATTGTTGGCGCGGTTGCGTGCCGTTCCTGGCGTTGAGTCGGTAAGCGCGGGAGGCATTCTTCCGTTCGAAGGAGGCGCTAGCCACACGGTGCTCGACAATGTAGCGGGGCGGCCAATTCCTCAAAGCGAATGGCGGGGCATTGTATTTGTGCCCGTAACTCCAGGTTACTTCCGAACTCTCCGGGTTCCGATCAAAGCAGGGCGAGAGTTCACAGATCACGACATAACCAATTCGGAGCCGGTCGTGATTATTAACGAAGCCGCGGCACGTCAATACTTTGGAAAGCAGATTCCGGTCGGCCAACAGATCGAGCCAGTGATGTGGGATGGCTCGGGCAGTAAGACCCAGATGCGGACCATCGTTGGCGTCGCTGGCGACGTGAAAACCTACTCTCTGGTTCAGGCGTCCGAACCGACTGTGTATTGGCCTATCACGCAGATTCCCTCAGACAGCACGATGTACGTTGCCGTGCGGACAATGTGCAACCCCTTGGGCATCCTGGGGGCGGTGCGCCAGCAACTGCACGCCATGGATAAGAATTTGCCATTCTATGACGTATCGCCTTTAGACCACCAGATAGACAAGACACTTACCCAACCACGATACAACACGCTGCTAATGGCGTCGTTTGCTCTGCTAGCGTTAATTCTGACGACGATCGGGCTCTATGGCTCAATCGCCTATTTGGTGGCTCAGCGCACTCATGAGATTGGAGTTCGAATGGCGCTAGGAGCGCGACGAGCCGATGTGCTTCGTGCTGTGATCAGTGACGGCATGGCGATTGGAGGCGCAGGTGTCGCGCTTGGCCTTCCGGCGGCGGTCGCAGCAACACGATTGATCCGCAGCCTGCTCTACGGCGTCTCTTCGGGCGATCCCATGACCTTTGGTTTGGTGATGCTCGTCTTAATAGGCGTGGCCTGTGCCGCCAGTCACATTCCAGCACGCCGCGCGATGCGCGTCGATCCCATCGTCGCTCTGAGATACGAGTGAGGGAGGGCCGGGGCATGCGACCGGAACATTGGCTGTACACGATTCCGCTACGGTTGCGGTCGTTGTTTCGCTGGGCGCAGGCGGACCAGGAAGTGGATGACGAGTTGCGCGACCACCTCGAACGAAAAACCGAGGAATACAGGGCGCGAGGGATGACGCAAGAAGAAGCGCACCGCCGTGCACGCCTCGACCTGGGCGGTATCGAGCAAACCAAAGAGAACTGTCGCGATGCCCGCCGGGTGAATTGGATTCAGGACTTCGTCCAGGATTTGCGCTTTGGTCTCCGCATGCTGCGCAAGTCTCCGGGTTTCACGACCGTAGCAGTCCTGACGCTAGCCCTCGGCATCGGCGCCAACACCGCGATTTTTTCGATGGTCAACGGCATTTTGTTGCGAGCATTGCCTTATGCCCAGTCAAGCCAGCTTTACGCGATTCACGAGTTCGTTCCCCAATTGAGCGCGTATGGGCCGTCGCTCCCGGTAAATGGGGGTAATTTTCTCGCCTGGAAGAACGAATCTGACGCTTTTTCCGCGATGACTCTAATCGACGCTCAAAGTGGAAGCTTGCTCGGCATGGGGCGTCCGCAATGGCTTTATGGTGCTGCGGTGACGTCGGATTTCTTCTACGTACTTGGGCACGCCCGAAATCATCTTGACGCACGGGCTGTGGCGCGACCAGTTTCATTCTGATCCCAATATTTTGGGCAAAACCATAAGGCTGGGCGACCGCGGTCTGATCGTCATTGGCGTGCTGCCCGCGAATTTCGTCTTCCCGCGCATCTTCACTCACGACCCGCAGTATTTAGTGCCTTTCGGGTGGGCGCAGTGGAACTCCAGACCTGGCATCGGCGGCCACAACTCCTTCGCTATCGCTCGGCTTAAGAACGGCGTCACTCCACAGCAAGCCGAAGCACAGCTGGACGTGATTGAAGCCCGCATCGCGCAGACGGATTCTGGAGGGAAATTCAATCTCTATGCCATTGTCACCCCGTTGAAAACCGATATCGTTGGTTCAACAGGAAAAGCGCTGCGGATGCTTATCGCCGCTGCTGGACTTGTGCTGCTCATCGTGTGCGCTAATCTGGCGAACCTTTTGCTGACAAAAAACAGTAAGCGAGTGCGAGAAGTCGCGCTCCGTTCCGTTTTTGGAGCTGGGCATTGGCGTCTGGCGCGGCAATTTCTCACCGAAACGCTTGTGCTTGCTTCGGCAGGAGGCGCGATCGGTCTCGTGCTGGCCAAAGGTGGATTATGGTTGTTGCTCAAGAACGCACCGATTGGCATTCCTCGCATGGACCAAATCCGCCTGGATTCGACGGTCCTATGGTTTACGCTTGCCGTCACGATACTCGCGGCAATCGTTTTTGGGCTGCTGCCAAGTTTGCGAGCTCCCCTGGTCTCGATTGCCGAGGCGTTGAAGTCCGCCGGACCAACGATGAGCGCCAGCAAACAGGTGGCGCGTCTGCGGGCTGGCCTAGTGATTGGCGAGATAGCTCTGTGTGCGATGCTCCTGCCGGCGTGCTTGCTGCTTGTTCAAAGTTTGCGCCGCGTGGTGCTTGCGAATCAGTGGATGGATGAGGAACACGTAATCGCTGCCGACCTGTTTGTGCATATCTCGCTTAGCCATGCCGCACCGGATAACGAATTGCGTGCGTTCAACGAGCGCAACCGCATTTTCACCTCCATAGAAGAAAAAGTCGGACAGCTGCCGGGAGTTGAAAGCGTCGGTCTCACCAGCAAGGTCCCGCTCGAAGGTTTCGATTGGGGCGACAGCATTAACTTCCAGGAGATGCCGCTTCCGGATGCCGAGCAGCCAGCCGGTGAATTCCGGTTCGTCAGCCCCGGGTACTTCCGTGCAATCGGCTTGCCCTTAGTCGAAGGTCGATTCTTCACGCAGGAGGACAGCGGGCAACCCGTAGCAGTAATTTCGCAAAGTGTCGCACGGAAAGTCCTCCACGGACGCAGTCCATTAGGAATGCACGTTTACTGTAGCGATTTCACCGTCGAGCCAGGAAAAAAGTGGTGTCGCGTCGTCGGAGTAGCCGCTGACGTTCGCGGCGAATCAGATCAAGCGCCGGCTCTGGTGGCCTATTTTCCACTCTGGCTGTTCTCGGAAGCTTCAGAGACTCTTCTAGTTCGCACGAAAATGGAACCCACTGCGGCAACGGGTGCGATTCGCCAGGCGATTTGGAGTGTTGACCCGAAGCTTGCCATCCCACAGGAAAAAACCTTAAAAACCATCTTGGCAGGCGCCGAAGCCCCGCGCCGCTATGAAACGTCGCTTGTTGCCCTGTTCGCGCTGTGCGCTGTTCTGTTGGCGATGCTTGGCCTTTACGCGGTGATCTCCTATTCCGTTACTCAGCGTAACCACGAAATCGGCGTGCGCATGGCGCTTGGAGCGCAGCGGAGAGATGTCTTGCGGCTAGTGCTTCGCGAGGCAATGCGGCTGGCTGGCCTCGGTATTGCCGTGGGAATTGGCGGGGCTTTGGCCCTG
>QHYI01000071.1 GCA_003223245.1 Acidobacteriota bacterium
TAAGCGCGGTGCAGATCTCCGACGTGGTTGCTCAGATCGAAAAATGGATCCAGGAAAAGGCGGCATGTCACTCGATCGCAGCGACAGGTATGAATGGCATCGTTCAAGCGCAGCACGATCTCGCCTTCAGGCAAATCCTGAGCGCAACCGATCTCGTCGTGCCCGATGGCATGCCCCTCGTCTGGCTCGGTCGACGCCAGGGTCATGAATTGCCGCATCGCGTTTACGGGCCTGACCTCCTGCTGGCATTCTGTGAAAGCACCGTTGGCCGAGGATACCGGCATTTCTTTTACGGGGCAGAGCGAGAGCCCGATGTTCCGCAGCGCCTTGCGGAAGTGCTTAAGAATCGCTTTCCAGGCATGGTCGTGGCAGGGGCTTGTGCTCAACCCATGCCGTCCCTAAGCCCTGAACAAGAAAAAAAACTTGTATCAGTGATCTCCCGTGCTGCACCAGATGTCGTGTGGGTAGGCTTGGGTGAGCTACGGCAGGTGCGCTGGATGCATGAACACAAGAATATATTAAGCGTTCCGGTCCTTGTGGGTATCGGCGCTGCTTTTGACATGCTTTCAGGCAGGAAGAAGCAAGCGCCGCGATGGATGCGCGAGCATGGGTTGGAGTGGCTTTTCCGCCTATTGCAGGAGCCGCGCCGCCTGTGGCGCAGATATCTGATCTACGGGACACAGTTCATTTTTTATGTCGCGCTAGAGAGCCTGGGCCTGAAAAAATTCCCGCCAAACGGAGGATCCGCAGACACCAAGGCTGCTCTGTAATCGCCACGCGCCGAAGAAGCATCCGAGACAGGGAAGGAGCTCCCGAAACTGCTCAGGTCTTTACTGGCATTCTGTTTGGAGAATGTACTGTATCGACTCTCCACTCGGCAAACCCTACGCTGAAAGCGCCCAGTCATCGGGTGAAGTGGTGTCGATGCGCTCGGGGGAAGAAGTGGGCCGAGTTCGTAGGTCCCCAACAAACCAGGAGGCCCTCAATTCATCAGTTCCGGTTTACAGCAAGAGGAAAGGGCAATGCTTGAGGCCTTAAGCCAGTCACTCGGTTGGCGCCTGTTTTTTTGTCTGTGCATGGTACCGGCAGCTGCAACTGGCCAATTATGGTTCCCCGGGAATTGTTCGGGCGCTGCTGCCGCTCCTGACTTCGCTCAAAGCAAAGCGGAGTCGCCATTGCTGCACCAAGACGCGGCCGACAACCCAAGCAAGTCCTCTCTCAACCTCCAAACCAGCCAGGAGTGGAACCAGCGCCTCAAAGAATTGCTGCACACGCACTCCGCCGCACCCACAGCGGGCCCTCAAGACTATCGCATTGGTTTTGACGACGTTCTCGACATTAGTGTCTTTGAAGCTCCGGAGCTAAATCGCGAAGTGCGCGTTTCCTCGGCGGGGGAAATTTCCTTGCCTTTATTGGACTCCGTGCACGTTGCGGGGTTGACTCCGCGCGAATCGGAACTTGTTCTTGAAGAATTGCTTCGGCGAACGTATATGAAAGATCCCCACGTGAGTGTGTTCGTACGCGAGATGCAAAGCCATCCTGTGTCTGTTCTTGGAGCGGTTCGAAAGCCCGGAGTTTTTCAGGTTCGTGGCAGCAAAACATTGCTAGAAGTTCTTTCGCTGGCGGAAGGTTTGGCGGATGACGCCGGAGAAACGGTCATCATCATGCGTGGAGCGGGGGTTAAAAACTCAGCGAGCCCCGATGAGGACAAGGGAGTGTCCACAACAGCGAGCGTCAGCGACGAAAAAGCAACTGGCCCGGAAGCAAACAAGAGTCCCTTCCCGCCCGAAGATATCGTCCAGGTCAACTTGAGAGATCTTCTTGATTCCTCCGACGTTCATCAGAATCCAATCGTGAATCCAGGCGATATCGTGAAAGTCCTGCGCGCGGGGATTGTATACGTCGTGGGCGAAGTCCAGAGGCCCGGTGGCTTCGTGATGAAATCCAACGAAAAAATGTCGGTTCTGCAAGTTATTGCGCTGAGCGGTGGCTTGACGCGCACTGCTTCGAGAGCAGGCGCTCGCATCATCCACACCGATGAACAAAGCGGCATGCGCGAACAAAGACCGATTGACCTGGGCAAAATCTTGGCGGGAAAAACCCCGGATCCCATCCTGGAGGCGAGGGACATTCTATTCGTGCCCAACAGCGCCGCCAAAACAACTTTCTCGCGAGGAGTGGAGGCGGCGGCACAAACCCTCACCGGGCTTTTGGTCTTTCACTGGTAGTGCGAGTTACGGGTAGGATGAGCGAACAAAACAAAGTCGAGCTTTACGCACGAGACGCACGATTCGAACGCGCCAGACTCGGGTTCCTCGACCATCGCATCGTAGATTTATCGGACTCGTACGAAATCCTCGAGCCTGACGAACCCCTTGACCTCCGCGCGTATGGCCGCATTCTCCGGAAACGCCTGCCAACGATTCTAATTGTTTTTTTCCTCGTATTTACAGTAGGCCTCATCGCGACGCTGAAGGAAAAACCCATCTATCGCGCTCAGCTGTTGCTGGAAATCCAAAAAGAGAACCCGGATATTCCGACGATCAAGGATCTATATGAGTTGGAATCCGTTTCCGATTCCTATCTAAAAACGCAATACAGCATCCTGGCCAGCGAAAGCGTGGCGCGACAGGTGATCGACCAGCTTCATCTCGACACGCTTCCAGAATTTAACCGGCCAAAGTGGTGGCAGTTTGGAAAAAGGCTCAGCCTGCCCCGCAAGCAGACTTTTGCACTAGACCCGGTGCGCCCTGGCCAGGACCCGGAGGTCTATCAGCGAGTGCTGGAGCGATTTCAAGGTCGCCTGACCGTCGATCCTGTCAGCCGGAGCCGGCTAGTAAACGTGCGCTTCGATTCCAACGATGCCCAGCTTTCCGCTCGCATCGTGAACACCCTCGCGGAGGACTACATTGACCAAAATCTCGATTCGCGATGGAAGGCAACGCAAAAGGCGACGGACTGGCTTTCTCAACAGTTGGTTGGCGTCAAGGCGAAGCTAGAAAAGTCCGAAGAGCAGTTGCAGGACTATGCGCAACGGAACGGGCTGGTCTTTCTGGAAACGGATAAAGGAACCAGCGAGAACGTTGCCAACGAACGGCTCCAGCAATTGCAAGAAGAACTAACCAAAACGCAAGCGGAACGCTACGAAAAAGAAGCGGTCTATCGGCTGGTGCAGGCGGGAGATTACGGCTCGTTGCCGGGGGTCGTGGAAAACAAACTCATTCAAGATTTGAGCGAGCGACTAGCTGAACTCAAGCGTCAGTTTGCCGATCTATCCACGAAGTTCAATCCGGAATACCCGCGCGTGAAAGAAATTCAGAGCCAGATCAATGAAATCGAAGCTACGCTGAAAGAAGAGCGTCAGCGCGTGGCGGACAAGATCGTCAACGAGTATTTGGCCGCAGTTCGTCGCGAAAGCCTAGTCAAGCAAGCGTTGGATGAGCAGCAAAAGCAGGTTAACCTGATCGCCGAAAAAGCCGTTCAGTACAACATTCTCAAGCGCGAAGTGGACACGAACAGACAACTGTACGAAGGATTGCTTCAGCGGCTGAAAGAAGCGGGAGTTTCCGCAAGCTTGAAAGCCAGCAACATTCGCATCGTGGACTCCGCCGTCCCGCCAGCTAAGCCCGCAAAACCCAAAATTCCTCTGAACCTGGCCGTGGCAACGTTGCTAGGCCTCGGCCTCGGAATCAGCGCAGCATTCCTCCAGGAGCGCCTCGACGACACGCTAAAGGGCGCCGACGACGTAGAACGCTTGTTTGGTTTGCCGGCGCTGGCTCTCATTCCAGCGGTGCACCATTTGAATGGCAATGGGCCAAGCGTTCGCAGGCTGCTGGATCATTCAAATCTTCTGAGGTCCCGGCAGAATGGAACGGCGAGTAACCCTTGCGCGTGCTGGCACCGCATTGATCAAGGAGGAAAACGGCACGCTGCTTTGGTGGAAGCTTTTCGCAGCTTGCGCGCCTCTGTATTGCTTTCCACAGCCGACCATCCCCCGGGTTCATTGCTTATCACCAGTACGCAGCCTGGAGAAGGGAAAACCACCGTCGCCACCAATTTGGCTATTTCCCTCGCGCAGCTCGGCCAGCGCGTCTTGCTCGTAGACGCCGACCTTCGCTTCCCTTCCCTGGAAAAACTCTTCTGCATCCGCGAGAACCTCGGCTTGGTTAGCTACCTCACAGGACAAGAAGACTGGCGCACCGCCGTGTGCCCATCAGGTTCGCCGGGACTTGACCTGCTACCCTGCGGGCCTGTGCCTCCGAATCCCGCAGAGCTTCTCTCTTCGAAAAGCATGGGAGCATTTCTGGGGTCCGCAAAATCCGAATACGCCTTCGTCATTCTTGATTCTTCGCCACTTTTGATGCTGGCTGACAGCCGCATCCTCGCATCGCTAGTGGACGGCGTGCTTTTGGTTGCGAAGAGCGGCGCCACGCCTCGCGAGCAAATCAGGCAATCTCAGTCCGGCATCCGCAGCGCCGGCGCGAACCTGATCGGCGTCGTGCTGAACAACGTGACCCTTCATACCAACGGTTACTACGGTTTAGGGATATACGGTTCCAACGGCAATTCCCATTCGGAGGCCATTTCTGATCCAGCGGAACCTTGGAACCGCCTTTCAAAATGATGGCGTGGGAATCCTTGTCCAAGGCCGATTCACGGACCGACTTGTTGAAGCCGGCCTTCTTGCAGCCGTCGTCGTGGCGGTTCTCTCTTTTGGGGGGACTGCACCTCAGTTTTTCGCCGTAACGCAAGGGATTATTCTCCTTCTTGGCATTCTTGAGTTGGCAGTGATGCGGCGCCGAACGGCAACCTCTGTGCGCTTTCCCGTCGTCGTCCCGTCCCTTTTGATTGCTCTCGTTCTCCTACAGATTGTTCCGCTTCCAATTTCTTTGGCGCCAGCATTCAGAATTCTAGCTGCTGATGCTGATCCCCCCGCGCACCCCTTTTTCACCATCAGCACTGCCCCTTACGAAACAATCTCGCACCTGCTCTTGCTGGTGCCCTATCTCACGGCTTTCTATCTTGTACTCGTGCTCTGCGAGGAGAGAAAAGCCCAAAGACGGATCGTCCTCGCTCTCCTGGCCATCGGGGTGTTCGAGGCTTTCTACGGCCTGATTCAATATTTGACCGGCTGGCAGCAGATCTTTGCCTACGCGAAGAAATTCTACCTGCAGGAGGCAACAGGCACTTACATTAATCGCAATCACTTCGCGGGATTGCTCGAGATGATTCTGCCATTTGCCGTCGTATTCGCGTTGCAACAGGTTTGGACCTTGCGCACGAAGATGCCTGACGAACCAAGCCGCGCAAAAAAAATCCTCTCCAGTAAGGAATTTCCGGTTTGTGTGTTTTGGATTTTCGCAGCGGCGGTGCTCTTCACCGCGGTCGTTTTCTCGCGCTCGCGGATGGGAATCCTCTCCGCCTTGTTTTCCATAATTGCGGTTTTGGGCTTGGCTGGGAGCTCGTTCTTGTCGGCAAGGGCGCGCGTGGTTGTGGGATTTTCATTTTTTCTCAGCATCGTTGGCCTTGTCGTATGGATCGGGAGTGATCCGGTGATTACTCGCTTCGAAACCCTTGGCGATCAATACAGCCACCCTGGACAAGACCGCATTTCGATCTGGCGCGATACGCTGCAGTTGATTCGCCGCCACCCTGTGCTCGGCAGTGGGTTGGGAACATTCACCATTGTTTATCCCTCGGTGCAAACCGCGTTTCTCAACAATTTCGTGGACCACGCCCACAACGATTACTTGCAGATCGCCACGGAGCTTGGCGTTCCCTGTGCCATCCTTGTGTTTGGCGCGATTTTTTGGATTTTAAGACGGACGATCCAGGGTTGCAGGAGAAACCGCGAAGACTACGACAAAGCGGTCTCCTTCGCCTGCATGGGGAGTATCGTTGCCATCTTGCTGCACAGCCTGGCTGACTTCAATCTATACAT
>QHYI01000225.1:0-855 GCA_003223245.1 Acidobacteriota bacterium
CGTGACTGGAGCTTTCTACGCGGCGAACACTATGAGGCATCTTCCACGGCTGACCTCGGATCCACGTCTCGACACTCTGCTTGTTCTCGGCCAAGCTGTGTTTCGAGATATTGGTTGTGCGTCATTCAGCATCGAGATACTTCACCAGAGTTGTGAGTCAGCGTTTATCGACGATGCTTACTCGTCATACGAAGATGAATCGTTTACGCTCGTCGCTGTTCACCTGTTGCCGTTGGTGCGATATCCAGCACAAAAGGTTGGCGTTGTCATTTACAAGGGAAGGAAACCTCTATGACGGCATCTAACCAGACGCTACAGCCGACGCCTAGCCGGCTTTTTTCCTCCGTTTCTCATGATTAAAATACTTCCAGAGAGCGCGATCAGCGCCCTCGCTAGGCGCGGCTGAGCTTGAGCTCGTTAGGTCTCCTCGATACCGATGCCTGCTCCACCACTCACGAAGAAGGAGAAGGCGGAGCTCCGGAGATTGGCAGGACTCGCACATGAGCGGGAATTGTTCGCGGCCCTTAGTAATCTAGAATCGGAGTTTGGACGCTGGCGAAGCGGCGAGATCAGCGTGTTCGAACTCAATGACCGCGTTCATAGATTCCATCATGGCGTATCTCGCGATCTGTACAACCTATATGATCCGCGCGACGCCGAAATGGTCGTGCCTGGCGCAATCGCCCGCGGTACATTAAAAGAGCAAGAAGTTGATCCAGCCTTGTTAAAGAATCTGGCCGAGTTAATCGAATTCGCGAAGAGGCGCCAGCAGGAATGACAGCGAGACCTAACCACGCGATGCAGCGAACGGCTGGCAGGCTTGGCTCCTCACTTTCCATGAAATTCCACCCTCAA
>QHYI01000225.1:1006-2229 GCA_003223245.1 Acidobacteriota bacterium
CTCGCGGACGAGACCGTGGCTGGTAACGTCGTCTATTGGGAAGCGGCGGGGGAGCCGAACATCGCCTACTGGCTCGGCAAGACACATTGGGGGAAGGGAATTGCTACCGCGGCCCTGGCCCAATTCTTGACCAAGATAGAGGCGCGACCAGTTTTTGCGCATGTGGCAAAGCACAATTTCGCTTCGATACGTGTCTTACAAAAATGCGGATTCCAACTTGCACGAGAGGATATGTCCGATGATGGCGAAGAACTTGTTATGGAGCTGCGCTCAGATCGTTGCGCCACGGCCGCCAATAAATCCACAAAGACCTAACCATGCGATGGAGCGAACGACGGACCGCTGTGCGTTCACATTCGAGATGATTTCCACACTTCCATTCCGAGCGGCGCGCGCTCTCGCCGCGCCCGCATCGCTACCGCGAAGCGGTTGCGGGCAGGTCCGCCGCCGCTCACCTTGTTCTCGTTAGATGAAGAGAGCGGTCGCGGCCGGCGTAGGCATCGCAGTGTTTGTCATCGTCTCGTGGGCCATGTTCCAAAACATGGCACCTGAGTGGCGGAGACATCGGCGGCTAGCACGTTCAGGTGTGCAAATCGCCGGCACCGTAAGAGCGAAGGAGCCCATGAACCACGCATCTATTCGCTACGACTACTTCGTTGCCGGTGTCAGGTATGCAGGTGGTCCCTGTTCTGTCCATACGCAGTTCGATCGCATTCGTGTCGGCGACACTATCACAGTTACCTACGTCCCAGACTCGCCCTCGATTTCCACCTGCGAAGATCCGCAGGCAGCCTATAAGACGCGCTTCGGCATGTTGTTTATTATCGCACCGTCGTTTGCGCTATTCGGAGCGCTGGGTATGGGTTTCGGCCTGTATTTTCGGTACCTGCGCCGACCATCCACGCACTCGTCCAACCATGCGATGCAGCGAACGTCTGGCAGCACTGAATAAAGGATGAGGGATGAATGAAAGATGAAACCGCAGCCACGCGCCACAAAGTTTACCCGCCGCGGCGGGCCAGCCGTCGCTCATCTTGTTCTCGTTAGATGTTGCGCGAACTTCTAGAGCGGTTTGCTTACCGCTATCAGCTATGGCGTGGCGAGACGCAGGGGGACAAGGTTGGTGCCGGTGCGGCACCTCCTGGAGTTTCGCCGAAGGACGGTCAGCGTGGCGATTGATCATGCGGCTTCTGTGGGTCATCGCCGGGGGTCTCATCCTCCTT
>QHYI01000169.1 GCA_003223245.1 Acidobacteriota bacterium
TGGGCGTGGTCAATCTCTTCGTAAACAGTTTTTGCTCCTCCACCGGAGCAATTTCAGCAGCAAACCACAAATGGGTCAGAACAGTGAGGATGTGTGTCTCCCCAAGTGGCGTGTGGTAGTATCTCCCCCGCGACACCGAATCGGAAAGGTAGAAGCATGAGCCGCCGATACGGTCAGTCAGGATGTTTAGTTAAGAAAGGCAATAATTGGCACGGACGCTTTTACGTTGACCTTCAGGACCGACGTAAACGGATGTCTGTGCCTTTAGGTCCGATAGGCGAATTGACGAAACCAGAAGCCAAGCGGAAACTGCGAGAGTTGCTAGGACAATTGGGCGTCAATACGGAAGCCCATTTGCTCAAAGCAACGAACGTTAGCCGAACCTTCGAGCAGGAGTCCGCATGGTGGAGGCAGAACAAGCTTTCGCTATTCAAACCGTCTTGTCAGGAAACAATGGGCAGCCATATCGATAAATATCTGCTACCCAGATTCAGCGAACTTTCGATTGATGCTGTGGATGAACGACGAGTGCAAGAGTTCACTGCTGAACTGAACCGCACGGAACTCGCTCCGAAGTCCATTCGCAACATTATCGGAGTGCTGAAGCTTATTCTCGGAAAGAGCCGCTGGAGGGATTGGAACTTGGTCCTTCCAGAGGTGCCGGAAAGGGAACAGCGCTACTTCACCGAGGATGAGATGCGGAAAATCATCAATTTCGTAACTGGGCAGTGGCGCGTTCTATTTGCAACGATGGCCGGAACAGGTCTTCGCTGTGGCGAAGTATTCGGGCTACACTTTGAAGACCTGGACTTGGCATCCTGCCGCATCTCTGTTCGTCGCAGCGTTTGGCATGGACAGGAAGTCACGGTCAAGACTAAAAGTGGAAACAGAACCGTGAATATCGAACCTGCTCTGGCTGAGATGCTGCGCGAGCATTTAGGCGGTAGAGCAGCAGGGCGTGTTTTTGAGACAAGGAACGGCACCCCATTTTCAAAGGACCAGGTTCGGAGAAAATTGGTGTCCGTCCTGGACAAGCTCGGTTTGAAGCGAGGGGGACTCCATGCCTTTCGTCACGGCAGGGTGTCCGTCCTTCAGGAAAATGGTGTACCTGGAGACTTGGTGAAAGAGTGGATTGGCCATTCCAGTTTGCGAACAACATCCCGCTATACGCACATCAGCCCCGAATTCCGTGAGCGAGTCGCAGTGGAAGTGGGACTGTTTAAGCCGATGTTGGACCCAAATGGACCCAATTTGCAGCAAACCAAGGATGCGTAAGTAATTGAAAAAATTGGTCGGGGCGAATGGATTTGAACCATCGACCTCCTGGTCCCGAACCAGGCGCGCTAGCCAGGCTGCGCTACGCCCCGACATGGTCAGCCGGTAAGATTAGGCTGATCACAGGATACAGACTAGCACACCGGGCGCAATTCCCGCCAGGTGCTTGAAAGCCGCGCTCTGAGAGAAGGATGCCCGGGCAGGAGCAGTTACCAGCCGTATCGGCGCGAATTCAGAGCGACCGAAGAAACTCAAGGAGCGCTTCTTTTTCGCTGGATTTCAGCTTTTCGAACTTTTCCGTAATGTGCTCGGCTTCGCCTTTATGACGAAGGATAGCATCAAGAAGCGTGTGGGATTCTCCGTCGTGCATCAGGCGGGAGTGCAAGCGCACGCCCCAGAGCGGAGCTGTGCGAATTTTGTTAGCTGTGCTTTCGAATGCGGGAATAGAGAGGTTTTTCCAAGTGATCGAGTACATCCTCTTGCCGTAATGCTCGGTCATAGATTGGACAACGCCGTCGCCCGTACCCACATCGTGAAGCAAAAAGTCGCCGTAAGGATGAAATTGCATGGCGCCCAGAGCCGTGGGAATCGCGAAAGTGCCGCCGTTGATGTTTGTGTTTGCGGGAGAGGTCGTCAGCGTCTCCACATGGCACTCAATGCAGCCTATTTTGGTGAATAGTTCGAGACCTTGCCGCGCTTTGGGTGTTTGTGCGAGCTGCGCGTCGCGCGCTGGCGCTTTGGTGGCACGGATGAAGCGGGCGAAATGATCGATGTCGGAGAGACCATCGGACCCAGGCCGGTCGTTGGGTTCCGTAACCGTGTTGCAAAGATTCGTTACTTCGTCGGGTTGGAGACGGCTGGTAATACCCATTTCATTGAGGTAAGCATCGGCCGCAAAGGACAAGAGGCTGGCCTGTTGATCCTTCCAGCCAAAACGGCCGACGGCGGTGTGGCCTGGCGCCTCCACGACGGGAACGTAAAGGACTTGGCCGCAAATCTTGTGATGGCTTTTGTCGCACTGCTCTTTCGCGAGGCCCACAAAAGTCTGGTCGGACACGGCTTCCACAAACCCATCCCCCAAAAGGCTTAGAGACACGCGGAAGGTGTGAATGTTTTCCGCGTCAGGGACGCGCTCCTGAATCTCCGTGGCAGGAAAAGCGGCGCTGGGGCAGATGGCGCGGTCGTTCACGAGAGAGCGGCCTTTGATGATCTCGGTGCCGTGAGCAATGGGAATTTCCGGGTTTTCAAATTTGCCGTGAGGGCCGCGATGGCCGACACGCAATTCAGGCACCTGGCTTGAGGCGCCGGAAGTGGGACTCTGATGGCATTCGCGGCAAGATTGGGCGTTGTAGAGGGGACCTAGCCCGTCGGAAACTTGTTCGACTTCGTCAAACTTGTCCTGATCTACGGCATGCGTGGCATCGTCAACCATGCCATTGGTCTTGTTGTCAAAACCGATAGGAGCTTCGGGAGGCGTCGCAGAGGAAGCCAGGAAATAGACGGCAAAAGCCAGAACGGGCACACCCAAGAAAATTTTCATCAGCACCTCGAGGCGGACAAAGCAACTTTATCTTAGCGGTAGCGGAATGCGAAGCACAACCTGGACTCCGGACCGCCTTGAACCTGCACTAGTTTCAGAGCGAACAAAGAGAAGGGTTTCATACGGAAGTGCTCCCCTTTCGCCCTGTTCGTCAATCGGCGCGCGCACCAAAAACAACAATGTCAGAAGCAAACTCTTCTAGCTACAGTGACCGCAGGAAATCGATGATTCCCTGCTGCTCCTCCGTGCTCACCTTATTGAAGTGGTTGATGACCCTGTTGGCTTCGCTGCCTCGGCTCTTGTGTGCCTTTATGGCCTCAACCAGGTTGGAGGTGCGTCCATCGTGGAGGAAGAAGATGCGCTGCCCAACTCCCCAGAGGGGAGCGGTTCGAAACTCATCGGGGCCGGCGGCGCCCTGCGTGATGCCGTCCGCAAGGCCTTTGCCCATGTGGTGGACAAGAAGGTCGGACCAGAGGTGAGCCGTTTGGTTGGAAAGCGCGGCACTCGGGACGGTACCGGAGCCGCTGGCAATCATCGTGCCAGTCGTCAACGCAGGCGTGTGGCAATGGGCGCAGCCCACTTTGATGAACGTCGCTCGTCCGTTGGCAATCGTCGGCGTGTCAGGCGCAGGCGTGGGCGGGGCTAGCATACGCATGAAGTTGGCAAACGCTTCAATATCGGAGATGACTGCTGGATTCGAGATGGCGCTTGTAGCAGGTGGGGTAAAGTTGAGCGCGTCGTTTGGCGTTGCTGTGAAAAGGCAGGACGCTGTCTCGTCGCGCTTCTGAGGAAACAATTCGTTCGAAATGCCCATTTCGACGTTGTAGGCTTCGGCGCCGAACAAAAGAAGCGATTTGTTTTGCGCCTTCCAACCAAAGCGCGTGATGGTCCCGTCGTTGGCGCTGCGGTTCACGTTGCCGCTCAGGTGTGCATTCGGATGGCCTGAGATGCCAAGAGCCTTCTTCTCTGTCGCGTTGGCCTGGTGGTTGGCAAGGATGACCGAGTCGGGGATTGCCTCAATGAGGCCGGCTCCAAACATTGGCGTCGGGATTCTGAAGATAATGTTGCGATTTCCGCCTTGGCCTGTGAGCGGGTTCCCCGCGGGCAAGAAGTCAAACTGAGCGATGTTGCAGCCGAGGGCATCGCTCCGTCCAGTGATCACGAAGAGGGCATGCACGTTGCCGTCGGGAACGCCGTTGCTTTTCTTGAAGCGCACTTCGCGAACGGGGCCATTCGGCGCGATGAACCATGGCACTGAGTTCTTCGCGCCATTCGCGTGCGCAACATCAGGCAGAGGATCATTCGCAGGACTTGATCCGCCGGAAGCTGGCTGCGCGTGACAAGACAAGCACTGGTTGGAATTAAAACGCGGACCAAGGCCGTTGTTCGAACCACCCTGCACCACTTCGGTTTCGGCGAACCTGCCCTCCCCATCGTGGAAGAACGCCGTTTCGTCTGCCGTCAAACCCGGCAGTGGGCCGCCCGCCCTCGCAGGACCACCGCGCACACCTGGGTCGACGGGACCCGATTTCGTTTGGGACATCGTGCAGGCGCATGTGAGCAAGGCCACCGCTAATACTCCGCTGAACCTGTTGGGTACAATTCGTCCGGACACAGCTCTAACCAATGGGAACTTCATGAACACCTCGAGGCGGGCTTGGGTAGGGCTGAATGTAACCCACCTGTCGAAAAAAACAAAGTGGAAAATCCCGTGTGTGTTTAAATCTTTAATCAAGATGGCATCAAGGCGTTTTAACTCGTGGCAACGTCCTTCTGCACAGCCTGGCGCGACTCGCGGCGGCGAGTGGCTCCAGATTCCTGCGGCCCGGCCCAGGAGGCAAGAAGTTCCTCGGCGCGACCGATGACGCGGTCGACCAATCCCTCGGAAGGCAGGCGCGGTGAAAGCGCACTCTGGGCCTGCTGCGTTTGCGATGGCGCGTTTTTGCGAGTTGCGCGGGGTTTCGCGTTAACCGGAGAGATTTCCAGCGACTGAAGCTTCTCGATGACCGGTCTTATCGTGCGTTCGGGATTGCGGAAAAATTCCGCGCTTCGAATGCGCGTGAAGATCCAGCCCATGCGTTCGAGAATGGACTGGCGCTCCATATCCTCGTGAAGCCGTTCGAGTGGCTGATAGTGATCGCCGTCGCACTCGATGGCCAGGCGCTTGCCGTTGCCTTGGACCACCAGATCGATGCGGAAAGAACCCACTTTCCACTGCGCAGCAACGTTGTAGCCCGCGGCCTCGAGGCGCTTCATGACTTCGCGTTCGAACGAGGACTGGCTGCGCTTTTCTTTTTCATCGAGGGCGCGCATCAAGCGGCTGGGATCCTGAGCATGTTCGATGAGCAGGCGGCGAAGGTCCTCGGCCTTCAGGTCGTTATTCACGTTGAGTGAATGGACAACCCACATCTGGTCGCGAGCGCGGCTGGCGGCAACGTTGAAGCGCTGCTTGAAAAGTTCCTGGTCGCGCATAGAAAGCGGCCCGCGCTGCGCGGTGTCTACAAGAGAAATAAACATTACGTCACGCTCGTCACCCTGGAACTGCGCAGCGTTGCCGCACAGCAGGCGATGAAATTCATAGCGATCGGGCGAGATGCGTGCGCGCAAAAGATTATCGATTTCGAGGGCTTGCTCGTCGCCAACCAGAGAGACGACTCCAAAGCTGAGCGGCTGGCCTGCGCCATTGTGCTGGTACTCGGGCCGCTCGATCGCCGAGGCTATGAGCGCAGCGGTAGCCAGGGCTTCCTGGCGATTGACTTTGCCGTCGCGGCTGGAACCGGAAACGCGATAGGACACCGTGTGAGGAAGCAGATGCACGCGGCTGGCATCGCGCAGCGGTTTGATGCGCCAGTCGTAGGAAATCATGTTGCTGAACTGAATGATTTCCGGGACGCAGCGGAAGTGCTCGACAAGACACGT
The DNA here is from genome assembly GCA_003223245.1 of Acidobacteriota bacterium. Classification (GTDB taxonomy): domain Bacteria; phylum Acidobacteriota; class Terriglobia; order Acidiferrales; family UBA7541; genus Acidiferrum. The sequence continues at coordinate 5,735 of QHYI01000169.1, forward strand.
CGTGCCGCCGAAAGATTGGCGCGCGAGGTCGTAGATGGAGATTTGGCCGTCATAGAGATCGGAGTTCGGGATGCCTTGCAAATATTGGAAGATGAGGTTTTGAATGATGCCGAGGTCCTGGCCGACCGCGGAGGGGCTGACCTGTTCGTGGTCGCCGACGACGAGTACAGTTTTACCGAGATAGAGCGCGACCAAGGCCATCACGTCGCTCTGGCTGGCTTCGTCAATGATGACCACGTCAAAACGCGTGAGACGCGGATCGAAATTTTCTACGACACGCGAGAGCGGCATGACCCAGACGGGAACAGCGCTGCGGCACTCGGACATTTTTCGGGCGGCTTCGGCGCGCAGCAGCCCCACGCGAATGCCATGGCCCTTGCCAATTCTGCGGATCGTGTCGAGCCAGCCTACGAGCGCTTGGCGCTGGCGCGGAGAAGTGCGGCGAGCCTGCCAGGACCAGGCAAGGCGGTCGATCAAGTCGACGGTCACGCGGCGGAGATGTTCGCGGAGCTTTTCGATTTTGGATTGCAGCGCTTCGAGCGAAACTTCGGCCCGGCGATCGAGTTCGTCATTGAGCTGGCGCCAGATCCACGCGGCGGCCGGATCGCACGGCGTCTCGCCTTTGCCGTGAAGGCCACTGCGATTGCGAATCGCGGCGGCCCAGGCAGGAGCGGCGCTCTCCAATTTGCTGAGCAGCACGCGGCGAAGGTCCAAATCGGCTTGGCGGCTTTTCAGTTCGAGAAGCTGATCGTAGGCTTCGCGATAAGCGCCGCAATCCTCTTCCTGAATGGCTTTTTGCAAATGAACCAGAATTTTGGCCGCGCGCGCGTTGCGCGAAGCAAGCTTATGGCGGCTCTTCAGTTCGCGAAATTCTTCTTCGAGCTGCAGGAGCCGCAATTTCTTGTAGCGCGAATCCAAAATCGGCAGGAGCGCATCCGAAACGGCTTTGCCCAGACGCAGCAATTCGCCCTCGGCGCCCAGCACCGCAGGCTGCTCGGTAAGAAACTTTTCCCAGCGAAAACCAAGATCGATAAGCTGCTGCTGGAGCGGGAGCCAGGTGCATGCATGCCAGCTGAGGCAATCTTCAATGGAATCGCAGTACTGCATGAGCGTTTTTTCCACTTCGTCGCCGATTTGCGATGACGGAGGAGCACCGAGTGGGACCATCTGGCGGTCCCAGCGCGCGGAGAGTTCCCGCCGGTGATTCTCCCGCCGGGCCAGCGTGTGCAGAGCGCGAAAATGTTCGAGAGCGCGCGGGCGAGCGCGATTCACTTTTGCGCCATCGAGGAATTGATTCCATGACTTATGCGTGAACAGCGTGAAGGAGCTGACTTTGCCGCCCTCCTCGAGGTGACCCAGGATTTCCGTGACCACGCGTAGCTGCTCTTCCGGGTCCCCAGTTTCGGGAAGCTGCGGGCCGTACTTCACGAGCGTTTCTTGGGCGTTGGCCGCTTCCTGGTGAACCCTGCGCACGAGCGCAATCAACTGTTCCCACGGCTGGCGATGCACACCGCTGTACTTTCCGGCATAAACCGCGGCGAGTTTCCACTTGTCGTTGCCGGAGAGCGGATCGACGGCTTGCGTCAGATTCGCGATGAGCGCTGCGAACTCCTCTGTGGTGCCTTGCAGAGCGCCGGATTGCCAAAGGTCGGAGCGAAAATCCAAATCCTCCATGCTCAGCCGATTGCGCTCGTTGACGGAAGCATCGAAATCTTCGGGACGAGGAAGATCGTGCATCTCAGGAAGGGGACCGGAAAGGGCGGCTTCGTCTTCCGCAGAAAGCGAGACGTTCGTGCGGTAAAGATCGGTCAGTTCGCCAGAAGAAAGCGGCAAAGGAGCGACAGCGGCGACCGGTCCGGGAACCCAGCCGTAAAAGTCTTTCTCCTGCGCGATTTTGCGAGCGGCATCGGCCGGGGACCAGCGTTTTTCGCCTAGAGCCACTTCGCGATATTCATCCGCGCGCGCTTCCGAGAGCTGATTGCGGAGTTCTTCCAATTTCTTCAGTAGGTCATGGCGCTGCGCTTCCAATGTTTTCGCTTCGAGTTCCAACGCTTTGGCATCGGCGCGGGAAAGCCTTTCGGCAATCGAGCCCACGGCGCTTTCCAATTGTTTGCGACTGTCCAGGTCGCTTTCGAGCACGCTGACACACAACGGGCGTAGTTCTGGGACGATGTGATGGCGAACCATTCGCAACGCTTTGGTCGTGTGGCTGGTGACCAAAACGCTTTTTCCCTGCGCCAGCAAGTGACCGATAAGATTGCCGATGGTGTGGGTCTTGCCGGTCCCGGGAGGGCCTTGCACCAGCACGCCTCCATGCTCTTCGAGTTGCCGCGCGATGCGAATCTGCTCAGGATTGGCGGGCTTGCTGAGCAGAACGTCCACGCCGTTTCCCGCCGCGACGCTTTCAGAAGATTCTGAATCCGCTGGCTCAGCATCGGGAATGGGAGATTCTTCTCCGACAATGTTAAGTAGCGACCAAGGAAGGTCCTCGCGCGTCCGGAGATCGGCAAGGATGCCTTCGATCGCAGCCGCGTAACCCAGCGTGCGGGCACGCAGGAAGATGAGCGGGTCTCGGCCGATACGCGGGTCGCGCTGTTCGCCGTGCGGCGCGCTCTCTTCGATGAACTCGCCGCGAGGGGAGAGTTGCACGACCATCCGCTTCAAAAAATTAGAGGTTGTGCCGTTGTACAAAGGATGAAAGCCGCCCTGCTCGAGTTCTTCACGGCAACGGCCGATAGCGCGTCCATCTACGTCGGCCATGGATTGGAAGAGCGCGGAGTAGAGTTCGGCGGGATAGTCCGCTTCGGAGAGCGTGAATTCGGGAACCGAAGCATCGAACTGGAGTTGCAGGCGCTGCAAAAGAATCGGATGGAAGATGTTGCCCTCATCGCGTTGCCAGCTCAGAATTCCATCTCCCAGGACCAGCTCCACGCGCTCTGCCTCGCGGTCGATGCGGCCGTAGAGTGAATAAAAGGTCTCGAAGAGGCGCATCGCTTGGCGCGCAGGCTTTTCGGCGCGGGCCCATTCGTCGCGAAGCGCCCCCCAATTGCGAAGCGCTGTAGCTCGTGCTGGGTCCGTGGCGAACTGGATGGTTAAGGTTGCCCCATTTGCCTGCGGTTCTTCGCGAGACTCGATCACGGACACCAGATTGAAAGGATCGTCCCAACCAGGTTCCAGCCAGGAAGCAATCTCGTTCGGAGGCTCGGGGGCGCGAGTCAGTTGTGGCCGCTGGATCCGCAGGGAAAACGTTGCATTCGCGGGAGTTGCTTCATTCTGGCCATCGGCACCCCTTTCTTTGGCGGAGCTTGAGCCAGACCTTGCCGCGCTTTGCCGCACCACCGGGTGGACGGGCAAGTCGTGCAGCCAGAGGTGCCAGAGCTGTTCGCGGATCTGGCGCTTGGGAGGATTGCGGTGCTGGTTCAGCGCCTCCAGATAGCGGAAAACACGAGTGATTTTTTCGCGAGCGCCACGAAGCTTCTCAGCGTCCATGAGTTTCTACCCCGGGAGTGTCGAGGCTGGGACGGGCTAACAGGGGCCCCAGAATAACAACCCCAGCCGACATGCTCAAGTTTCTAAAGGAAGAACCCGGAATGGAGGATTAAGTTGCGGACAAAATCGGGCGGAAAGGGAACGAAATTGGACATTCACAGGCGAAAGAAAGGAGAAAGCCAGCGACGGGATCGTGTCTCAAAATGTGCCGCGAATGTAAGAATCTTCTTACCCCTTTTTGCTTGCAGAATGTTTAAACAGGAGTCAAAATATTAGGCCTGTTAGCTGAGCCCCCACTCCGCCCGGGCTCCGCCATTTTCGGAACTTCTTTAACCGTCCGCAGCTCCGTAAAGACAGCTCCGAAAAAAGTTTGAGTTGTCCTCGAAAAACTATGGATCACAACCGGCGTCGATTTTTGCGGAAAGTACCGAACGAACCTGCCTTCATCCAGATCGAGCGGGATGAAGTTGGCAAAGTGCTGAACGTCTCCGAAGGAGGGCTGAGTTTCCGTTCCGTCACGCCTGTGCCTCGCAACCTTCCGGTCTACTTCTGGTTTTCCTTCAATCTTAAGGACCGAATTGAAGCGATGGGTGAAGTGGCGTGGACCGATCTCTCAAGAACCGTCGGCGGCTTGCGGTTCACACAACTTTCCCAGGGCAGCCGTGAACAAATCCAGAAATGGCTGTCGCGGCTGCGGACCGAAGAAGCTCCGCGCGAAGTTCCGGACGAGGTGCCGGAAGAAGAAAAGATTCCGGCAGAACAGGAAGCCCTTGCGCCACAGCTTGTGAGTGCCGGGGCGCCCGCGCGCATGGAGGCGAAGGTTCCAGTGCCGGTTCCCGCGCTTGTTCCAACGAAGACAAGCGAGAAAAAGATGGGCGAGCTGGACCGCGTGGCAAAGTTCGTTTCCAAAGCTCGCGCCTACCGCCCAATCTTGCTGTTTGAAGGAAAAACGCAAGACGAGTCGAAACCAGAACCGCCGCCCGCCCTCGGAATCGAGCTGACGAAAACCCACGTCACCCGCCCGATGTTTTCAATGGAGACTGGCGTCACTCCCAGCGCAGACACTCCAGATTCCAAGTCCTCGTCGATCTCCTTAAAAGGAATCGAGTCCTTGGTGGAACTGGTTCCCGTGCAGCGGTATCTCTCGGCGAAGAAGCAGCAACTTCTTTGCGGAGTGATTTTGGGAATTTGCATGTCCGTGGCAGTAACGGTGCCTGCGCTCAAGTTCTGGAATTCCCGAGCTCACGCAGACAGTAGGCCGATGATTACAGATTCTTCGAGCTTGAGAGCCAGTGTTCCCACCCCGCCGCCCACGACAGCACCTGCCTCGGCCTCCCAAGCCAAACCAACCTACCCAGTTGCAGGAATCTTCTCCGATCCCGCTCCCATTACCTTCAAGAATAAGAAGGGAACGGCTCCGAACCTGATCGCGAAGAATCAGGCAGCAGATCCTTTTTGGGATAAACCCACTCGAACCGCGGCAGACAAAGCGCCAAAGGCATCAGGGGCAACACCAGCACAGACACAGTCGAATAGTGCTTCCGCCAGCAAAAAGTCGGGAATGACACCCAATCAATTGTGGACTGAGGTGCAAGCAGGAAACGGCAAAGCTGCACTAGAACTGGCTGAACTCTATATTAAGGGCGATGGCGTGCCACGAAACTGCCAGCAGGCGCGCGTCCTGCTGCTGGTGGCTTCTGAAAAACGCAACACCGCTGCCATTAAAAGGCTGCATGACTTGGACAAGGGTGCGGCTTGCCCGTAGAAGTTCCCCGCAAACCCAAGCCAAGAATCGCTCCAAAGTCTCCTTGGCCTGGACTCACAAAGTAAACATGTAAATTAGGATATGCGTTGGGCGTGTTCCTTTTGTAGCGGCGCAGGACTGCTGCACCTTCCTTGAAATTGCCCGCAAAACGCCGACGAAATCTTCCTCTTTCTGATTCCAAGAATTTCCTGATTCCCTTCCCGTGCGCTCTCCCCTAGTGTGTGCTTAACCCTGAAGCATCTGCTCAGCCAGCAAGATGTAGACTTGCGGTCTGAGAGGTTGAATGCGTTAACCGCAGCGGCAGCACTAAGCCGCGAGAACAACAAGACACTGAGTCAAGTTGGGGTCAGTCGTCGAGCGAAAAAAACCGGCTCGCATGCCAAGGCGGCAACTTGGGTTGGGGGTTCCTCCCTGACTGCGGAGAGCTTTGGCAAAAACATGAGAGGTACTGGTCAAGGACAGCAGTACCTGAATTCAATCTCATGCGGGAGCGGAAAAAAGCGACTACGGAGGAAGATGATGAAGACGGAGTTAAACGAAGACCTGAAATCCAGGGCGCGCGTGCCTTATGCGTTGCGCCGGGTTCCACAGGAAAATCTCTCTTGTTTGCTGCCCTGCTCGGAACCTCCCCAACCTGGGGATATCGCACTGGCTAAGGTCGAGAAAATCGGCAGAAACACAAACCTGGAGCTGCCCAGCGGGCGGCGTTGCGCCTTGTATGTGGGAGACCTGATGGTCGGCGTCTTCGGCAATCGCTACGCGACCATGCAATTCGAGGGTTATGCAAAAACAGATGGAGAGCGCTGCGATCTGCTAAGTATGGCCGGCGTCTGCGGTTTGGTCGAAAGCAAACATGATGGCGTGGCCGAGCCTAGCAAATTGCGCCTGCTCGGTTTTCTCGCCGGCCCCGACGGCCGCAAACTCCGTCTTAGTCAATTCGCGCTCCCCTCGGCGCCGGTGAAATCGCGCCCGCGCGTCGTCGTAGTCTGCGGCACATCCATGGATTCTGGCAAGACGCGCACGGTTACCAGCATCATCAAGGGGTTGCGGCAGGACGGACACCGCGTCGTCGGCGTCAAGCTTACCGGCACAGCCAGCGGCAAGGATACGCTTAGTATGTTGGACGCCGGGGCGTGCGAAGCTCTGGATTTCGTGGATGGCGGGCTTCCTTCCACCTACCTTTGCAACCTAGAAGAGCTTTTGAATTTGCATCTAAAGCTGCTGGCTCATGCTTCCTCGAGCGGGGCTGCTTGGGTGGTCATTGAGATTGCCGATGGGCTGCTTCAGAACGAAACGGCGGCCCTGCTGCAAGACCCACGTTTCACCGAGACCGTGGATGCCTGGGTATTTGCTGCCGGTGATCCGCTCGGCGCTGCCGGCGGCACGCGTGTGCTACGAAGCTGGGGGATTTATCCAGCGGCCATTTCGGGCGTGGTCACCATGAGCGCCTTGGCCATTCGCGAGGCGCAAACCGCCACCGGCTTGCCTTGCCTTACGGTGCGTGAACTGGAATCGGGCGTATTGAATAACAAGCTCATGAAAGACAAGACCACTCCTGAATCCACTGCGAAAGTAGGAGGCCCCAACTAGAAGCAGCACACCAGTTAGAGGATCTGGAGGATTGGAAAGTTTTTTCTATGCGGGCGACTCCGCGCGGACGTGTCTACAAATGGATACCCGACCCCACAAACACTCTCGGTGGACGTGTCGCCCTCAGCATTGCGCCCTTGTTACGCCTCGACGAGGAACCCACCCCTCGTCTCTCGGGACGATATGTGCGCGTGCGCAACGGCGGAGCTGTCTATGAGCCTAACCCCACTGGTGACAGGGTTCGGGCAGTTTGCATCGGGGATGCCCAGCCCAACGCTAGCGGCGACTTCATTTTCGTTCCGGGATGCGGTGGAGGGCGCATGGACAAGGTCATGTTCGCGGAACCAGACTTTCGCGTGCGTTACATCGAGGCTTCTCATTTCGGTGAGGTGAACACGTATTTCCATCTCGATCGCATCGGCGCGTACGTGGATGAGTTGCTGCGGGACCTTGGTTCACCCTCTCTCCCGCGCGTCACTGCCGTCGTGAACGCTCATCACGCCGCTACCGAAAACAATGGTCTGCGCGACGGCCTCTATCGCCCTGAGGGCGGACGATGGTTGGCTTTTCAGGGCGGGCACTATCGGCTTCCCAGCCGTCGATACGACGTCCCAGAATTCGCGCCCCTCTCCCCGTCCGGAGAAATTCATCTTGGTCCCGGCCGACAGCTCCTCCACTATGGAGCGCTTGTGGAACAAACTGGCGGCCTGTACCGGGCGCGCTACCGGGCGAACGCTTCCCACAATGCCGGTATCATCTATCACGAATACGGCCACCACATCACGCGCCACACGGCGGATTTTCAAGCCAATGCCCTCCGGCCTCCCGATCAACAGAAGAACCGCAAGTCAGCTATCGACGAAGGCACCTGCGACTACTGGGCTGCCGCCATGCTGGGCACGCCCCACATTTGGGCCTGGCATCAGCGCCACGATGAACAAAAAATCCATCCCCGCAGCTTGTCCTCATCGAAGACCATGGCGGACTACGATTCTGGTCCTAAGGCCGATGAACATCTCAACGGTACCATTTGGGGAGCGGCGCTTTGGGATTTGCGCACACAACTCGCCGCAACCATGCCTGACGGTTCCCGTCAGGCGGATCTCCTGGTGCTCAAAGCGCTTCTTCTCATCGGGAAACTGACTGGTCCAGAAAATGGCCAGGACCGGAAGTGGCTCCGCCGCGTCCGGGCTAGCTACGCGGTCGGCCTGGCTGCGCTGCTGCAAGCGGACGAGTTGCTGAACGCGAGCCGGAATCGATCGACGATTCTTGCTTGTTTCACAAAGCGCGGCATTGAGCCGGAACCGGCCGTGGTTTCTCGCCAAGATGGCAATTTGCGCCTGACGGGAGCCTGTATGGCCTCTAAGTGATAAGCGTATGCATGAGAAAGAAAACAATCTTAAGCCCACTGGCGAAAAACTTTACTCCGCCTCCAACGCTCTGTCGGTGGATTGGCACGATTCTCGCGTGCGCACGCTTCTGCGACACGTTCCCCCTGAAGAAGTTCCTACGGCAGAGGATCTTCACACTCCGGAATCTCTGCAGCAGCACCTAGGTGCGCTACGCGAGCCGCCTTATTCCGTCATTGTCGTTGGCGACATCATGTTGGGCGGACGTACGAGGAGCCGTTTGGCGGAGCACGGCTCGGATTATCCTTTTGCCGCGATGCTGCCGCTGTTACGCCGTTCTCGCGTAGTCGTTGGCAATTTGGAAGGCCCTTTCGCAGAAAAAGCCCGCCGACAACAACGGAACTTTTCCTATCGCGTGAAACCTTCTCTTGCTTCGGCGCTGGCCCGCGCAAACATAAGCGTTCTCACCCTTGCCAACAATCATTTGCTCGATTGTGGCCGCTCCGGCGTGCTGGAAACGTTGGACGCCCTTGGGCGCGCCGGGCTTGCCCCGTTGGGCGCCGGCACTAACGAAGCGGAGGCTCACCGGCCGGTTATCCGCCAGGCTGGCCCCTGGCGCATTGGTCTTCTCGGCTATTACTGGAATCGCCGCACCGCCGCCACCGCGGACCTACCTGGCAGCGCCATGGACCCCGCCGAAGCCCTTAAGGCAGACATTCGCGCGCTGCGCGGTCGCGCGGATCGCATTGTGGCCATTTTCCATTGGGGCGTTCCCTATGTTCGGGAGCCCTCGCCCGAAGACCGCGCCAAAGCCCGCTTGGCCATCGACCTGGGCGCGGACGCGGTGATCGGTCATCACCCCCACGTCATCCAACCTTTTGAGGTCTATCGAGGCCGCCCAATTTTCTTCAGTGTCGGCAATTTTGCTTTTGGCTCCGGCAACAGCCGCTCCGAGGGTTTGCTGGTGGCCATTCGCTTTGAAGAGTCGAGCACCCTGGTCACGGCTTACCCGCTCTACGTCAAAAATCGCGATCCGCGCGTAAATTACCAGCCCAAAGTTCTGAAGGGCAACCGCGCCAATCACCTCCTGCAAGGCCTCGCGGACGTATCGGGATCCAACGGCAGCTTGCTCACCATCGACCAGGGTCGCGGAACACTCACGCTTCCGCATGAGACCGCGAACTCTCTGGCGAACGAGGTGCGCCTTGTTTAGCCGGTCCCCTCGCAGCGACGGCGCTAGAAAGCCCAAACGCTCTTTCCGTGACTGGAAATGTTTCCTTCCTCTCTTGCGGCCGTATCGCACTGCTCTGTTTGCCGCGATGGTGGCCATGATTTTGGACGCCGGGCTCACCGTGATGCGCCCTTGGCCTCTCAAAGTGGTCATCGATCGTGTGCTTAGTCATCGCCCCAGCCGCGTCCCGTTCATTCGCGCCTGGCTCGATGCTTCCGCGCACAATCCCATACACATCCTTTGGGGCGCTTGTGCAGCAACTTTCCTCATTGCGCTCGGAACTGGCACTCTCACGTACTTCTTTACGCGCGCGCTTGGCAACATTGGTCAACGCTTTGCTTTCGATTTGCGCTGCCATCTTTTTGCTCATTTGCAACGTCTGTCTTTGCGCTTCCACGACCGCCAGCCGCTCGGAGATTTGATCACTCGCCTCACTTCCGACGCGGACGCCATTCAAGATGTGCTTGCCAACGGCGTCATCATCCTCGTCAGCAATGGTTTCCTGCTGATTGGCATGGCCACGCTGATGTTCTGGCTCAATTGGCGTTTCGCCCTGGCCGCGCTCTCCGCAGCTCCCTTTTTGTTCTTGGTCGTGCTGCGCTATTCCTCCAAGGTCAAACTCGCGGCCAGTAAAGCCCGCACGAAAACCGGCGTCCTTGCTTCTCTGGCGCAAGAGACGCTCGCCTCCATCCGCATCGTGCAAGGTCTTGCCCAGGAAGGCCAGCGGGACGAACTCTTCGAGGCGCAAGGGTTCACCAGTTTGCAGGCGTCGCTCGAAGCCGTTGGCTATCAGGCGCGCGTCGCGCCGTTCATCGATCTGCTCGCGGCCGCCGGTCTGATCATCGTGATGTATTACGGCGCAACGCAAGTGCTCGCCGGCCATCTCTCGACGGGCGACGTGGTCGTGTTTTTCGCTTACGTGACGAACCTCTACGCCCCCATGCGCGCTCTGTCTCGCTTCGCCTACGCTGCGAACAAAGCCATCATTGGAGCCGAGCGCATCGCCGAAGTCATCAACGTGCGCAGCGACGTGATCGACCGCAAAAACGCCCGTCCCGCCCCGCGGCTCAACGGCCGCATGGAATTTCGCGACGTTGCCTTTGAATATGTGCCCGGCCAGCCCATCCTTTCCGATATCAATTTGACCATCGAGCCCGGCGAGCGGGTTGCCGTTGTTGGAGCGACCGGCGCCGGGAAAAGCACGTTCGTCAGCTTGCTTCCCCGCTTCTACGATCCCACGCGCGGCGCCGTTTGCCTCAACGGAGAGGACATCCGCAACTATTCCCTGCAGTCGCTTCGCGAGCAGATCAGCCTTGTTCTTCAAGACACCTTGCTGTTCAGCGGCTCCATCCGTGACAACATCGGCTTCGGCCGCCCCAATGCGACGCAGGAGGAAATTCTTGCTGCAGCCGCCGCTGCCAATGCGGACGAATTCATCCAACGCCTGCCCGACGGCTACGATTCCCAGGTCGCCGAGCGCGGCGCCACGCTCTCCGGCGGGCAGAAGCAGCGCATCGCCATCGCCCGCGCCATTCTCCGGGATGCGCCCATTCTGATTCTCGACGAACCTACCAGCGGCCTCGATGCGCTTGCGGAAGCGATGGTCCTTGACGCGCTCGAGCGCGCCTCCGCCGGCCGCACCACGCTCATGATCGCCCATCGCCTCAGCACGGTTCGCTTCGCCAATCGCATTCTCGTTTTTGACCGCGGCCGCATCGTCGAACAGGGCACCCACGACGAGCTTCTGGCCCGCAACGGCCGCTACGCCCGCCTGTACCACCTCCAGACCGCCACCCGCCGCGAATCTCCCTCGCTTATTTCCACCGCGCGCCCGTAAGCCAAGCCCCGCCGCCGAGTTGAGTCCCGTAAGTTCTTAAGATACAACGGCTCCAGCTTCGTATTGACTGAGGTGAGGGTCTCTATTTCCGTATTCGAGGAAAGGGAACGCGGTTGTTTCAAACCGCATCTACAGGGTTCCCGCACCTGGAGATGTGTAGGAAGGAAAACGTCATCGATTGGGCGGGGTGCTTCGTTGCAGCCACGGAACGCAAGAGTCGCGTTAGGAAACCGTTGCGCATGCAGAATTCATAATCAAAACGTAGGTCACACCGGGCGGCGGATGCCGAGTTTGCGCATGCGGGCCTGCAGCGTGGTGCGCTTCATGCCCAGCAAAATGGCGGCGCCCTTGGGACCGGCGATACGCCACCGCGTTTGCTTGAGCGCGCGCAGGATGTGCTGGCGCTCGGCTTCTTCGAGGGTGGAGATCGCGGAGGCAGAGGAGGTTAATGAGGTAAAGGACGAAGAGGGTTCGGAATCCGCGTCAGGGAGAGCGGAAGATTTCAATTCGGAGAGGGGGATGCGCAGCTCTTTGCCGGGAGAGAGCAGCACGGCGCGCTCGATGAGATTTTCGAGTTCGCGGACGTTGCCGGGCCAAGGGTAGCGCACAAGCGCGTCCATGGCGTCGGCGGGAATGTAGGCTACCTCTTTGTTCAGGCTGCGGCTGAAGCGTTGCACGAAGTAGCGCACAAGGAGCGGAATATCTTCCGTGCGCTCACGCAGCGCAGGAATCTGAATGGGAAAAACGTTCAGGCGGTAATAGAGATCGTTGCGAAACTGGCGCTGCCCGACAAGCTTGGAAAGATCCAGATTGGTGGCGGCCACGACGCGCACGTCTACGCGCTGCGTGCGCGTGCTGCCGAGCCGCTCGAATTCCTGTTCCTGAAGCACGCGCAGCAATTTGGGCTGAAGCTCGAGCGGGATGTCGCCGACTTCGTCGAGGAACAACGTGCCTTTGTCGGCAAGCTCGAAGCGGCCGATTTTTTGGTTGATGGCGCCGGTGAACGCTCCTTTCTCGTGGCCAAAAAGTTCGGATTCGAGCAGACCGGAAGGAATGGCGGCGCAATTGATTTTGACAAAAGTACGATCGCGGCGCGGACTGAGGTTGTGGATGGCACGCGCAAAAAGCTCCTTGCCCGTGCCGGTTTCGCCGAGAAGCAGAACCGTGGTCCCGGCGGGAGCCGCAAGCTCCACTTGGCCGAGCGCGCGCTTCAGTGCGGCGCTTTCGCCGACAATCTCCTCGAAGTTGAGTTCGCTGCGAATTTCTTCTTCGAGGTAAAGCTTTTCGACGGCCAGCTTGTCTTTCAGCGCGTCGATTTCTTTGAAGGCGAGCGCGTTTTCGACGGCGATAGCGATTTGCGCGCCGACCGGTTGCAGCAATTCCACGTCGGCCGGAGTGAAAGCATCGACGCGGCGGCTGGCAAGATTCAAGGTGCCGAAGGTGTGCTCGCGGTGGATCAGCGGGACGCAGCAAACCGCTTGCAGACCTTCCCGGCGAAGCGCGTGGACCACTTCATTCGGGTAATTGTCGAGCTCCGCGCCGCGCGCCAGGAAGGGCCGGCCCGTAGCGACGGCGCGGCCCGCGGGCGTATTTTCCAGCGCAACAACGGTGTCCGGCTTGAAGATGCTCTGGTTGGAGGGGAAATAGAAGGCGTAGATTCTCAGCGTCTTCGTGGCGGGATCAAGAAGGGCCAGGCTGGTGTAGTCGTGATGGATGACGCGTTCGAGCGTGGAAACTATGCCGGGGAAGAGCTCCGGAAGCTCGCGGCTGGCGATGAGGACATTGTTGACTTCGAGCAGCACGCGGAAGCGGTCGCGTTCGCGGGCGAGCTGCTTCTGATAAGCCTGAGAAGATTCCAGATTGAGCGCGTTGTCCACGGCTACCGCTACCTGGCTCGCGACGCGCTGCATGAACTGCAGTTCCGTGTCGGTAGTGCGCTGCGGGACCGTGTGGCCGAAGCACAAAGCGCCGAGGCGGTGTTGCGCGGTGGTCAGCGGAATAATCACCATGGAGCGTACGCCGTATCCGCGCAGGCGCTGGCAGAACCCAGGAAAGCGGGTCTCTTCCTCAAGGTCACTAATCACGTAGGGCTGCTGATTCTGCCAGACCCAGCCGGAAGGAGAATCCTCGATGCCCACTTCTGCGCCCTCATGTTTCTCGACCAGGATGCGGCTCTCGAGAATGTGCAGGCGCATCACGTTCTTCGCTGGGTCGTGAAGGACCAGAGTGAGGAAGTCGAAGTCAATGACGGAGTGCAGTCGCGCGGCAAGGTCGTGAAACAGCGCAGGAAGATCGCGCTGCTGCGCAATAGCCTCGCTTACTTCGAGCAAGGCTTCGAGCTGTCGCCGGGAGTGCTCCAGCGGAGAAGTATGCGGCACTTCCGGCGGAGAGATGACCCGTTCCGCCATAGAAGGCAGGATAACACTCGCACAAGTGATGGCTCAACCGCCGCAAGAGCGGGCCATCCAAAAGAAGCCGCGATTGCAGAAACCTGCTGAGCCCTTCGCTTCTCGGAATGAATTACTTACGGTTTTGGTGTTGACGCGGGAGGCGGAGCCGGATTGGCCACCGGCTTATGAGAAGGAGCCGGAGTCGCGGGCGCAGCGTTGGCCGCCGCAGGTGGTGCTTGCGGAGCGGGGCCGGCCGCGGGCGCAGCCTTCGGCTGAATCGAAAGCAGCTCGACCTCGAATATCAGCGTGGAGTTGGGACCGATGGTGGGGTTTGCGCCGCGAAGCCCGTAAGCCAGATCGGGAGGAATAAAAAGCTGCCACTTGGATCCCACGGGCATGAGCTCCAAAGCTTCCGTCCAGCCCTTGATGATTTGCGAAACCGGGAAGTTCGCGGGCTGGCCGCGCTTGTAGGAGCTGTCAAATTCCGTACCATTGAGGAGCGTGCCGCGATAGTTTACGGTGACCGTGTCGGCGGCGGTGGGCTTTGGCCCTGTGCCTTCTTGAAGAATCTTATATTCCAGGCCGCTAGGCAGCGTGACGACACCTTCTTTGGCTTTGTTGGCGGCGAGAAATTCGTCGCCTTCTTTTTTGTTGGTCTCGGCAAGCTGCTGTTGCTGCTGTTCCAGCTTTTTGCGCAACTCCGTCTGTAGCGTGCTCAGGACCGCCTGTGCCTCTTGGTCGGTCAAGAGCTGCTGGCTGCCGGCCAAAGCGTCTTTGAGGCCATGCAACAGAATGGTCGTGTCCACGTCCACTCCATCTTTCTTCATGGCCTTTCCCACATTCATGCCAATGGCGTAGCTGATCTTGTCCTTGTCGGTGGTCAGAGTGAGAGGTGCGGCGGCCTTGGAAGCGGAAGCTGACTTTGTGGCGCCAGGCCTCTTGGTTGTCGCAACAGGCGTGTTCGCCTGCGCAGATGAGGCCGGTTTCGTTTGCGTGGTGGCAGCCGGCGGAGTCTGTGACGCGCCAGAAGCGGGCGTTTGCTGCGCTTGCCCGAGAGGCAAAAGAACGGCGGCAGCAACGAACGTAATCAGAGCCGAAGCCCTAACGGGAGTCAGCACAAAGATTATGGGTTTTCGCATTGCCCTATTCTTTCATTGATTGGCAGAGTTAGCAAATGAATAAAAAGGGGTTGCAACCAGACGCGCTTAGTTAGCACAAAGTAACCGCAAAGGCACAAGACAAAAAGCGGAGGCAGAAAGCGAAAGGCAGAACGGGAAAGCAAGAGCAGCCACGTAAGTCGCCGCTTCAAAAGAGAACAAGGCGAAGAACTAAGAAGGAGAGGGACCTTCTCTGGAAGACCCTCCCCTTCCCCGATTTATCGAGGTATGACGAGCGATCGGTTAACAGGGCCGCTAGGCCTGTTCGATCTTCTCGACGTGAATCGTGTTGTTGCTCGCGTCCAGCGTACCGGTAACCTTAACGGTTTTCCCTTCGTACTTCTGTGCGGCTCTGCTGTCGTCAAGGTAATAGGTAGTGTTCGTGGACGTATCTTCCAACGCGTACTTGCCACCGCTCTTCGTGACCTTCCCGGTAAAGGTTTGCGCCTGCTGGGACTGGGACTGGCTCTGGGAGGGATATTGTTGCTGTTGTTGTGATTGCATTACGGCAGTGTGAGAGGCGCGGGGGCCATCTTTCGGGAAGGCTGCCGCAACAAAGGGCACTAGTGCGGAAGCCAGAGTAAGAGAAAGGATGGAAGTGATTCTTTTAGCTTTCATGAAGTCACCTCATGTTTTTGGTCGGACTGGGGCTTCGTTGGACTGGGTAGGAGCGCCAGATATGCAATTGGCGCGCCAATTTGACAAGAAATAAGTTACGAATCTCCAAGGATTTAAGTGCGTTTCAAAAATTCCCAGGCAATTTTCTTCCAGGGGGCGCGAGAAGAAAATTCCAGGAGGGCGGCCGTACTAGCCGAACTTCCGCAGTTGCGTGAGTAAAGTCTTTGGAATCAATGGGAGGATGGCCAGGTTTCCACTACATTTGTGTTCGTTCGAGGGCCGTTGGTAGCCTCATGCCGAGTCGTTGCAGCAGAA
>QHYI01000170.1 GCA_003223245.1 Acidobacteriota bacterium
TGCGGGCGGGCTTGGCCGTTGATGTCCGTGTAGATGTACTGCTTCAGGTCGCTGAGGATGGAGGAAGACAGCCCGGGCAGCGTGCTGGGATCGATGCCGCGATTGTAAGCCGGGCTGGTGGCCAGCAAGGTCAGCCCCGTTCCCAGCAACGAAGGCGCGAGCGAAGTCGAGTAGCCGCCGATGCTCAGGCTCGGTGGGTTGACGAATAGCGGATCGGCGTTGATCAACTGCGACGGATCGGAGTAGCTAAAGTTGTTGGGCGCGCTGAAATACAGGTCGGCGAAATACTGGACATTGGCGTTGGTGCCTTCCTGATCGTAGGAGGGATTGTTGGAGGCCATGGCGTAAGTGATGTTGTTGATGAAGTAGCCGTTGTTGGAATTTTGCGTGGTGAACGAACCGACGTTGCCGAGCGAAGTGTCGAGGTCGTTTTTGTAACAGGTGTTGTTGATGATGTAGAAGTTGGTGACGGCATTGGCCTGGATGCAGCGGCCGCCGTTGCCGTAGACGACGTTATTGACAATGAGGGCCGGTGGCGTGTTGGAACCCAGGTCCAGGATGATGCCGTTGCCGTCGGTGTGGTTCGAAGAGCCGTCGTATTCTCCGGTGATGATGTTGTTGGAGGCGATGTTGTGGAAGCCGGAATAATTATCGAACCACTGCGCGTTGTTGTAGGAGATGGCGCTGGTCCAGCCATACAAATAGCCGTTGTGGTTGATGAGGTTGTGATCGCTGGTGAGGTAGTCGCAATCGACGGCGCCGACGCCGGAGCCGCCGGTGTTGTTAATGCTATTGGACAGGAAGCGCAGATGGTGGCCGCCTTGGCAGAGGAAGCCGTCGAGGGCGTTGTTCTGGCCGTCGAGATGCAAGCCGCGGAATTCTAGATAAGCAGCGCCGGAAGGGAAGCTGCCGTTGCCCAACTTGAACATGGGCTGGCCGGTAGCGCCTGCGGTCCAAACGAGATTCACCGCGCCGTTGCCATAGCTTTTGTAAACGATCCAGGAGGAGGGCGTGCCGCTTGTGGGCGGAAAGAAGGTAGAGCCCAGGTTGTAAGTGCCGGCGAGCAGGCAGACCACCGAGCCCGGCTGCGAAGCCGAGGCTGCGCCATGGAACGTTTTGGGCGCAGAGGCCGAAGTGCCGGAATTGCTGTCATTGCCGGAAGGAGAAGCGAACAGCGTGCAATCGGAAGCGGTCGTGCCGTTGCTGACGGTGATGCTCACTGTAGAACTAGTGGCAGAGAGCCCCGCAGCATCGCTAGCTTTAGCCGTGAGCGTGTGGGAACCGTTAGAGAGCGAAGCGGTATTCAAGCTGTAAGACCAATGGGTGGTGCCCGAAGCGTTGGCGTAGGCGCCGTTATCCACAGAGACTTGCACCGAGCTGACGGAGACGGTGTCCGAAGCGGTTCCGGAAACCGTAACCGTGCCAGAGACCGTGGCGCCGTTGGCAGGCGAGCTAACATTCACGGACAAAGCAGGATTGACGACGTTAATGGT
The DNA here is from genome assembly GCA_003223245.1 of Acidobacteriota bacterium. Classification (GTDB taxonomy): domain Bacteria; phylum Acidobacteriota; class Terriglobia; order Acidiferrales; family UBA7541; genus Acidiferrum. The sequence continues at coordinate 1,494 of QHYI01000170.1, forward strand.
GAAATTGCTGGACGCGGTGTGTGCGGCGGCGTCTTTTACCTGGACGGTGAAGGGGAAAGAGCCCAGCACGGACGGCGTGCCGGAAATCGTGCCGGAAGAACTCAGCGTAAGGCCAGTCGGCAGCGAGCCGCTTGAAAGAGACCAGGTATAAGGAGTGGTACCGCCGGAAGCTGCAAACGTGGCGCTATAAGCGCCGGACAAGGTCGCCCCAGCAAGCTGCGTCGTGGTGATTTGCAGGGTCGAGGAAGGAGGAGGCGTTCCGCTGTTTGGAGCAAAGGCCACGTCCACCCAATAATTCGCGTTGTTCGTGCTTGTCGGGAAGGCGCTGTTGCTGCCGTAGGTGTAGCGTCCGTCCGGCGTGCCACTCGCATTCGGCAGCGCGTGCAGGGGAGGATTATCCACGCCCGAGCTGGCAAAAAAATTCCAGTTGGCGCTCCAATGGCCGATCGTGCTGTGGTAAGAAGCGACGTATACCGTGTTCGCGCTGATTGCCACCGGATTCGCGAAATTCATTTGCTGCCAGCCGGAAGCGCTTTCGTTACCGAAGGTGCCCGAGGCCAGCAGAGCGCCGCTGTTGCTCCAGAGATTCCCAACGTGCGTGCCGGTGTTGGCCGAGCTCTTATAGAAGCGAATCCCCGTGATGTAGCCATTCACATCGGACTTAAACGAAACCCCAAGTTCTACTCCCGAATCTGTGCCAACATCTGGCACCGCAGGCACCGCCGTACTCGGCCAGATCGTGTTTGCATTCGTCGTGGTGCCAGCCGGTGTGAAAGCCACATCCACCCAATAATTCGCGGTATCCGGCGTGCCGCTCACATTGGCTAGCGCGTGAAGCGGAGGATTATCCACTCCCGAGCTCGCGAAGAAATTCCAACTGGCGCTCCAATGGCCGACGGTGCTGTGGTAGGAGGCGACATACACGGTGTTCGCGGTAATCGCCACCGCATTCGCGAAATTCACTTGTTGCCAGCCCGAAGCCGTTTCGTTAGTGAACGTAGCTGACGCCAGCAGCTGCCCGGTACTGCTCCAGAGGTTGCCGACATGTGTCCCCGTGTTGCTGGAACTCTTATAGAAGCGGATGCCCGTGATGTAGCCGTTGACGTCGGCTTTGAAGGAAACGCCCAGCTCTACGGGAGTATCGGGTCCGACATCAAGGACTGCAGGAGCCGCAGTACTGGGCCAGATCGTATTCGTTGCGCTAGCGCTCGCCGAACACCCCAATACCACCAGACCGGCCGCTAACCCCACCTTGACAGATTGCAAGCTCCTCGGCGTAAATAGGATAGGGGGAAGCAATCCCTCAGCCCAGCAGAGTCCCCTCTTCGCAGCCCTCAACGACCAGAACAGCCCCTGAGCGCGCACAACAAACCTCCTGAGCGGTTTGCGTGGGCCTGTTGGAACCGCAGGTCCTTTCGGACCGCAGGCGGGGTTGGGATTGCGGCAGATGTGGGGCTGGGCTTCGGGTAACACGGCCTTCCGTGGTAGGGAAGGCCCGGCACACCCCGTGAAAAACCTATGCCGCTTTCAGTACTTCGCCCACAGTCGAGAGGGTAGGCTTGAAAGGCTTTTGTGAATGTCGGCAGGGAAATGAATCTAGCGTCAGACCTTGTGGTTGAGCCATGTCTCTAGATGTCCTACAAAAGTTCAGTTTGCCCCAGTTCCCGGCAGCGAGCGGGATTCGAGCATTGCGGGAAATACCTGAACGGACAATGAGCATTTACCCCGCTTTGTTTCAGGTGATTTCCTGGTTGCCTGACGGGATAAGGGCGGAGGACGGTACCCAAAGAATAATTATGACTACGCGACGAAGTTCCGGGCCAGGGGCCCAGGCCGCGAAAGCCGCACTCAAAAAGCCAGCAGAAGCGATGGCATCCCTCTATCCTGAAATTCTCAAGGGCATGCCCGTCGGTGTCCTCATCTTGCACTTGGAAAGTCCTCGCGATCCAAGGACCTTCAGAATCATAGACATCAATCCGGCAGCCGCGTCTCTTACGGGAACAACCTTGGAAGATCTTCGCGGCAAAACGCTTGGGGATTTTCCAAAACTGCTGAGAACGCCTTTTCCCGGCTCTTGCCTGGAAGCCCTGCAAGCTCAAGAGCCACGAAATGTCGGTGAGATTGCTTACGGCGATGAGCACATCCGCGAGGGCATTTATGCCGTTCGCGTATTTCCTCTGTCTCACGATTTTCTGGGAGTCGCCGTTGAGAACGTCACGGAGCAAAGGCGCTCGGAACGCGCGTTGCGCGAAAGCGAAGAGCGTTTTCGTTTGCTGATCCACGGAGTGCAGGAGTACGGGATTTTCCAACTGGATCGGTTGGGCCACGTCATGAGCTGGAACGCCGGCGCGGAGCGCCTGATGGGCTACGCTGCGGAAGAAATCATCGGGAAACACTTCTCCGTGTTTTATCTCAAGGAAGACGTGCAGAGTGGCAAGCCCGAGCGCAATCTGGCGGAAGCCGCTCGCAAAGGGCAGAGCGAAGACGAAGGCTGGAGAATCCGCAAAGACGGGTCGCGCTTCTGGACCAGCGCGCTGATGACCGCCCTCCGGGATTCTCAGGGAAATTTGCGCGGGTTTGCCAAGCTTACTCGGGACATGACCGAGCGCCGCGAAAGGGAAGAGGCGCTCACGCGAGCCAAGGAACTCTTGGAACTTCGCGTAGAGCAGCGGGCCGCGGTTCTCACCAGGGTAAATGAAGAGCTGCGCGTGGAGATTGCCGAGCGCAAACATGCGGAAGAACAATTCAAAGAGACCCTTGAGCAACTTCGTTCCCTCGCAGCACGCCTTCAGCGCGTCCGGGAAGAAGAACGAGCTTCTATCGCTCGCGAAATCCACGATGAGCTTGGGCAAGCCTGCACGGCGATCAAGATGGATTTGGCTTTGATCGGTAACAAGCTCTCCAAGAGGCAAGCGCAACTGCGCGCCAAAATCGAGTCCTCCATGCACTTGGTCGACGACATGATCGTTACCTTGCGCAGAATTGCTTCTGACTTGCGGCCCCGCGCTTTGGATGACCTGGGTCTTGCCGCTGCGCTTGAATGGCAAGCACAGGAGTTCGAGCGTCACACCGGAATTCATTGTCATGTTGCTTTGCCTGCAGCAGAACCATTGAATCTCGACCCCGAACGCTCCACCGCCATCTTCCGCATTTTTCAGGAATCTTTGACCAACGTCGCGCGTCACGCAGAAGCCACCAGCGTGGAAGCGCGCCTGGAAATTGCTGAAGGCCAGCTCCTTTTCACGGTGCACGACAACGGCAAGGGCTTTGCGCCTCAGGAAGCCAAGGCGAAGAAGTCCCTCGGCCTCGTAGGCATGCAGGAGCGCGCCTACCTTCTCAAAGGGGAACTCAGTATTGAGGGAGCCCTTGGGTCTGGAACTACCATGACCCTGCGGATTCCCTTGCTGCCCCCTGTCCAGCCCCGACTGGATTCGCAATGAGAGTATTGATTGCCGATGATCACGCTGTTTTTCGCCGCGGCCTCAAGGAAACGATCGGCGAAGCCTTTCCCAAAGTGGTTTTCGGGGAAGCCAAGACCGCCGAGGAGACCCTGGCGTGCGTCCGCCAGCACGACTGGGAACTCGTGATTCTGGATATCAGCATGCCCGGAAAAAGCGGGCTGGATATCCTGGGCGAGTTGAAGCGCATCCGGCCGAAGCTGCCGGTTCTTTTCCTCAGTATGTACCCCGAGGAACAGTATGCCCGGCGCGCGCTCAAAGCCGGCGCTTCCGGTTATCTAACCAAAGACAGCGTTCCCGAGGAGCTGAAAACCGCGGTGCGGCGCGTGCTGTCCGGTGGGCGCTACGTGAGTGTGACGCTCGCGGAACGTCTAGCCTACGACTTGAGACGCGGAGCGGACACGCCGGTGCAAGAGTTGCTTTCCGACCGCGAATTCCAAGTGTTGCGAATGATTGGCTCCGGCAAGACGGTCAAGGACATCGCCGATGAGCTTTCCCTCAGCGTGAAAACCGTGAGCACATATCGTTCGCGCATCCTGGAAAAGACCGGAATGAAAACCACGGCCGAACTGATCCGCTTTGCGCTGCGCTCGCAACTGGTCGATTGACAGAGTCTCCGGAGGGCGTGCTCTAGAGCGCCGTGACGCGAGTTGTGGGACAGTGGCCCTCATTCCTGTATCGCATCGTCCTACAAAAGATTAGTGTTTCTACCCGATGTATTTCCCTCCCAATTTGTCATTCTCTAAGAATGCAAGGAAAGTCCTCGCGCACAAGAAAGAGAAGGAAGAGAATGAGGGTCTTTATTACCGACGACTCCCAGATCGTGGTCGAGCGCATGACCGACCTCTTGAAAGACGTGGCCGGTGTCGAGATCGTCGGGCAAGCCGGCAACGCACGGGAGGCGATACTGGCGATCCAGGAGACCGATCCGGACGCCGTCATCCTGGATCTGCAGATGCCGGGAGGATCTGGCCTCGAGGTACTCCGAGCGATCCGGCGAGAGCGTCCTGATGTCCAGGTATTGATTTGCACGAACTTCCCATCTCCGCAATATCGGCAGCAATGTCTAGCCGCCGGGGCCAACTATTTCCTGGATAAGTCCCGCGACTTCGCCAAGATTCCTGCGATCTTCCGCCAGCTTCTCCGCAGCTCCTCGAAACGCCCCCACCACGCCGCCCGCTGAGCTCACGCCCTGCAAATATCCGTGTCATTCCGAACCCGCTCGCGTTTCTTGCGAATGGCCGTGACGGGCACCCGATCAGGTGTGCGAGTCCCGATTCTGATCGGGGGGAATCAGCTTGTCCTCCCTTGCAGGCTGTCAGCTTTGAATCCCGGAGTAGCAGCGGTTCTTTGGAACTTCGTGCGTTGTGTCAACGTATGAACAATTTGAAGCCCAACCGAGCCGCGACTTTAAGGATGCAAGGTCCGACAGCTTTGTGACTCCAAGACGTTTGAGGCCCGGGAGGCGGAGCTTATGAATTCCCCAGCAAATCAGTTGCGGCTGGTGGCACGAAGGTTGGCGCGCGCGCCGATGTTCACAGTCATAAGCCTGATCACGCTTGCGGCGGGCGTGGGGGCCAACACCGTGATCTTCAGTGTGCTCGAAGGAGTCCTCCTGAAGCCTTTGCCTTATGCGCACGCCGAGCAGTTGGCAGCAGTCCGGCTTACCGCTCCAGGCATTCACTTAAAGGATTTTGAGGTCTCACCCTCGGATTACTTCATCTTTCGCGAGCAAGGGCGAACCATTCAGGATATTGGCCTGTACACGGGCGATTCCGTGAGCATCACAGGAATGGCCGAACCCGAGCAGGTCTCCGCTCTTTTGGTGACCGACGGCACGCTCCCGCTTCTCGGCGTGCAACCCGCTTTGGGGCGCGGATTCACAAAGGAGGACGATTCCCCGAGCACGCCCGAAACGGCCATGCTGACGTACGGATATTGGCGGCGCAAGTTTGGCGGCGACGCGTCCGTCATCGGCCGAACGCTCGTCGTCGACGGCAAGGGGCGCCTGATCATCGGCGTGTTGCCGCAGAAGTTTCATCTCCTCGACCGGGAAGACCCCGCCCTTGTCCTGCCTTTTCGCTTTGATCGCAACAAGATGTACCTCGGCAACTTCAGCTATGAGGGCGTCGCTCGGCTCAAGCCGGGAGTCACGCTCGCGCAACTCAACGCGGACATGGCGCGAATGCTTCCTATCGTCATGAGCAGTTTTCCGCCGCCGCCCGGATTCAGCATGAAGCTGTTTGAAGAGGCCCGCATCGGCCCGAACGCCAAGCCGCTCAAACAGGAGGTCGTAGGGGACGTCGGCAACACGTTATGGGTTTTGATGGGCTCCATCGCCATGGTCCTGCTGATTGCGTGTGCCAACGTGGCGAACCTCCTGCTCGTTCGCGTGGAGGGCCGGCGCCAGGAGCTCGCTTTGCGAGCTGCTTTGGGAGCGGGCTGGGGCCGAATCGCCCGCGAATTGATGCTCGAAAGCCTCATGGTGGCTATGCTTGGCGGCGCGCTCGGCTTAGGGCTGGCCTATGGCACCTTGCGCATTCTGCGCGCTGTGGCGCCCTCGGGACTGCCCCGCATCCACGAAATCGGGATTGACGGGCCCGGTCTGTTGTTCACTTTGGCTGCCACGCTCTTGGCCAGCGTGCTGGTCTGTTGCGTTCCCATCTTCAAATACGCGGGAGTGCGCCTGGCGACGGGCATTCGCGAAGGTGCTCGAAGCGTGAGCCAGAGCAGGGAGCAGCATCGCGCCCGCAGCGTTCTCGTCGTGGTGCAGGTGGCGCTGGCTCTGGTTCTGCTGATTTGCTCCGGCTTGATGATCCGCACTTTTCGAGCCTTGACCAACGTAAATCCCGGATTTGCCGGCGCAGCCGACCTGCAAACTCTCCGCATCTCCATCCCCGACACTCAGGTCAAAGAACCCGAAAGCGTGGTTCGTATGGAAGAGGAAATCCTGCGCAGGATCCAGGCGATTCCCGGAGTCTCTTCTGCCAGCATTGGCACGGTGATTCCTATGAGCGGAGGCGGATGGCACGATCCCATCTTCGTCGAAGACCGCACGTATGCCGAGGGCGAGCTTCCGCCGATAAGCTACCAAAAGTTTGTCTCGCCGGGCTTTCTCACTACGTTGGGCACGCCGCTCATTGCAGGGCGCGACCTGACCTGGACCGACACGTATAATAGGATTCCCGTCGCCCTGGTTTCTGAGAGCTTCGCACGCCAGTATTGGCGCAACCCAACTGATGCGCTCGGCAAGCGTATTCGCATTGGCGGAAAAGACGACTGGCGTGAGGTTGTCGGCGTTGTGAAAGACATTTACGACGACGGCGTGAATCAGGAGGTACCAACCGCTGCCTACTGGCCGCTTATCCTGAAGAACTTCGAAAGCGAGGATGTATCGGTCCGCCGCGAGGTCTCTTACTTCATCCGCAGTTCCCGCGCAGGCTCGGAAAGCTTTCTGAAGAATCTCCGCGAAACATTGTGGTCGGTAAATCCGAATCTGCCGCTCGCCGACGTACACACGTTGGATTATTACTATGGGAAATCGCTTGCTAGGACCTCGTTCACTCTGATCATGCTCGGGGCTGCCGGAGGGATGGCGCTACTGCTGGGCGTGGTGGGCATCTACGGTGTGATCGCGTATTCCGTTTCGCAGCGAACCAGAGAGATTGGTATTCGCATGGCCCTGGGCGCACAGCAGCAAAAACTTACCGGTATGTTTGTGCGTCACGGCTTGCTGTTGAGCAGCGTCGGAGTAGGGTTCGGTCTGCTTGCGGCTGTCGTTTCCATGCAGCTGCTATCGTCGCTGCTCTTCAACGTCAGACCGGTCGACCCAATCACTTACGCGGCAGCTTCGGTCGGCCTTATGGCCACTGCCTGGCTCGCAAGCTATGTTCCTTCTCGCCGCGCGGCCACCGTCGATCCCGTCGAGGCGCTGCGGGCGGAGTAAGTAGGTCTTTCCTCCGTCACCGACACGGGGGGACGCTGTTCACGCACCGGCCGTCGAAGCTTTATCCCGGCTTGGGCTGTCAGCGGGCTTTGCTAGCTGGTGTCTGACAATTGGCAGCCAATTCTCCGGCGCGTCCTGCCGCGCGTTGAAATCGGCGCTTTGAATTTGTTGATTGCGCCGGTTGAGGGTGGTAACTGCGCTGGCGGGGCTCGCTGCATGCAGTTCCGGCTGCAATAGGCATTCTAATTTTCGCTAGCGACCTGAAACGAAGGAAGATATGTGGTCGGCCCTGGCAGACGATTTTCGGTACTTCCTGCTGCAGCGCCCCTGATCCGGACGAGAAGGCTCTCTCCAGAGTGCAAGCCTTGTCGGGGCCGACACAGGCATGAGCCAAGGGATCGGTGGTCCGACGATTCCGGGAGACCGAGAGAGGAGAGAGTGCGTATTGACCGATTTGGACAAAATAGCTAAAATAGTCACAGTTTGGGAGATTGCCGATGAAGATCGCCGATAAGGCCCGCGTCCTACTCGTCGAGCAAGACCGGTCGGCTCTTCGTTTATACAGCGCTCGCCTTTCCAAAGCAGGCTTTCAAGTGGCTGAAACCTCTAAGCCAACAGATGCACTCCGGCATGCGGGGAATCAGCAGTTCGACATCTTGGTTACGGATTTTAGATTGCCCGGGATGAATGGACTGGAGCTTTTTCGTCGCCTACGGCAGGACCTTGCTAGCCTTCAATCCGTTTTAATACTGGATACCACAGACAACCAGCTCTCTTTGGAAGCTGCGGAGTTCGGTGTCTTCCAATCTTTAGTCAAGCCGATAAAGCCGGAAATACTCCAAAAGACCGTAGGTCTCGCGGTGCGTTTCCGCCGCGAGCAGCCAAACCTCGCGACGTTCCGGACCCGCCACTCAGGTGCCAAACCAGTCTCGTTTACAGCTAGCGAAGCCAAGAATGAATTTGGCCGCTTGCTCGAAAAGGCAATCCAAGGTGATGTTGTGCGGATCACCAAACACGACGTCCCCAAAGCGGTCTTGATCTCCGTGGAAGAATTTGAGGCCTTGTCACGCGCCCCTGAAGCAAAGATCGATAGCTTGAGCGCTGAATTCGATGCCCTTCTATCTCGAATGCAAGTGCCTTCGGCGCGGGAAGCGATGGAGGCTGCTTTCCATGCATCGCCCGCACGACTTGGGAGCGCTGCGGTAAAGGCCGCACGGAAGGGTGGCTGAGGGAACTCGCACTCCCCGCATCTTCGTCCTCGCAGGAACCAACGGTGCGGGGAAAAGTAGTATCGGTGGCGCCATGCTGTTGGAAAGTGGCGGCGAGTTTTTCAACCCCGATGACGCGGCGCGTCGCATTTTATCCAGGAATCCGGGAATTTCTCAAACCGACGCGAACAGCGCAGCCTGGTACGAAGGCAAAAGGCTGTTAGAGCGCGCCATTGCAGAGAAGCTCGACTACGCATTCGAGACAACTCTCGGCGGTAAGACCATCGCATCACTATTGCAACAGGCACTCTCCGAAGGAATCGAAGTACGCATTTGGTATGTGGGTTTGGAAGGAGCCGAGCTTCACATCGAGCGCGTGCGATCGAGGGTAGCGCACGGCGGACACGACATCCCCGAGCACAGAATTCGCGAACGATACAAGCAAAGTCGCCTTAATTTGATTGAGCTACTCCCGAAATTAACCGAGCTGATGCTCTACGACAATAGCGAGGAAGCTGATCCAAAGGCAGGAGCAGCTCCACGGCCCAAATTGATCCTTCACCTCCTACGGGGCAAGATAGTTGCGTCGTCTGATTTGAATCGCGTTCCGGAGTGGGCCAAATCGATTGTTCTCGCAGCTCTAAGGTTAAGCGTCGGGAGCGAACTCCGCGTCCCTTGAATCGCCAGAGCCCGTGTAGTCGGATTGGCCGGCAACCGACCGCCTCGACCTTAATGTATGAGGCCTTGCCGGACGCCTGGCGCCCGGCCGCGAAGCCTACTGCCCGTCGCTCCTTTTCAGTCCATTGCCTGTTTCTGATATCTTCGGATCTCGCTTTTCAGCCCTGCGGGCCGAGAGGATGCGGATGACTTCTTCACCATAGGCATCCTCCCGATACGCGTGGACAACCGGCAGAATGGCCGCTCCCTCCCGCTCGAGGCGAACTTCCCCGAGGGCGTGCCACCGTTGTTCTCCCGTTTCGTCGATTCACAAGGTGGCATTCAGCAGACTCCACGCCTTACGTCGAGCTTCTTGGCTAGTGCTTTTGCATTGTCGCCCAAGGTTCCGTATCGCTATCCGGGCGGGACCGTCTGCTTGTTCTCGAATGGAGCCTGCTGTTCGGTGTCCGACGACGGTGTTGTCGGCGTGCCTTGCGCATCTTGTGCAGCGCGTTTGGCGAGTTTTCTCTGCTCACGCCGTTCCGCCTTCGCCCGTTGCTTTTCCTGCCGCTTCATTTCCTTCTGGCGCTTTTTGAACGTGATGCTCATAGGTCTCCTCAAAAGTCCGGGGCCACGCCAACATCACTGAGAAATTGTAGGGTTACCAGCGCGGTTCGCGCGGCTGGCGAGCCGATTCGCGGTAATCCTCATGCGAGAATCCGCCGCGACCGCGACCACCACCGGGGCGTCCTCCGCCGCTATTGCCGCGCGGGGGGCGTTCGCCCTTGGGCCGCGCTTCGTTGACCTTGAGGTTGCGGCCGCCCATTTCTTTTCCGTCGAGAGCGGCAATGGCCTTCGCTGCCTCGGCGTCATTGGGCATTTCCACGAAAGCAAAACCGCGTGCCCGGCCTGTCTCGCGATCCGTGACAATATGAATGCGCCCGACCTGCCCAAAGGGCCGGAAGAGCGCCGTCAGATCGGCCTCCGTAGTTTGAAAACTCATGTTGCCAACAAAAAGATTCTTCATTCTAGATCTCCCTTACTGCGTCTTGAAATGGACGAGTGCAAAATCTGGATAGACGAAACTGCCTCATAAGGAACCTTCGAGAAACGCGCGGACCTGGCTGGAGCGCGATGGGTGGCGCAGCTTGCGCAGCGCCTTGGCCTCAATCTGGCGAATGCGCTCACGCGTGACAGCGAACACCTGGCCGACTTCTTCGAGGGTGCGTGGATTGCCGTCCTCAAACCCAAAACGCATGCGGATGATGCGTTCTTCGCGAGGGCTGAGCTTCTTCAGCATGGAGGCCATCGTCTCCTTCAGGTTGAGGCGGATGGCCGCCTCCGATGGAGAGACTAGGACCTTGTCTTCGATGAAATCGCCCAGGTGAGCGTCTTCCTGCTCGCCGATAGGAGTCTCGAAAGATATAGGTGTCTGGGCGATCTTGCGCGTCTGGCGTACTTTCTCGATGGTCATGTCCATCCGCTGGGCCAGCTCCTCCGCGGTGGGCTCACGGCCAAGCTCCTGCACGAGCTGGCGGGAGCACCTTGCGAGCTTATTGATGACCTCGATCATGTGGACCGGCACTCGGATAGTGCGCCCCTGATCGGAGATGGCGCGCGTGATGGCCTGGCGAATCCACCACGTGGCGTAGGTGGAGAACTTGTAACCGCGACGCCAGTCGAACTTGTCGACGCCTTTCATCAGCCCGAGATTGCCTTCCTGGATCAGGTCGAGAAACTGCAGGCCGTGATGGGTGTATTTCTTGGCGATGGAGACGACTAGGCGAAGGTTGGCTTCGGTCAGCTCTTTTTTTGCCTGGTGTGCCTGCGCCTCACCCCGCTGGATGACCGTGAGGGTACGTTTGAGGCTGTTCAGTCCAACTTCGCTCGATTGTTCGATCTCTTTGAGCTCGGCGCGGCGCGCGCGCAGCTCTTTGCGAGCTTCAGCCGCGACATCGCCCAGGGCGGCGTCCACGCGGCGCTCGAGGCGGCGTGCTTCGCGCTCGACGGCGTGCAGGCGCTCGACAGCAACACGCATCTTGTCGATCAGGCGTTTCTTCTCCAACCAATGGAAAGAGATGTCGCGTATCCCCAGAGAAATTTGGACCCGGGTCCGGGCAACGCCCCATTTGACCCGAAGATAGGACTGCCTTTTGGATTTTGGAGTTTTCGCCAGCTTTTCCGCCTGCTTCAGCGCGGTTTTGTAGAGTTCAGCGATTTCCTCAATTTGCCGAAGCGTCTGCTTAGTCTTGTTGGCGATTTTTTCTTCGGTGAGTTCTTCATCATCGAACTGAACAATTTCCTTGATGGAGCGCACTCCATTGCGCAAGCCCTCCCCGACGGCAATGATTTCCTTAATGACGATCGGCGAGCGCGTGATGGCCTTCATGACCACGAGCTGCCCGCGCTCGATGCGCTTGGCAATGACTACTTCGCCTTCGCGAGTGAGCAGCGGCACGGAGCCCATTTCGCGGAGGTAGATGCGGACCGGATCCTGGGATTTGGGGTCCACACCAAAGCCGAGGTCAAGGCTACCTTCATCGGCGAGTTCCTCTTTCGGGTCAGCTTCGAGACCCGCCGCAGGGGCGCGCGCCGCGCTTGCGGTGGCAACGTCCTCGTAGATCTCAATGCCCTCGCGCTCCAAGACGGACAGGAGATCGCCAATCTCCTGCGATGAATGGACATCTGCGGGCAGGCTGTCGTTAATCTCATCGTAGAGCAGGTAGCCGCGCTCCTTACCGATCAGGACGAGCTGCTGCACGTGGCCGAACTCGTCGTCAATCCGTCGCGCCATGACTTCTCCTAGGCTTGCAGGGATCTGATGGTGCGCGCGACCTCAAGACGGTTCGTCCTGCCGATGGGTATAGGCTGGCCTGGCTTTTCGTGCGTGGGCGTACTGGTAATCGGCCAGTTCCGCGTCCGTGATAGAGAAGCGCGTGGATAGAGGATAGTCGGTCTGTGTGGCGAATTCCCGGTGAAGCCGGAGGGAGTAGATATCCGGCGCATTCTGATAGCGGACGCAGTGCGTTACGAACGCGTCGTTCGCAATGCTTACAAAGTATTCAGAGGATGCCCCGCCGTTTCGGTGAAGTGCGAAGGCGTATTCATGGACAGCTCCTTTGGTTTCAAACCCAACATACTGTAGGCCAACCGTATCACTCATAAAGAGGCACCATTCCGAATCGGAAACAGTCGCAAATGTGAACTTAGGAGCCTCTTAAGTCGACCGAGAGGTTTCGAAAGAGCAACAAGCGCGGCACCTCTATGATGTCACGCTTATGCGTTTGCGTACACGACTATCTCTTAAACCTCTTAAACCCGAGTCCATCCCTCGGCAAATTACCTTTCTATTTGCATTTGCAGGAATTCTCCGGGCAAACGAACCATCCTGGCGCCGGATGTCGCCGGTATGCGCTTTGTGCCAGGTCGACTCGCGCGCGAGCTCTTCTCGAGCAACTCGCCCTTCGTTGAAACTTTCTCTATTCGAATCCCCAGTGCCCGTTCCAATTGGAACAGCTCTGTCCGCTGCCCTCTCACGAAGAGAGTCGAAGCAACACCACGCTCGCCGGCTCGCCCCGTTCGGCCAACACGATGAACGAAGTTTTCGGCTACCTCCGGAAGGTCATAGTTAATGACGTGTGCGATGTCTTGCACGTGAATGCCGCGGTCAGCCACATCCGTGGCGACTAGCACGCGGTACTGCCCCCGCTGAAATCCGGTTAGTGCCGCGGTCCGCTGAGATTGCGAACGGTCCTCGTGGATCATCGCCGCATTGATTCCCTGGCGTTTCAAGCTCTTTGCAATTCGATCTGTGCCACGCTTGGTCCGGCAAAAGACCAGGCAACGGCCAGTCTCATTATCGAGCAGGTTGTATAGCATTTCGGGCTTGCAGTTTTCGGCTACTTCAAACGCCTGCAGCCGCACATTCTCTGAGGGCTTCAATGAAGAACCGAATGCTAGACGCACTGGGCTTTTTGTGTATTCCCTAACCAGTTGGGTTACGGGCCCTTTGTCCTCAATAAAATACTTGGTGAGAACCATGAACTGGGCTTCCTGGTAGCTCGTGACCGCAAGCCTTGGTTCCTGGTAGAAGTCAAGATTAACGAAACCAGCCTTTCACCGTCGCTCGCCTACTTTCATGGTCAAACCAAGGCGGCGCATGCTTTCCAGGTGGTGATGAACCTGGCGTATGCGGAAGCCGACTGCTTTCGCGTCGCTCGGCCGATTGCGGTTCCGGCCAGAACCTTTCTCAGCCAGCTTCTATAACGGCGCGCACACGCGGGACGCGGGTTCGAACGATCTCGTCCTCACCTTGCCGGGCGGGCAGTTGTGGGCCATCGAAATCAAGCGCAGCTCTGCGCCAACCTTCGAGAAGGGCTTTCATTTCGCCTGCGCAGATCTCAAGCCAAAGGAACGGTTTGTTGTCTATCCAGGCCATGAACGTTTCTCGCTCGATTCGGTGACTGAAGCGATTGGGTTGCGAAAACTGGCCCAGGTCTTGCAGGCAGTCAGATGAGAGGTTTGCAAAAATCCAGATGATGGGGGGGCGGCACACGGCCGCGTTTGTGCTGTGGACAATCGACAAGTTTCGATTTTTTGCGATGCGTTTATCTGTAGCTTCGATCGGGTCACATTTGATATGCTCTCTGCTAATTTGCGGTCCTCGGAGGTCATCATGTTCCGACTCCGAAGTGTTTTTCCACGTTTGAACTCTCGAATATTTCGAGCAATTCTGCTCTTAATTTTATCGTGCGCCCCAAGGTTCCCTTAGGAAAGCTAGGGGAATCAACCTAGATAGAACTCGTCATGGATTTACTGGGCGCGGCGATGAGGAACCAGCCGCGCGGGTCTTCGCCGGAGAAGGCTCCCTGTTGTTTATACTCAGGGCGGATTTCCAGGCGCACGGGCTCGAGGGATTCGATTTCCCAGCCATCGGCAAAGGCATGGCGCAACTCGGACTGTGAGACGCGTCGCGGTCCTTCCGTTCCCGGGGTGGCGTCGCTGAAACAAAGCAGGAACAGACGCCCGCCGGGATTGAGGACGACCTTGAGCCCACGCACGTAGCGAATGCGGTCCGCGTCAGAAAAAACGTGAAACAGGCCGGAGTCGAGCACGTTATCGAAGCGTTCGGTCCACTCATGGAGTCTTAGGGCATCTTTGACCAGGAACTTGACGATGAGGCTGCGCTCGGCGGCCTTGCACCGCGCTGCAGCGATGGGTTCCTCCAGAAAGTCGAAGCCGGTGACAGCATGGCCCCGTGCGGCGAAGAACAGGGCGTGCTCGCCGGTGCCACAGCCCGCATCGAGAACCGAGCCGACGACTTTATCGGCGGCGGCCTGGAACGCAGGCTGGGGCTTGCCGATGTCCCAGGGCGGGCTGCCGGCGTAAGAGCTGCGAAAGTGTTCGCGGTCGTGGGTCAAGATGTTGTTCGAGAAAAGATTTCTCTTCGTTCATTCCTGAAACGTCACGCACACGCCATTGGGGTCAATCGCGCCGAACTCTTTCGTGCCCGAGGGCTTGGTTTGCAGCCGACCATTGGGGTGCACTTTTCCTCGCGTTTCTGGTATTCGGCATACATGGACTCAATCCCTTGAACGGCGATTCGCACCATGGTCTGGTCTCCGACCTTGCCCGCTAGTTCTTTGTCGCTTATACCGGCTATGTGCATGTGGGCCTCGCTGTCGGTTCCCCGGTAGCTCAACTGTAGAGCATTCGGCTGTTAAAAACTACTTACAAACCGTTGAATCGGCATCGCTTATAAGGAAAAAACGCCGGTTTTTCGGCCCTTCGTTGGAACCAAAGTTCAAGCCCCAGCTCTCGTCTGGAGGACTGGGTCTATTTGACAGCCTGTTCATCTCGCGGAAAGCGTCTGAGTAGATGCCGGGATGAAGCGCCACGAGCTTCGTATCTCATCCGGCGACCCGCGCCGCGATCACCGTCATGTCATCGTTCTGCTTTGCAGTCCCGACGAACTGGTCGGCGGCTGCTGTGATCCGGGCTACGATTTCCCGAGAGGACAAACCATCGCACGTCAGAAGCGTCCTCATGAGTTGCGCTTCACCCCAAAGCTCACCGTCCGCATTCATGGCCTCGGTGAAGCCATCCGTGAACGCAACAAGGACATCACCTTCACGCATTTCGAAACAGGACTGTTGGTACGAACACTCCGGCAATAAACCCACGACTGTGCCTCCTGCTTCCAATCGTTCGAACACAGATCCGCGGGGCGTGCGGCGCAGCACAATTGGCGGGTTGTGCCCGGCATTGACATACACAAGGGCGCGCGTGGCAGGCTCGTATTCGGCGTAGAAGAATGTCGCGTAACGCTCCGGCGATGAAGCCTCGTACATCAGCCCATTGACGCGCGTCACAAGCTCTCCAAGGTCATGCGGCGCAATGGCTGCTTGGCTGCGCAGCGATGCTTGCAGGCCCGCCATCATCAAAGCGGCGGAAATACCTTTGCCTGAGATATCCCCAATCGCAATGCCTAGCTTACCGTCTGCCAGCGGAAGGAAATCGAAATAATCCCCCCCTACAACGAGCGCAGGTCGGCATTGTCCGCAATAGTCCAAACCGGGGATAAGGGGCAAGCTTTTCGGAAAAAGGTGCTCCTGCACCTCCCGCGCGATCTCAATTTCACGATTGAGGCGTTCGCGCTGTGCTACTTCCTGGGTAATCGCCTCGGTTAGCCGTGCGACCTCGAGAGCCAACCCTGTCTGCCCCGCCACTGACTTCAGCAAACGCACATCGCTGCCCGAATACGGCTCCTCCGACCGCTTTGGGCCTAGGCTGATGAAACCCAGCAATTCATCTTTGCCGGTCAAGGGCAATAACAGTTCGCATTTGAGCGCTTCCAGATATGCTCGTTCTTCTGGATTGATGCGGTCATCGCGGTTCACCCAGGATTCCGCGTCTTCGAGATACACGCTGGCGGGCTGCCTTTCGCCTCGGAGATGCTGAATCGTCCCGTCACTCTCCCGAAACGCCGGGAGCGCCGCTTCGGCGAGCCCCACCGCATAGGCAGGACGATATCCGCCACCGGCGCTCAAAAATACTGCTAGCCGCGCTACATGGAGTGAATCAATTATCCGCTGGCTCACGAGCTCAAGCAGCGGCCGCCTCTCAACCATCGTCCGCACCGTTTCGCTCAGATCGGTGAGGATTTGTTCTGCGTTATAAGCATCACGAAAAAATTTACGATCAACCCATAGACGAAGCGGCTGCGCGCCCCTGCCTACGACGAAAGCTGTTACAAACCCAAGCGCGACGACGGTCGCCATGATTACCGGTGTCCGATGCAGCTTCTGGATGGCCACCGTCGCACCGGCATAGATCACCACTGCAGTAAGTAAAACCTGCATCATAACGACACCTCGGCGCGCCATTGCGTACTGCAGTCCTTGCCGCAGCACGATGCGCACCTCCATTGCGCGTTGCACGAGAATTACATAAGCCAGGGTCACCGGGAATAAGCTGATAAGCACATAGGTGCTGATCCAAAGCCAGCGCGGGAAGTCGATCTCGATGTTTTTATGCGTCGCGAGAGCAACAGCGTTCAGGATCAGCAGCGGCCCTATACTCGCGATGCTCCCCACGGCCAAAAGTCGCAGTCGACGCCTGCTGTCGCGCGACGTCGCCGTGCGCCACTTGGCCACCATACAAACAGGAAACAATGCGATACCGAAGTACCAGAAAACTAAAATGAACTTCACCGCTGAGCCTACCATCCTGTGCAACGACGCTGTCGCCTCAAGGTTCTCGAGTGCCCCTACCGCGACAACGGTATCCAGCAGCGTTGGAATGGACACCAACGCAGTGAACGGCCAGGCAAGCCAGTACCATGCTCGCCACAAGCCTTGGCGCGGAAACGGTTCGGGGAAATAAATCCCCAGCCACAGCAGCCACATTGGTGCTGAAAACGTCAGCAGATGGCGATACGCAGAGCCAAAATCGCGCAGCACTGGCCCCCATAAAGTCAGCCATGGATTCATGAAGCAGGAAAAGCCCAACAGGAGCAATAAAAGGAACCAGGCTCGTGGATCTTGCGGACGGGCAAGCGCAACCCAGAACCCTAGGGCGAAACAGAAGTACTGGCTCAGGTAAAGGAAAAGAAACGCCCAGGCCCCGTGAAAATGACCAAAGGGTGCAAGCCGGACCGCAACAGTGCGTTGCGTTGCATTTCCTTTTGGGTCGGTTGAGAGAATCTTTAGCAGGAGCGTATCGCCTGGACGATGTTGCCGGACGGCCTCACCCAGTACTGCAAGTCCTTTCATCGGCTGTTCGCTGACTGCGAGCAGAAAATCGCCTTGGTTCAACCCGGCCTTTTCCGCTTCGGGTTCCGTGCTAGTGATCTTAGCGATCGGGCCCCGCTGGTCAGTGCCATCCAAAGAAAACGGTTCGCGCGCCGGTTCGGCCCCAAGTACAAACCCGAATGCAAAATACGCAAACCGCGATAAAAAGAGACCTCCTCCTAAGAACAAAACCGTCAGCGCAACATACGGCGCCAACGGAGGTCTAGCGCGTTGCGAAGAAGGTTTCACGCAGTACTCGAAAATCGACTCGATTTTACTCTCTTTTGCGTCGACCAAAATGGTGTGATCTCGGACGTGGTCACTCGCCCGAATGACACTAGTTCACTGATGCGTAATCACGTTTGGAGGCTCGATTGTGACTCCAACCCTAAAGGGCGAAAAGAACATCTGGCTGAGCAGCAGCGGGTAAGCCGAGAAAGCGTGGAAGTTCTGGCGGCCTAGCCCCTGCTACTCGAGCAGGGGGTAGGGGTTCGAATCCCTTATGGTCAAAAAAGTCGTGCGTAGGGCTGAAGTCAAAGGTCACCGCCGTTGTCGTGAAGCCTTGTGCCGCTCGGTGCGATTGCACCTGATTCCAAGGTCGGGTCACCTCACGCGCGTTTGGCTTTCACGAAGTTTCGTAGTTGCACTGACCAATGGAAAAGCCTTGCCTCACAAAGCCGAAATTTCCTGGTCCCCTACGTTGTGGAATTCCTGGGAAATAAGGGGCTTCGGGGATCGCTCAAACGAAATCAATGAAGGGGAGATGCCCTCCGAAATCTTGGAAAATCGGAAATTTGGGTCGTGCGGGTCGTATTAGGACCTGACCACCGGAACGTCAAAGATTTCACTTGCATTTCTACTACTATTGTAGTATTTATAGCCACGGAAGTAGTGGATGCGCGCCAAACGTATCAGCCGATTTGAGTTCCAGCTCCTTGAGAGATTATGGGAGTTGGGTCCCTCGTCAGTCCGAGAAGTCCAGGAAGCTCTGCCACCAGAGCACCGCCCCGCCTACACAACTGTTCAGACGATGATTTACCGTCTTGAGCAGAAAGGCGCAGTCCGGCGAGTCAAGAAGACCGGCAACGCTCATATTTTTGAGGCGGTTTTAGCGCGAACAACTGTGCACAAACGCCTGGTTGCCGACCTATTAGAGATGTTCGGAGGTTCTCCAGCGTCGGTCATGTCGTGCTTGGTCGAAACTGGCAAACTCACACTTTCGGACGTGCGGGCGATCGAAAGGGAGCTTTCAAAGAGGGAGAAGAAGTTATGATATTCGCTGTGGGCCGACATCTTTTCGAGTCAACAATTTTCGCACTCCTTGTCGGTATACTTACGCTAGCCTTGCACAAAAGAGGAGCCGCTACACGTCATGCGCTGTGGTTCATTGCCGTAGTCAAATTTGCTGTTCCCGTTGCGACGCTCTCTGCCGTGGGTTTGAAACTTCAGAACGTTCTTCCACATTCTGTGCTGCCCCCGAGCGCTCCCCTTGGGCTCGCAAGCTTCTTGGCCTACCAAGGTGCAGCGACGCAGCTTCCATCAGCACAAAGCACCCCTTTCCATCCCTTCGTCGTTGTCTGGCTCGCCGGTGCCTTAGCAAGGCTAGCTGTTTGGCTACCCAAACTTTTCGCTCCTTTGCGATCACCAGATTCTTCCAGTCACCTTGACGAACGCATCCTTTCGCCTTTGAAGGAACGCATCGGACTGCGGAGCGATGTCCATATTCGACTCTCGGAGTCTAATGTGGAAACCGCACTGATAGGATTTTGGAGACCCGTTGTCACAATCCCGGACACGCTCCCGGCAAAGCTATCGGAGTCCGAGTTAGAAGCTGTCATTCTGCATGAATTGGCGCACGCAAAACGTTTAGACAACTGGACGGGTGCCTTCGCACACGCCTTAGCATGTATATTCTGGTTTTATCCCCTTCTTTGGTGGATTGAGCGGCGCTTGTACCGCGAGCGTGAGCATGCCTGCGACGAAATTGTGGTCCGTTCTGGCGTTACACCGGAAGAATACCTGGCGGGCATTCTCAAAGTTTGCCGCTTCCACTTGAATAGCGGTGTTGCTGGGGTTTCCGCAGTTTCCAGTTCTAATCTCAGGAAGCGCATGGAGGTCATCATGTCACTTTCGGCAAGCAGGCGGTTCCCACGCATCCCTAAGATCGTTTTAGGAAGCCTGATCATAGTGATGACGATCGTTCCAGTGGTCATCGGGCTCGCGTCACCAGCAATGGCGAACGGCCAGTCCGACAACGCCAATAAACAGACAAACAAGCAGGTGAACACAGGGGGTTCAATCACTTGCGTTTTCGCGAGCGTGGAATACCCCGAAGGAACCGTTATCCGAGAGGATGGCGGCCCGGAACAAATGTGCGCGCGGGTACTAAATCCAGTAAACGCAAACAAAGTTGGTGGACCGCAGTATAGCGCTCAGTGGATACATACCAGCAAGGAGATACGCGAACGCAGCAGGAATGTTGTTCGTCTCCCGCAACCACCACCGTTCGTTTGCACGCCTAAGGTTGAAACTCAGGAGAAGTCGTGCGCCTGCGAAGAGAGTTCCCCTTTTTCCCAGAATTCGGTCGTAGATTCAGCAAATGGCGGACTGCGCTGTGACAAAGGCAAATGGATGCCGCTACGGCAACTTCGGCTGAAGTATTTCGGCTTCGGGCAGGCTCGAGCCGGCGCGGGTCGCCGTGCATTTATCTCCGATGGAGACGCAGTTTACATCGTGGCAGAAGACGACATCGTCCTCGGCCGCTACCGCATCATAAAAATCAATCACACGAATCTTGAGTTTGAAGAAATCAGCAGCGGCCGTCATTGCACGGCGAAGCGCGAAGATGAGGAGCCGTCAGTTTGATAGCTCCGCGCTCGTGACCGCTCGAACGTTTCGGCGAAAGATCATCGCTGCCTACACCCGCACCACGCCCAATGGGAATTTCGGGCCTGAATGGATCGATGGGCTGGAGCCACACGCTAGTGACCTCGCATTCGGAGAAGAAGTAATACCGAGAAAGCGGCTCTTAGCTGAACGCGGGATTTTCTGACGCTTCGCTTATCGCGTATTTCGAACGCCCTAACTGAACCACGAACGACGTTTATGTTTGTCCCGTTGGGGAGGTATCGGATTCTCATCGATAGACAAGGAATTTCAGAGCGATCCCTGATTTTCTGAAGGACCACGCCACACAGATCGAAGCCTCTGAGGACGGTGAGACGGAAGTAACAGCAACTTACGTGGACGGGGAGTCTATTAAACGCGCGATTCAAGAGGCAGGTCCCATCCGTTAGCTGTAACCTGTCGTCCGCAATAATTGCGTACGCCGTCTGAATTCATCCAGCTAACATGTTACGCGGCGTTGCGGTATCTTGATGATTTTGAAGCCAGCTGGAGTTTTGGCGAAATACACGTCCATTTTCAAGAGCTTATCCTCGATTTACGCCTCTGCTGGGCTGGAACTTCGGTCTAAAAGAAGTGGTCGGCCCTGGCAGACGATTTTCGAACTCTCCTGCTGCAGGCCGTCTAACCCGGCCGAGGAGGCTCCGAGAGCATGAGCCCTGTGGGGACCGACACAAAGAGTGAGCGGTCCAACGTTCCTTCGCGGTGATGCCTTCCAACAGCTACGTCTCGAACTGAAAGTGTACGGCGCTGTCAGCGAGAGTGTTGCATTGACGGTTCGTCGAGGGCAGGAGGAAGTCTGAACAGCATTGGCGGCGTATTCGTGGCGGACGGGTGGCCGTTCGAGTCTTTAATTCTCAAAATTCCGGGCGATTGGAAGAGGTGTATGAGTTGACTCATAGATATGAGTAAGATATACTCAGCACATGAGCAAGCGACTACAGGTGATTCTTCAAGATCCAGAATATCGAGAGATCCAGCGCGTCGCGCGCTCCCGGCACATGTCAATTGCGGAATGGGTTCGACAAGCCCTCGACCTGGCGCGCCGGGGGGAGCCTAGGGGAAGTATGGGGAAGAAGCTAGAGATCGTCCGACGGGCCGCGCAATGCGAATATCCCGTCGGCGATATCGATCGCATGCTCGCCGAGATCGAGGCAGGATATATAGCCGGTTCGCACCCGTGATTTTGGTTGACTCCAACATCCCGATGTATCTTATTGGCTCGCCTCACCTCCACAAAACGGATGCCCAGCGCTTGCTTGAAAAACTGATTGCCGACCGAGAGCGTCTGGTGACCGACGCGGAAGTGTTCCAGGAGATCCTGCACCGCTATGTGGCGATTGACCGTCGCGACGTAATCCAGCCAGCTTTCGATGCCCTGCTTGGGGTTGTCGATGAGGTGCTCATTGTGGACGGTAGGGCAGTGGAACGTGCAAAACAGATTGTTCTGGGATATCGGCAACTGTCTGCTCGCGACGCTCTACATCTCTCAGTTATGGAACAAAATGGAATCCGCCAGATCGCGAGTTTCGACTCGGGCTTCGATGCGTTCCCGGGTATTGCCCG
>QHYI01000227.1 GCA_003223245.1 Acidobacteriota bacterium
TGTCGCATTCAAAGATACTTAATAACAGATGAGGCCGGCGAGGATGCGCAATGATCGCCGGATTCGGGTTGAGGAACATGTCATTATAGTTCGGGGCTACTCGCCGCTCTCGATCTTTCTTGGCTGCGGAAGCGATTCGTGATTACGTGGCTTTGAATAGCTGGCAGAGCGAAGAAATTCATAAAGGGCTGTTCTGGAGACACAATTAGACCACCCACAAGCGTCGGTATTCCCAGTGGGAACGCTCGTTCTTCTGTCAACGCTGTGGCACTTTAACGGAGCAGGAATTTTAGCGCTACCCTCGGGTGCTTCGGAGTAACCGCTAGTCGTGTTACGAAGTTGTCCCGAACCTTCCGTTGATTCATGTATATGCATTTGTGTAGCGTCCTGCTATGATGAATTTGCGAGTCAGTGGATTCGATTGGGACGACGGCAACCGGAGTAAGTGCCAAAAGCACGGCGTTTCGCTTACGGAGATTGAAGCCCGGTTTGCGCGCAGTCCCCGGATTGCACCCGATCCAAAGCACTCGGCGGACGAGGACCGCTTGATTGCCGTGGGAAGGACAACGAGCAGGCGGCCCTTGTTCGTGGCTTTCACGATACGGACCAAGAACAAACGCCGCCTCATTCGACCGGTGACGGCCCGGTATATGCACGCTAAGGAAGTTGCAGCTTATGAAAAAGAGGAAGGTTCCACGACTTAAAACGGACAGACAGACTGAGGCATTTCTTGCTCGCGACCTCTCCGACCTTGACTTTTCGCAGTTCAAAGCTGCACGGTTTGAATTCGAGAAAAAAGACGGCCAAATTAACATGCGCGTGCCGAAACCACTGCTTAAGGCAGTTAAGGCCCGCGCCAAGGCTCGCGGAATCCCCTACACACGCTTTATTCGGGAAACTCTCGAACGTGCGATGGCAACCTCCAAATAAAAAACGCGCCGAAAGCCAGATCACGGCGAAGGTCGTTATGTCATTATCGGCATGGCCGAAGGGCAGGTTCTGTTCTTTGCAGCCTATACCGAACGGGAGGAAGACGTTCGCATTATCGGCACCTGCCTTAGCGACTCTGTGTCACGAGTTTGTCACCACCTGGATTTCCACCGGTTCGGATGCCACGATTCCTGGCACACTCGCGGATTCTATGAGCTATAGAGTTTTGATGTGGCCGTTGAGCCAATCGAGGATCACGGAAAAGCGAAACCTGCCTTCGGCAATCGCGTCGACCATGAAAACGTAGGTTTCTAAGGGATCTGCTTCGATGGTGAAGCCGTTCATCAGAAGGAAGGTGTGAGTGGCATCGAATGCGACGCGCTTGTTGCCGTCGACGAAGGGATGATTATTCACCAGCGACTCCATCAGGGCCGCGGCTTCTTCTGCCCGGTTGTTGTAATAGCCAGTTTGAGGGCGGAAAGCGGCGGCCTCCAAAGCCCCTATATCTCTCAGGCCGTGGGAGCCGCCGTAGGTTTCGATCTGCCGATGATGAATGGCTAGGACTTCGGCTACCGTGAGGTAGACACGCTGGGCCACTTACTCGGTGTGGGCCAGCTTCTCGTACAACTTCCGGTACTGCTCGTTCGAGCGGCGGGAAGCTTCCAGCACCTCCGGACGGACTAGGCGGTGGGATGGAACCACATTGTGGAGGTAGAATTCCAATGCCCGCTCCAGCACGTAGCGCTGTGGCTGTCCGTTCTGCTTGGCAACCGCAACCATCTCCCCGTACAGCTGTGCATCAATTTCAGGAGTAAACTTCTTCGTCTTGGTGGATGGCACGGAATCACTCTCCAATACGCCTCTATGCTAAACCTGCCGCCATGAAAAATCAAGCTAAATCTTGATTTATCCATTGCCCCAGGCCCTACAGACCGATTGTTAAGTTACAGGCTGCACGGTGGAAATACGGTACGGAACATTGTCCATAAGAGAGCGTTTCTCGAACTGACGCTGGTCTTCGCCACCGGGGCGGCTACGTGCACTTGGACTGACTTGACCGATTGCGTGCTCAGGAACATCGCTCTCGATCTTGGTCCGGCGCCCAACCTCAGCAACCCCGGTGATTCCGTGTTTGACGAAGTCTGGCGGCGGAAGAAGCCCTGATTTTAAAACAATGCGGGCTTGCGTGCTCCACGATGTGCCCTAGCTCGGGAGTTGGTACGTCTCGTGCCGCCAGACGACCTCGTTGCGATCGATTAGGGCTTGAATTGTATGAGCCGGGGGCGGCATGCGCTCTGCGAATACTGCGCGAGTGGGGACTCTCATCAATGCCAGTTTTACGCCGAGCACGGTAGTTGGCCTCGCCTTGGGACGAGAGAGGACAGCCTGTGCCTCTCACTCGTCACCCGCAGATTCTCGGCCACGAGTTTTCAAGGAAGGTCGTTGCAGTGGGCGCAGAGGTCAGTGATCTGCGCGAATGCTGCTGCGCGTGGCGGCGGTGGGGCTTTGCGGCACCGACCTGCACAGGCGCTCCTGGCGGTCTCGCTGAGTTCATCGCAATCCCAGCTGTTAACGCAAGTGCCGAAGCCGGAGCAGCCGGTCAACGCGGAGACGTTCGCCTTCCGGTTGCGCAGGGACAAGCTCCGGCAAGCCTTTCGCCGGGAAGGTCATTATCTGCTGCGCTCGAATCTACCCGAGGAAGACCCGGCCCGGCTGTGGCAACACTACGTTCAACTCACGGAGATCGAAGCTGTCTTTCGCGCTCTGAAGAGCGATCTGGCTATCCGCCCCATTCATCACCAGAAGGACTCGCGCATTGAGGCACATATCTTCGTATCGTTCTTGGCTTATTGTCTGTATATCACGCTGAGGCAGCGCTTGCGAACTCTGGCACCGGGCCTGACTCCTCGAGCCGTGCTGGAAAAGATGTCCGCTATCCAAATGGTGG
>QHYI01000111.1 GCA_003223245.1 Acidobacteriota bacterium
AGCGTGGCCGCGTTGCTGGTCATGCTTCCCGCGGAGTCGCTGACCACCACAACGAACTGCGCGCCGTTATCAGACGAAGTGGTTGTGGGCGTGGTGTAGCTGGCCGAAGTGGCCCCGCTGATGGCGGTGCCGTTCTTCTGCCACTGGTAACTGAGCGGCGCCGTGCCCGTGGCCACCACACTGAACGTGGCCGTCTGTCCCACCGTCACCGTCTGGTCGGCCGGCTGCGTGGTGATGTAAGGCGCAGACCCGTTGCCGCCGCCAACGCTGTAGCTGCTTCCACAGCCAATAGCAGTCAGAGCGAGCGCAACGAAGAGCGCAACTAGCAAGAAATGTCCGGTTATCGCCCGGAAACGGGTTGTTTTCATCGCGATTCCTGTTCCTGCGCGTGTACCAACGTGAAGGACACTGCAAGGGGTGACCGCTAAAGTGGGGGCCCGTAAGCGCCCGCTTAACTAGACCAAGAGGCGGGGGAGGGGGATCCCCCAGACTAAGGAAGGCGCCTTCTTTCAGGCTGGCTTCGGAAAGTCTACAACAACAGAACGAGAAAAATCACGAGGAATCGTCAGATGAAGAGGCCGGCGGGGGCGATAGGAAGCCTCGTACAACAATCCCCAAGCCCCCCCGAGGCAGACTTGCAAAGATGAGGCCGCCTGCGCTTCACCGGCTTGACGCGGTTTCCAGCGGTTGCAAGTCGCGTTCGACCTTCTCCATAGTTCGCCCTGAGCAACCCCGAAATCGTAGCGGGTTTTCAGATTCATCGAGAACGCGGACGTGTTCCTAAAATGGCTCGCCAAGCTTAGAGCGGTAAATTCCGTAGCAATGCTATACTTCATTTTTTGAGCAGGTGTAGGAGGAATCTCTGTGCCCTTGTATGAGTATCAATGCGTGAAATGCGGCCGGCGAACAGAGAAAATCGAGAGCGTCGACGGGCCGCATTTGAGGAAATGCCCGCACTGCGGCGGCAAACTGGAGCGTTTGCTCGCCCCGTCCGCTATTCAGTTCAAGGGCGCAGGCTGGTATGCCACCGACTACGCGAAGAAGTCCAGCGGCGGTGATTCCGAAAAACCGGCAGCTGCAGCAAGCGAACCCGTAAGCAAGGGCGGTGACACAAAAGAAGCGGGCTCCAAAGACTCGAAGGACAAGAAATCCACGAAGAAAAAATAAGATTGCGCGAGGAGCCGCAATGGCTGACACATCGCAAGGGAAAGGTCCCGCGGGACGCAAAGTGCGCAAAGCGGTTCTGCCGGCCGCCGGGCTTGGCACGCGCTTCTTGCCTGCTACCAAAGCGCAGCCCAAGGAGATGCTTGCCGTCGTGGACAAGCCGCAAATTCAGTACGTCGTGGAAGAGTGCGTTGTTTCCGGGATCGAGCACGTCGTCATCGTCACCGGAAAAGGAAAGAACTCTATCGAGGATCACTTCGACTACTCGCCCACCTTGGAGCGGTTCCTGGAAGAAAGAGGAAAGAAAGACCAAGCGGCGCTGGTGCGGAAGATCAGCGATATGGTGCAGATGAGTTACACGCGCCAGAAAGAGCCGCTAGGCCTGGGTCACGCTGTGCTGGTGGCAAGGGATCTTGTAGGTGATGAGCCCTTCGCAGTTTTGCTTGGCGACGTGTTGATTCCTGGCCCTAATCCGGCGACCAAGCAGCTCATTGATGTGTACATGGCCACTGGGGTTGGCGCGATTGCGGTCGAGGAAGTGCCCAAGGAGAGAACACATCTCTACGGTATCATCGACGGCGAGCCTGCGCCGCAACCGCCGTTTGGAGCGCGGTTGTTGCGGATTCGCGACGTCGTGGAAAAACCAAAGCCAGAGAAAGCTCCCTCAAATTTGGCGATTACCGGCCGTTATGTTTTGCCGCCGGAAATTTTTGACTGCATCGCCCGCACCAAGCCCGGGGCGGGAAATGAAATTCAGTTAACCGACGCGCTGCGCATCCTGGCTCAGGAGGACGGCTTGTGGGCGTACATTTACGACGGCGTCTCTTACGATGCCGGCGATAAATTGGGATTCTTGAAGGCAACGGTTGAAATCGCCCTCCAAAACAAAGAGTTTGGAAGCGAATTTCGCGAGTACTTGAAAGGTTTAAAGCTTTAGTTGGTTAAAGTTAGCTACGAAAAACGATACCGGAATTTCATTTCGGGCTGTAGCTCAGGCCTTTAGCCCTGAGGAAGCTGTTTTTTCCTAGTCGTTGCTTCGATTGCGCTAGAATTTTTCTTATGAGCGCGCGTATTTTAGGGATCGAATCATCATGCGACGAGACGGCCGCGGCCGTGGTTGCCGACGGCCGCGAGATTCTGTCCAGCGTGGTCGCGTCCCAGGTCGATATCCATCGGAAATATGGCGGTGTGGTGCCGGAGCTGGCTTCGCGCGAGCATTTGCGGCAAATCGTGCCGGTGGTTCGTGAAGCGCTGGCACAAGCGGGCCTGAAGCTGGAAGAGGTGGATGCGATTGGCGTGACGCAAGGGCCGGGTCTTGTCGGCGCTTTGCTGGTGGGTATCACCTACGGAAAAACTCTCGCGCAGTCTCTCGGCAAACCACTCGTGCCCGTCAATCATCTGGAAGGTCACGTTCACGCCGTTTTTCTGGAAGCGCACAAAGCGGGGCGCTCCCCCAAGCTGCCTGCCGTATGCCTCATTGTTTCCGGTGGCCACACAGTTTTGTACGAAGTGAAGGTCGAGGACTCTGGCGCGGCGGATCGAAACGCGCTCTTTCGTTACCGCAAGCTCGGACAAACGCGCGACGATGCGGCGGGCGAGGCCTACGACAAAGTCGCAAAACTGCTTGCGCTCGGGTATCCCGGCGGCCCGATTCTAGACCGTCTTGCGGCTGCAGCATATGGGTTGCCTGCCCCGGTGAAATTTAGTCCTACCAAAACGCGCGGCAACCCGCTTGATTTCAGCTTCAGCGGCCTGAAGACCGCAGTGCTCTATCATTTGCGAGAACATTCCGAATATTCCGAGGAAATTCGCAAGCGCGAGGAGGCTCTCGCGCGCGGGGAGCGAAAATTCGACCAGTTGCTCCCGCTCTCGAGCAAAACGACTCTTGGACTTGTGCGCGAATTTCAAAATGCTGTGATTCGCGATCTCGTGGATCGCACCATGGCCGCCGCGGAAGAACTCGACGTGGAAAGCATCCTGGTTTCCGGCGGTGTGGCAGCAAACAGCCAGCTGCGCGCGACCTTTGAAGAACGTGTGAAATCAGCCGGCGTCGAAGCGTTCTTTCCCAGCCGCGCTCTGTCGACCGACAACGCTGCCATGATCGCTGCTGCCGCATACCCGCGTCTTCGCGCCGGCCTC
Source organism: Acidobacteriota bacterium (assembly GCA_003223245.1). Taxonomy (GTDB): domain Bacteria; phylum Acidobacteriota; class Terriglobia; order Acidiferrales; family UBA7541; genus Acidiferrum. Next base: position 3,304 of record QHYI01000111.1, read on the forward strand.
CTCGCCGATCTTACGCTGAACGCCGACCCCAGCCTTGCGCTCGCTTAAGAAGGGATTTCAGCGCGGGGGAACAGAATCATGAAGATCGCAAAGCCTCTTCTTTTGACCGCCATACTAGCCTGTGCCGTATCCGGCGCGAGTGCAGCAGGTACGCGAACGGCGCGATGGACCGAGCAACGAGCGAATGAGTGGTATCGAAAGCAGCCGTGGCTCGTCGGCAGCAATTACATTCCACGCTCGGCCATCGACGAGTTGGAAATGTGGCAGGAAGCAACCTTCAATGCAGAGCAAATCGATCAGGAATTAGGCTGGGCGGAAGGCCTGGGCATGAACACGATGCGCGTGTTTCTGCACGACTTGCTCTGGCAACAGGATGCAGACGGTTTCAAGAAGCGCATCGAGCAGTTTCTGACCATCGCGGCGAAGCATCACATCCGCCCGATCTTCGTGCTTTTCGATTCCTGCTGGGATCCCTTGCCGCACCTGGGGCCGCAGCATCCTCCGATCCCGGGAATCCACAACTCGGGCTGGGTGCAAAGCCCGGGCGCGGTGGCACTGGGGGATCCCAAGCAATACCCCCGACTGAAAGCCTACGTCCAGGGCGTGGTGGGCGCTTTTGCCAAGGACGACCGCATTCTAGCTTGGGACATCTGGAACGAGCCCGGCAACGGCAACATGGGCAGTTACGCGAAAGAAGAATTGAAAGACAAAACCGCGCGTGTGCTGCTACTCCTCCCCGAAGCATTCGAATGGGCGCGCGAAGTGAACCCCACGCAACCCCTGACCAGCGGCGTTTGTTGCGTCGACCAGGCCCCGGATGCCTCCAAACTTGGCGAAATCGAATTGATTCAGCTCCGCGAAGCCGACGTCGTCACGTTTCACAATTACAGTTGGCCGGAATATTTTAAGCGCGAAGTGGGTTGGTTGAAGAAGTACAACCGACCGGTGATCTGCACGGAGTTCATGGCGCGCTCCGTGGGCAGCACATTTGACACAATTCTGCCGATTGCTAAAGAAGAGAAGGTCGGCGCCATCAACTGGGGCTTCGTCGTGGGCAAGACGCAGACGAATCTGCCCTGGGAATCTTGGGAGCATCCTTACATCCTCGCGCAGCCGCCGGTGTGGTTCCATGACGTGTTCGATCCCGACGGCAAGCCTTACCGGCAGGCCGAAGCGGACTTGATCCGCCAGCTTACAGGCACGGATAAAGAATCGAAGTAACTTTGGCGGATCGTCCCTTCCCCGCCATGCTGTGCCTTTGTCGTGAGGTATACTCGCGCGGACATGACTGCGGGAAAGAAAGCCAGCGCGCGATTCGAACCGGCGAGCGATCAATCGCTGCTCATTTATTTCGACAGCCAGGCGAAGAGCCGGGCTCCCGGCCGGGTGGGGATAAATTCCGCCCGGCCTCTACAGAGCGGGTTCACAATTGAAGCGCATGAAAACGTCAGAAGGCTTCTTTTTCTGTTACAGCAGGAGCCGATTGCAGGCGTGCGCAACCTGCATCCCGCGTATTGCTCGCTGCTCGTTAAATTCGACCCGCTCCAGTGGCAGCACGAAAAACTGGAAAGAGAGCTGCGCAAAGTTCTTGCTCGACTCCATAAAGTGAAATTGCCCGCGCCAAGGCACGTGGAAATTCCCGTTTGCTACGGCGGTGAGTTTGGCCCTGACCTGGACGACGTGGCGTCGGTGCATGAGATGAAGCCCGAGCGGGTCATCGAACTCCACGCCTCGACGACTTATCTTGTCTACTTTTTGGGCTTTGTCCCGGGCTTTGCGTATCTTGGCGAATTGCCAAAGGAATTAGTCACGCCGCGCCTGCCGTCGCCGCGCAAGAGAGTGCCTGCGGGAAGCGTGGGCATTGCCGGAAATCAGACAGGCGTGTACCCGTTCGAAACGCCAGGCGGCTGGAGATTGCTCGGTCGCACGCCGCTCGGGATGTTTCGAACCGACCGCGAAGGCTTGAGCCTCCTCTCCATCGGCGACCGCGTGCGCTTTGTGCCGATTGCGCGCGAGCAATTTGCGGAGCTGGTGAAGGGGGAAGTGACGTGGCCTGCCTCGCTTCGAAGCTCAGGACAAGCAGAAGGCGAGCCCTGCCGGGAAAAAGCGAACGACCTCCCACGCAACTCGAAGCTAGGACAAGGGCGCGGCAGGGAATAGGTATGAGCGCAATCGAGGTGCTCGCTCCGGGATTACTCACGACCGTGCAAGACCTGGGGCGAGAAGGCTTTGGACCCATGGGTGTTTCGCCTTCCGGAGCAGCTGATCCCATTGCGCTGCGAATCGGCAACCGGCTGGTGGGCAATGCTGAGGGCGCAGCCGGGCTTGAGATGACTCTCCTGGGGGGCTCTTTTCTGTTTCCTGAGCCGGCCGTCGCAGCTTTAACCGGCTCCGACTTTGGCGCGACGCTCGATAACGCAGCCATTCCGCCTTGGACTTCCTTCGCAGTCAAAGCCGGCCTAGCGCTGAAGCTCGGCCCAACGCGTTCAGGCGCGCGCTGCTACTTGTGTGTGCGCGGCGGAATTGCCGTCGAACCTTTTCTCGGCAGCGCCTCAACGCATCTTCTCAGTGGGCTTGGCGGCCACCAAGGCAGAGCGCTGAGAAAAGGCGACGTTTTGAAGATCGGGAATGCGCCTCAAACAGGACAGCAGCGAACAGGCAAGCGTGCCTGTTCTGCCGCAAACACCCACGAGTCCCATCGCGCGCGAAAAGTGGCACCGAAAGCGCTGGCGCATCTCGGCCCCCGCAAAGTCTTGCGCGTTACGCCCGGTCCGCAAAGCGACTGGTTCCCCAAAGCGGCGAAGAAAATCTTTTACAGCTCTGCGTACCGCGTTTCCGAGGAAGCCAACCGCATGGGTCTGCGGCTCCAAGGGCCGGCGATTCCCGAAGGCGCGCACGGCGGCATGATAAGCGAAGGCGTCTCATTAGGGGCCATTCAAATTGCCGCTGGAGGGATGCCCATCATTCTGTTTGTCGAGCAGCAAACCACCGGCGGCTATGCGAAGATGGCGAATGTGATTGCGGCGGACTTGAGCAGCTTGGGGCAGCTCCGTCCGCGGGACGAAGTTCGCTTCGAACTTGTTGAATTCAAGAGCGCGCCGAAGCTGCTGATCGAGCAAGAGAAGTTGCTGGCATCGGATGATCTGGTTGTAGAAACATGAGGCGGGAATGACTCGCATCGACCTGAATTGCGACATGGGCGAACTGCCCGAGGCCATCGCCGACGGGACGCAGGAAGCGCTCCTGCGCTCCATCACTTCGGCCAACGTCGCCTGCGGCGGCCATGCGGGTGACGAAGGCACGATGCGCACGACCATCGAGCAGGCGCTCTGCGCGGGCGTCGCGGTTGGTGCGCATCCGGGATATCCCGACCGCGAAAATTTTGGCCGGCTCGAATTGAAGATGCCCGCGGAAGCTGTTGCGGATTCGGTCTACGAACAAGTGCTTGCTCTGGCGGAAGTGGCGGCGAAGTGCGGTACAAAACTGGTCCATGTGAAGCCGCATGGCGCGCTGTACAACCAAGCCGTGAAGAACCGCGAGCTTGCCGAAGCCATTGCCAAAGGAGTTGCGAAGTTCAGCAAAAATTTAGTGCTCATGGGGTTGGCGGAATCGCCGATGCTCGATGTGTTTCGCAATGGGGGCTTTGCGGTTGCAGCCGAAGCCTTTGCGGACCGCCGCTACGAGCCGGATGGCACGCTGCGCTCTCGGAAATTTGAGAATGCGCTTATCCGCGACCCCGCCGAAGCTGCCAAGCAAGCTCTGAGGATCGCCGAGCGTGGGATCGTGACCGCTCACAACGGCACGGAAGTGAGACTCAATGCCCAAACCATCTGCATTCACGGCGATACGCCTGGCTCCGTGCAAATCGCCGCCGTCGTTGCCCGCACCCTGCGCGAGTCGGGCGTTGCGCTCGGGGGGCTGGTGTAAAGCTCTTCAATAGATAGTCAAGGGGGGATGGCTATTTCTCTTTGCCGGTGTCTGGGGACTCGACATACACGAGCTCGAGCACGCTGCCGCTACCGTTCGGCTCGATTCCCACGACGTGCTGTTTCTCTTTGGTTCCTGCTTTGAAGGCCATTTTGTCAGTGTCCTTTTCCTTGTGCGGACGCGCTCCGGGATAGATCGGCAGCCCAACCTCTTTGGTGCTGGCTTCCGTGTTGAAGTAGATGCCTGCTCCTTGCGAGCCCTTGCCGCCCCGGGATTCCTTGTCCGGCTTCTCCTGAGCCGCCGAAGCGAAGCAGGGCATCGCCGAGATCACGGCAAATGCCGCCGCTCTGCGGAGGAGGGTGCAAAGGCCTTTGCGGCGATGGTGCGCTTCTTCAGTAAGGAAATGTTTTTATGTTCATGGGATTCCCCCGTCCGTGGTACGTGCCTCTTCCTTCAAACGTTCCACGCTGCCAAAAAACAAAAGCGGGCAAGTTGAACTTGCCCGCGGGAGCTCTTGAAAGAAACATAGCCGCAAGAGCGGCGAAAGCTACGGCCGGTTAGTCGAATTTTTCTGTCATCACGGGAAATTGCAGCTTGGCCTTGGCGAGAGACTTCACGACCAAGCCTTCGGCCAGTTCGGCGGTAGTGTTCTTGGCGGTAGCCATTTCGCTGACAAGCAAATACTTCGCGCGCTCCAGCATTTTCTTTTCACGGAAAGAGAGGGGCTTGCTGCGGCTGAGGGAAACGAGGCTCTTCAGGACGGCGGCCACTTCAATCAGCGAGCCCGTGCGCATGCGCTCGGAGTTTTCCTTGAAGCGGTGCTTCCAGTCCGGATGCGAGTTGAGTTTGCCCTTTTCGAGGAAGCCCAGGACTTTGATGGATTCATTCGAGCGAATCACTGACCGTAGCCCCACCGTGCCTGCGTTCGATTGCGGTACCATCACGCGCAAGCCGCTCGAAACAATACGGATCATGTAGTAACGCTCGGTTCGGCCGTTCAACACCCCGTAGTTGATTTGCTCCACTACGCCCACACCATGATTCGGGTAAACAACTTTATCGCCTATCTTATAATCCATGATTTGGATGCCCCCCAGGCAGCAAAACGAGTATAGAAACTTGTGTTGCAAGAGTCAAGATATATCCTGCAGAATGAAGAGGTTAGGGAAAAATTGATGCAAATTTGGCAGTCGAATTGCACGGGCTAGCCGCGCCTCGCCTACCGGCGGAGTAACCCTTCGCACCCGGAAAACGTGCCGTTCGGGCCGCAAATCGGGCCGGCTGCCCTTGAAACAGGCGTTTCTTTTTCTGGCCTGATTTTGGTGCGTCTGCTTGTGTCTCCAGGATAAGGTACAATGCGCATGTGATTGTCCTGTCGATAGATACGTGCGATTTGCGGGGCAGCGTCGCGGTCCTCCAGGATCAGGCTATTCTTGGCTTGTCAGCCCACGAAACGACCGAAGAGTACTCGTCCTGGCTGCTCCCAGCTGTGAATGCGTTGCTCGAGAAAGCTGGGCTTCGGATGGACGACGTAGGCGGCTATGCGGCAGCGGCTGGACCGGGTTCGTTTACCGGCGTAAGAGTAGGATTGACGAGCGTCAAGGCGTGGGCCGAGGTGTACGGCAAACCGGTAGCCGGGGTTTCGCGTTTGGAGGCGTTTGCCGCCGAGTCACGTAGGGCGTCAAACTGTGTAGCGGCATTTGTGGATGCGCAGCGCGGGCAAGTCTTCGGAGGAGTTTACCGGCGAAACGGTTTCGGATGGGCAAAGGTCGGCGAGGAGATGGTGATTGCTCCGGCAAAATTTGTCGAGACTGCCGTGGAATTAGCTGCGGGGGAGAAAATCCTGTGGGTCTCGCCCGACGCTGCGCTCCTCTCAAGCGAAGCTGCCTGGAAAGAGCGAGAGAAGCGCGGGGAGTCGGTCGAGCAGGTGTCAGCAACGCTGGCCGGAATCATCGGGCGCATGGGCTTGACACGTCTCAAGGAAGGGAAGACGAGCGACGCCCTGGGGCTAGACGCAAACTACGTGCGGCGGTCCGACGCGGAGATTTTTTGGAAAGGCGCCAGTCCCCCGTCCCAGAAATTCAGGACAAATGCTAGGCACGGCAAGTAGTTGGAGGAGCGCGATAGATCGTGCCTTTCTTACCAGATATGGCCGCTGAACTCGAACGCGAAAGCAGGCAACCCACGATTAGAACGCTGCGTGCGGATGACGCTGCAGCCGTCGCGGAGATTTTGCGGCAATCCCCGGAAGCCGTGTTTTGGCCGGAAGGTAGCGTGAAGGAAGTGTTGGAGTGGAAGGGCAGCCTGGGCATTGTCATTGAAGCCGCGGGCAAAGTAGTGGCTTTCCTGATTGGGCGCCAGACCGTCGAGGAAGGGGAAATTTTGAACCTCGCTGTGTCGCCCGCAGATCGGCGAAAAGGCACGGGCGGGGCTCTGTTACAAGCGGCCGTCGAAGCATTTCGAAGGGGCGGCGTGCATCGTGTAAATCTGGAGGTTCGCGAATCCAACGCGGCCGGAATCGCCTTTTACGAAAAGCACGGATTTTTTAAGGCGGGCCGCCGCGACGGCTACTACCGCGACCCCATTGAGGCCGCCATCATCATGCAGAAGAGACTTGCTCGGTAATGCCCAGCCAGCCGTCATGAGCGCACGCTCGCAGAGTCCTCGCACAACAGATGCAACAGATGCAACATACAAGTGCGGCAGCCTTGTTTACCCTGAGCGCGTTTGCGAAGGGCTGCCGCTTTTCTTCCTTGCCGGCACCCTCCACATTTTGCAAGCGCAACTGACTCTAAGCCGAACTTTCTCATAGCCTGGTCTGTCGCGGACCTTGGAGGCGTGCGCAAGAAGGCCTTGCATCTGATACTGTTTCTCCTGGCGGCCAATTCCGGAGGAGATAAATGATCCGCAAAGGCTTGGTATCGGGCCGGGCGAATGGCGCGCTTCGCGAGAGGCGCTCTCTCTCGGCAGCCCTGACTGTCCTTGGCATTCTCGCGGGCCTTGCCGTTCCTTCTGTCGCTCAGGCCCAACTGAGGGAGTCCGCTGCCGAGCTGATCGCGCGCACGATGGGCAATCCGGAATTTCGGCCGAAGTCCTTCCGCGGCGGCACTTGGTTGGGGAACGGCGATTTCTATCTCGATTTGGAACCCTCCGCTTCGGGGATGGGCAGCGACCTCGTGAAGTACGAAACGGCGACGGGGGCGCGAGAAATCTTCGTTGCCGCTCGGCGTTTAATTCCTCCGGGCGAAAAAACGCCTCTCTCCGTCGAAGATTACAGCCTGTCGTCGGACGGACACCGAGTTCTGGTGTTCACCAACTCCAAAAGGGTGTGGCGCCAGAATACGCGTGGCGATTATTGGGTCCTCGACCTGACAAGCGGAGCGCTGCGCAAGCTCGGAGGTGACGCTCCGGCCTCAAGCCTGATGTTTGCCAAGTTTTCCCCGGACGACACCAAAGTTGGCTACGTTTGGGCCAAAAACATCTATGTGGAGGATTTGGCAAACGGAAAAATCACGCAATTGACGAATGACGGCTCCGATACGGTCATTAATGGAACGTCCGATTGGGTGAATGAAGAAGAATTCGATATCCGGGACGGCTTTGCCTGGAGTCCGGACAGCCGCGAGATCGCTTTCTGGCAGTTCAACATCACTGGCGTCCACAAATACACGCTGATTTACGACCTCGGCGCTCCGCGAGGCGAGATTGTCACCGGGATTCCTTATCCGCATCTGGGCCCCTATCCTGAGACACTGGAATATCCCTATCCGCTGGCGGGCACGGAGAATTCGGCGGTTCGCGTTGGTGTGCTGAACGCTACGGGTGGTCCAGTCGTCTGGTTGCAAACAGCCGGAGATCCTCACAACAATTACATTCCAGAAATGGGCTGGGCGGACTCGAGCTACGTCCTGGTCCAACACATGAATCGCTTGCAGAACCGCAATGAGTTTTTGCTGGCGGACGCGGCAACCGGCGCCTCGCGCGCGGTGTTTGTCGACGAAGATCGCACTTGGGTGGAGGTCAACCGCGACGTTACGTGGATCAATCAGGGGCACGAATTTCTGGTGCTCATCGAGCGCGACGGCTGGCGCCATTTGTATCGTGTGGCGCGCGATACCGGCAAAACCCAACTGATCACGCGCGGCGATTTTGATGTTGTCAGTGTGGATCGCATCACTGCTGATAAGAAATGGGTTTACTTCATCGCTTCGCCGGAAAATGCCACGCAGCGCTACCTGTACCGCACCCGGTTGGACGGCACGGCCGCGCCGGAACGCATAACCCCAAATGTGCCGGGCACGCACTGGTACACGATTTCGCCGAACGGAGACTGGGCTTTTCACACCTTCACTTCGTTCGAGGTGCCGCCTGCTTATGACGTCGTGCACCTGCCCGATCACCGCGTGATGCGAAAGACAGTGGATAATGCGGCCATTGCCGGGCGTGCGAAGCCGCTATCGGGCGGGCCGGCGGAATTTGTGAAGGTGGATGCGGGCAACGGCCTGATGGTCGACGCGTGGCTGCTGAAACCGCCGGATTTCGACCCGGCTAAAAGATATCCGTTGATTGTGTATGTGTACTCCGAACCGGCGGGACAGACTGTCGCAGACCGCTGGCCCTCTATGTTCCTCCGAGCCTTAACCAGCGCGGGATATCTGGTGGCCAGCTTTGACAATCAGGGCACACCGGCTCCGCGCGGCCGCGAATGGCGCAAGATCATCTACGGAAACGTGGGCCAGCTTTCCTCGCAGCAACAGGCGACCGCCCTCGAATCGCTCGAAAAAACGCATTCGTTTATCGACTCGAAAAGAATCGGCGTGTGGGGCTGGAGCGGCGGAGGAACCGAGACGCTCGATCTCATGTTCCGCTATGCCGACCTTTACCGCGTCGGCGTATCGGTGGCATCGGTTCCTGACCAGCGGCTCTACGACTCAATTTATCAGGAACGGTATTTGGGGTTGCCCCAAGACAGTCCCAAAGCCTACGAACAAAGCTCAGCGATTAATTTTGCTTCCGGCCTGCGCGGAGATTTGCTGGTAATTCATGGCACGGGAGATGACAACGTGCATTTTCAAGGGTTCGAATTGCTGGTCAACAAATTGATTTCGCTGGGCAAGCAGTTTGATATGCGCATGTACCCCGGCCGGACTCATTCCATCTCCGAAGGCAAAGGTACGAACCTGGACGTGTACACAAATATTTTGGGCTATTTTGAGGAGCACTTGCCACCGGGGCCGCCAAATCCCGCATCTCATTGAAACCAAGTTACCTCGTGAGGGCAGAATGCGCTGATTTTGAGGTTTACACCCGAATTGCCGCTCCTTCAAAGCACCCCTCCCGGGGAAAGATGTTCCTTGGGAGCAACCAGAGCCCGGAGAAAACCCACAGGCTAGGACCGAAATGCTAACACTTGCTGCCACTTGCCTCTTGACGTGGCCCGGCGAAGTGGTATCGTTCGCTCATGTAGGATTCACATCCCATTCACGAAGTCGTCAGGAGGAACGCATGGCATCTGCGCAGCGGGCACCTCGGGACGTGCTTCTCCTGGCAGACGCTGAATATCGGCGTCTGGCAGAGCAGCACCGGCAATACGATCTAGAACTTCAATGCATCTCCAAGTCTCCCTACCTAAGTTCAGAAGACCTCCTCGAAGAAATAAGACTCAAAAAGATGAAGCTACACTGCAAGGATGAGATGGAGCGGATTGCTCGGCGCATCTTGCGCGAGCAGCGCGATCCCAGCAATACCAGCTTTGCGGCGTAAAAATCCCTGTTCGAACGGTGCGAAGCCAAACGGCTGCGCGCGCGCGGGGTAGTGTCGTAGAATGACCATGCTTGCTCGCCACGGCCAAACGGCGGGCAAAGCGGCGGAGGTCTACTCCCGACAGCATGGTCAGAGAGGGCTATTTCTTTGGGTTGCCGCTGCTGCTATTGGGTGGCGTAGCTTTTCTGCTTCATTGGTATCTCGCAGCGACTGCGCTGGTCTTGCTCGCTTTGTTTGTGTTTTCTTTCTTCCGTGATCCAGAGCGCGCGATTCCGTCGGAACCAGGCGCCATCGTTTCGCCTGCAGACGGGCGCGTTGTGGTTGTAACCGAAGAAGAAAACGCCGGGCGCCCCGGCCAGCGTGTGAGCATTTTCCTGGCAATCTGGAACGTGCACGTGAATCGTGCACCGGCCTCTGGAACCATCGTGAAAATGGAATACCGGCCCGGGAAATTTTTCGCCGCCATGCGGGAGCGCGCCTCGCTCGAAAACGAGCAGAACGTGTTTACGCTTTCGACCCACGCAGGCGAAATGGTCTTCAAGCAGATTGCGGGACTCATCGCGCAACGCGTAGTCTCTTGGAAGAAGCAAGGGGAACAAGTCGTGCGTGGAGAGCGCATCGGGCTAGTGCGGTTCGGGTCGCGCGTGGATGTCTGGCTGCCCAAGGGCGCGGAGATACTGGTGAAGGTAGGGGAAAATGTGAAGGGTGGGTCGAGCATGATCGCCAGGTGGCCTGCGAACCGCGAAGGCGAACAAGCGAGCAGGAAAAGAGAGAAAGAAGCCGAATCTAAATTGACAATGACAGGGAAAAGGGCGTGACCACCCGCGACCAAGCAGGAGCGAACAGGAGGAAGGAACCAGCGCGTCCGAAGGCCGTACCTAGGAGCGAAGGATGATTCCTACCGCCCCGCCTGACCAACACGAAATCCCTTTCGCCGAGCGGCGGTCTCGCAGCCATAGGTTTCGCCGGCGCGGGATTTTCCTTCTGCCCAGCCTGTTTACCGTTGGAAATCTTCTTTGCGGTTACTATGCATCCGCGATTACGTTGACCGGGAATGGCGATGACTTAGACCGCGCTGCGAAGGCCATCGGCCTGGCCATCCTGTTTGATTCGCTCGACGGGCGATTGGCGCGTTTGCTGAAGGCAAACACAGATTTTGGCATTCAATTCGATTCACTCGCAGACGTGGTGAGCTTTGGCATTGCACCGGCGTTGCTTTCCTACGCCTGGGGCGTCCGGCACCTGCCGGGTTTTGGATCTTCCGCATTGATCCAGCAAATTGGACATTTTGGATGGTGGTTTTGCTTTGCTTTTGTCGTTTGCTGCGCCTGGCGGCTCGCGCGTTTCAACATCCAGGGCATGGCGCCGGGAAGCTCGAAGTATTTCATCGGCATGCCCACTCCGGCCGCCGCGGGTGTCATCGCTGCTACGGTCCACGCGTTTCCCGCACCGTTGCAGGATAAATGGTGGTCGATCGCCTGGATTTGCGCCACGCTGTTCCTGGCCGCGCTTATGACCAGCACCATTCGGTTTTACAGTTTCAAGGACATTCCCTTGACCCGCAAGCAGCGCTCGCTCTCCGTGGTTCCTCTGGCGCTGCTTTGCGCTGCCATCTGGAGATGGTCGGAATCCGTGTTATTCCTGATGGCGTACTCCTATACAGTTATTGGGGTGACGCTTCATGTCCTCCGCTTTGTGCGGCATCGCTTCGCCCCGCGGAAGGCGTGATTCATGCCTTCCATGGAAAGGGAATCCCATCGCATTGTGATTGCCGGCGCGTCTTCGCTCCTCGGGGCGGAGCTGAAGACGCTGCTGGAAGAAAGCAAGTTTGCCGGCTGGGATTTGCGGTTATTGGATGAGGAAGACGCGGCCGGAACGCTGACCGAAGCCGGCGGAGAACCTACGGTCATCCAGCCCGTGGAAGAAGGGAGTTTCGAAAAGGCGCGATTTGTATTCTTCACCGGGTCTCCGGCATTTACGAATGCGAATTTAGGCGCAGCGAAACAGTCTGGTGGAAAAATCGTGGACCTCTCGGGAGCGCTGGCCTGCGAAGGCGAAACAACGGTTTGGTCCCCTAAGCTCGATGAGCTAAGAGGATCAACATTTTCTGCCAACTCCGTTGCCTACGCGATTCCTTCGGCGGCAGGGACGGCGGCGGTTGCCTTGGCGCTGGCCCTTTCCCGGTGCGGTAGGAAAACAATGGCCTTCGAATGGTTTCAGCCGGTATCGGAAGCGGGCCGCGCGGGGATCGAAGAACTGGAGAGCCAAACGAGCCAATTGTTGTCCTTCCAAAGCGTGGGACAGCCTGTATTCGACGCGCAGGTTGCATTCAACATGCTCGACAATTACGGCGCGGCGAGCGCACAAAAGCTGGATGCGGTGCGCGAACGCGTGCGTGCCGAAGCGAGGGCCTGTTTGGGCAACTCGGAGGTCCTCCCTGCGATCCACGTAATCCACGTGCCCGTTTTTTACGGAACTATGTTTTCAACCTACGCAGAACTTGATCCAGGAGCGGATGCAGGAACGATCGCCAAGGCCTGCGCTTCTGCGGGATTTGTTATGACCGCACAGGGTCAAGCGGGGCCGACCAACGTGAGCGTAGCGGGGGAAACGGCAATTCATCTCGCGCAGCCGAAGAGCGACCCGTCTCATCCGGGGGTGTGGTGGTTTTGGGGAGCGGCGGATAATGTTCGCTTGCCGGCCTGGAACGCGGTGAAATTGGCGGAGAAGCTAGCGTGAGAAGAAGTGGCCCATCGCAAAAGCCGCTCCCTTCGACACTCAGGGCAAGCAGGGTAAGCGAGTGGCCCCGACCGGGTCGCGGTAAACGAGTGGCAAGTGGCGAGACGAACGGGGAAAACTGCAAACAGACGGATCGTTATTTCGCTAAGGTGAACGCCCAAAATCGTACTAACAACTTAAAACTTAGAACTTACAACTCTAAGCAGATGGCCCAAGCGTGGGTGCTGGCCCTACTCATCACCCTGCTTGGAGGTTGCGGGTACCATGTGATGGGGCGAAACGACGCGCTGCCGAAAAGCATGCACGTGATTGCAGTGCCCGCAATGGAAAATCAGACGAGCAGCTACCGCATCGAACAGAGATTGACCGCGGCGACGGTGCATGAGTTTTTAGCGAAGACGCCTTATCGCGTGGTGTCCAACCCGGAAAATGGCGATGTGGTGCTGCGCGGGAAAGTGCTCAGCTTGGAAGCTGTTCCGTTGGTGTTTGACACTAGGGCCACCGGGCGCGCCACGACGATGCTGGTGACGGTGAGATGCGAGGTCAGCTTCGAGGAGCGCGATACGGGAAAAGTTCTCTACCACACAGGCAATTTTGTGTTTCGCAACCAGTATGAAATCTCCACCGACGTGAAAAGTTTTTTCGAAGAGCAGGACCCGGCCTTGGATCGCTTGGCGCAAGACTTCGCGGCGAGGCTGGTAGCGGCCGTGACGGAGAACTTCTAATGGCGCGGATTTCGGCCGATGAGTTGCTGGCGCGGCTGGAGAAAGGAAAGCCTATCCCTGCAATTCTGCTTCTGGGAGAGGAGCCCTATTTACGCGACAGTTGCCGGACGCTGTTGATCGAGAGATACGTTCCGGAAGCAGCGCGGCTTTGGGCGGTGTCGCGATACTCGGCGGACCGTGGCGAGATGCAGGCGGCGCTGGAACAGGCGCAGACCATGGCGATGCTTTCGCCGCTCCAAGTCGTTTTCCTTGAAGAGGCTGAGGCGATGGAAAGCCTCGGAGAGAAAAACCGGGACGAAGCTGTCAAGTTGCTTACAGCGTATCTCGAAAATCCGGCGCCGTTCACCGTGTTGGTGATCGAAGCCACGCAACTGGACCAGCGGATGAAGTGGGGGAAGTTGCTGATCGAAAAAGCGCTGGTGGTGGAATGCGGGTTAGGCGAAAACTTGAACGAGCGGCAGGCCGCCGCAGTGGCGCTCGCGCGCGCGATGGCCAAAGAACAGGGCGTCGAATTTCAGCGCGGCGCGGCGGAAGATTTGGCGGAGTTTGTGGCTGCGGATTTGATGCGGCTGAAAACGGAAATCGACAAGCTGGCCACGTATGCGGCGGGCAGAAAGCAGATTCGCCGGGAAGACGTTGGCGCACTGGTCGTTTCCGCACAGACAACCACAGTTTGGGAATTGGCGGACATGCTGGCGTCGCGACAGGGCAAAAAGGCGCTGGAATTTCTGGACCGTTTGCTGCGCGAGGGGGAAGAGCCGCTACAGATGCTTGGCGCAATTACTTGGATGTATCGGAAGTTGATCGAGGCAAGTGAAGTGCGCGGCGTCACGAACGGCTGGCAAGCCGCGCGAGCACTCGGGATGCGGCCGGAGCAGGCGGAACTGGCGCTTCAGAGCGCTCGGAAGATTCCGAAAGCACGTTTGCTCGGGGGACTTGGGGCTTTGCAGCGCGCCGATGATCGGCTGAAAAGCGGCCGGGAGGACGCTCGCGCGGTGATGGAGTTTTTGGTGACGGAACTGACCGGCGAGGCCACGATGGCGGCACAAGGATAGGGAACCTCAGCCTATGCCCTGAGAACCTGAGCCAAATAAATCGGCGGCAGCGGTAGTTAAGAAAAACGCCAGCCAGGCTGCCGCACCCCAAATGATTTTCTGTTTCATCTTTGTGCGACGGAGCAGAGCGAAAAGCTAGCAGAAAGAAGGGCGGCGTTGCGGCCGCCCTTCTTCATTTTCGACCAGCAGAAAGTTACTGATGACTGCTGCTTTGATTGCCTGGCGCGCCGAAAGTAAACAGGTCAAACAGGTCCCCGATCGCCGGCGAGTTCTGCGGCACATAAGCATTGTCGGGGCCTACAACGGGATCGGGAAGGTTGTCGCGGCTGCGATTGCTGACCGTGGGCAAGTTCCAGTTGCGCTCGATGAACTTGAGAATGGAAACGTGGTCGGCATATTGATGCGAAATGTGGCCGGGCTTGGTGAAGGGCGAGACCACGATCAGCGGTATGCGCGTCCCATCGCCGAAGAAGTCCAGTGGCTGGGCGTATCCTGAATCGTAGTAGCCTCCGCCTTCATCTGCAGTGACGAAGATGGCGGTGGAATGCCACAGCGCGGGATTGGCCTGCACGGCATCGACAATCTTCTTGACGAAACCCTCGTAGAGGTTCCATTTAGAAGAGGCGGGATGGCCGTCCACCCAGCCGCTGGGCTTTACAAAAGAGACTGCGGGTAAAGTTCCGTTCGCGATGTCGCTGTAAAGGTCGAGCGTGTCTTTGATGTGGGCCGTCCGCACGGCGTCGTTGGCCATAATCTGCGTCTGGTATTGAAAACCGTTGCAAATGTTGCAGTACGCATCGCTGTTCGGGCCGACGGTGCCAAAGTTCAACTGGTATTTGTCGGTCAGATACTGATTCCACTGATCGTTGTACGATTTCCAGGAAACGTGGTTTTCCAGCAGCACGTCGGCGATGCTGCGCTGATTGGTGGGAGGAATTGTGAAGGGCGTGTTGTGTGGATTCGCGTCCGTGTAGGCGTTGCTGCCGTCGCCAAAATAGCCGGGGTTGTAGTTGTTGAGCAGATAGTAGTGACCGGGATCGCAATTCGGCTTGATGGGACGGGGCAGGGAGCCTAGGTAGTTCACGATGGGAGCGACGCCGGGTTGCGCGAGGTCGGAGCAATTCGTGTAAGAACCGCCGCCGTATACGCCCGTGGACGCGCCGTTATTGCCGAAGCCGCCGTAGCCGTCCTGGGTCCACCAGTTGTTGGTGCCTGGAACGGGGTTGGGATTTTCGATTTCGTCTACGGGGCCGCCAAAAGTGGTCATGGCGTTGTGTGGAGGCACGGCGGCGTTGCCGTTTCCGTCGCTAAACCAGATGGCATCGCCGAAAAAGAGCATGATTTCGTCCAGCCCGGTGCCGCCCATGGCGGGCTGGTGGTAGTTGTCGCTCATGGCGTAGTGGTCCGCCAGGAACTTGGTATAGGGTGCGTCGCCTTGCAGCATGTTGTAGAAGGCCATCGCCGTTGCGCCTTCGCCGGTGGTGATTTTGCCCGGAGCGTAGTCGGTGCTGAAGTTTGCTGGCTGGGTTATGCCGTTGACGTTCGAGCCGACGGTCACTTCGGTCCAGGCGAAGAGGTCCGCCAGGCAGCCGCTCGGATGCAGCTTCGAAATGTGCGACGCATCGCAGTCAAATTGCTGCCACATCTGATAGAAACGGTGGACGGGGCTGTTCGCATACGCGTCGTAGGGAAACGTGGAGGAAGCTGTGAGTTGAAAAGGGCCTGGAGGCAGCGTCGAGTACGGTGCGGCGCGGTGCACTCCGCTGATCCGCGTGTCGGGCACTCTGCCGGTCAATCCCGTGCCGCCGGTGAGCAGGAACTGGTAGTAGTCCTGGGCCAATCCGTCTTCCGAGGAGGTGGCATCTGCCATGGTGCATATGCCGTTGCTCAAGCAAGCATCGGTTGGTCCCCCATTGAGCGGTGCGGGCAGAGCGCCATAAAGAGTTTTGTTCTTTGGGCTTAGTTGGTAGATGGGGCTGTCGGTGGCGTCCGCGGAAAACTGATGAGCCAGGGAGTAATTCGGGCCGGGCGTACCGTCTTCGTTGACGATCCCTTTGGATAGCAGATTATCGACGGTCTCGCCGGGCGTTGGTTTGTATGTGGCGAAGAGATGATCGAACGTGCGGTTTTCGCCGACGATGACAATGACGTGCTTGATGGGAGTACGAGCCTGCGGCTCGGGTTGGGCTTGAACCGGGCTCGGGAAGGGGCCGCCTAAACTGAATTGGAATACGGTCAAAGCAACGAAGCCGGTGCGCAGACCGTGGAGTGCTTTCGAAACTGCCTGCTTCACGAACATGCCTTCTCCTCTCAAGGAAATTAGGAATGAGAGCTCGGCGAGCGAAGGAGAAGATGCGCTTCGAGAGTTACATGGAGATTTTTGGCGTGTGAATTGCGCGTAACGGGAGGGTGGGGGAATTTAGGCGCGGTGGGAGATTGTGATTTCACTGTGGCGGACGCGGCGGTCGTAGCTCGTCAGGAGAGCGGCAGCTTCCGGAGCCACGACCGCGGCCTCGAGGTCAGCTCCGGCGAAAGCGCGGATGGCATCGAGCGAGCGCCAGGTGGTCTCGACGAAAATTTCGACTTCCTTACTCGCGTGACGAGTAGAAACAGTGGCTCCGAGAAAGCCGGGGACACGGCGAAGTTCCATCAGAACGTTTTTTGAGAAGTGCTCGAGATATTTGGGCAATTGCGCTTCCGTGGCATGCGCCGACCAATGGCGGAGAATTGCGCCGGAGGGGATTGTTGAGGAGGCGTGTGGTTCTTGGCCGACAACGACATTCCAGGAGCGGACTTCCCATTTCTTGACCAGGCCATTCACGACATAAGGGTCTTTGCGGGCAAAGGCTTCAACTTTACTTTTGTCGTCAACACAAAAGACAATCAGCGCGCGGTCGGCGGGATCGTCGAAGGCGCCGCCGAAAATCAATTCGCCGCGGTCGCGATGCTCTCGCGCGATGTGCAAATGTTGTTCGCGGAATTCCGCGCGGCGCGCCACGTAATCGTCCACGGTTTCATAGATCAGAGCGTAGTAGTTCACAGGATTCGCCCCCACTCGAGAACACAAGCAAAAGGCGGCCGTTTGGGCCGCCTATCGTATCTATAGTTCGTTAGAAACTCTTAATCGACGAGACGCGCTACTTCGCGGCGGCCTTGGCTTTGACGGCGTTGTAGGCCAGCGTCAGGCGCGACTTGTAACGGTTGCCGGTATTTTCGTGCAACACGCCTTTCGTGATGGCTTGGTCGATCGCCGACATGGTGGGATGAAGCAGATTGCCCGCGGCGGTGGGGTCGCCGGCGGTGAGAGCGGTGCGAAAGCGCCGCATCATGGTGCGGACGCGCGTGCGGTTGATGCGGTTCACTTCGGCCCGTTGACGAGCTTGCGCCGCGCGCTTCAAAACCGACTTTTTCTTCTTCTTGACTTTGGTAGGCTGTCCCTGGGCCATCTATCGCTCCTTAAGCACATTATTCGAATTTCTAAAGTTAAACGAGGCTTCTGCCTTTGTCAAACGAGGTAAAAAGTCCGCGGGGAACGCCGATGCCGCCTGTGAGGCCAGTGGTGCCAGCAGGTTCGCCGGGCGCGGCGAGCCCGCGTCCCAAGCAGCCCAATAAGCACGACGAGTTGCGGCTGCTCATCAATTCGCGGCACCCGATCATCGCTGTGGAAACGCCGGAAGAAGATCGCGTGGAAGCGCTGCTTGCGGACGTAGCGATGGACTTGGGCGTGGGGCTGTATGAGTGGAGCGTGACGACCGGCCTGGCAAAGGCCCATGGCGCGCCGCTGTACAACACCGACAGCCCGGAGCAGGCGGTCGCCAATATTGCGCTGATTCAGGGCGATGGGATTTTCTTGCTGAAGGATTTTGCGCGGTATTGCGACAACGACAAGATTTGCCGGCGGCTGCGCGATTTGGCAGAGAAGTTCCGCGCGGTGCGACGGTCGATTGTCTTGACCGCCGCGAAAATGGAGTTGCCCGCCGACCTGGAAGCCGAAGTCATGCCCTTCCAACTGGGCTTGCCGGAAGCGGAGGACTTGCTGCCGGGAGTGATGCAAGTGCTGTCGGACATGAATCGTGAGCAGCGCATTCCGATGACACTGAATCCGGAGGCGATGAGGCAACTCGCGCAAAACCTCGTTGGCTTGCCGCAGGAAGAGGCGCTGCGAGCGCTGCGCAAGAGTGTGCTGGAGCGAGGCAAAGCCGATGCGGGCTTGCTCGACGCGGTGCTGGAAACGAAACGCGAGGCACTGAGAACCGAGGGCTTGATCGAAACGGTGCGGCGGGATGCATCGTTTTTGGACGTGGCGGGGCTGCGCCATCTTCGCGACTGGATCGCCAAGAGAAAGAATGCGCTGACTCCGGAAGGGCGGCGGTTTGGGCTGGTGCCGCCGAAGGGCGTGCTCATTACCGGCGTGCAGGGTTGCGGGAAGAGCTTGGCGGCGCGCGCGGTCGCGGGAGAGTGGGGATTCGAGTTGGCACGGCTCGACGCCGGCGCGCTGTACGACAAATACGTCGGCGAGAGCGAACGGCACCTACACAAGGCGCTCGAGTTGGCCCAGAGGCTGGCGCCGCTAGTGCTGTGGATCGACGAAATTGAGAAGGCATTTGCTTCCGCGGGCTCGAGCGGCGATGCGGACGCGGGCTTGTCGCAGCGGCTGCTGGCAACGCTGCTCACCTGGATGCAGGACCGCGAGAGCGGCGTGTTTCTGGCGGCGACGTCAAACAATATCAGGGTGCTGCCGCCGGAAATGCTGCGCAAAGGTCGCTTTGACGAAATTTTCTTCGTGGATTTGCCAAACACGGAAGTGCGCGTGGCACTATTCGCGCTGCACTTGAAAAAGCGCGGCCGCGACGCGGCGGGATTCGACCTGGCGAGATTAGGGGAAGCGAGCGAAGGATTCTCCGGCGCGGAAATCGAGCAACTCATCGTGGCGGGACTGTACACGGCATTCAGCGCCAAACTTCAATTGACCACCGAGATTCTGCTCGCGGAGATGCAGAGCACGCAGCCGCTCAGCGTGACTCGCGCGGAAGAGGTACAATCGATTCGCGATTGGGCCAAGACCCGCGCCGTCCCCGCCGATTGAATGGACCTCGCGACCCGTCCTTGGAGAACAAAAACCGCTTGCCATTTTCAACAAGAGACGCTGCACTCCTGCGTCTCACCTGTCTACGTCATCGCCGAGGCCTTGAATCCGCGGCTAGCAGGCCGCTTTCACCGCGGAAGCCGAATTTTCTGGGTCACATAACCGCCCAACGCCGCCGAACGGGGCGGCTCGCGCTCTGATCTCAGGTCCGTCGAGCGCCCCCCGAGGAATGCGCGTCAGGAAACCGTAACTTGACCGCCGTGCAGGGGTGCGTTAGGGTGTAATGAGTTTCTCCCAGGTCATCGCCAAGCCCTACGTGTAACGAGGAGGAATCCTATCGGTAAGCCGGTTCCGGTCACCCGAGAACCTTCCAACTGGATGCGACGTACCGTTCACATCTCCGGACAAATTGAACCCTTTTTTGGCACTCTGGATGAGAACGTGCGCCTGCTCGAAGATTCTCTGCACGTGCGCACGCATCTGCATGACACGCGGCTGACCATTGAAGGCGAACAGGACAACGTGGACCGTGCAGTCACGATCGTCGAGGAATACAATCACTTGACGCGGCACGGGCGCAAGCTTTCTTCTTCGGAGGTGAAATCGCTTGTGCGCGTGGCCACCGAAGAGCCACACGAATCGCCGCGCGGCATGTTCGAACACGGCCGCGCGCGCTCGTTTGGCAAAAAGCAGGTCACGCCGAAGGGCGCGAACCAGCGGCATTACATGGAGGCGATCGAGAAGTACGACATGGTTTTTGCCATTGGGCCCGGCGGCACGGGGAAAACGTACCTCGCCGTGGCCATGGCCGTGAGCGCGCTGCTCACCAAGCAGGTAAACCGCATCATCCTGGCGCGGCCAGCAGTCGAGGCGGGCGAGCGGCTGGGATTCCTGCCCGGGACCCTGCAGCAGAAAATCGATCCGTACATGCGGCCGCTCTACGACGCCCTGTACGACATGCTCGACGCCGACAAACTCGAACGCTTCCTCGAAAAGGGCATCATCGAAGTGGCGCCGCTGGCGTTTATGCGCGGACGCACACTGAATGATTCGTTCGTGATTCTGGACGAAGCACAGAACACCACGAGCGAACAGATGAAAATGTTCCTGACCCGGCTGGGCTTTAATTCAAAAGCGGTGGTCACCGGAGACGTGACGCAGATTGACCTGCCGCAAGGGAAGAAGAGCGGGCTGATCGAGGCGCTAGAAGTGTGCGGGAGGATTGAAGGCATCAGCGTGGTGCAGTTCGGGGAACGTGACGTGGTGCGCCATAACCTGGTGCAGCAAATCATTCGTGCCTACGAAGATTATGACACGGCGCACCCGCAGCGTGGCGGCGCGAACGGAAAAGCGGCTGCGGCAAGAGAGTCCGCAAGAGATCCGGGGAAAGACCCGGAGCAAGAAATCCCGCAAGGATGATTCTGAATCAGCAGCAGGAGGTGCGCGTGGCGCTCGGCCCTCTGGAATCGTTCTTGCGCCAAGTCGAGAGGGAACTTGGCTTGAAGCCATTGGACATGACGATTTGTCTGGTGAGTGACAGAGCGATGGCACGGCTGAACAAGCACTTTCGCCAGAAAAACGGGCCAACCGACGTGCTTTCGTTTCCGGCTGTGGCACGGCGCAGACCTGCGGGTTTGCCGCGCCAAGCGCACGCGAGGAATTCCCGCGAGCACCACTACTTGGGTGACATCGCCATTTCCCCAGCGACGGCCCGCCGTTACGCGAAAAAGCAGGCCCGCCCACTTGCGAGCGAGCTTCGCGTGTTGATTCTGCACGGCGTTTTGCACTTGCTCGGCTACGACCATGAAACCGATGAAGGTGAGATGGATAGAATCGAGCAGAAGCTCCGCCAGCGCTTCGGGTTGACCTGATGACTTTAAGCTGGCCCTTTGCGCTAAGTGTTTTGCTGGAAGGTCCCGTCCTGCCTATTTCCTTTTCCTACTGGGTCTACGCGCTCAGTGTCGTGCTGGTGGGGCTCACGCTGCCCATTTTTTCCTACCTGACGCTGATGTACCGCGAGTTGGGACGCATGACCACCGGCCGCGTCCACGAACATCTGGACATTTTCGAGGCTGAGATAGAACCCAAGCTGAAAATCAACCGGCGCAGCGGCGGGCGCACGTTTCGAATCCTAGGGCATTTCTGGCTGGCGTTTTTGGTGCTGGAGACGACGCGGGGCGTGGTGTATTTCGTTCCAGGCACGTGGGAATCGCTGATCGAGTTTTGCGTGTTCGTCATTCTCGAAGTGGTTTTCGCCATGCATTTTATTCCGGACATGCTGTTGTACCGCACCACGGGGCGTTGGCTGGTTCCTCTTTTGCCGCTGATTCGTGGTGCCATGTGGCTGGTTTGGCCGGTGCGCGTGTTTCTGGAAGGCGCGGAATCGCTGGCGCGAATCTCCGAGCAGGAAGTGGAGAAGACGGAGGAGCAGCGCACAGAGGAGGGAATAGAAGCGTTGGTGGAAGCTGCCGAAGAAGAAGGCATCATCGAGCCGGAACAAGGAGATCTGATCGAGCAGGTCGTGGAGTTCAGCGACAAGCGCGTGCGCGAAGTGATGACGCCGCGGCCGGATATTGTGGCGATTCCTGCCGAAGCCACGCTCGAAGAATTGCACGCCAAAGTCATGGAAACGCGCTTCAGCAAAATTCCGGTTTACGAGAGGTCCTTGGACGACACTTTCGGAGTAGTGTACGCGAAGGACCTTTTGCAAGTGGCGGATCAGGATTTGCCGAGAAGAAAAGTGCGCGAGCTGGTGAAGCCGGTTTTGTTCATGCCGGAAACGAAGATTGGATCGGAGTTGCTACGGGAAATGCGGCGGAAGGGCCACCCGCTGGCTGTGATCATCGACGAACACGGAACGGTAGCGGGCATCGCGACGGTGGAAGACTTGGTGGAGGAAATTGTCGGGGAGAGCGGCAATGGCGGGAGGCCGCTAGCGCCGGATGTGGTGCGCGAGGCGGACGGCGGTTTGGTGATGCGAGGGAGCATGGCCATTGACGCGGTAGAGGAATTGTTGGGCGTGCATTTTGGCGAAGAAGCCGATGAGACGGTGACGACGCTGGCCGGCCTTCTGAACCACGTCACGGGAAAAGTACCGGCTTCCGGGGACAAAATTGATATGGAAGGGTACCGGTTTGAAGTGGTGGAAGCGAATCAGAGAAAAGTGTTGCGCGTGCGAATCCGCAAGCAGACGAAGGCGGTTCCCATAAAAAAGTAGCATCGCAGTAAGGTAGCCGGGTTCAGGGGCACGGGGTGAGCAATCCATTTCAGTGTGGAGGGGAGAGATGTTTCCTGTGACATCGAAGCGTGTTCTTGCGGCTGCGACGTGCCTTTTTGCTTCTGGGACTATCGGAAGCGCGCCGATTCACGCGCAGCAGAAACTGCCGTCGGAAGAACCGGCGGTAGACATGCAATGGGCGGTGAAGATTCCGATGCGCGATGGAGTGAGGTTGCATGCGACGGTGTTCACGGCACATGGACAGAAAGAGCCCGTGCCAGTGATCTTCACGTTTACGCCATACATCGGAGATTCGTACACCGACCGGGCCGTGTACTTTGCAAAACATGGCTATGGGTATGCGCTGGTGGATGTGCGCGGGCGCGGCAATTCGGGCGGAGAATTTGAGCCGTTTGCGAACGAAGGCCGCGACGGCTACGACGTCGTGGAATGGCTCGCAAAGCAGCCCTATTGCAACGGCAAAGTAACGATGTGGGGCGGTTCGTACGCGGGATTCGATCAGTGGACGGTCTTGAAAGAGTTTCCGGCGCATCTGGCAACCATCGTTCCAGCCGCAGCAGCGCATCCTGGAGTGGATTTTCCATTTCAGTACAACATTTTCGCGCCTTACGACATGCAATGGCTGACGTTCACCAGTGGAGTCACGGGCAACAGCAATCTTTTTGGGAACAGCGGCTTTTGGGCGAGCAAAGCGCGTGAGATGTACATGGCGCATTCAGCGTTTCAAGGTTATGACCGGCTGGTGGGAAATCCTTCGGCAGTATTTCAGAAATGGATGGCGCACCCGGCGCCGGACGCTTATTACGACGCGATGGTGCCTTCGCCCGAGCAATACAAGAAAATTAGCGTGCCGATTCTGACGATTACTGGACACTACGATGGCGACCAGCCGGGAGCGTTCACTTACTACAAGCGGCACATGCAATACGGAACGGCAGAAGCGAAGGCCAAACATTATTTGATCATCGGCCCGTGGGATCATGCCGGCACGCGCACGCCGAAAGCGGAAGTGGGCGGATTGAAATTCGGCGCGGCAAGCGTGCTCGACCTCAACAAGCTGCATACGGAGTGGTACGACTGGACGATGAAGGGGCGAGCAAAGCCGGAATTTCTGAAGAAGCGTGTGGCGTATTACGTGGTAGGCGCGGAGGAATGGAAGTACGCGGACAGTCTTGAGACCACTGCGAACGCGACGAAAACATTTTATTTGGCTTCAAATGGCGCGGCCGGAGATGTGTTTCGTTCGGGCGCATTGGCTGAGGGACGAGCAAGCGGCGGCGGGGGAACCGATTCATGGATCTATGATCCATTGGACACGCGACCAGGCGCGGCGGAGCCGGAAGATGACCCGAATTACCTGACGTCGCAACGGGCGGCGATGAACTTGTACGGGGAGGGCGTGGTGTATCACAGCGAGCCATTTGCGGAAGCCACCGAGGTGATTTGTTTGAGATTCTGCCCGACGGCGGGTCGGTGGAGTTGACAAACGCAACGATGCGGGCGCGCTATCGCGAGACACTTCGCGAAGCAGAGCCCGTGCCTTCCGGAGCCACGGAAAAATTTGTCTTTGACAATTTCACGTTTTTCTCGCGGCGCATTGCAAAGCGGAGCCGGTTGCGGCTGATTGTGCACAGCATCAATTCGACGAGTACGGCGAAAAACTACAATAGCGGCGGAGTCGTCGCGGCGGAAACCGGAAAAGATGCGAAGACCGCGCATATCACCGTCGTGCATGATGCGGAGCATCCCAGCGCCGTGGAGCTGCCGATCGTAAAGCCTTGATGACGGAAAGGCTCTGTTGGAACAACAAGAGAGCCGGCAAGAAACTTCTCGTTCAAGCCAGGACATCAACCAAGCTATGGCGGAAAAGGACAAGGTTGGGAAGAACAGGGCTTTTCGCTCCGGGTTCGTGGCCATTCTCGGTCGGCCGAACGCGGGGAAGTCCACACTCCTCAATCGCCTGGTGGGACAGAAAATCGCCATCGTCACGTCGAAGCCGCAGACCACGCGCAATCGCATTCAAGGAATCGTAACGAAGCCGGAAGGGCAGGTTGTTTTTATCGACACTCCCGGCCTGCATGAAGCTAAATCCGCTCTGGGACGCCAAATGATGCGGGAAGTGGCGGCGGCGCTGGAGGGAATTGATGTTTTGCTGCTGCTGGTCGATGCAAGTCGCGAGGAGCCTGGTTCGGCAGTTAGACCGCAGGCTGACGAATTGCTGCTGGGAAAAGCGCAGCGGTTTAGCGGCAAAACGATTCTGGCGCTGAACAAAATCGATCGTTTGCCGAAACCGAAGCTCCTGCCGTTGATCGAATCGTTCGCTAAGGCTTTTGAGTTTGCCGCGATCGTGCCGATTTCCGCGCTGAAGGGTAACGGCTGTGACCCATTGCTTGCGGAGATCCTCAAGCAGTTGCCGGAAGGCGAACCGTACTTTCCGGAAGAGCAGGTGACGGATCAGCCGGAGCGTTTCCTGGCCGCCGAAATCATTCGAGAAAAAGCCATGAAAGCGATGTATCACGAAGTGCCCTATGCGCTGGGGGTCTTCGTGGAAAAGTTTGAAGAGACGCCCAAGCTGCTGCGGATTGAAGCGCTCATGAATGTAGAGCGGGATTCGCAGAAAAAAATCCTAATCGGCCACAAGGGAGAAACGATCAAAAAGATCGGAACGGAAGCGCGAAAGGAATTGGAAGCTATCTTCGGAACGAAAATTTATCTTGGACTGCATGTGAAAGTGGCGCCGGATTGGAGGGACAATCCTCAGAAGGTTCGCGAGCTCGACTGGCGCGTCCAGTTGGAAGGTTTATCGGACAGCACTGAGGAAAAGCAATGACGCCGAAAGCTTGCCGCTACAGGACGTGACCCGGGATCCCTCACCCGTGCATACCGCCAAGGCTGGAGATAGTGGCGAATCGCGGTGTTCCTAAGATTCACGCGCCAGCCTGGTCACGCGGTGCGAGCCGGATACTAGCCTGCATCCGAACATTCTGACCGGATCATCTTCCGCACCCGCTAGGGAGCCGAACCCCCGTGAGGCGAGCTTTGTGGACCTAGTAAGCTGGCGAGCCGTTGCGGCCGTATCCACCGAAAGTCCAGCGCACGGAAACCGTAGTGTAGAGGCCGTATGGCCCGGTCGTGCGCAGATCCGCGGGGCCAAGAAGACGGCTATAACGGCCCAGATAGTCGACCTGGTGCTGGGTCAGACGTAGTTCAAAATTCCGCGGCAACTGGTATCCGGCTCCAATCGCGCGGTCATAAGCAATCGGCTCCATCGATTCATCATAACTGAGCTGAGGGATGTTCCTTCCGAAACTGAATCTTGGCTCGAAAAACAAAAAAAGGTGGCGCGCGGCGGTGCGGCCGAGGGGCTGAATCTCCACATAGCCGCTAAAGAGATAGCGAGCGTAGGCCGTGCACTGCGAAGCGGACCCACCGGCGCTGGCGGGCTGGGGATACATGCAGCGGCCGAGGTCAGGTTCATTGTGTGAAGGCGCCACGGCGAAGTCGGTATAACCACGAATCCAGTGGCGGGGAAAGAAAGTGGGGGACGGTGAGGACTCTGGTGAGCGGCTGGAGGAGTCGATGGCCTCTTCCTGGATTGTTTGCGAGATGGCAGCGGGCGCCAAAGTGACGGATAGAGCAAACAGAATCATGGCGATTTTTTTCACTGCGTCTCCTTAGTTTTGCATGGGCTGTGGTGAAACCGATTCGGATTCAGGCGGTGAAAACCAAGAGACCTCAAGAAGAGCGGGAATACAGAGGAGTACCCCTAGGACCATCCCGTCTTCCGTTCCGCGCCTCAAGAGGCATCCCAAGTGTGGCCATTCTACACGAGTTGTGATGATGCGGGGGAGGAAGAACAAAGGCCGGCTGCGATTCCGTCAAGGTATTTCTAAACGAGTAAATTGGTCTAATCTGGTGCGGCGATTCCCAGAGATTTCATTTTGCGGTAGAGGTGGCTGCGCTCAAGGCCGAGGGCGGTAGCCGTTTGCGTCATGTTCCACCGGTTTTCCTGTAATTTGCGAAGGATGAACTCTCGCTCATAGGCGCTGCGCGCTTCGTGGAGCGTGGAATAGGGATGGTGCGGACTTTCGGCAACCCCGCGAAAAAGCTCAGGCGGAAGATGATGCGGCTCGATGCGCGCTTGGGGACATATAATGACCAGGCGCTCCACGAGATTCCGCAACTCACGAACATTTCCGGGCCAGGGATAGCGCAACAGGATTTCTATGGCAGCATCGCTGAGTTCGCGGGTTTTCTTGCCGTAGGCAGAGCTAAACTCGCTGAGAAAATAGTTGGCCAGGGTGGGAATGTCTTCCCTGCGGTCGCGGAGGGGTGGAACAAAAAAGGGAATGACGTTCAAGCGGTAAAACAAATCCTGGCGGAAAGCGCCGCGAGCGATTTCCTGCTGGAGATTCTTGTTGGTTGCGGCGATGACGCGCACGTCCACGTTCGAAGTGACATTGGAGCCCACGCGTTCGAAGCGCTGTTGTTCGAGGACGCGCAGGACTTTCGACTGCGTGCGCAAGCTCATGTCGCCAATTTCGTCCAGAAAGAGAGTGCCGCCGTCGGCTTTCTGAAATTTCCCGATCTTATCCTCCGTGGCTCCGGTAAAGCTGCCTTTGATGTGGCCGAAAAGTTCGGACTCGATGAGTTCCTCGGGGATTGCCGCGCAATTGACTTCGACGAACGGGCCCCTGGCTCGCGTGCTCGCGGCGTGCAATGCGCGGGCCACTAATTCTTTACCGGTTCCACTCTCCCCGTAGATTAAAACGCGACCGTTGGTGGGTGCAGTAACGGCTATCTGCTGGCGTAGGGCTTTCATGGGCACGCTGTTTCCAATGACCTGGTTGCGGTGGCCCAACGCGTTGCGCAAAAGCAGATTTTCTTCTTCCAGTCGGCGCTGCTGGATAGCGTTGCGCACGAGGACGATGATCTTGTCGAGCGAAAGCGGCTTTTCGATGAAATCGAAAGCGCCAAGTTTGGTGGCGCGCACGGCCGTCTCGATGGTGCCGTGGCCGGAGATCATGATGACCGCGGGCGGGTGGGGAAGCGCTTGAATGCGGCTAAGGGCTTCGAGGCCGTCGATTCCAGGAAGCCAGACGTCTAGAAGCACTACTTCTAAATCGCCAACCGCGGAGCGCTCCAGCGCTTCTTCTGCGGATCCCACGGTGTCCACTTGGTAGCCTTCGTCTTTGAGGATCGAAGAGAGAGATTCTCGAATGCCAGCTTCGTCGTCAACAATGAGGATGTGTGGCCGAGGCGTCATAAGGAGGTAGCAGACCCGTTGTGGTCAGCGACGGAGGCGGGCAGCAATTCCGCGACGGGCAGTTCAATGACGAATCGCGAGCCTACCGGGAAATTATCTTCAACATGGATGCTGCCGCCATGCTCAGCGATGATGCGCGCGGCGATGGCCAGGCCGAGGCCCGTGCCGCGCCCCTTGGTTGAAAAATACGGTAAAAAAAGTTTGTCTTTGTCTTCCGGGGAGATGCCGTGACCAGTATCGGCAACGGAAATTTCTACCGCTTCCGCATCAGCGAGAGACCTTGTGGAGACCGTGATTTCGCGGAAGGAACAGTTCTCCAGGGCCTCGGCCGCATTGTCGATGAGATTTACGACGACGCCGCGCATCAGGCCCGCGTCCGCGCGCACCATGGGTAGATTCTCCGTCAAATTTGTTTTCAGGGTGATGCCGTCGAGCCTACCCGAGAAAACTTCTAGGGCTTCTTGAACGATGGTATTCGCGCTTGCAGAAACAAGTTTCGCCGCGGGGAAACGCACAAATTGAGAAAACTCGTTTACCAGCGAGGCGAGGGTGGCGACCTCCCGCTCAATCAAGCGGGAGCACTCCTGTACAAGGTTCGTCAATTCCGGATCGGAGGGGGTTCCCGGTTGCGAGGACTGGCGCTTTCCCAGGAATCGTGAAAGCCGCTGCGCCGAAAGCTGAATGGGGGTCAGCGGATTTTTAATCTCGTGCGCGATGCGTCGGGCCACTTCCTGCCATGCCTCGGTTTTTTGGGAACGAAGCAGCTCAGAGAGATCATCGAAAACGAGGACGTAACCGGTATTCGCGCGGCGCGGACCAAGAGAACTTACAGTAACGGCCAGATGCAGCACGCGCCCGCCCACGACCGCTTCCATTTCGCGGGACACTACGCCCGTGCGGAGGGACCTGCGCATCAAGTGCTGGACCGTGCGTGCGGAGTCATTGCCCAGCAATTCCTCGAGGGATTTGATCCCCGCTCCATCAATTCCGAACATTCGAGAAACGGAAGTGTTTATCCGCAGAATAGTTCCCGAGCTGTCCAGGGAGATGACTCCAGTGGGAATATTTTCGAGCACGGTTTCCATTAATTGCCGGCGCCGCTCCAGCTCTTGAACCGCTTGCTGGAGGCTGCGTGTAAACTCGTCGATCTGCCGGCGGCTGTCACGCAACTGCGTGGTCATGATATTGAAGGAGCGCACCAGGACGCCAAGTTCGTCCTGAGCCTGCTCGGCAACCTGGTAATCGAAGTTGCCGGAAGAAACTTCGCGAGTTCCTTCTGCGAGCGCTTGAATTGGGACGGTCACTTGTTTGGCGAGAAATAGCGCCACCCACATCACGGAAGTAAAGAGGAGAACGGTAAAAAAGAGAAGGATAAGCAGCATCTGGCGCTTGAGGGCGCGGAGATCCCGCTTCGCCTGGTAGTATTCGCTTGTTTGGGATTGGATGACCGCGAGGCGTGACAGGACATCCGGGGTTGTGCGAAAAGCAGCGACAATGGAGCCCGACGGCTTTCCGTTCTCTACGTTTGGCACACGCGCACCGAAGTAGTTTCTTCCTCCGTCTTGCCAAACTTCCACTCCGCTCTGGAGAGGACGAAGATATTCCGCCGAGGCATTTGGCTCGGTGCAGATCGTGCCTCGGCGATCTTCTGCCTGAGTGTCGCAGACAACCCCGCCGCGAATTGGCTTTCCGGCCGGATCCAGAATCCAAACGGCGTCCGCTCCCCTCGCAAAGGCATATTGTAGATACTCATCGCCGGGGTGTTGTACTTCGCTTTGCACCTGTAGAGCCAGGCTGCGAAGCCGAGGCAATTGCGCGCGGCCGAGATCATTGAGCAGTTTTTGAGTCTCCTGGGACGCGGTCTCGAGCGGCTTGGGGAACCACAAGAGCAAACTGCGATTGATGAGCGAATAGCTGACGATGAACATGAACACGATGGGGAGGAGAGACAGCGCCATCGCGCCCACAACCATCTTGGTTTTGAAACGGGCTCCTAGCTGTGCCCGCCGGCGCTCGGCCCACAGCCGCAAAGTGGTACGACCGAGAACGAGCAGAAAGACCAAAAGAGCGGCGGTGACGAAACTGGATACCGCGTAGAGCGCCATCACTTCGCGCCAGCTTCTGGGATGGAAGGGCACGTCGAGCGAACCAAACGTAAATACGGCGGCGAGCAGCAAGGTAAGGAGAATTCCACCGATGCCCAGAGTCCAACGCTGCTTAGATTCCAAACGGCTCATGGACGAATTAGCCTCACGAAGCAAACAAGGACAGAAAAAGGAAAATCGGCAGGTGCGTCTGGGCTGTCGAGGCGGACAGTCTTGGCCCGTTGAGCCCGCCGTTGAAGAAAATATCTTCTCGGAGTACGCTGGTTCATCTTACTGGCAAGATAGCATCCTGAGGAGGCAAGTCAAGATTTCCACCTGTCCGTGCGCGAGAAAACCTGCCCGCGTGGACAGGTATTAGCCATTTCAAAACGGCGCGCGAAATTCTGGCTTCGCTCTCTGTCATCCTTTGTTAAGGTGGGCGTTGGGTGCAAGCCCGCAAGGGAGTGCTGCGGATGTCCGTCCGTCTTGGCGAAATACTGGTTAAAGAAAGCCTAATCACGCAGGACCAGCTCCAGAAGGCCTTGGAGTTCCAGCGCGCCAATGGGGGCAAACTGGGAAGTTGCCTCACAAGAATGGGTTTCATCACCGACGACGACATCACTGGGGTGCTGTCCCGGCAGTACGGGGTGCCTTCCATCAATCTGAAGTATTACGAAATTGATCCCAACGTCATCAAGTTGATTCCGCAGGACACCGCCACGCGTTACCAGGTCATCCCTCTTTCGCGCGTTGGTTCCGTTCTCACCATTGCCATGACGGACCCCACGAACGTGTTCGCCATGGACGACATCAAGTTTATGACCGGTTTCAATGTGGAACCGGTGGTGGCTTCCGAGGCGGCCATTGGCGATGCAATTACGCGCTTCTATGGCAGCACGTCCTCCAACACGGAAGAACTCACGAACTTGATGAAGGACCTGGTGGAAGAAGATCAGGAACTGGAACTGGCGGCGGAAGAATCTGAACTAGACGCCGCGACGCTGGAAAAAGCGGCCGAAGAAGCTCCCATCATCAAGCTCGTCAACTTGATTTTGACGGATTCCGTGAAGCGCGGCGCCAGCGATATTCACGTCGAGCCCTATGAGACAGAATTGCGCGTGCGTTTCCGTGTTGACGGACAACTGCAGACGGTCATGTCTCCGCCGCTGCGTCTGAAGGATGCCATAACCAGCCGCATGAAGATTATGGCCAAGCTGGACATCGCGGAAAAGCGCTTGCCGCAAGACGGCCGCATCATGATCAAGTACAAGGCCGAAGGCAAGAAAAAGGAACTGGACTTCCGCGTGTCCACCGTTCCCACGCTCTATGGCGAAAAGATTGTTTTGCGGTTGCTGGACAAGGAAAACCTGCGGTTGGACATGACCAAGCTCGGCTTCGAACCAGCATCCCTGGAAAGATTCCAGCGCAACATCATGAAACCTTACGGCATGGTGTTAGTGACCGGTCCTACGGGCTCGGGGAAAACGAACACGTTGTATTCCTCCGTAGCCACGCTGAACACCGTCGATACCAACATCATGACTGCGGAAGATCCCGTCGAGTTTCAGCTGGCCGGAATCAACCAGGTGCAGATGAAAGAGCAGATCGGCTTGAACTTTGCCGCGGCGCTGCGCGCCTTCCTCCGCCAGGACCCGAATATCATTCTCGTCGGCGAGATCCGCGACTTTGAAACGGCGGAAATCGGGGTGAAAGCAGCCCTAACCGGCCACTTGGTGCTCTCCACGCTGCATACCAACGACGCACCTTCGACCATCAGCCGTTTGATGAACATGGGCATCGAGCCGTTTCTGGTGGCCACTTCCGTGAATTTGATTTGTGCGCAGCGTTTGGTGCGCCGCATTTGCGGTAATTGCAAAGAGGAGCTGCAGGTTCCGGAGCAAGCACTGATTGACGCGGGCTTCACGCCTGAAGAAGCAAAGACCGCAAAGATTTATCACGGCAAAGGCTGCACCACCTGTGGCAAGCGCGGCTACAAAGGCCGCACCGGGTTGTACGAAGTGATGGAAATTAACGATGAGTTGCGCGAGCTCATTCTTGTCGGCGCTTCCGCATTGGAATTGAAGAAGAAGGCGATCGAGCAAGGAATGATCACGCTGCGGCGCAGCGGTCTGATCAAGGTTTCCCAAGGGCAGACGACCATGGAAGAAGTCCTGCGCGAGACGGTTCTATAGAATTGAGGATAACTAATGGCTGGGATTACGCTCAGTGAGCTCTTGAAAAAGATGATTGAGATGGGGGGAAGCGACCTCCATATCACCACGAATAGCCCTCCGCGTGTTCGAGTGCATGGAAAACTTCGTCCGCTGGACATGCCGCCGCTCACTGCTGCAGATACCAAGTCCTTGGCCTACAGCGTACTGACCGATGCCCAGAAGCACCGCTTTGAGGAAAATCTGGAACTGGACTTTTCCTTTGGTTTGAAAAACCTGGCGCGCTTCCGCGGAAACTGCTTCAATCAGCGCGGCGCGGTCGGCGCGGTGTTCCGCACCATTCCCTGGGATATCAAGGGATTCGACGCCCTCGGCCTGCCTGCCGTCGTGAGGGGCCTGTGCGATAAACCTCGTGGACTCGTCCTGGTCACCGGACCAACCGGTTCCGGAAAGTCCACCACGCTCGCCGCCATGCTGGACAAGATCAACAGCGAGCGCGAAGAACACATGATCACGATCGAAGACCCGATCGAATTCCTGCACAACCACAAGCGCTGCCTGGTGAACCAGCGCGAGGTCCACGCCGATACGCATTCTTTCGCAAACTCGCTCCGCGCGGCGTTGCGCGAAGACCCAGACGTCGTGCTGATCGGCGAAATGCGCGACCTGGAAACCATTGAGTCGGCGCTACGCATTGCTGAAACGGGCCACCTGACTTTTGCGACCCTGCACACCAATTCGGCGGCTTCAACCATCAACCGCATTATTGACGTTTTTCCCGCCCACCAACAGCCGCAGATTCGCGCGCAGCTTTCTATGGTACTGGAGGGGATTCTCTGTCAGGCACTTTTGCCTCGTGCCGACGGAGGTGGCCGCGTCATGATAATGGAAATCCTCATACCTACGCCAGCCATCCGCAACCTAGTTCGCGAGGATAAGATCCATCAAATCTATTCCGCAATGCAGACCGGCACAGGTCAGACCGGGATGCAGACGTTCAACCAGGGGCTTGCCAATTCATATTTTGCCAAGCTGGTTACGCTGGACATGGCGCTGTCTCGTTCATCGAATCCCGATGAACTGCAGGACATGATTAATCGGGGTGTGGCAACAACTTCGGGCAACGGTGTGAAAACGCCCTTGACCACCAGACGTTAAGAATTGACTGAACAAGCGGACAAAGAGATCGAGGAACCTTAGGAGGCCTTTCATGCCGGATTACAAATATCAAGGAACGAGCCGGAGCGGCTCGAGCGTTAGCGGTGTGATGACCGCGGCGAACAAAGCGGAACTGGCGAACATCTTGAAGCGTCAGCAGATCACGGCCACAAAAATGACCGAGAAGGGGAAGGAGTTCAACATCCCCACATTTGGCGGGAGCGTCAACTCCAAGGAGTTGGCTATTTTCACGCGCCAGTTCTCCGTCATGATTGACGCTGGTTTGCCGCTCGTCCAGTGTCTTGAGATTCTTGCTAGCCAGCAGGAAAACAAGATCTTTCAAAAAGTGTTGACCGGCACGCGCGCCCAAGTGGAAGGTGGCGCTACGCTCTCTACCGCCATGCGCAGCTCGCCCAAGGTTTTTGATGCGCTGTACGTGAACATGGTCGAGGCGGGCGAGACGGGCGGTATTCTCGATACCATCCTCCAGCGGCTTTCGGCCTACATCGAAAAGAACGTCAAGCTGCAGCGAGCGGTGAAATCGGCCATGGTCTACCCGGTCGGCGTCTTGACCGTCGCTGGGAGCGTTATCACCTTGTTGCTCTGGAAAGTCGTTCCGATTTTCGCCACGTTGTTTGCAGGCCTCGGCGTGGACCTTCCGCTTCCCACGCGAATCGTCATCGCCATGAGCCACTTCATCGGCAGCATTTTCGGCTTCCTTATTCTTGTCGGAATTTGCGCCAGCATTTTCGGGTTGAAAGTATGGTATGGCACGCCTCAGGGCCGCTTTGTTCTGGATACGATTATTCTCAAGATGCCCGTCTTGGGCATGTTGATGAGAAAAATCGCCGTAGCGCGCTTTACGCGAACGCTGGGAACCTTGATCTCGAGCGGCGTGCCCATCCTCGAAGGTCTGGATATCACGGCCAGAACCGCTGGAAACGCGGTGGTCGAGAAAGCCCTATTCAAGGTGAGAAAATCGCTCGAAGAAGGCAGGTCGTTGACCGAGCCCTTGAAGGAATGCGATGTATTCCCGGGCATGGTCACGCAGATGATTGCGGTTGGTGAACAGACCGGCGCGATGGATGCCATGTTGCAGAAGATCGCTGATTTTTATGAAGAAGAAGTGGATGCGGCAGTGAAAGACTTGCTAACGGCCCTTGAACCCATCATGATTGTATTTCTCGGCTTGGTGGTCGGCGGCGTGGTCGTTTCCATGTATTTGCCGTTGTTTTCACTTATTGGGAAACTGGCCAACCACTAGTCGGGCTGCGCCTGAACGTCGAAAACCTCTCGAGAGGGTGGGGAAGAACTTTCCGCCCTCAGTTTTTCCCGCCTGGATTCGGGAATGCCCGGATGGTGCGATGAGGGCGCCGGGAAACCATGGACCAGAGTTTTGCGACGAAAGCATGGCTGGATTGGCTGGCTCGTGTCCGCCTTCTCACCATTACACTCATACTGACCGTCGGGGTGGTGTGGCCGCAGTATGTGCCAGGTCTGAGCACGAACCGGTTCTTCCTCACGCTGATCATCTTCTGGCTGACCCTGGGAATCCTGCATCTCATTTTGCTTCGTTGGATCCCTCAGGGCAGCTGGCATGGCGGCGCGCAAGTGGCCACCGACGTGGTGATGGTCACGCTCCTGGTCTACTTGACGGGTTCGCAGGAGAGCTATTTCATTTCGCTCTATCTGCTGGTGATCATCGTTGGCAGTATCGTCTTTTCGCGCCGCGTGGCGTTTCTTAACGCTGCGATCTGCTTTTCTCTCCTCGCCGCACTGACTCTTCTGGCGTATACCGGGACGGTGCCCCGGACCTCCACAGCGCTGCCATCGATCGAGAGCTTGCGTACCTGGTTGGTCATGAATCTCCTGGGGTTTTTGGCGGTTGCATATCTGACCAGCTTACTGGTGCACTCGCTTCGAAGTAAGGGAAGGGAACTCGAGGAAAAGCGCGAGGAACTTCTCAGCCTCCAGGATTTCACCCAAGACATCATTCACTCCATGCGAGGGGGTTTGATTACCACGGACCTTGGGGGAGTTATTCTGCTCCTCAATCGCACCGGGGAGGACATCCTCGGATATCGATTCGCGGATGTGCGCGGAAAGAAGTTGCAGGAACTCAACCCGGATTTTTGGTTGCCCGGACAATACCCTAACGTCGAGAAGCTTTCGCTAAGAAAGGAGATCAACTTTCACACGCCGCAGGGTGAGGTACGGTATTTAGGAATCAGTGTTTCTCCACTTCGCTTGGGGACGGAAGAACGAGGCGGGTTTGTATTCAACTTTCAAGATCTTACGGACTTGCGCAGGCTCGAGCAGGAAGTCGCTACAAAGGAGCGCATGGCTGCGCTCGGGAGGCTTTCCGCAGCCATCGCTCACGAAATCCGGCAACCCTTAACGGCCATGGCCGGAGCGGTAAAGGAACTGGCCCGCCTGGTGCCGCTCGAAGACGATGAAAAACAATTGGTCCATATTGTCAGCCGGGAGTCCGAACGGCTCAACAATATCATCACGGATTTTCTGCACTATTCCCGAGAGAAGACTTACGAGTTTCAGGAAGCCGATGTCCGGGGCCTTCTCGACGAGACGCTGATGTTGATGGAGAAAAAGCCCGAGGTTGGCTCAAAGTACCAGATCGTTCGAGCCTTCAACGGTCAAGAATTGCGCGCCCGTGTGGACACGAACAAAATCAAGCAGGTGTTTTGGAATCTCTGCGATAACGCTCTTCGGGCCATGCCTACTGGTGGCACGCTCACGGTGAAGCTGGAGCCCCACCCCTTCTGGTTGCGCATTGCCTTTCGCGATACAGGCGTTGGCCTGGATCCCAAACAAAAAGCTAAAATTTTTGAGCCTCTTCAATCCGGGTTTGAAGGGGGTACTGGTTTGGGATTGTCGATTGTTTATCAAATTGTGCAAGCGCACAGTGGAAAGATTAGCGTGATCTCGGAGAAAGACCGCGGCGCAGAATTCATCGTGGAATTGCCGCGAGTTGCGTGAGGCATTATGCAAGGGACAAAAACTGCGATTAAAGAAGCGGGGCGGGAATTGCCGCACATTCTCGTCGTGGATGACGAGAAATCAATCTGCGAGTTGCTGGAGATCACCTTTCGCAAAGAGGGGCACCGCGTAGAAGTTGCGAACAGCGTGGAGGCCGCCAAGCGCAAACTGGAATCCCAGATCTTCGACATCATCATTTCCGATATTCGCATGCCGGGTGAGGATGGCGTTGATCTCCTGAAATTCGCGAAGGAAATTGCGCCGGATTCCTTCTTTGTTTTGATGACCGCTCTCCCGGCCCTGGACACGGCAATTGCTGCGCTTAACTCCGGCGCCGATCGTTACGTCATCAAGGACCACAACCACATTGATCAGTTGCGTCTCGCGGTCCGAGAAGTCAGCGAAAGTCTGAAATGGAAGAAAGAGGCCGGTTACCTGAGGCGGGAGTTGCGCCGGCTCACTGGGCTCGACAATATCATTGGACAAAGCGCCAAGATGCGCGCCATTTTCGATTTGATTCAAACCGTGGCGCCGCAATCGAGCCGCGTACTTATTACCGGGGAGAGCGGTACGGGGAAGGAGTTAGTTGCCCGCGCCATTCATGAAAACAGCAGCCGTTCCCAAAACCCCTTCATTACCATTAATTGCGGTGCTTTTCCCGAAACTCTTTTGGAGTCCGAGCTTTTCGGGTACATGAAAGGCTCTTTTACGGGCGCAAACGAGAATCGGCAAGGCCTGTTCCAGGCGGCTCATGGCGGCACGCTATTTATGGACGAGATTGGGAACATGAGCCTGACGATGCAAGTAAAGCTTTACCGCGTTCTTCAAGAAGGCAAGGTCCGGCCCATCGGCAGCACGCAAGAGTCCCACGTGAATGTGCGCATTATCGCCGCGACAAACAAAGACTTCGAAAAGGAAATCGCCGAGGGCCGCTTTCGTGAAGACCTGTATTACCGCCTTAACGTGATACCGATTCAAGTGCCTGCTTTGCGGGAGCGTCGCGAGGATATTCCGCTGTTAGCGCGCCACTTCCTCGAGCGCTTCCGCAAAACGATGGAGAAACCCATAGACGGAGTTTCGCCTGAAGCCATGAGCAAGCTCGAAGCCTACGACTGGCCGGGGAATGTTCGAGAACTGGAAAACACCATGGAGCGCGCCGTGGCCCTGGAAGCAGGCAAGGAGATTTCCGCCCGCGTGCTGCCCGATAGAATCCTAGGTTATGGGAGCGCTTCATCCGCGGTCCCCGGCGCGAGCCAGGGAATCGCAATACCGGATGAGGGCGTGGATTTTGAAAGGGTGGTTGCCGCCACCGAACGTCTTTATCTGCAAGCCGCCTTAGAGAAGGCTGGCGGCGTGCGCACCCGCGCCTCCGAGTTTCTCAAAATCACCTACCGCTCCTTCCGCCACTACGCCAAGAAGCACAGCTTGTAGAACGGTGATCGCGGCGCTCAAGATCTTTTTGTGCTTCAAAATCCGAGGTGAAGAGTGTCACCGCGCCCATTGACGTATTATGGCCTTTTACATGGACAAAAATCGTCGACCAAAAGCGCCTGTCTGGCCCCTAGATTCCCTCGGCTCGTCACCTATTTCAGTAAGTCTTTTATTTTGTGTATGATATGCCAGTACAAACCCCTTGGGGCAGGCAAGGCGAGATTGGCCACCCACATGCCCTACCGGAGCCAGTGCTTCTGGCACCTCACATTCCTAAGGAGATAGCATGAAGAAACAAAAGGGATTCTCCCTGATCGAGCTTTTGATCGTCGTGGCGATCATTCTGATCATCGCGGCCATCGCCATTCCGAACTTGCTGCGCTCGAAGATCGCAGCGAACGAATCGTCCGCGGTAGGTTCGATTCGTACCATCGGCACTGCGGAAGTGACTTATTCTTCGAGTTGGGGCACCGGTTATGCTGCAAACCTCGCTAGCCTCGGCGGCGCTGCGACTCCGTGCGTTGCAGCGGCAGCGAATGCGTGCTTAATCGATTCGCTTTTGAGTGTGGCTCCGTTCACGAAGAGCGGCTATGTGTTCAATGCTGCAGGCACGTATGCCTCGAACGGCGTGAACAATGGCTTTGAGGTGAACGCCACACCATCGGCCGTGGGTACGACCGGTCAGCGTGCCTTCTGCGATGACCAGACGGGCGTGATCAGGTTCAACGTTAATGGTGGGGCTATCGGCGTGGCCCAGGACTCCTGCGCTAAGATTGCGACCGTGGCTGGCCAGTCCGGCCCAGTCGGCAACTAAGGGCTGCTTAGCTTTTTGGAGAAGGGAGGGAGTTCGCTTCCTCCCTTTTTCTTTTGACTTTCTTCAGCCTCCTCCCTTGCTATATACTCGCAACTCTCAGGCCAGTGACTATTTTCGTCTTTTTTTACTGCCACAAAGTGTCATGCTTTGCCGCCGTTGTTGACGCAAAAGCAGAATACATGGGGCCTAGTGCTTTTAGGAGAGAGCTTATCGGTAAGAAAGTAAAGCGGTTATTCGTCTTGAAATCCCCATTAGGCACTTTCCACCCGTTGGAATCCCCCGTGCTTCCTTACTGGCGTGCTCTGGCACATCACAACCTCTCAAGGAGACTTCATGAAGAAGCAAAAGGGTTTCTCTCTTATCGAGCTCTTGATCGTCGTGGCCATCATTCTGATCATCGCGGCCATCGCCATTCCGAACTTGCTGCGCTCGAAGATCGCAGCCAACGAATCGTCCGCGGTAGGTTCGGTTCGTACCATCGGCACTGCGGAAGTGACTTATTCTTCGAGTTGGGGCACCGGTTATGCTGCAGACCTCGCTAGCCTCGGCGGCGCTGCGACTCCGTGCGTTGCAGCGGCAGCGAATGCGTGCTTAATCGATTCGCTTTTGAGTGTGGCTCCGTTCACGAAGAGCGGCTATGTGTTCAACGCTGCAGGCACGTATGCCTCGAACGGCGTGAACAATGGCTTTGAGGTGAACGCCACACCATCGGCCGTGGGTACGACCGGTCAGCGTGCCTTCTGCGACGACCAGACGGGCGTGATCAGGTTCAACGTTACTGGTGCGGCTATCGGCGTGGCCCAGGACTCCTGCGCTAAGGTTCCGACCGTGGCTGGCCAGTCCGGCCCAGTTGGCAACTAACGGTTTGGTCGGTTCTTTCAAAGGGGGGAAGCCCGGCTTCCCCCCTTTTTTATCGACTTGCGTCCCAGAATGGACTACACCTAGCGATCAAACGGTCTCCGATTGGCGCCCCAAGTGCTCGCGATTGTAGCAGAACCGGAACGTTGGAAACCGGTAGTTGGCATCGTGCGCGCTCTGTCTCTTGTGTATCTGCGGTGAGGACGCTTATGGAGGTGGATTC
The DNA here is from genome assembly GCA_003223245.1 of Acidobacteriota bacterium. Taxonomy (GTDB): domain Bacteria; phylum Acidobacteriota; class Terriglobia; order Acidiferrales; family UBA7541; genus Acidiferrum. Next base: position 42,839 of record QHYI01000111.1, read on the forward strand.
TCTCGTGCCAAAGACAATGAACAAGCAACGAGGCTTCTCCCTTATAGAATTGCTGATCGTCGTGGCGATCATTCTGATCATCGCTGCCATCGCCATTCCCAATTTACTGCGCGCGAGAATCTCGGCAAACGAGTCTTCTGCAGTCTCCTCTCTCCGAACCATCAATACCGCGGAGGTCACCTATTCCTCGAGTTGGGGCCTCGGTTACGCGGCCACGGTGGACAATTTGGGCGGAGCGGACCCCTGCGCGCCTGCGACTGCGGCAGCGGCATGCATCATCGATCCAGCGCTGAGTGTGGCTCCTTACACCAAGAGCGGCTATTCGTTCGTGGCCAAGGGAAATATCGCGGTGGCCGGTGTCAACAACGCATTTGAGTCCAACGCCACGCCGACCGTTGTGGACGTGACCGGCAAACGCGCTTTCTGCTCGGATCAGACGGGCGTGCTTCGCGCAAACACGACGGGCGTGCCGATAGGAACGGCTGCCGGGGCCTGCGCTGCCGTCATAACGCAGATCGTGGGCAACTAGCCCTGTCCTCCAAGCACCTGGCCGCCCGTCACGGTAGCCCAAGTGATGGTGTGCCCGCCTCGGTCGCGGAACACGGCCCTTGTTATACTGCTATGGTTGCGGGCACACCTCCAATTCGCCATTTGCGGCATCCTGGTGCCCTCTTCTTGGCTGGTTTTGTTGGACCGGAACACGGTCCCGGCGCCGCCAGCCAGCTCCTCCAAGGTTGACGTTCAGGCGGTCGTCGGCCGCCTGGAGGCGAGGTACCGGAGTGCCGCTCGCCTCGAGGCTACCTTTCTCGAGCGCTATACCGAGAACGGTAGGTTGACCAGATTGGAGGCTGGCAAGGTCTACTTTGAGCGCCCCGGCAAGATGCGCTGGGACTACGAAACGCCGGAAAAGAACACCTTCCTGGTTGATGGGAAAAATGCCTGGTTTTATGTTCCTGCAGACCACACGGTAACTCGCGTCCCAGCAAAGAAAAGCACCGACTGGCGTACGCCGCTAGCTTTACTGGCGGGGGGAGTGAAGCTTTCACGGATTTGTAATAAAATAGAGTACGCGGAAGATCAGGCTCCGAAATATTCTACGGATGTCATGCTCTACTGTGAGCTGCGTGGTGCGTCTAAGTCTATGGAAGGAGGGGATTCCGGGAAGAGAGCTTCGGCTGAGGCGTCGGACAAAGTTTATTTGGAAGTGGTCGAAAGTTCCGGAGAACTGGTCCGCGTTTTGGTGAACGATCCTGGCGGCATAGCGATTGAGTTCCGTTTCGCTGATTGGCAACTGAATCCACAACTTGACGATTCGCTTTTTCGCTTCCAGGTTCCTCCAGGTGTTGCCATCGTGAATGGGGAACTGGCGGCAGCCCAGAAATTGGCAAGTCCATAAACTCCCCCGTAGGAACGGCTCCCTTTCCAGCCAGGAACCAATCCCCAGGACCCCCTACGCATATCAAGTAGATGAGGTAAACTGAAAGCCCATGGGTGAATTTGTCTGTCGCGTGGCGGATGCGGACGGGCGTGTGTTTTCTCACGTCGAGGCTGCGAGCACATTGGAGGAGGCCCGCCAGAGGCTGGCGGATCGAGGTCTGTTTGTCTACTCCGTCGAAAAGCGGGGCGGGCAGCTCGCTAGCTTGATTCGCCGTAGGACCGGCCGGCAAATAGGCGGTTCCGATTTTCTAATCCTAAATCAGCAGTTTAATACGCTGATCAAAGCGGGTCTGCCCATTTTGCGGGCCCTAGATCTTTTGGCCACACGGGCTAGTTCTACAAGGCTTCGCCCGGTGATTTCGCAGATCCGCGACCAGGTCCGGGAGGGCAAGTCACTCTCCGAAGCGGTTGAGGAAGCCGGTGTGTTTTCCAAAGTTTATTCCACAGCCATTCTCGCCGGCGAAAAAAGCGGCAATCTGCCGGGCGTATTGGACTATTACATCGCCTATCAGCGCGTAAGCACGGGCGTAAAAAAGAAAATCGCTGCTAGCCTGGTGTATCCCACGCTGCTGATTACGGTAGCCATCATCATTGTGAGTTATTTGGTTACGGGCGTAGTCCCCAAGTTTGCGCTTCTTTACCGGGATATGAATGTCGAGCTTCCGACGCCCACGCGCGTCTTGATCGCCTTGACGGTGGACTATCGTTTCGTCTTCTTGGGATTCGTCGGCTTGATGGCTTTGGCCGCGGTGGGAGTCTTTCTGTGGTCTCGCACCGAAGAAGGGGGAGCCGCTTTCGACCGCTTCAAGTTTCGCCTGCCTGCGATCGGGGAAACTCTGCTGAAGTTTCAGGTCGCACAGTTTTCGCGCACGCTGGCAACTCTTTTGACCGGTGGCACGCCCCTGGTGGCAGGGCTGCAAACCGCCACCGAGGCCATTGGCAGTAAGCTACTGCGATCAACGGTGGCTCAAGCCACGCAAATGGTCCGCGAAGGGGAATCGCTCCACGCGGCGCTTGCCTCCAAGGGCGTCATGCCGAGGATGGCCGTGGATATGATTGAAGTCGGCGAATCGAGCGGCGCGATTTCCCCGATGCTGAATAGCGTGGCTGAGTTTTACGAGGAAGAAGTGAATTTGCGCCTCGCTACGATGGTGGCAGTGATCGAACCGCTCTTGCTTGTCATTATGGGCTTATTTGTTGCCTTTATTCTGATTTCACTCTATTTGCCGATTTTCTCATTCTCGGTCAACGGAGCAAAGTAGGAGTTATGGCTACCATAGAACATCTTCCTCCAGCGCCGGGCGCCCCCGGCGGCGATGAGGGGCAGGAGCGCGAGTTTGCCCGCAAGCTTGCCGAGAGATACCGGTACGCATTTATCGATCTGCGTGAACAACGCATTAATCCGGAGTTGATTCGCAGCATCTCCGCGGATCTGATGTTCCGCTACAATTTCGTGCCACTCGAGGCGCATGACAACGTTTTGGCCATTGCCGCTGCGGATCCCGGCTTGGTCCAAAGCAGCGACGAGTTGCCGCTGTTGCTAGGAAAGAAGCTGCTGATTCGTGTCGCGACCGCGCGCCAGATTGCCGATGTATTGAAGCGTACCGAACAATCGCAGCGCGTCCTCGAGCAAGCCACCGAAGCGTTTGCCCTGCAGGCCTCCAAGGAAGAAGAAGAGAGCGAAGAGACCATTTCCGGGGATCGCCTGACGCGCGATAGCACCGCCAGTCCGGTGGTGCGCTTGGTTGAGACCATCATTTTCACGGCCCTTGAGAGGCGCGCCAGCGACATTCACATTGAGGCTCGCGACTCAGAAGTTGCCGTGAAGTACCGCATTGACGGCGTTCTCCAGCACGCCATGCAGCCTATCGCCAAGGAACACCATTCCTCGGTGCTTTCGCGCATCAAGGTTTTGAGCGAATTGGATATTGCGGAGCGCCGCATCCCCCAGGATGGCCGCTTCCGCGTGAAGTACAAAGGCCGCTACATCGACTTGCGTGTATCGATCATGCCTGCAAGCCACGGTGAAGATGCGGTCCTTCGCGTACTAGACAAAGAAACGCTTTCCGAGAAATTTGCGAACTTGACTCTGGACGTCGTTGGTTTTTCTGCCCAAGAACTCTATCGTTTCCGCCGCTACATTCGCGAGCCTTACGGCATGGTCCTGGTGACCGGCCCCACGGGTTCCGGCAAGACCACGACTCTGTATGCCGCGATCAATGAAATCAAAAGCGACGAGGACAAGTTCATCACCATCGAAGACCCCGTCGAATATCAAGTGCGCGGGATCACCCAGATCCCAGTCAATGAGAAGAAGGGTCTCACTTTTGCCCGCGGTCTGCGATCCATCTTGCGCCACGACCCGGATAAGATCATGGTTGGGGAAATTCGTGACCAGGAAACGGCGCAAATCGCCATACAGTCGGCGCTCACCGGCCACCTGGTTTTTACTACCGTTCACGCCAACAACGTGACCGATGTAATTGGCCGCTTCGTAAACATGGGCGTTGAGCCGTACAACTTTGTCTCCGCGCTGAATTGCATCCTGGCGCAACGTCTAGTCCGCATCATCTGCCCCAATTGCAAGCGCCCCAAGAAGTACGCCCCAGAGGAGTTGAAGGAGTTAGGCTTGGATCCTGAAGTGTGGGGGAATGTCACTCTGGCCGAAGGCGTTGGATGTTTGGAGTGCTCAGGCACCGGGTATCACGGCCGAACCGCAATTTGCGAGCTGATGGATCTGACCGACCGCATCCGTGAAATGATTGTGGACCGTCGTCCGACCTCGGAAATCAAAAGGGCTGCGCGGGAAGAAGGAATGGCCACATTGCGCGAGAGCGGACTTGGCAAGATTCGTGCCGGCATCACAAGCGTCAAAGAAATTAACAAGGTGACTTTCGTTGAGTAGCGCCACATTTGTCCATCAAGGCATTTACAAGAGCAGCGTCGCGCGCCGCGTGGCGCGCTGGCTCGATGCCATCCCTCACCCTCCTGTGGCGATGGAAATCGCTTCCGATCGCGTTGCGGTTGCCAGGTGGGGCCGCTCGGGCTCGCTCGAGGCATTTGCTGTTGAGATGCTGCGGCCGGGAACGGTCATTCCATCCGCCGTAGAAACCAATCTAGCGAATTCGGCGGTGGCCAAAGCCGCGGTGGCCAAAGCCTGCGAACGGATAGGCACGCGTGCGGAAGATGCGGCCTTGATTCTTCCTGACCCTGTGATTCGCGTCTTTGTTCAGCACTTCGAGGACTTTCCAAGGTCCTCGGAAGAAGCGCTTCCGCTACTGCGCTGGAGACTAAAAAAGAGCGTGCCTTTTGAAGCGGATGAAGCCATCATTTCCTACTTTCGGCAGGCGCCCCGCGAGACGGGCGTAGATATCGTTACTGCCCTGGCGAGGCTCCGCGTTATGCGGGAATACGAGTCCTTGGCGGAAGGAGTTGGGCTAGAACCAGGCGTGGTCCTGAGCTCATCACTGGCGGCTATTTCCTTGCTGGATGGCGAAAAGCCTATTTTGTTCGCCCGTATCTCGGGTTCATCCCTGACGACGGCCATTGTGCGGTCGGGCTTGCTTTGCGGTTACCGCTGCACCGAGCTTCCCACCGCCGGGGTGAGCCTTACGCCCCAGATGCTGTTGGAAGAGATTTTTCCTGTGGCAGCCTACTATCAAGATACGTGGCAGGAAGGGATTTCTGCGGTCCGCATCGCCGGATTGGGCGTCCGCCTGGGCGAGTTTTCTGCTCCGCTGGAGCAGGAATTCCAATGCAGGGTAAGTTCCTTGCTGACTTCGGCGCAGTCGGAGGGACGCATCAAAGAGGATGCGCGCCAGCTGGCCGACCGCGACTTGGATGGGCTGGTGGGTTGGATGTTGCATCGAAGCTGAGTAGGGTTGGGTGGGATTGAGGAGCGCGAAGGAATGAGAGTCCGGCTGAACCTGGCGACCAAACCCATGGAGTCCCACCGGCGTTTTCTCGTAGGAGCCGGCTTCACGGCATTTGTCGCTGCCGTCGTCTTTATCGCGTTGGGATGGCACGTTTACGCCGTCCGTGAGGCCGCGGCCGAAGTGCGCGCGAGGACGGAAAAGATACGCGAGGAGTATGCCCGGTACGAGGAGCAACGCAACGATTTGAAGCGTTTTTTCGATCAGAGAGACATTAAGGGCCTTGACGAGCGCGCCGCTTTCATTAACGGCGTTATTGCCGTGCGCAGCTTTAACTGGACGCAGATGTTTATGGATCTGGAGCACATTCTGCCAGGGGGCGTACGGATTATCAGTATCGAGCCCAAGCAAGTCTCCGGGCACGTGGAACTGAACCTGACGTTTGGCGCTGCCGATGACGAGGTCAAGCTGAAGTTCTTGCGGGCTCTGGAAACCTCAAAGAAATTCTCCGAGGTACAGGTTCATAGCGATGATCAGTCTGCTCAGACAAGCGGTCCCAGCACCGACAAAAGAATCGTTCACTTATCCACCTTTTATTCGGGAGCCTGATGTCACGCAATTTCAAAACGCGCAAACAGGTTATTTTGGGCGCCGTGTTTTGCCTGGTGGCCGCCGATTTGGCGCTAGCTGCTTATAGCTGGCAGTTGGCTTCCCAACCATGGACCAAGGAACAGCAACTCTCCAGGGAGGAAAAACAGCTGAAGATGCTCGAGGCGCCCATCACAAGGGCGCAGAAGATCCGGGAAGAGATGCCGGACACCAAGCGGGAATGCGAGAAATTCGAAGACCTGCTGCTGCCGGCTAGTTCCGGGTATTCCTCGGTCACCTCCGAACTTGGCGAGATTGCCAGGAAAAGCGGGGTCAGCCTGGAAGGCACTAGCTTCAAACCGACCGCGATACCTGATCGTGGACTAACGGAAGTGTCCATGGAGTCGAGGATTGAGGGGGACTACAAAAACGTAATTCTCTTCTTGAACGGTCTTCAGCGTTCCGCCAATATTTATGAGGTAGAGTCCTTGAGGCTGGCTCCCCAAAAGGAGAACAAAGGACCTGCCAACGTCATAAAGGTGGCATTAAACCTTAAAACCTATTTTCGGACGTCGGCGTGAAGCAAAAGCGACAAATCGGCATTCTCCTCGCATTGATGCTCGTTGCGGGAGTCGTGTGGCTAGGGAATTTTCGCGGCAGACCAGTTGTCGCAGACACGCCCCCCAATTTCAAGGACGACCCGCTCATCGATGTGGATAATCCCCAGATTCGAATGGATGAGATCGCACGCGCTCGCAAGACGGAGTACAAGAGTTCGGGGCGGAATCCGTTCAGCCCGATCCCGGCGCCCGCGGCGCACCCGCATCTGGACATCAAGCATGAGAACCCCGGTCCCCAGCAGCCCCCTCCTCCCCCTCCGCCGCCCCCACTGACTTTGGGTAACCTGAAATTCTATGGCTTTGGGACCGTGCCCAATGGGTCCTCGCGAGTCGCTTTTCTCACTGACTGTAACGAAGTGTATGTCGAGGCCGAAGGGGAAGTCCTGTTGAAGCGCTTCCGCATTCTCAGAATTGGCAACGCAAGTCTCGAATTTGAAGAAGTTTCCACCGGGCGTGTTGGCACGGCACCTCTCGTGGAGGAACAGGCGTGTGGAGGGGTACAGTGATGATCGCTCGGCGCCAGCCAAGTTCAAAAGCAGGAAAGCGCGGTCAGCAGGGATATGCGTTATTGCTGGTGATTTTTATGGCCACGCTGCTGCTCATCCTGGCCACGAAAGCGGCGCCAGACATTAAGACAGAGGGCCAGCGCGAAAAGGAAAAGGAAATGATTTGGCGCGGCCGGCAGTATGCGCGGGCCATAAAGCTGTATTACCGCAAAATGGGACGTTTCCCCACCAGCCTGGATGACCTCACCAAACCAAAAATCGGCTCTTTGCGTTTCCTGCGCCAGGCGTACAAAGATCCGATGAACACGCAAGATGGTTCGTGGAGATTGCTCTACGTCGGCCCGTCAGGGCAGCTGATAGGCAGCTTGAAGCCCCACCCGGCGACTGTTCGATTTGGGCAGGTTCCAGCGGGAATGGGCACGCCGGTGGCGGGCATGGCAGCGCCCGGGGCCCCAAACAGCGGCTTTGGATCCGTACTCGGGCAGGCTATGGGACAAGTGGGCGGCCTCAATCCACAGGGACCAGGGTCACAGTCGGCCAGTTCCTCGAGCCCTGGGACCACTTCAACCAATGGTCCGGCGGCAACCGGAAATCCTGTGTCCGCAGACCAGGGGACAGGAGCGGCAACAGGAACAGCGGAGGGGACGGACGCCGATGCACCGATTCCTACTGACGACACTTCCCCCATTATTGGGGGAAACATTATTGGGGTTGGAAGCAAGGTCGACAAGAAATCGGTAATAGTTTACGATCACGCGAAAAACTACCGGCTCTTCGAGTTTATCTGGGACCCATCAAAAGACACATTCGGCATAGGCCAACCCGGCATGCAAACGGGAACGGGGCTAGGGCAGCCGATTGGACAGCCAATCGGCCAGCCAGCAGGGCAGAGTCCATCCAATCCGCAGAATCCTCAGAATCCGCCGCAACCTCAACAGAATCCGCAGCAACAGTAGCCGGCATCACGAATCGGAACCCTAGCTTCAGGCTTGAGGTTTTGCTTGGCGCAAATGAAATAAAGACTGCCCCTCGTCACATTTGCAGAACTTCCGTAGAATCATGTTGCTCGAGCAAAGGACGTCATGCCAGCAAACTTCATCCCCGGCCCATCGCCGGTCTACGAGGACTACGCGCGCTGCATCCACTGCGGGCTGTGCCTTAACGCGTGCCCAACGTACCGGCTGTGGAATCTCGAGGCGGACTCGCCCCGCGGTCGCATCCACCAGATGTTCCATGTCTTTCAAAGCGAACTCAGCGGCCAAGCGCAGCCGGAAGCGCGTCTCAGCAATTCCTTTGTCGAACACATCGACAAATGCCTCGACTGCCGCGCTTGCGAAACCGCCTGCCCTTCCGGCGTCGAGTACGGGAAGCTGGTTGAACATGCCCGCGCTCGCATCGAGCGAAGTTACGAGCGCTCCTGGATTGCCCGCGCCGCGCGTGACTTCTTCTTTGAGGAGTTTTTCTCCGCTCACCATTTCATCGAAGACGCGGCCCGCCTTTTCCGCATCTATCAACGTTCCGGCTTGCAGGCCGTCGCCAGGGGCATAGGCATCCTCAAGCTACTTGGGCTTGCCGAGCGCGACCGCCTTCTGCCTCATATCGATGACGAGTTTTTTTTCAGTCGCATCGGGTCGACTTTCACGCCGGTGGGGCGGCGCCGGGCCCGCGTCGCTTTTTTCGCCGGCTGCATCGCCAATGTCACTTTTTCCGGGCTGCAGGAAGCCACCGTTCGCGTGCTCACGGCCAACGGCTGTGAAGTCGTCGTGCCCGCGGAGCAACTCTGCTGTGGGGCGCTTTCCGTGCATGCCGGGTTCCGCGAAGCCGCGCGCGAATTAGCGCGAAAAAATCTCGCCGCGTTTCGGCTTGAAGATTTCGACGCAATCGTTACGAACGCGGCGGGTTGTGGGTCGACGCTCAAAGAATATAATCATCTTTTCTCGCCCAGAGAACCTGAATACACACAGGCTCGTGCCTTCGTGGCCAAGATGCGCGATGTCACCGAGTTTCTCGCAGAACTGGGGCTCAGGGCTAAACTCTATCCGCTGCGCCAGCGTGTCACGTATCAGGATTCTTGCCACTTGCTTCACGGGCAGAAGGTCCGTGAGGCTCCGCGCGCTTTGCTCGGCGCGATTCCGCAACTTGATTTTGTAGAACTGCCATACTCGGAAATTTGCTGCGGGTCGGCGGGAACCTACAACGTCACACAGACGGAAACGTCGTTGGCGTTGCTCGCTGAAAAGATGCGCCATGTTCAATCCACCGGGGCGCAAACCATTGTCACCACAAACCCGGGCTGCATGCTGCAACTTCGCGCCGGTGTTGCGCTGCACCAAACAAACCAAAGCGTTTTGCACGTGATTGAATTGCTAGACCGCGCATTTCATGCAATATGAAAATCCCATCCGGTGATGAGGCAATAGAATCCGCCTTGCGTCATCTCTCCCCAATTAAATACCGGCAGCCCTTCGGTCCCATCTTAGCGGAGTGCACCGTTCCGGCGGGAACATCGCAGCGGTCCCCGGCTTGATACGTTTCCGTGCGCCCGTTCATCGTCAGCGTCATTTCGCCGCTCAAGATGATGTGCGCGGTCCCGACGGCGTGTGTGTGATCCGGATAAAATGTGCCTGGCCCGTCCTGCCAAACGTAGGTCTGCGAAAATCCTTCGAACTTCAATTGTTGTGCCAATTTTCTTTCATCCATTCGCTCATTGTACCTGCCTCTGGTTTTCCCTTGCCTGCTTACTTCCTCACTTCATGGCCTCGCAAAACGGCGACGCCCTTTCCGCACCGATGGGGGTTGCCGCGAAAAGGGCGTGCCGTCTTCAGGAGAGAAGATCGTGCTGGCGGAAAAAACGCTGTAAGAATCAAAGTTCGGGCGGCGGCGGTGCCTGACTGGGGCCCATCCTCCGTAGCCCTGCGCGACCCTGCGTTACGGTGTAGTCGGAAGGCACGGAGAAGAGCGATGCATCTGGCTCGGAGCGCTGAATATTGGTGAGTGTGTAAGTAGTTTCCCCGGACCAGGGATCGCTCCGCTTGCTCATCACCACGGTTTGCAAGTCATTCGAATACCAGCGTTCGTGAGTGATGGTAATCGGTTTTTCATTTCCGATTTGGCCTGCAGGAATAGTGCGCGTGATGCGTGTCCCCTGCACGACCACTCCCGCAATGGTTTGCGTGCCCAGGTCTTCTTTCTTCAAATTCCCATTAGCAATTTCCCGCTCTGCGCGGGAAGCCATCTTGTTCCGCATCTCTTCCCGCATAGCCCCTCCCATCTTGGCGAAAGGCTTTCCCATTTTCTCTGCGCTTTTCTGGTCAGGATGAAGCAGGTAAGTGACGCCCGCAACGGGATCGTTGATGACCACGAACGATTTTGGCTGTCCGGAGGCAGCCAGCGGATCAAAGCCTACAAGCGTTAGCTCCCGGCGAACACGGCCCTGGCTGTCGCGGAAAATGTTGCTCTGCGTTTTTCGCGAAATATGGTTGCCATCGGCCATCGTCTGATTGGTTTCGGAGACAGCCACGGCGCTGAACGGCGCGCCCGTGACTACTTTTCCGCCATGCATTCCTCCGAAGCCGAGCAACTCCATGCGTTCTCCGAAGGGTGGCGGCACAAAATCGCCTTCCGGCCCCGCCTGCACGATCATTCCTTCGTGTGGCGGAGGTGGAGGAGGCGCTTGCTGCGCTCCGGCGGTCCCTGCGTAAAGCGCAGACACGCCCGCGAGGGACAGGGTCAGAATTAACTTGCGACTCATGCTTTCTTCTCCTCTTCTCTCCCGAACTGCAAACTCCGTTCTTACTCCAACAGACGTACGGCTTCCCGAAACTCCGCCGGCAAGTCCAGCACTGCTGCCCAAACTTGTTCGATACGCTCGCGTTTTTCCGCCTGGATCCCGGGCGTCGCGTCGTCCTGCAGAACAATTCCTGAGCCTGTCCCGTCCGCGTTCTTTTCTTCGAGCGGCACTTCGCGTGGCAGGCGTTCAAGGTGCTTCCGCACGCGGTTCCGAGTCACGCCGTAAAGGAAGCCGCCCAGAGTGCCGCGAGCAGCGTCGTATTTCCTCGGGTCTCGCATTAGCGTCATGAACACGTCCTGCACAATCTCCTCGGCTGCCCAGGGGTTCCCGCTCATACGCAGCGCAAAGCGATAAAGCGCCGCCTGATGGCGCCGATAGAGGAGCGTAAAAGCCTCCTCATCGCCCTTGCTGGCGCGCCGGAGCAGCACGTCGTCTCTTTCCTGGTCCGCGATGCTCATCTCTCCTGATCAGAGGTTCTGCCCGGCTCTGTATAAGCATTCCCGTCGGGCGTAGTATAAGTTCCCGTGCTGAGAGTCTGGTTCGGTCGCTTAGAAGTGCTTGCAAAAGAATAGCTTAGCCGCGCCGAGAGACTTCAGGTCGTGCCGATTCATTCTGCGAGGTACAGAAACCACAGGAAAACGGCCGGCAACCATGGCTAAGCGCCGCGCATCGCATTATCGCCGTTGCTCTCTGGAGCCATCGTACGTTTATCGCATATGTATTCTCATCGAGTGAACCGGCGCGAGCTGCGTCCCACCAGCCAAGCCCGGTGGGTGGTGAACATGAGGCGGAACCTGGTTCTCCTTGGGACTCTGACTGGAATTGTAATCCTCTTCGTGGGATGTGGTGGCGGCAACACGGTTTCGTTTTCGAATACCATGCCGACGATCGCCTCGATCTCGCCGACAAGCGTGGCCGCGGGCAGCGGAAATTTCGCACTAACGCTTACGGGATCAGGTTTTATCAACACCTCGGTCGTGCATTTTGGGGGCGACGCGCTTTCGCCTTCCTCGGTTGTGACTTGCCAGCTTGCGGGCGGGGGCAAATGTGAGGCCTTGACCGTCGCGATACCATCCAAAGATGTCTCGGCTTCAGGAACGATTAACGTCTCTGTGGCAAATGCCTCCCTCGTCTCGAATACCATGTCCTTTACCGTTATGGCGCCGCCGGCTGGAGGCGGCGTGCCAAGCATCATTAGTTTCTCTCCGATGGCGGCTCCCGCAGGGGGCCCGTCGTTCCCCCTGACAATTGCCGCGCTCAACGTGGCTTCAGGCGCCACAGTCAATTTCGGCTCTCAAGCACTCACACCTGCTGAGCCGACTCCTTGCTTTGCCGCTTCCGCGTGTGTGTTGCAAGTGCAGGTTCCGGTAACGGCCATCGCTACCTCCCAGACCGTGCCGCTGTCAATTACAAACCCAGGCACATCGGGAGGCACATCGGCGCCGCAGAACTTTCTGGTCATGAACATGAGCCAATTCCCGGTCGAAGACTCGGTGAACAATGCTAGCCCCGCCGTGCCGGGAAACGGCGCGAGTACCTACTCTTCGGTTTCTGCTGGCGGCGAGTTGGTGGTGTTTGATTCGGTGGCCACGAATCTGGATGCAAAGGCGACGAGCGGCCATTCGCAGATCTATGAAAGGACCAATTGCTTCGGAATCATTCCGAACTGCACCCCTCAGACCACGCTGATTTCTGTCGCTCCCGACGGCAGCGCCGGGACAGGAGGAACAGAGGGCAGCAAGCGTCCAGTCATTTCGCCGGACGGCCGTATGGTGGCTTTTGAATCGGACGACACGAATCTTGTGGCAAGCGCAACTCAGCCGATACGCCAGATTTATCTGCGAGACTCCTGCAACAGCATCTACGGGCCGGTACCGAGTTGTACGCCGCAAACCACTCTGGTTACGCTTGGAGTAGATGGGAAGCCCGGAAATGCTCCCAGCGCCAACCCTGCGATTTCAGGATTTGGCTTATTCGTCGCCTACCAATCCGCTGCGACAAATCTGACAGGCACAACCGTCCCAACAGGAGTCGAGCAGGTCTATCTCTACCAGAGTTGCCCGGCGATCGCATTGCCGGGCCCAGGTATGCCTGGTGGTACGCTCCCTGGCTGCATGTCGATAACGAGCGTGGTTTCAATGGATGCCACCGGCAACCCGGGAGACAAGGATTCCATGAATCCGTCGCTCGATCTTATCGGCTTGAGTCTTTCCTTCGAGTCCCTCGCAGATAATATGGTGGCCAATACGCCGGGCAACGGCTTTCATCAGGTCTATCTCCGCAGCCTGTGCATGAACCTGCCAATACCAATCCCACCTGGCGGAACGCCGCCTTGTCCCGCAGCTTCGACCCAGGCTATTTCCGTGGACGCCCAGGGCAACTTGGGTACAGGGGGCGACAGCATCACGCCTTCGACCGGAGCCCTCGGCGGAGTGGTTGCCTTTGCGTCGACCGCGACAAACCTCGTGGCTCGAGGCACTTCCGGCTCGCAGATTTTTGTGCGCAATACGTGCTTTGGCTACTTGCAGCAAACGAACTGCACGGTGCAAACGGCCGTCATCCCGGTTGCCAATCCGGGCACGCCCACACAACTCGTCCCGAGCTCAAATCCGGCAATTTCTTACGGTAATCGCGTGGCCTTTGGCGCGGTGCTTGGACCGCCGTCGAATGCAGCGGATGCGTTGGTTGTCGCCGCAGCCGATGTTTGCTTCGTGCCGTATGCGACCTGCACGACGTTGTCGGTCCCCGTAGTAGTCTCCAACGGAGCTAATGGCAGCCCCGCAAGTGGAATAAATCCGGCGATCGACGGTGCCGGCCTTTTTGTTTCGTTTTCGGGTACGCCGGTGAACACGGCTCTGGGCACAGATCCGGAAATCTTCCTGGCTGCTCCGTTCCTGTAAACCACTCTGATTGGGTCTATCACCTTCGCTGGCCTGGGCATGGGGTCATGCACAAAGGTGACTATTTTGGTTTCGGCCTGAACATGCGTGCAGCGGTCCGCGTGACAAAGCGGCGCGGAACCAGGCGTTCCCCATGCGTGCCAAGATAATTCGCCAGACCGGAAATGACACAGCTCTTTCCAGCAGCAAGAGCTTTCAGTCCGGTTCGTGCTACTTTTTGCGCCGTTTCCGCCCGGTGTCGGAATTTTTCTTGCCCTGCAACGACATGAAACTCGGATTCCGTCGAACCGGGGCAGAGAGCGCAAACCCTGATTCCGTAAGGCTTCATTTCCTCGGCGAGACCCTCGGCAAAGAGCAGATCAAAGGCTTTCGTCGCGGCATAGGTGGAAATGTAGGGAACCGCTTGAAAAGAAGCCGTCGAGGCGAGGATCAAGATATCGCCGCGACGCCGCGCAACCATCGGCTGCAAGAAAAGATGAGTCAGATGAACCACCGCGGCGCAGTTCACCTGAACCATGTCGAGCAGCCGCTGCCTCTCTACAGCGTGGAATTCGCCATATTTGCCAAAGCCCGCGTTGTTGATAAGCAGATCGACTTCAATTCCTTTATCCCGCGTGAAAGCAAATATCTTTTCCGCGGCGGCTGGATCCACTAGATCCGCAGGAAAAACTTCCGTTCGTATTTTGTGCGTTGAAGTGAGCCGGTGGGCCAGCGCATCAAGACGATCCTTACGGCGCGCCGTGAGCACAAGGTTTGTTCCGCCACTAGCGAGTTCTTCAGCAAGCGCCACGCCAATCCCCGCGCTCGCGCCCGTGACGAGCGCCCATTTGCCCTGCCATTCATTCACCATTCAACCTCTCCGTCCCCCCGTCATTCATCCTTCGCGACCTTCTTCAGTGAGAAGGGAACAGGGGCTTAGCTCCTTACTTTTCAAGCCGTAGAAAAGCGTCTTTGAAGCGCGCGCCTTGGCGCTTGATGCGTTCCATGAGGCGCCGTGCCCAAACAAACTCCACTGCAAGCAATCCTAAGCCCAGCAAAATGACCGGCGTGCCAGGGCCGGGCGTAAAAATCATGATCGTCCCGAGCAGCAGGAGCGTGAATCCGGCAAGGATTAGAAAGATGCGGCGGACTTGTTTAACTGTATGGAGGATCATCAATGTTCAGGAAAGAGGTTTTTGAGCTCGCGACCTGCAGCCTTTCGGGAGGATGGCGGAGCGGGTGGGATGCAACCATGCTAGCCTAACAGTTTTCCATTTTTGTTGGTAAATCTTTATCCCTTTGTTGTCAACAAGGGACGCCGGAGGACGCCAAATTGGCGTTTCGCGAGTCCGCCGGAGTAAAGGGAAGCGAATGCGCTTGGTTTCGTACCTATTGGGGTTGCTTGCTTGGCAGCTCGTTTGTTCCGTTGCGGGGCGAGGGGACGGGGACTGAAGCGAGGTTCTGGAGGACATTGGCGGGCAAGCCTCCGCCGAGCCACGCGAGCACGGCTGCCTTTCCATGCTCCCTGACGAAAGCAGCTACGATTCGGTGGGCCGAGGCGTACGCTTTCTCCGTATTCTCGCGGGTATCTCCGTGCTTCAGAATCTGCTCGATCTGTTCGACAGTCATCGGCGACGGAGTAGCCTTGGGAACCGCGGGATTCGATAGGTAGAGTGTGAGTCCCTCGCGGAACCAATGCGGTACGCCTCGCAACGCCCGCGTTTCTATCAAAAGATGATAGAGCTCCTGCCGCAGCGTGGACTCGAGGATCGAGCGCCGGCGCAAGTCCGCAAGCGGCTGCAATCGAATGGTCTGGCCGCGTGTGGAAGCGGCCACCCATCCTGGCTGGCCTGTGGTATCGCGATAGCTGTCCAGCGTGGAGAAAACCTGCAGCCTTACGTGAAACGGAAGGCGCCAGCCCACGTCGTTCTCGGCGTCGCGCAAAAGGTGCTCTGCCACAGGGAAAATGCTGGAATCCTCCTCGGGATCGCTGCTGATCAGATCAAAACGCTCGTCCGAGCGTTTCTGCCAAATTTCGTTCTCGGTCGAGTTCACTTGCGTTCCCGGATAGTAAAAGACGAGGATTTCCTTATAGGTTTTGCCTTGCCGTGCCATTTCTTCAGCGCCCGTTTGGCAAAGACCAACGCCGTGTCCCGCGCCGCGGCCGGAGAACAAGATTCTGCCGCCGGAGTTGCGCAGGTCGTACAGGTCGCTTCGAATCTTGCTCCATCCGAACACGCGATTCACCGCGAAGCGCAGGGAAGGTCCGGAAAGTGGAAAGCTCGCGGGAGTTCCGCCAGCCAGGCTCAGAGTGCGCACGCGTCCGCCGCTCGTGCGGGAACTGATTTCGAGCTTTTGCCAGTCCTGCGGAGGTTGTAAACCCCAGGCCAGCAAAGCTTTATTGATTTGCTCGTGCATCATCGTCGTTTGCCACCGGAGGCCACCGCTGGTCATACAATAAGGGTCGGGATGGACCGGAAGGTAAGGTTCCGAAACCTGCGCCCAGGTTTCGCCCGCGGCGGCTGTAGTGCCTCCGCAATTCTGGTGGTAAAAGGTCGCGGCCGCTTTGCCCTGGTAGGACACGTACTCCCCGCGCGTCGCTTCGGTGGCAATTCGAATCCGGTCTGTAACGCTCCTCCAGTAAAAGGCCTGGCAGTGCGTCGTGTCGCAAAAATCAAATCCTTCCTTTGCATGCTGGCCGTTGAACCGCTTGGCGTAACTCCTGGCGGCCACGGCCATGGCCTTGAGCGCTTCGGAATCCTGGAAGCCGCCGGTCTCAGCCATCACCACGTGCTGCACGTACTGCTCGATGGGCATGCTGACGAGGATGACCAGCCCACGAGCGGGCGCCTGGATGCGCAGGGGAAACGAGGACGAGAAGGTTGGGCCATCGGGAGGTTCCAACCTGTAAATGCCGGTGACCAAGAACTCTTTCTGCGCCTCTTTCGTTGCGCCGGGTGTGCTTCCCTTTGCGGACTCAACCGTCAAACTTTCGCCCGTTTGCTCCGGGCACGTGGGGCAGGATTTCCAATGCAAATGTCCTTCAATGGCTGAGACCGTCAGAGAAGTGGGAGGATGCGCCGAATAGATTCGAACTTGGACCTCTTCGGCAGGCAGAACAGAGGGGTCGGCAAGGAGCAGCAAAAGAAATGAGGCCCAGGTTCTCACGGTTTGCTCTTTATTTGCCCGTATCCCTGAAAGATCGACTCCGCGGCCATCGACAAGATTGCGGTTTTGAGGATCACTCCACAATCTTAGGACAAACCTGAGTAGCCGTCGCCAGTGACCTACCTTGTCTAGTTCCTGAAAGTCTACCCGGTGCTTGCGTTAATTTTCAGGTACACTGTACCAATTGTCTGTCGACAATACGGATTTGGGCCATTTCTTGTACCTTGCGATTGGGAAGTCCGGTTGTTCGTACGCGTAGGACCCAAAGCCGTTCTGCCCGCCCCTATGGTCGAGGTGAGCCCCGGGCGGCCTCGATCTAGCAAAAGTGCATGCCGCCCGGCAGAGTATCAGTCGTTTTGACGGGGACACACACATGCAGATTCTGCTCCGAGTTGGTGTACGCAAGTGGCTCGAATTTGCGGGTCGGTTGCTAGCTTTTTCCCTTTTTGCAATTTCTTCGGCGGCGCAGCAGCCTGTTGCGCGCATAACGGCAGTGGTTGACGACACGCAACGTACAACCGTTTCTGGCACGCATCCCGTGATGGCCAGGATCGAAGACGATGCGGGTCGTCTGCCGCCGGGAAACCAGTTGCACGGCGTCGGCATTGCCTTCAGCCGAACCCCGGCGCAAGAGGCCGATTTACAAGCACTGCTCACGGCACAACAGGATCCAACCTCGACCCTGTACCACAAGTGGCTGACCCCGGACGAATTTGGGGCGCGCTTTGGGCTGGCGGACGCCGACATCGCCAAGGTGCAGTCCTGGCTGGAGCAGCACGGCTTGACGGTAGAGAGTGTTTCGCGCAGCAAGAACCGCATCAGCTTTTCTGGAACGGTCGCACAGGTGGAAGCGGCCTTCGGCACGGAGATGCACTACTACCACGTGAATGGCGAGACCCATTTTGCGCCATCGCGAGATGTCAGCGTGCCTCGGGCGCTTTCCCCCGTGGTGTTAACGGTCGCGAACCTTTCGACCTTTCGTCCCAAACCCCACATCCGCTTTCCGGGTCCAACGTCCGCCCTTAGCCCAGACTTCACCTCCAGTCAGTCGGGCAACCATTTTCTGACGCCAAAGGACGTGGCCACGATCTACGACATCAATCCAGCCTATAAGGCCGGTTATAACGGCACTGGACAGTCGATTGCGGTGGTTGGCCAGTCCGATATTGTGATGACGGACATCGAGAATTTTCAGACTGCGGCGGGGTTCACCGTAAAGGACCCGGTGAAGGTTTTAGCGTCTAGCACGAACCCAGGCATTCGGTCTGGTGATGAAGTGGAATCGGATCTTGATCTGGAGTACACGAGCACGATCGCGAATGGCGCGACTATCTATTTTGTCTTTAGCAGCGCCGGGGTGTTTGATGCCCTCACCTATGTGGTGAACAACAAGAGTGCGCCCATTATTAGCGTCAGTTATGGCCTTTGCGAAACCGGACTCACGCAAACCGATTACACGAGCCTCAACGGTATCCTCGCGCAAGCGGCTGCCCAAGGCCAGTCCGTGATTGTTGCGTCGGGCGACAGCGGTTCGACCGACTGCTATAGAGACACGAGCCTAACCCCCGCCCAGCAACAGGCCCTGGCGGTGGACTTTCCGGCGAGTAGTCAGTACGTAACGGCCATGGGTGGAACCGAGTTTCCGGCCGCCGATGTGGCCTCCTCGAATACGACGTACTGGCAGGCCGCCAGCGGCAGCGATCTTGTCAGCTCGGCGCTCTCCTATATTCCCGAGCAGGTGTGGAACGACGATTCCAGCCTAGGGCTCTCTTCAGGCGGCGGAGGTGTCAGCACGTTGACATCGAAACCCAGTTGGCAGACCGGGGTACCGGGGATTCCGTCGGGAACGCTCCGCTTCGTGCCGGATATTTCACTGAGCTCGTCGCCCAACAACGCAGGTTATCTTTTTTGCTCGAGCGACACTGCGACCAAGGTGAAGGGAAGTTGCACGAACGGGTTTCGAGACAGCAGCAATGTAACCCTGACGGTCGCAGGGGGTACGAGTTTTGCCGCGCCGATTTTTGCCGGAATGTTGGCGGTTATCAATGACAAGCTGAACTCCACTGGACAGGGCGTTATCAACTCCACCCTCTACACCCTTGCAGCAAACTCCGCTACCTACGCCTCCGCGTTCCACGACATCACCAGTGGCGGCAATCAATGCACCGCAGGGTCAACCATTTGCTCGACGGCGGGCACGTCGCAGTATCCCGCCACGACCGGCTATGACGAGGCGTCGGGCTTGGGTTCGGTGGACTTGTTCAACTTGATGACGGCTTGGCCAGGGTCTTCTTCGTCATTGGCGCCTTCAAAGACGACACTTTCGGCAGCAACCACGACGCCCGCTCCGGGTGCGAGCGACGCCATCACAATTACAGTGGCCTCCGGGTCGACCTCCAGCACCGCCACGCCGACAGGTACACTAAGTGTCGCTGTCGACGGAACATTGCAGCCCTCTTCTCTTCCGTTGACGAATGGTTCTGCGACCTACACTTTCCGTTCCACGACTCCTGGCGCTCATGTCATTGCGGCAACTTACTCCGGTGATTCGACCTATGCTTCTTCTACCGGCTCGCTGACAGTGACGGTGCCTTCTCCACCGATGGCAATCGCCCAGAGCGTAACTACGACGGCGAACACTCCCAAAGCTATTATGTTGACTGCCACGCCTGGAACTTCCGGCGACACGCTGACCTACGCCATCGTCACCAACCCCGCGCACGGCACACTCACGGGAACGGCGCCAAACGTGACTTATACTCCCGCCACTGGTTACGTCGGCCCGGACAGTTTCACTTTTGACGCCACGGAGAATGGTGCTGAGAATGGCGTTGTTTCTAGCCCCGCCACGGTTGGTATCACCGTTTCCGCCGGCCCCCCACCTCCAGTCGCCAACAACCAAAGCGTGAGCACCAACAAGAACACAGCCATCACTATCACCCTGACCGGGACTCCAGGCACTTCTGGTGATGCCTTGACCTTCGCCATTGCGACTAATCCGGTGCATGGCGCATTGACCGGCCCTCCTCCCAACGTGACGTATACTCCAACGACAGGTTATGTGGGGCCGGACAGCTTCACATTCAATGCCACGGAAAGTAATGGAGCTGCCTCCACAACTCCGGGCACCGTTTCTATCAATGTGGTCCAGCCCGCGCCGGTGGCCTCGAAGACCACAGTTTCCGCGGCAAGCAGCACGCCCGCCGCTGGAGCGAGCGACGCCATCAGCATTACCGTCGCTTCAGGATCCGCCTCGAGCACAACTACGCCGACGGGCACCGTGACCGTCTCAGTAGACGGAACGCAGCAAACGCCACCGCTTACGCTGACGAATGGATCGGCCACCTACACCTTTTCCTCGACCGCCGCCGGCTCTCACACCATTGTCGCTAGCTATTCTGGCGATACGACCTATGCGCCTTCTAGCGGCTCGGTGATGGTGACGGTGACCGCGCCGGTGGCCTCGAAGACGACACTTTCTGCGGCAAACAGCACGCCTGCCGCCGGAGTGAGCGACGCGATCAGCATTACCGTCGCTTCCGGATCCGCCTCGAGCACAACTACGCCGACCGGCACCGTGATCGTCTCAGTAGATGGAACGCCGCAAACTCCACCGCTCACACTGACGAATGGCTCGGCCACCTACACCTTTTCCTCGGCCGCCACCGGTTCTCACACCATTGTCGCTAGCTATTCCGGCGATACGACCTATGCGCCTTCTAGCGGCTCACTTGGCTTGACTGTACTTGCGAAGTCTTTCAAGCTGGCGGCCAGCAATGTGACGGTCACGGCTGGGAATCCGGCGGTCTCGACAATTACCATCACTCCCCAGAACGGCTACGCGGGCACTGTAGCTTGGACCGTCTCTAGCAGTCCTGCGCTGACGAACGGTTGCTTCTCCATTGCCAACACAACGGTCTCCGGAACAACTGCGGTTTCGGCCACCTTGACGGTCAACACGATCGCCTCGGCTTGTCCCGCTCCCGCACTGGTTGGAGCAGGAGTTGCCCCGCGGAACATCCGTGACGGCGCCCCTCCTGCTTACAGGACCGACCCGTCTCCGCTTGTGGCTCTCCAGGCAAACCAAGCTAGCATAGCGATGTTTGGGCTGCTTTTCGTCGGCTTGCTGGGGCGTCGTTGCCGCAGGCTTTCCACTCTTGCAACACTGTGCATTCTTGCCACGATTGGTTTGGCGGCTTCGGGTTGCGCCGGTGTGGGCTCCTCCACACCGCCGCCAAGCTCTCCTACGGCTGCGAAGGGCGCCTATACAATAAACGTTGTGGGAACCGATACCACCACGGCGTCTATTACGGCGTCCACCTCTCTGACGCTCACCATCGATTAGTGAGCAGTGCGTCAGTCCCGTGGTCAGAGAAAGTTGTTCCCCGAAGCAAGGCAGGCCAACCAGGGAGCGAGGCTGCCGTGCCTCGCGTGGCTGAGAAACTTCCTGCGCGAGAGCAGATTGCTCATGGCGTGCCTCTGGTTCTAGAGCTGGCTGCTTGCAAGAAAGACTCGCGATGTTGCCGGTCGCGGAATGCCTCGGTGCCGCCGGCACATGTCGTCGAGAGCGCGGCTACTAGATTGCCGTATCCAAGGCAGTCCTCGAGATTGGCGCGGAGAAGGAATTTGTGGAGGAAGCCGGCATTGAAGCTGTCTCCGGCGCCCACGGTGTCCACCGGCTGAACCGACAGAGAGGGCAAATGAAATCGATCTTTGCCCCGCCTTGCCATTGCGCCCTTCGGGCCGCATTTGATTACGACGATAGGAACCAGCAGCGACAGGTCATCAAGAGCAGCTTGCACATTGTCCTTGCCGGTGAGTTTGCAAGCTTCCCGCTCATTGGGCAAAAAAATGTCGACATGCTTTAGAACAGACTTAAGATCGTCGGCCCAAAGATCTTCGGGGTCGTCATTTGTGTCGAATGAAGTGGTGAGACCGAATTGCTTCATTTGCGCAAACAGTTCGGGGATCGCCGGGCGCAGCGCCCGCAGAAGGAAAAAAGAGGAAAGATGAAAGTGCGAAGCGTTACGAAGATAGTTCAGGTCGAGATGAGCAAATTGCAATTGCGAGGTCGTGCCGAGATAAGTGAGGATCTGGCGCTGCCTGGCAAGAGGAAGGATTACCGTGACGCCAGTAGTTTCATCGGGGAGGGTTCTTACTCCGGAAACGTCCACACCGCTTTCCCGGAGACGATCGACACAAAATTTGCCCAGCGGGTCACTACCAATACAGGAGCTGAAACCGACACGGCTGCCCAGGAAAGAAAGGTTGTGGGCGAAGATGGCCGAAGAGCTACCGAGGGTTATGACGGAGTCGGTTGCCAGGTGCTCCCGTTCGGGCTCCAGCGTTGAAGGCAGACCGTACAGAATCAAGTCGGCATTCAGCTCACCGACAACGCTAATGTCAAAGCGCTTCACCACGCAGTCTCCTTTTTTGTGACGCGTTCGACGCGTACGCTTGGCTCAAAACGCGAAACGTCTTCTCGTTTAATGCGAGCGGGAAGTGGTGCGAGGCAATTGGCCGCACCGCAAGCAACGGCCAGCGCCAGGCTGCGTTCGAAGGAAAGCTCTGTTGCAGCGGCGAGTGCTAAACCGGCAAGAGCTGAGTCCCCGCAGCCAACCGTCGATTTAGGATGCAGCGGAGCGGTCCAGGCATGAAGCGCACATTCGTCGTGCTGGCGAATGCCGACGACTCCAAGATCACCGAGGCTGATGGCTGCGGATTTTGCACCGCGTTCCAAAAGCTTCCGGCCTGCCGCGCTGGCAGAGATGGGATCGTTTACGACAATCTCGGTGACGCTTTCTGCCTCTTCGCGATTGATTTTCACTGAATCAGGCTCAGCAGCCAGCGCTTTCTCCAAAGGCAGGCCGCCAGAGTCAATGAACGCAAGGCAGCCCGCGGAGTGTGCCAATTTCAGCAACACGGCGCATGCTTCTGCTGGAACGCCTGGAGGCTGGCTCCCGGAAATTAGCACAATTTTCTTGCTGGCCGTGCGTTGGAAATTAGCGGTACAAATTCTTTGAAATTCGCACCATTCCTGCTGCGCAATCGTGCCTCCGGGCTCAAGAATTTCGGTTACTCCCCCACGCGCATCCACGATTTCGAGATTAACGCGGGATTCCTGAACGGTCGGTACAGCGACAGCTTCGATTTGCAAGCGGTGCAGTCCAGCAAGTAGTTCATCCCCCGTTGCGCCCCCCAAGAAACCGATCCATCTAGGATTTGCACCCAAGGCTTGGAGGGCCATGGCTACATGCGCGGCCTTGCCTCCTGGCGTTCGGTGCACCTCTGCTACCCGATTGACCCGCCCGACGTGGAATTCATTTAATACCAACCGCGTGTCGATGGCAGGATTCAAGCTTATGCAAAATAAGGCGGTGGTTTGGCTACGCGGGTGGGCTTCTGGCTTATTCATTGGCAGGATATTGTTTCGACCAGGGCGTGGCGTTCCGAAGGCTCGCGTTAACGGCTTGGATGTTTTTCATGCCATCGGTTTCCAGCCATTTTTGCAGCGCCTCCGGTCCACCACGCACGAAGACACTGACGCCGTCCTTCCAAGTCGCGCGCCCGCATAGTACGCCGCAAAAGTGGATGCCCGCTTCCGAAGCAAGCTCGAGGGCTTCATTGAAGACACGATTGCTGACTCCCGCGGAAAGAAACAGAAAGGGCTTTGCGGCAGCTTCCGCAGCGCGGCGGAAAAGCGCCAGGGCATCCGGGCGGCTGTGGATGAACGTTCCTTTACAAGCCGACGAACCTTGCACGTAGGCCATGGTTACCGGCACACCTACCTTTAGAACATCAACGCAATAGCGGGGCTGCGAGAATTGCTTCATTGCATTCGTCAGAATATCTGGCTTGCAGCGGGCAAATTCCGGACTTTGCTCATTCACGCCATCCTGGTACGGGACAATTTCAAGGAAGAAAGGAACATCGCAACCCGCACATTCCCAACCGACACGTTCGACCCAAGCGCGTTTGCGCTCCATGATTTCAGGTGCATCCAATAGAGCATAGTACAGCAAGACTTTAATGCAGTGCGCGCCGGCGTCGGCCAAACGGCGCACCGACCAGCCTTCGAGCAGCCGAGGGGCGCGGCCCGGAACATTGGGATCGTACCCGCTGACTTCGTAGGCCATCAGGAGACCTGACGATGGGGAACGTTGGCTTGCTGCGCGCAAACCATATTCCGGTTCGAGAAGCACCGCACTCGAGTGCGGGGAAAGGGCGCGCACAACAGTGGACTTGAATTCCTCGAGAAGTTCGCGCGGGACGGCGTGCTTCTCCATCTTTAATTCGGCCGAGAAGAGCTTCCGAAGCGCGTCGCGCTGGTCGATGGCAAGCGCCGCAATGACTCCACGGGAATCCGAGACGGATTCGAGCCTTTTGCGTTTGCCTGGCGAAAGCTTCATTCTTCCTGATTCTCCGTCAGAGCGTCGTTCGCGTCATGCGTGCCCTATTTTGCCAGCAAAAAGGGGCGAACCCGCGTCCGCCCCTCTTGCTGATGCTGATTAATTCTCAAAACTACAGCGTAATCCTCTGCGACAGCTGCACGCTTTAGAACGTAAGCCGCAAAGCAAGTTGAATGACGCGCGGATCATGAGCCGGGTCGAAAATAAGGCCGAATGTACTGCAATCCACACATGTATCCGGATCGCCAAGCCCCGTGCGGTTAAAGACATTGAACATGTCAGCCCGGAACTGGGCTGCCACTCGCTCGGTAATGCGCGTATCTTTTACAATGCCAAAGTCCTCACTACGGTGACCTGGGCCGCGGGTGCGCGGCAGAAAACCGGGAGAATTACCAAAACGAAGCGCAAAGGAGTTGACGCGTGAACGCGGTGGAGTCGCAAATGCAGCGGGATTCAGGTACTGTGTTCCGTTGACGATGTCTAGACCATTATGAGGCACCTTCTGAGGAACTCCTGGAATGACATCCGCGCGCAGTCCGGCAAAGGAGAAGAAGCCCGGGGAAAACTGCGAGGTTATGACCAGCGGGTCGCCGGAAGAGTAGTTCTGGATCGCGGTGACCTGCCAACCGGAGACCAAACGATCCAGCGCGCCGCCGCTGGTCAGCCAACGTTTCCCATGTCCAAAAGGCAACTCATAAATCCACGTCAGCTTCAAAACTTGTGGAAAGTCAAAGCTAGCGATCGCCTTTTCGGCCCTACGGTTATAAAAATCTTGAACCACTTGGTTGCCGGACGCAGAGAGTGCGCTATCTGTGTCCGTCAGAGTCTTGGAGAATGTATAAGCTGCGATGAAGCTCAGCCCGTGCGCGGTAGTCTTTCGACCCATGAGTTGAAGAGAGTGGTAAGTGGAACTTCCCATGGTTGGATAATTGTTGACTAAGCCCTGAAACTGCGGAAAAGGCTGGATCGCGGCGGCCACCGTCGTGTCGTAGTTGTTGTTCTCGAAATCGGGATACGGGAGGCCCGTGATCCCAAACTGAGCAAGCGTGGCTGCTGAATTGGGGAAGTCGGCTGTGTCGCAATTAGATAATGCGCAGGCCAAGTCCTCCGTCAAGTAGTCGCCCAGACCCAGAAACTTCGCGGGCGCCTGGTTGAAGGAGGAGCCGAAGTAGCCGTTCAAAAGACGCGTGCCTTTCGAGGCCACATAGTCGGCCTGGAGCAGTACTTCGTGCGGCAGCAAGTACTGTAACCCAGCACTCCAGTTCTGAACATACGGCTGTGCTGCAGCATTCCTGGGCATAAAGTCGAGAAACTGCCCGTTGGCCGACGCCGGGTCACGATTGGGAAGCGTTGGTCCCGTATACGGAGGAACACCTATCTGTGCCAGCGCTGGCAAAGAAGCAGACTTCAGCGTCGATAGGTAGGTAGCCGGATCTTGAGAAAACCCGGTTGGAGAGGATCCTTTGTTCAAATTCACAGCACTGTTGAACCCGAAAAGGTTCTGGCTGCCAAAATTGTTTTCGATGGGAGGACCGTAGGAGATTCCGTAACCGCCACGAAAGACTAGATTTCTGTTGATCTGGTAAGCCAAGCCGACACGTGGTCCCACCTCTTTGAAATACCAATCTTGAAAAGAATTGCGGTGAATGCAGGTCTGGCAACCGCCCAGGAACACCAAGGCCCCGGGAATGTTGTCGGCGCCAGGATTTGGCACAGTTGGGTCGAATCCAGACTCGCGGTTCAGAACTTCTCTCTGAGGCACTGGAATCTCCCAGCGGAGCCCCAGATTGAGGGTCAGTTTGGGAGTGGCCTTGAAATCGTCTTGAGCAAAAAAAGCATACACGCCAGCGCGGTAGCCTGGCTCGGTCGTATATATGGAGCGGCTGCCGCTCTGGACGGCCCCGAGGATGAAGCTGGCAAAAGGATGGCCAGTTGATGAAGTAAAGCCCGGAAGCGACGTCTCGCGATCGGTGAAAGAGAAACTGCCTGAGAGCTGGCCCGGTTCATAAGTGTTGTAACGATAGCGGCGAAACTCTCCGCCGAACTTCAGGCTGTGCTTGCCGCGCAAATAGCTGAAAGTATCTTGGTAAACATAACTCTCCGAAGGGTCAACGTTCTTGCATCCCACGCCGAACAGCGGAGTAACCTGAACATGGCCGCTGAAACGCATGGGCGGGAAGCAATCGTTGGGAATACCAGGAATTCCCAGCTTCGGAGTGAATTGGGCATTATCCGTGATGTTGTTCCTGTTTTGAAAACGGTTGTATCCCACCGAGAATTCATTAACGCTGCGGCTGCTGATCGTCCACGCATGGGCGATGCGAACCTGTGGGCCGCCTACAATCTGCCTCTTCACGGGATTAATCGGCTGTCCGGGGAAGGGCAAGAACGTTCTGCTGCTGTTCCGGTTATATCGGTCCCTGTGATTCCAGGTAAAAGACCCCCACAGTTTTTGCTTGCTGGTCAAGACGTGGTCAATTTTTGCGGTGTACGCATTGCGCGAGAGTATTGGGCAGCAGCCACTGAGCCGGAAGTTGTTATTTATGTTTCCCGGCAGCGAGGGGTCAGGAATTAGGGGGAGAAGAACGGAAGTGGCGTTGCTGAACTCACTCGCTGGAATAACATTCAAGGTACTGCCAGAAGAGAAAGGATCACGCATAATCGCGTTGGCGTTCGCTACCAAGCCGGTCTTTGGATCGACCTGCCCGGCTGTTACCCTGCGGGTGGTTGTTGGGTCGTAAATCTCGTTTAGGAACACCGGCCGTCCTAGGGCGTCTGTGCAGGGTTGATCGCCAGTGCTTCCACAGGTTTGGAGTTGCGCCCCCAACCAGGAACTGAAATCGCCTGCCTTCATTGCAGCCGTCGGCAAAGTCATTTTGCCTGCAAACTGAAAGCTTCGGAACCGGTCGCCCTCGTAGTTGAAAAAGAAAAAAGTGTGATCTCTTCTGATAGGGCCGCCTAATGTGCCGCCAAAATTGTTCTCTTTCTGATTATCCTTCGGAGGGCCAAACACGCCAGTGGCGTTAAACACGGGGTTTTTATTGTACTCAAAAAGCGTTCCATGAAAGTCATTCGTTCCCGATTTGTAACTGAAATTGGCGATGCCGCCGCCCGTCTCGCCGTACTCTGCCGAGTAATTGGACGTTTGCACCTTGAATTCGGCAATCGAGTCGGTCCCTGGACTGAATTCATCAAGGCTGCCGCCACTAAGGTCGTAGCGGCCAATCGTCACGCCATCAATGAGGATTTCATGGCTGAAAAGCTGGCCACCATTAATTGAACCAGAGAAGGTATCTCCGACGGCGCCAGGAAGACTGGTAAAGATGAAAGTTTGAAGCTGCCGCCCTCCATCACCTACCTCAATAGGCAGCGTCTCAAATTCCTGCGGGCTCACGGAAGAGCCAACCTCCGCCGTGGAGGGAGTGAGTAGCGGCGAAAGCGATGTGACCTCCACCTTTTCGGTTTGGCTGCCCGGCTGGAGTGTGACGTCGACCGTAACTACTTGCGCGACCGGCACAAGAATCTTCTCAACTACTTCTGTCTTGAAGCCCTGCTTTTGCACATCCAAGCGGTAGGTTCCGGGAGGCACTGCCACCCTGTAATAACCAGCACTGCTGGTTGTGGCTGTCCATTTCACCCCGGTCTCAACGTTGGTCATGGTAAGTGCGAGTTCGGGTACCGCAGCACCGCTCGAGTCCTGTACGGTACCGGTGATGGCTCCAAGATTCCCCTGCCCGAAAACAGTCCGCGTCGCGAAAAGGAAGAAAGCGGCTACGAGGACAACACGAATCGACACAGCGCTACGCTTCAAAGGACACCTCCAAAACTCCCGCAAGGATGTAGCACAATAGGAAAGCAAACACAACCACCAACAAACAATAAAATGGCAAAAGAAAGTAAATGAAAGCATTCGCTCGGCCCATGCTTTTGTTTACTTTGGCTGGCAGATACTGGAAACTTATTCTGACTCCAATGGAAAAGCCGCATGAACCCTAAAGCTCGCCTTTTGACCGAGCAGCGGCGGAGAAACCTGCGGGATCTTGTCGACCAACAAGGCCAAGTCACAGTGGGCGAGATGGTCAAGAGTTTTTCGATTTCGGCAGTCACTCCTGCGTGGGACGTACTTGAAGCGCAGCTCAACAATGTAACGATTCGTTCCGCAAGGGAAGTGAACGTGGTCACGGATTCAGAAAACTGGGCCGCCGGAGCGTTTCGACGATCGGGCCCTTCGAAAGAATCCGGCGTCTAATCACCGATCAACCGTGCTCCTCAGGAGTTCACGGAAGGACTTCGCAACCGGGGCATGGAAGTCATTGAGGTCTAGCTTGAGGTGTGCCTCCCGCGAGAGCCAGCCGAGTGAGGTGATAAGACATGCGGTTTTCCGGCGCAAGCAGCGCTTCCCGGAGCGAAGCCTTGCCCTTCTCCGTATTTCCGAGGGCCAGCTGCAGAGCTCCCGCCGTATAAAACCACCAACCTGCGGAGCCGCCAGCGTGCGCGTTAAATTCGGCTTGCGACAAAGCCGCGCCAAGACGCCCGCGCCATTCCGCTTTCTGATAAGAATTCAACTTCTGGGCCGCGGCCCACGCCCAAACGACGTCCGAAGCTCCGCGGGCCTGAGCCGCACGCCGGTACGATTCCTCGGCGTCCTTCTTCCGGCCGCACGCCTCTGACACTTCACCGAGCAGAAAGTCACTTCTCGCCGAATTCAGGAATGGCGCCAGCCCGTCCTGTGTGAACACCAAGTCGCTCAGGGGAGAACCAAGCGACTTTGCAGCGGCAAGAGCGTCCGGGCAATGGCCCGTTCGCGCGAGTCCCAGCGCTCGTTGCAAGTTGACCTCGATCCACACTTGACGAACATTCGTGCCGCCCTCTTCTCGGCCAAAAAAGCGATTCCGAAATAGATCCATGGCGGCAGCGTAGTTTCCTTCCTCCGCGCGGTTCAGGGCCAGTTCGTACACCAATGGCGTAGGCATGCGCGACAGGTGTGGATAGCGCTCCAGCACCTTCACGCGTTCCGCTGCAGACTTTCCGAGCAGCGTCAGCGCAGTTAGTGCTCCCGCATAATTCACCGTGTTTAATGGATCATTCCCAATCCCTTCGTCAAAAACATTTAAGGCCGCCGCGAATTCGTGTCTTACATGAAGCAATGCCAAGCCGGTGCTGGCCTGCAACACTGGTATCTTCGGATTGATCTCACGCGCGCGTTGCCATTCCGCGAGAGCCGCGTCCGTCTGTCCGCGCGCAAAATACCAGGTTCCAAGAAGGTAGTGTGCCGTCGCGTCCATTTCATTGCTTCGAATGGCAGCTCTCAAGGCCCGCTGCTCTTCGATTCGGTTCGGAAAAATGTAAAGGGTGGGAAGCCGGGAGGCTTGCGCGTAATCATTTTCCGGAGACTCGCCAAGCTTCTCGCGGCAATAGCCGCGAAAGTAGAGGATCAGCGGATGATTCTGGGGCACAACCGAGCCAGGTTCAGCTTGATCGGCTTTTACGCTCGGATACTCCCGACTGAGAACTTCCAGAGCCTTTCGATAGAGTCCCAGGCGCGCGTACTCGTAAGCGATGTTCAACACCCGGTAAGGGTCGCCGGCCAAATGCGCCAGGTCTGCAGTTCCAAGCTCTTCGCGGAGAAAATTGCTCAAGGGAAAGCGAGCAAGGCGCCCGTTTGCCAGGGTTTCTGCTTCTTTCGTTTTTCCAAGGGCATTCAGAATCGCTGTCAGTTCTTCCGCGGCGCGAACATCCTCGGGAGCAAGCTGCAGAGTTTGTGCCAGTAATTCTCGGGCCCGTTCTAATTTATCTGCGCGAGCCTGCACTTCCGCAAGTCGCATCGCGGCCGCAGTGCGAAAGTCAGGTAGCAGCAGAGCTTGCCGGTAAGCGTCCGCGGCATCGTCGTTCCGCTCGAGTCCCTCATAAGCGATACCCAAGTAGTAGGAGATTTCCGTGTCGCTCGTATTCCGGTCATGCACCGCAATGAGGCGGGGAAGGGCTTCGTCAAAGCGATTCAGGCTGGCCTCAAGACGTCCCGCGGCCTTTAGCAGCTCAAAGCTCTCCGGAAATTTCAGCAGCGCCTTCTGATACGTTCCCTGCGCCGCGAGGAGGTTGCCGTTGAGCTCCTGGTCTTTTCCAAGCTGAAGCCAGTCGTCCGCAGTTCTCCTACTCTCTTCCGGTATCTTGTACGAAGCCTGCGGGCCGAGCTTGATTTGGGATTCCGCCACCCAGTCATACTGACCGTCGGTGTGCCTCAAGAGTGCGGCGCCATCGCTGCCCTTGAGTTCGAACGTAAGATTTTTTGTCCCGTTGGGAATCGGAACTTCTTTTTTCCAGATTCGCTCAGGTGCCAAATCCGCTGTTTCCGTTAGCAAGGAGGTAGTCTCATTGAGAACCGTGATCGTCGCCGCAGGTATTTTTCGATTGGCATTGAGCGCGACGGACAAGATGCCGCTGTTTCGCTGCAAATGGACCACGCCCGCAAGGTTGGCACGCGAGATGCCGCCCGTGTCGCGGACAGGCATCCAATACTCTGTGAAAGAAATCGCTTGCCGTGGTTGCAGGAAAGCATACGTCTCCTGGTTCCGGAAGAGACCCGCTTGCAGCT
Organism: Acidobacteriota bacterium; assembly: GCA_003223245.1. Classification (GTDB taxonomy): domain Bacteria; phylum Acidobacteriota; class Terriglobia; order Acidiferrales; family UBA7541; genus Acidiferrum. Next base: position 73,700 of record QHYI01000111.1, read on the forward strand.
CGACGTAGGCGCTCTCGTTATCCGAGAGAGCCTTTCGCCAATCGAGCCCGTCGGCGTCCACGCCCCAGGACCAGATCTTTTTTGCGGGAACCTCACGATACAGGGAGAAATGCGCGGTGCCGGTGTTGGTATGGGGATTCCAGACGGCCATGAAATCTTCCCGGCTCCCGTGGACGAATAAGGATACGGGTCCATCCGTCTGGTTGCGAATGACGCTCAGATCCTTGCCTTGCGCATCGACCGGCCATCGCTGCACCTCGGCAAATCCATGAGCGGCGGCAAAGCGCATAGGGTATTCAATGCGCGAATCGTCCCAAACCTGGACGCCCGCGTTGTTCCACCAATAAAACCGCCGGCGAACGTGGCTGCGATTGCTGAGCGTTGTGTGCTGCTCCAGAATTGTGGAGCCCGGGCGCAAAGTCAGTTCCACGGTCCATTCCATCTCGTAGACTCTGTCGATGTTGCCCACGGTGACAGACGCGCTGCCGTCGGTGTGCTCGGCGTAGGCGTAATCGACGGGCGACATCGAGACCCAATTATGCGAAACAGGAAAGTTGAACTCGACACCAAAGGCAGCCCACGCTCCCCGATATCCAATCCGCGCTTTTTTGATGGAAGGATTGGCATAAAACATCGGCTGGCCGCTGATTTTGTCGATGCAGGTGTAGAGATGGCCGCCAATATCCGGCAGCACGGAACATTTCAAGTACTCGTTCTCGAGATAAACGGCACGCCACGCGTGTTCCGTCCGGGTGTTGGTGATTTCATTCCGCAGCGTATATGGATAGTTGAAGCGGCCGGTCGCGAATTGATCGAAAGGAGGATTGGGATCCGGCGCCCCTTCCTCATACGTTGGGAGATTCAGAATTCCTTCCCATACGCGAACCTGGCCATGGGTTGGAATTGAATTGACGAGCGAGACGAGGAATGAGAACGCCAATAGCCGCGCCCTCGGACCGCAGAGAGGCGCCCGCTGGAATCGCTTCAAGCACATCTGCGGCTGGCTATTTGGCACGCTTGGCTTCGAACTCAATGTCGTGGTCCTGCCTTCTTTTTCCAAGAATTCATTCACGAAGGGGCATGCAGGGGGAATTTTTCCACCACTCGGTTGATGATTCCTTCCGCGGACGGCGAATCGGGCAACAGTCCTTCTTCGAGGCAGCGGAAAAAAGCCAGAAGCTGCGCCACTACAACGTGCACCGTGCAGTCATCGTCCTCGCCGAGCTCGCCGAGTCCGGGGCATTCGATGGCGGTGTCGCGATCTCGCACTGCAGAATCTGGAATGTTCTCACCGACGATGACTTTAAAGGATCCAAGCCTCTTTCGATCCAGTTCGCGCAATAGGTCCAATTCATACGCGCGAATCGTACGGTCACACGATAAGAGACAAACAATTACCGTGTCGTCGTGCGCGCAACTCATGGGGCCATGACGGAAGCCCAGGTACGTTTCGCAAACTGTTGTGACACGGCCGGCCGTAAGTTCCAGCATTTTCAAGGCGGCCTCGCGCGACGCCGCAAATCGCGATCCGCTCCCAAGAAACACAACACGTCGGAAGTCCGCCGCGGCAATCTTTGCCAGCATGTCGAATTTCGACAGCAGCAGGTCACTCGTTATTTGGCTTAGCCTCGCACACAGAGTTCGATATTTCTCCGGCCGTTCGAGCATGCCGATGAACCGTACAGCCAGCAGGAGGTTGGTGAAGCTGCTGGTCATGACCAAGCTCTTGTCTAGCGTTTCGCTCGGAAGGGCAATCACCCGTATGTTCTTGTTATCAGGCCCCGCCTTGGCTAACCGGCCTTGCTCGTTGCACGTGACGACGACGTGCCGAATTTGGGGCTCCATGCCCAGCAGCAATTCAACAACGCCGCTACTTTCCGGACTGTCGCCAGACCTTGCCAAAGAAACTAGCAATCCGGGGCGGCCGGGAGGAAGAGCTTTCCCGCCGTACATCAGTAGCGCGCCGCCACTGACCGATTCCGCGGGTATGCCCAATTCATTTTTCAAGGCTAAGCAGACGCACTCCCCTGCATACTCCGAGCTGCCGGAACCGGTGAGCGCAAGGCTTTGAATCCCCTTCAAATCTTCTCGCAGGAAGTCTCGCGAAGCGATCAATCGCTCACCGGTGCAGGGCCATGTCCCCGGCTGCTGGCAGATCTCTCGAAGCGTGTGGAAATAGCCCAGCCGTCGTTGCTCTTCCTCCGATCGCCCAAACAACTCCGCGGCCTTGGCTTGCTCTCTTGCCAAGGTTCGTTGCCACTCCGCCTCTGTCAACAGGGGATCGCTGTCCATACAATCTTTCTGCTTCCTTCCGGCTACTAAATCTCGAGGCTAACGTCCGGGTTGCAGTTGCGGGGTCATAATATCGAGGGGGCGATCCTCTCCGTCCACGGAGCCGTGCCAAACGCTGCCGCCGAAAGTCGTGATGTAAACCATCTTCGAGTCTTGCGGATCAGGAATGACGCGGTGTCCCCACTTAAAGTTAAAACCAGGTATGCGCGTCCAAGTCTCCCCGCGGTCTGTGGATCTCCAAGCGGAGGATTCGAATCCCGCAGCATAAAGAATGTTTGCATCGCGCGGATCAATCGTGACGTCATAAACGTGACGGTCGCGATCTAAAACCTGTTTCCAAGTCTTGCCAGCATCTTCCGACAGGAAGACGCCGCCACCATCGCCGTGCTCCCCTTTGTCTCTGGCCCACGCTGCAAGATAGAGACGGCTCGGATCCTGAGGATCAACAGCTAAACCATTCGGGCCATTACTTCCTTGAGGCATGGCTACCGGCGTCCAGCTTTCCGCTCCGTCCATGGATTTGTAAATCACGCCGTCGCCGTCATTCCCGATACTTCCGTCTTCGGAACGGCGCGCCAGAAGAACATAAAGCGTGCCTTTGGAGGCTCTCACGATTCTCCAGGCAAACGGTTCCTTCTGCGTGATACCTGCATTTTTCAGCGTCCAGCTCTTTCCGCCGTCCGTACTTTTGTAGACGCCACGGCCGAAACCCGCAACATAGAGGACACGGGCATCGGCAGGGCTGGTGGGATCGAGGAGAATGTGTGTGGCGGCGGTCTGCTCCATCCCGGCATTGGATTTTGTCCAGGTTCTTCCGCCGTCCTCGCTGCGGCAAACTCCGCCGCGATAGTTTCCAATCCCTTGTCTCCTCCACATCTTTGGACGCGGCAAATCATGCGTCCAACTGTTCACACTCCACACGCGACCCTTGACCGTGGGGTCAAATACGATCCAATACGTCGTATTCATCCAATCCTTCGGTACGCCCTGCGTGGAACTCAACCAGGACTGTCCACCGTCTTCGCTGCGAAAAAGGCCGATATCCGTTGTGGAGATAAACTGCCGACGGGGATCAAACGGGTCGAAATGGTAGCCGTAGGTGGTGGTGACATCAAGTCCCGTGCTGACCCACCCCTTTTCTCCGAATCTTCGCGAATACACGGCGACCCAATTTGCGCCCCCATCGGTCGTCTGCATCGTTCTGCCGAAGTCTGTCCCGTAACTCACCTTGGCGTCCTGGTCGGCAACGGTCAGCGCCAGAGGGTTCTCTCCCCAGCTTGTGCCAAATCGTTCTGTAATCCATGCGTCGTGAATGTTGGCGCCAGCCTTACCCGCTGGGCTGCTGTCTTCCTTCCAAACCAGGCTCCAGGTCTGTCCTGCATCTGTCGTTTTGGCGACTCCCAGCGATTTGGTTCCGCCTTCTTGCAAGTCGCCGTAGGACACATAAGCGGTATCGGGATTGTGCAAGCTCGTTGCGATGGCGCGCATTTTTCCATTGCTTTGTCCCCAACTTACTTCCCGCCAAGTTCTCCCTTCGTTGTCGGATACAAATGCCGATGCGTCACCAATCGCATAAATGATCGGCTTCCCGTCCTTGGTGAATCCCGCGGAGATATCGCTGAGCGTCTTTGCGGGAAGTGCCGGAATCTTTTGCACTCCCGATGATGTCTTTGTGGCCATGAAATGCGAACCGGCTAAGAGAAGCGTGCGCCCATCGCGCGGCGAGCTTGGATTTACCCATACTCTGCTGGCCAGTTCCGGCAAATCCGCCTCTTTCGTCCAGTTTTGTCCGGCATCTCGGGAAACAAACAGCGCGGACGTCCCTTTTTTTCTGTCGCCTGCGGTTACATAGAGAACCTTGGAATCGGCGGGATCGATGGCCATAGCAGTGATTCGACCGAGCGGATTGGGCTCCGCGATGATTTCTTCGTCGGAATGGTCGGAGCTCATATGGATGCTTTTGATGGAAGAGGGCTTTGGATAAACCAAGTTCCACGTCTCCCCGTTATCGTCGCTGCGCCATAAGCCGCTGGCCTGCGCGTAGATGACCTTCTTTTCCAGCGGGTCAAAAACAAAAAACTGCACTACTCCGCGTAAATTGAACATGCGCCAAGACTTGCCGCCATCGTGGGTGATATACGCTCCCGTCATGTCGCAAGCGACTAGAACCGTATTCAGGTCGTGAGGGCTGACGGTTGGATGGAACATTGCTCCCCCGCCCCCGGGCCCAATCACTTTGAAATTACCGGGACGAGGTGCATCGCCATGGCCATTGGCGGCCAGAAGAGAAACCATCAGTAAGATTTGGAGAAGGAAAGGCATTATTACTTTCCTTAGCTTTCCTTACCATTTATTTCGCTTCCTTTCTTGGCAGAATCCCCCTGTCCTGTCAATCCTTTTGTCCCTTTTTCCCTAGAAGACCCTTCAGATTTTGACTTGCAAAACGCGAGCAGCATTTTCGTAGTACACCTTTTTGAGGATTTCCTCCGTCAATCCCAGGCCATAAATCCGCCAGCGTCCCTGAGGCGGCACCGGGGCAGGCGCGTAATCAAAGTATTCATCTTCGGTCTCAAGAAAGCGGTAATAGATTTCGTACAGTTTGTCTGTGAAAATTTGCTGCGGCGTGTCCTTCCCGTGAGGAACCGCGTCTGTGCCGAATAGGATGCGATCCTGATATTTTTCAAAGAACTTTTTCGCCATGCGCGGCTGGCGGCCAAGCTCTCCGATGCGGGCGCCCATCTCTACGTACATATTGGGAAAGCGATCCATGCACTCTCCGACATAAGGAAGATTTTCGGCGTCATTACCCACGTGAAGAACAATGAACTGCGTTTGGGGATGCCGGGCCAGGACACGGTTGCGTGCCTCCAACAGCTCGGCATTACTGGGAAAATCGCCACCATAGAATGACCAATCCGGATGATTGTTCAATTCCTCGAAGCGTTCGTTGAAACGGTCGATAGGCAGAAAGAAAGCTTCCGGATCAGAAACGTGGATTGCTACAGGAATGCCCAACGACCCGCACACTTCCCACATGGCATCGAAGCGCTTGTCATCCACTTTGACGAGCGGCCCGGTCGAGATGTTCTCCCGCAAGTACAGTCCCAAGGTCTTCAGGACTTTCAATCCGCGTGCCCCTGCCTTGTGCGCACGGGCAATCTCGTCGGCTTGAAATTGACTGTATCCCGGCTGGTTGGAGCGCTCCCACCAGGGCTCCGTAAACGTCAAAAAACGATCCGGATGAGGCGTCTGAAACTTGGCAATCGCTTCAAGCAAGCCTTTCCCAACGCCGCCGGTGAGATTGACCATCATGCGGATGTTTTTCCGGTCCATGAGGGGGAGCACCTCGTCGGCGGTAGCAGAGTATTGCATTTCCTCGCCCAAGCCCACGCCATGACGGTGCTTGGCCACCGAAGACAAGTGCGTATGGACGTCAATCACCGGATAGCGCGAGCGTGGCACTTTCGTTTCCGGGACGTGCAGCATGCTGCGAGGTTCAAAATCCTTGAGCAGCAGGGGCTGCCCCTCGGGGGCCGGCTCGGCCGGGGCCAAGCTGACTCTTCCCACCGACATTTGGCGCGCCGCCAAAAACACTCCCGCGCTTTCTAATAACCGCCGCCTTCCTATTGTGCCCATGAACCCTCCTCATCAGAATCCTTGCGGCTGCTTTGCGTAGGTTCTTCTATATCGTTTACTTTCTGTTGTCAAAGTGGGATAAAGCGCGGGGGGATTGCCTGATGCGTGTTTTCAAGATTGGATTCTGGCTCGTTGCGGGCGGCGCCGCGTCTGCCGCCCTCACTGTTTCTCACGCGCGCAAAGCCGCCGTGCCGGAGTCAGCCTACCTCAGCAAGATGCAACTCGAGGCGCGACGTTCTTCTGCCGACTTCTCGCCGGATGGTGACCTGTCTAAACCTTCGTGGAGGGACGCCAAATGGGCGGAATTTGACAACGATGCTTCGGGGAAGTTCCATTATCCGGAGGCTGCAACTCGTGTGGCGTCGGTCTGGACAAAGACGCATATCTACTTTGCCTTTTCCAGTCGTTACGATTCGCTGAACTTTTATGAAGGGGAAGATCCCAAGGCGGAACGATGGCAACTCTGGGACCGCGACGTCGTTGAAGTTTTCTTGAATCCTCAGCCGGAACGGGTAAGTCATTACTTCGAGTTTGAAGTGGCTCCGAACAACCAATGGATTGATCTGGAAATCGACAAGACCAAACAGCCTTTCAATGACCCGTCTTGGAATTCCGGTTTCGAGCACGCAACGCGCATCGACGCTGCCCGGCACATCTGGACGGCGGAACTGCGCATACCTCTTGCATCCATGAACGCGAAAGAAATCCAGCCCGGCACGCAATGGCGACTCAACCTCTTTCGCGCCGCGGGAAAAGGTCCCGACGAGCATCGCAAGTTTCTTGCCTGGAGCATCATTCCCGAAGGCAAAACGTTTCATGTGCCTGAGCGGTTTGGAATCCTAGAAATTGTAAACTGAAGCGTTCTTGCGGTGTGGGACACCGCAGAGAGTAGAACCTCGCTTAAGGAATGTAGGCACCGGACGGAAGCAGATATTGAATGGGCCAAGTCTCGCGTTCTTGCTCCACAATCTCAGACCACTTCCATTTTCTGTTCGGCTCCGGCAGCAGCCGGATGTGAGGCAACGTTTCCGCAATGGCGCTTGCCAGCGTATAAGCATCCCCAGATGCGGTGACGGCAACTACGTCCGTATGCAGCTTCTGCGTGGCAAATCGCCTGGCGATTTCCGCGTCTTCCATCATCTCGAGAAAATACGGCCGTCCGGTGAGAAGCGAGTTATACACGTAATTCGCCAGAACCCCCGATATCGAATTGACATAAGCATGGTCGAAGGCCAGCTTGCCCAGTAGGGGATCATCCGGCGAAACGGCGGTATAGGGCATCCGCGTCTCACCGAGTCCGCGAAAATCAAATGAAATAATGTCGTAGCCCTGGCTCAAATGTTTCTCGATCTCCGGCCAGTCTTCTGCCGTGGCTTTGCCATTTTCCTGAAACCACAACGCTGCTTTGCGTTCGCCGCCGGATTTGTGAATGTACAGCAGCGGCATTTCAAGCGGCCCGTCGTGCCGCAGCAAATAACGGTCAATCGTCACGTCTTCAGATTTCGCGCTCCCGGCAGCCTCCCAAGTAATCTCGCCGGCCCGGGGCAAGACGCCGGCATATTCGCTTACGCCCCAGTTCTTCACGCCCCCGTATTTATTCCCGTAGTATTCCTTGGAAAGAGATCCGGTCCTTGAGGCCTTATGCTCCTCGTAATAGTCCCGAATCACGTCCATTAATGATCTTGCATCGCTGTGGTCGAGCAGGACCTGCCCGGTACGCGTGCATCGCAAGGCTTCCCGATCAAGTTCCTTCACCGGTGGAAGACCAGTTCGCATGGGCATCCGGTTGAAATGGCCGAGAAAGTCGAGCGCGGCTTGCTGATTCTCGGTTGAGAATTGATGGTCGTGATAGCCTTCGACCATGGCGATGCGGTCCCCGTGGTCGAAGCGCACGTACAGCTTTTGTATCTCTCGGAAGGTTTTGCGAGTTCCTTCAATCGGGAAAAAATCCAGCACGGCGGCCGCTACCATGACGGGCCGGGGATACATCATCAACAGCAAACCTGGATGGTCCACGCCATTCGAAATCATGCCGAATAAATCCTGCTCGGGATCGCTGTCAGGGTCGACAAAAATGCGATTGGCCATGCGCATCGGCAAGGAAGTGATGTAACACGACGGCACGGCTACTTTAATGCGAGGATCTAGCGCCGCAATAAGCGCCGTTTGCGTTCCGCCGCCGCTCGTGCCGGTGATGCTGATTCGTTCGCCGTCGACATCGGAGCGCGTCAAGAGATAATCCACAGCGCGGATGCCGTCCCAAACTTCCCATCGCGCAAGATTTGCTCCCGCCAAGTAAGCCAGGTTACCCATCACCGCGTGTTCGGCGCAGATCAAGTTGTAGCGGCTCTTTTGAGCTTTGGCATCCCAGAACTGGCTGCGTTCACCCTGCCCGACGGGGTCCCAGGAAATCGCGATATACCCGCGTCCTGCCAATCTTTGACACAGCGCCTGATAATAGGATTTTCCGTCGGGTGAGTGGCCCGCAGGCACGAGGACGGCCGGATGCCTGGCCGCCTGATCGTTCGGAACGTAAACCAGCGCTGTGACATAAATGCCCGGCAAACTTTGGAAAACGAGTTTTTCGATGGTGTACCCATCCATCGGAATCCGGCCCGTGATCACCGGATGGAGATCCGACTTGACCGCAGGCAGGCCGCCAATCATTTGCAGAAGCTTCTCTCGCAACTCCTGTTGCACTTCGAAGAGAGCTGCTTCGGTGCGGATGGCGTCCCAGGCCTTTTCGCGAGCCTCGTCCTCCTTCCAAGCTTGTTCCATCTGATATTTCAGGTAAGGAGTGATGCGGGGCCCTTTTGGAAGAGGTTGTTTAAAAACTTGAAAAAACTCCGCCGAGGGAGGGTCTGTCGCGGCCAGCGACCAGAATGCGCTTACAGCGGACAGCAACACTCCGAGGCACGTTCGAATCACTGGGCTTTCACCGTAAGCGAGCCCATGGCATACCATCCGTCCGCTTGCCGCCCTTCGACCGCGAGGCGAATCGCGGGCTGGCCCGTCCGGGGATCCAGAATTCCGACGCGCACGTCGTAATCCCCGTCCGGCAGATTGTCCGGCACGTACAAGGTGCCATCGTATACGCCGTCGCCGGGGAGCCATTTGCGAATGTCCAAGGGTACCGGAATCAGCGCCGCCGCTTGAGATGACTTCAATTGCATGGCTACGGTGAATTCTTTGTAGATCGGCGCGACTCCCTCGTTCAGCCACCACATATGAACCGGCATCATGGTTCCAGGAGCGACTACTTTCGAGTATTCCAACCGCCGCAGATTGAAGCGATACCCGATCTTTTTTTGAAAGGCGTCGAACTGATTTTTCCACTCGCTCGGAATGGGCGCAGATTTGATGTTCACCGTGCTCACGTGCCAGCGCAGCGCTTGCTCGAGAATGTAATCGAGGTCGTAGCCTCTCTCCTTCCAACCGCCAACCGTGTAGCAGGTTTCCAGAGAAACCGGCTTGTGTTGCCAAACGTCTTGAATTCCCGTGCGAACGATCTGCTGCGGATAAATCTCCAGCATTTCGGCCGGAAAATACGGATTCGTGGAGCTCGTTCGCATGTCTCCTAGGCAATCGAGTCTCCACCCTGCGCCATGTTCCGTCCCGTACCTAAGCGCCTGTTGCTCGTCGAAGTTCATCAGGAGCGTCGTTCGCGGGAAAGCTGCGAGCCAGATATCAATGAGCGCCTTTTGATATGGGAAGGCGGGCATGTAGGGGCTCCAGCCTTCTCCCCAGTAGCCCACGGAAGAAATGTCCACGCTATCGAGAGAAGGGTTTCCGTCGTAGCGTTTCCCGGCCTCGGCGACAAGCTCGCCCCAATACTTGAGGTAAAGGGCATCGCTGAAATCCGGTTGCCAAATCTGGCCGTCTTTGTCTGTGGGTATGTTGGCCCGCCGCGCACCCGAATTCCGATACCACTCTGGAAGAGGATCCTGATTCGAGTACGGCATCAGACGAATCGCAAGCGTTTGTCCATGCGCTCGCGCCTCTTCCAATGCCAGATCCACGATTTCCCAGTGAAACTTACCTTGCTCGGGTTCGAGAACATTCCAGTACCAGCGGCAGTAAGAAACGGATGTGTCAGGGAAGTCCGGCTTGGTTGGGGCTTGTGGCCGTTTCGTCACCGGCCCAATTTCGGACCATTTCAGGGGCGGATTAGGTTCTTGTCCGTTAAATCTTTGAAACGTCGTGATCCCCATTCCGGGATTTACCAGCACATCGTGAATTGGTTTTGGTCGAACCACGACGACGTTTGTTTGTGCGATTGCCTGGCTCCACGCCGCGAGCGGCAGCAGTATCCCAAAACAAAAGCTAGGAATGCTGATGGACCGCACACAACTGGCAGTGCGGAATTGCAACGCAATCGAGGACCGAAACATCTTGAATTTTCCATCCTTCTCCAACGAACTCGGAAGCACACTCTATCGCGTTACGGTCCTCTCTTCAATTCACGAATGGAGTTGCTCTATTTGTTTGCAAGAGCAAAGGCGGCAAGAGCGTCGGATACTTTTCCTCGGAAATATCCGCCACCTCCCGCGGCGATCACCACAAACTGTTTGCCGGTTTTCTTGCCCAAGTAAGTGATCGGAGTGGCGTGCGCGCTGGCCTCCAGGTCGGTAACCCACAGTTCTTCTCCCGTTTTCGCATCAAATGCGCGAAAGCGGCTATCGGCCGTCGCCCCGATAAATACCAATCCTCCAGCGGTAACAATCGAACCGCCGAGATTTGGAGTCCCCGTCTTTACTTTTAACTCATCGACGCTTCCAAGCGGCACCTTCCAGACGATTTCGCCTTTGCTCACGTCCACAGCATTCAGTCAAAAGCGCGCGTACTCGCCGCCTTTGGAGCCTCGTCGATACCGCTCCGGCGCGTCAGCGGCTTGCGGCTGCATTGCGCCGACAGCGCCGAGCTCGTTAACATTCACAAACAAATAGCCGGACTCCTCGTCAAAAGACCCTCCGGACCAATTTCCTCCACCGAGAGTACCTGGCATCACTAATGTCAACTCCAGTCCGTAAGGCGTGTACATCCCACGACCCTTAGCCGAATGAAACAGCTCCCCGCAATACTGATGAGAATCTTTTGTTACGTCACTGAGGTCCTTTTCGCTCAAAGACTGTCGCACGAGAAGCGGTGGCTTTAGCGGAAACGGCTGCGTCGGCCAGGAAGCTTCGCCGGGCACATTGCTTTCGGGGACCCTCCGCTCCTCTACAGGAAACAGCGGTTTTCCCGTGAGGCGATCCAGAATGAACACGAATCCCATCTTCGTCACTTGCGCGACCGCGGGAATCTCTCGTCCCTCTTGCCGCCCGGTGATCAATACCGGCTGCGCCGGCATGTCGTAATCCCAAATGTCGTGGTGCACCATCTGGTAGTGCCAGACAAGCTTGCCGGTAGCCGCTTCAAGCGCCACCAGGGAATTGGCGAACAGGTCCATCCCTTTGCGGTCCGCCCCATAGAAATCGTAGGAAGCCGACCCCACAGGGAGAAAAACTAATCCGCGCTCCGAATCCACACTCATGATGGACCAAACATTTGCGCCAGTGCGTTCCTTCCATGCATCCTCCTGCCACGTCTCGTGTCCTGGTTCTCCTGGTTGCGGAATCGTGTGAAAGGTCCAAACCGGCTTGCCGGAGCGGACATCGAAAGCGCGCACGACGCCGCTCGGGCCCTTGGAGGGATACTCAGGAACGGCAGCTCCGGTGATGATTAGGTCACGATAGATCGCGGGAGGAGAAGTCACGGAATATTCTGCATCGGGATAAGCGTCCGCAACTCCTGTGCGCAAATTGATTGTGCCATTGCTTCCAAAGTCAGCGCGTGGTTTTCCGGTTTTCGTGTCCAGAGCAATCAAGCGCCCATCAAAAGTGCCGAACAGAATCCTCCGGTCGCCCCCGTTCGCACTCTGCCAGTAGGAGACGCCGCGGTGTTGGAAGTATTGCCGTTGTCTGACCTTCCCGGCTTGCGGATCAAACTGCCAGACCTCTTTGCCGCTTTCCGCATCAAGCGCGATCACGCGGTTTGAAGGCGTTGAGAAGTACAACACGCCATCAATCACGATCGGAGTGGATTCGAATGGCGCAACATGGTGCCGGTCCGTCTCATTGCCACCACGGTCTGCTTCGCCCATGTGGTAGGTCCATGCTCGTTTCAGTTTTCCAACGTTGCTGCGGTTAATTTGTTGCAGCGAAGAGAATCGCGTCCCGCCGGCATCACCTCCATAAAATCGCCATTCTTGCGCGAGGACCGCGGACGGCAGTAGTGAAACGCAAACTAAACAGCCTCTCACAACCAGGACCATGAGTCTCAGGTTACAACAAATTCGCCACTTGCTTTTGGCGGAGCTTAGATATGTCAATCCATGGCTATTGATTCTCATGTCGCTCTAGAGCACCTGTCCATTACGAAGCCGCAAGCGAATAGTTGTCGGGGCAGCTCCGAATTCTGCCTAAAGAACTGTTTGATTAAAGAAGCTACGTGAGACCCGTGGATACACGCAAGAAGGACTTCAAATCCTTCCTGCTTTCTCTCAATGCGTTACGCGCAGACCACTGAGAGGGCGCCATGTTCCTTGTTGGTGGGCCACACGGTGATTTCCATGTCTTGACGCAAAGAGAAATTCCATGAGGCGTCCAACGGAAAAGTTGCCCACGCGATTTCGCACGCCGAGAATTTTGGCGATCTCAACTTGTGTCATGCCGCTGTCGTTCAGGATCGTGTAGATCTGGAGGGTAAGCTGGGCCTTGAGCAACTCCTGTTCGGGATTAGGAAGGCCCAGGTCTGCAAAGATGTTTCCGCTGCCTCCGGTTACGTGAGCGACGCGCTTGTTTGTTTTTCTCGGCTTGGATTTCACCTCCGTTCTGCCTTTCTCTCTGATCCTGTTCGGCTTCTGCGAGCCGCTGTTTTATCAGATCAATCTCCCTCGTCGGTGTGGCGATGCCTTTCGTGGTAACCACAAGGGGCTAATCTCACGACTTCGACGTGTGGTTGAACTGAAAATCGAAGAGCTTCCGCGGAGAAGCCCGGAAATGGTGAGATCATCTTCCCGCCTCTGTTTGTCAGGCTAGCCGCCCTTTCCCATCCCTGCAAGGTCATGCGTACCTCGCCGGCGGAAATCGTGGTATCCGTAAAGGCAGATCGTTGATTGGAATTGCAAGTTCGCGATTCGAGTGGCAACCTAATGGGGGCACGAGGAGAGTCTAATGAGAGAGAAAACGGCCAAGCCGGCCGTCTGGGCCGCGGTTCTAATGATCATTTTTTTGCTCGCTCCCTGTTTGCAAGCACAGCGGGCGGAGGCGACGCTGTCAGGGAAGGTCACGGACTCCTCGGGAGCAGCCGTGGCCAACGCGAGGGTGTCGGCTAGAAGTCTGGCGACGGGCCAGTCGACGGAGGCGCAAACTGATTTGGCGGGAACGTACACGTTGGCAAGGCTTCCTTCGGGCGAATATGAAGTTACGGTGTCGGCCGAAGGGCTTGCGACCGAAATAGGGGAGGTAACGCTGGCGGCAGGAGCTTCCCTCACCTTCAATGCAGCGCTTTCGGTACTGTCCTCGGCTCGCCAAGCACAGCCGCAAGCTCCCACGAATAACGCGCCGAACGCCCCGCCCAGCAATAAGGCTCCCTCGCTCGAGGATTTGGGTTTTTCTCCCTCCGAAACCAAAAGCAATCCCCAAGAGCAGGCGCTGCTGGATAAGCGGACGCGCATGCTGAAAATCCATCAGCGGCTGGGCTTGATCACGACGATCCCGATGATTGCCGCCTTGGTAACGTCGAGTGGTGTAGGCGAGACGAACTCGAGCAACACCAACCGGACCGTGCACATGATTCTGGGTTCGGCTACGGCGGATTTCTACTTTACCAGCGCATATTTTGCGATTCGCGCACCGCGCGTGCCCGGAACAAAAAGCCGCGGGCCGATTCGCTTTCACAAAGCGATGGCTTGGATTCACGGGCCAGGCATGATCCTCACACCCATGCTGGGAGCGTTGGCGTATTCGCAGAAAAATAAGGGAGATGACGTTCGTGGCATCGCCAAAGCTCATGGGCCGGTGGCCATTGTGACTGCGGGGGCGTTTGCGGCTGCGTTGCTATCGGTATCGCTGAAGTTCTGAGTGTTTCCATGAAATTTGTGAATGCAAAGCGGAGTCCGAAACAATTAGCGTCTGGTTTCCAAACAGTTTCGGAATCTCGTCCTCGGCGTAGGCTTTGGGCCGCGTATGCAACGGTTCCGGCAGGCTGACGAGTTGCGCCGCATACTCAACACCAGTTTCCTTCTTGTTGTCCTTCAGCATCGAGAAGATGACGCCCATCCGGGTCTCGATGGTTTTGGCGGCGTACTGTTCGGTCTGTAGCCTTTGCACGTAGGTGTCG
>QHYI01000215.1 GCA_003223245.1 Acidobacteriota bacterium
GCTCGGAAAGGGACTGACGATACAGGCGGGGATATTCTCGAGCTTGATTGGTTATGACTCGCTGTACGCGAAGGACAACATCAACTACACACGACCGTGGGGAGCGGATCTCACCCCTTATCTGATGATGGGCGTGAACGCAAGTTACCCATGCACCGAAAAACTTACCGGAACCCTGTTTGTGGTAAATGGCTATTGGCATCTTGCCGACGCCAATAGCGTCCCAAGTTCAGGCGTACAGTTCGCATACAAATTCACCGGACATACTGCGCTCAAGGAGACCGTCTTATACGGGCCGCACCAGTCCGACACCGGTCTGGAGTTCTGGCGATTCCTGTGGGACAGCATCGCTGAGTGGAAGACCGATCGGATCACGACGGCGTTTGAATATCATGTGGGAACTGAAAAAATTGTAGCATCTGGGAATCCTCGAGCGCTTTGGATGAGCGCCCAGTTACCACTACATTGGGTCTTTAGCAAGAATTGGAGCAGCACCGTACGGCCCGAACTGTACTGGGATCGCGACGGGCGATTGACAGGATTCCGACAAACGGTGAAGGCCAACACGACAACGCTCGAATATCGCATTCCTTACCAGGCCTTCGGGACCATCATTAGGCTGGAACACCGTATTGACGACTCGCGTGGACCAGGCGGCGGCTTCTTTCGAGGAGCAGAACTAGCGCCGGGCGTGGTTCGACTCACACCAACGCAAAACCTTCTGATCCTGGGCGTTATTGTAACTTTAGATTCGCACTTTCAACCCTGAGGTGAGTCTCGCCGTAGGCCCGGTGACATGAGACAGAGATGAATGACAAGGTGCCAGGAGCATGAAAATTATGCTGGACCTCATATTTGTTGCCTCAACCGCACTTTTCTTTGCGGCAGGGATTCTCTACGTATACGGCTGCGAGCGCCTTAGAAAGGGGTGAGGCTGTGAGTGCAAGTGACGGCATCTTGTTGGTGATCTGCGCGCTTCTGCTTGGGTATTTGCTGTATGCGTTGCTGAAGGCGGAGGAGTTTTAAGGGAGTTTTAAGGAATGACCGCAAATGGCTGGTTCCAAATTCTGTTTTATCTCCTGGTGATCTTTCTGATCACCAAGCCGCTGGGCATTTTTATGACGCGTGTATTTAATCGCGAGAAAACGTTCCTGGATTTCCTTCTCCGCCCCATCGAGAAGCTCGTATATCGCTTGACGGGTGTAGATGAAAGCCGAGAGATGCCCTGGACGGAGTACACCATCGCCATGCTTTTGTTTAGCGGCGTCTCGATGACGCTTCTTTATCTGATCGAGCGGACGCAGAGGTGGCTGCCGCTTAATCCACAAAAATTCGGCAATGTGGACCCACCTTTGGCCTTTGGAACGGCCGCCTCGTTCACCACGAACACGAACTGGCAAGCCTACAGCGGCGAAAGCACCATGACCTACCTCACGCAGATGGCAGGCCTCTCCTATCACAACTTCGTCTCTGCCGCCGTCGGCATTGTGCTCGCCATCGTGGTCATTCGAGGCATTGCACGCCGAGAAACCGAAAATCTTGGAAATTTCTGGGTTGACGCCACGCGCTGCCTTCTTTGGGTGCTGTTGCCATTCTGTCTGGTCGGCGCGCTTGTTCTTGTGTCCCAGGGTGTGGTGCAAAACTTCAGGCCATACACAACCGTCGATCTCATCCAACCGTACACGGCCGAGGTCACGGGTGCCGACGGCAAGACTGCGACGCAAACCGTGACCCAACAAATTATCGCGCAGGGACCAGTTGCATCCCAGGAAGCGATTAAAGAATTTGGGACCAACGGTGGTGGTTTCTTCAACGCGAACAGCGCGCATCCTTTTGAGAATCCCACGCCATTCTCCAATTTTTTCGAGCTGGTGTTGATTTTTGCGATTCCTTCTGGGCTTACCTATACGCTTGGCCGTATGACTGGCTCGCAACGGCACGGTTGGGCAGTGTGGGCAGCAATGGCGTTTCTGTTTCTCGCGGGAGTGACCGCGGCGTACTGGGCTGAGGCCAGTGGGAACCCGCTCCTGGCTGGCACGGACCAGCGCGCAACCGCGTTCGCGTCCGGTGGAAACATGGAAGGGAAGGAAGTCCGCTTCGGCATCGCCAACTCCGCGCTCTTTGCCACAGTTACCACCGATGCGAGCTGCGGAGCGGTGAATGCTCAGCACGATTCGTTTACACCACTCGGAGGCATGGTGCCGCTCATCAACATTATGTTGGGTGAAGTGGTTTTCGGAGGCGTTGGCGCCGGGCTCTACGGCATGTTCGTTTTCGTGGTGCTCGCCGTATTTATCGCCGGACTGATGGTTGGCCGTACGCCGGAATATCTCGGCAAAAAAATCGAATCCTACGATGTGAAAATGGCCATGCTCGCTGTGCTTATCCTCACTTTCACGATTCTTTGCTTCTCTGCTATTGCGGTAGTCAAACCGTATGGATTAGCGGGCATCTCGAATCCCGGCCCGCATGGGCTCACCCAGATACTCTACGCGTATGTATCTTCCACCGGTAACAATGGCTCGGCGTTTGGCGGTTTGCATGCCAACACGCTCTGGTACAACACGACCACCGCGGCAGCGCAGCTCCTCGGCCGCTTCTTCATGATCATTCCCATCATGGCGATTGCCGGAAGTCTCGCGAAAAAGAAGATCGTCCCCGGATCTGCAGGAACTTTTCCCGTGACGGGCAGTTTGTTCAGCGGGTTGCTCGTCTCCACCGTTTTGATCGTGGGGGCGCTGACTTTCTTCCCCGCTCTCAGTCTCGGGCCGATTCTCGAACACTTGCTGATGCACGCGGGCAAAGTTTTCTGAGGTACCCATGGACCCCGTCTCTGAAATCACGGAAATCAGAAAAAAGACCCTGATGGATAGCACCATCCTCTCTCGGGCCATCGTGGATTCCTTCCGCAAGCTCGAACCTCGAACGATGGCCAAGAACCCTGTGATGTTCGTCGTGGAGGTGGCTGCAGTGTTGACCACCGTTCAGTTGATTTGGAACTCTCTGCATCACGCTGAGCAGATCGGTTTCGGACTGCAAATCACGCTATGGCTGTGGTTCACCGTTTTGTTCGCTAATTTTGCGGAGGCTATGGCCGAGGGTCGCGGCAAAGCCCAGGCGGACACCTTGCGCAAAGCTCGCGCGGAGACCCAGGCACGGCGTCTGCGCGGAGACGCTGGCATCGAGACCGTACTTAGCTCGAAATTGCGTGCTGGAGATGTTGTGGTTGTGTCCGCCGGAGAGTTTATTCCCGGCGACGGCGAAGTTATCGAAGGCGTCGCATCGGTGGACGAGTCTGCGATCACGGGAGAATCCGCCCCCGTAATCCGCGAGTCGGGCGGCGACCGATCTGCCGTCACCGGCGGAACGCGAGTCCTCTCTGACGAAATCAAAGTTAGGATTACCTCGAACCCCGGGGAAACCTTCCTCGACCGCATGATCAAGCTTGTGGAAGGAGCGGCACGGCAGAAAACCCCGAACGAGATTGCTTTGAACATTCTCCTGGCAGGCCTCACGATTATTTTCCTTCTGGCAGTTGTCACGTTGCAGCCGTTCGCGGTGTATTCAGGCGCCCCCCAGAACATTTTCGTGCTGGTCTCACTGCTTGTTTGTCTGATTCCGACAACCATTGGCGGACTGCTTTCCGCGATCGGCATTGCGGGAATGGACCGTTTGATTCAGCGAAATGTCATTGCCATGTCTGGCCGGGCCGTGGAAGCTTCGGGCGACGTTGATGTTCTTTTGCTCGATAAGACGGGCACGATCACGCTGGGAAACCGTGCCGCAACTCAGTTCTACCCGGCCCCTGGCATTGCGGAAACGTATCTGGCGGATGCCGCGCAGCTCGCTTCCCTGGCTGACGAGACGCCGGAAGGCCGCTCCATCGTCGTCCTTGCCAAGGAACGCTACAATTTGCGTGGCCGTGATCTCGCCGCACATGCGGCGAACTTCATTCCCTTCTCCGCACAAACAAGGATGTCGGGGGTGGATATCGATGGCCGGGAAATTCGCAAGGGCGCTCCCGCTGCCATCGCCCGCTTCGTCAGCCCAGGCGGCAACGATGTTCCTGCCGAGCTAAAGACATGCGTCGAAGAAATCTCGAATTCCGGCGGCACGCCTCTCCTCGTCGCAGAGAACCGCCGCGTGCTCGGCGCCATCGCCCTGACCGACATCGTGAAAGGCGGCATGCGGGAGCGTTTCGAACATCTTCGGGCGATGGGCATTCGCACCATGATGATCACCGGCGACAATCCGCTCACGGCGGCGGCCATTGCTCGTCAGGCCGGGGTGGACGACTTCCTCGCGGAGGCCAGGCCGGAAGACAAAATGGCGCTCATCAAGCGGGAGCAGGCCAAAGGCAAGCTGGTCGCGATGACCGGCGATGGCACCAACGATGCTCCCGCGCTGGCTCAGGCGGATGTAGGAGTCGCCATGAACACGGGCACGCAGGCTGCTAAAGAGGCCGGCAACATGGTCGACTTGGATTCCAATCCAACGAAGCTGATTGAAATCGTGGAGATCGGCAAGCAACTTCTGATCACCCGAGGCGCGCTGACAACTTTTTCTGTGGCGAACGATGTGGCCAAATATTTCGCCATCATCCCGGCGATGTTTGCGGGCGCTTTTCCGGTACTCGAGGTGCTCAACATCATGCGCTTGCGAACACCGGAATCCGCGATTCTCTCCGCCGTGATTTTCAACGCGTTGATCATCATCGCGTTGATCCCCTTGGCATTACGCGGGGTCCGCTACCGCCCCGTCGGTGCGGCCGCGCTGCTTCAACGCAACCTTCTCATTTACGGCGTCGGCGGAATTATCGCGCCTTTCGTGGGAATCAAGCTGATCGACATGCTTCTTCCTTACCTCGGACTGGCTTGAGGGATTGCTTATGAAAAGGAACCTGCTGATTGCAGTTTGGTTCACCTTGATGACGACAGCGCTTTTTGGCGTGCTCTACCCGCTGGTAGTCACGGGATTGTCCCAACTGCTCTTCCCGGACAAAGCCAATGGCCAGTTCATGGAAAGAAATGGGAAACTCGTGGGTTCCCGGATCATCGGTCAGAACTTCACAGGCCCGGGCTATTTTCATTCGCGCCCGTCCAGTGCGGGAGGCGGCTACGATGCTACCGCCAGCGGCGGGTCCTTCCTGGCGCCCACGAACAAGACCTTGATCGACCGGGTCAATGGAGACGAGCTCAGGTTCAGGACTCGATCCGGACATTTCACCCGCAGCTGCGGAATTTCAGGTTCCTTGGGTCGCCCGTGAACGGCACATGACCGAAGCTGCAGTTCGCGCGCTCGTCGACAAGCACACGCTCGGCAGGCAATTCGGTTTCCTCGGGGAGCCGCGCGTGCGTGTCTTGGAGCTAAACCTCGAGTTGGATGCGACGAGTCCACTGCACTGACGATTCACATTCTCCGTAAGGACGGCTTCCCAGTGTTATCACGAGGAGGTTGAAAACGGTAGCCCACCCAAGGCTCCGTCACGATGTACTTCGGGCGGGTAGGATTCACTTCGATTTTCTTGCGCAGCTGATTGATGACCACGCGCAAATTCTCTGTTTCTTCCCCGTAGTCAGGCCCCCAAACCAATTGCAACAGGCGGCGGTGCGTTAGCGGCTTTCCCTGATTTGCGACCAAGTGTCTGAGCACGTCGTACTCTTTGGGCGTGAGGTGTACTTCGGAATCGCGCACTGTGACCCGCCGCGCCTCGAAATCAATGCTCAGATCCTTCGATACGAATGGCGGCAACGCGTCGCTAGCGGCGTAGCGGCGAAGCGCGGCGCGAATCCGCGCAAGCAATTCATCGATGCCGAACGGTTTAACCACATAATCGTCCGCGCCTGCGTCGAGAGCGGCCACCTTGTCGCGCTCGGCGTCCCTCACGGTCAGCATGATAATCGGAGCGTCGGAAGCGCGCCGAATCTCGCGGCAAGCCTCAACGCCTCCCATTCCCGGCATATTCATGTCGAGTAATATCAAGTCGGGCCGCTCTTTCCTCAGTGACTCCAAGCCTTCCTCGCCTGTCTTGGCTTCCGTAATCACGTAGCCGTGCGTGGAAAGTGTGGAGCGCAACACGCGGCGGATTTGTGGCTCATCATCGACAACCAGGATGTTCACGGCGTTCATTGTGGTTGCCTCACACTGTGGTCCACAGGGAGCGTAAACGAAAAGACTGATCCATGACCGAGTTGGCTGGTGACTGTAATGTTGCCATTTTGCGCAGCTATAATTGCTCTCGCTATGGGCAGGCCCATACCGGTTCCGCGGACCAGGTATCTTTGGTCTTTCCCCCGATAAAATTTGTCAAAAATCATCGTCTGTTCAAAACCATCGATTCCCGGGCCACGGTCGGCGACACTGGTCGTCACGGCGTCACCGGTAAGTTCAGCGCTGATCGTAATCGGCTGTTCTTTCGGCGAATAGATATTGGCGTTGTCGATCAGTTGCACGAGGGCTTCTTTTGCCCGCTCCAGATCAGCGTGCACCGGGGGAAGCCCTGGAGCTACACGCACGTCCACCTGCCGGCCGGTCAAAGCACTCTTACAGTGGGCCAGAGCCGCCTCGATGATTTCCTCCACGGGGGTTGGAGCAAGGTCAAGCGCCACCTCCCCGGCTTCCAGTTTCGCCATTTCCCCAGCCTCTTCGACAAGACGATTTAGCCGGTCGCACTCTTCATTAATGATGGTCAAAAGTTCACGGGACTTTGACGAATCCGAGTTGCTTGATGCCAGTAGATCAGTCACCGCCGCCTTCATCGAAGTTAACGGCGTGCGAAAGTCGTGAGTGATGGAATCGAGAAGCGCCGATTTCAGCCGCTCGCTCTGCCTTTCTGCTTCCGTCTGTCCGAGTTCCTCGACAGCGCGCGCGCGTTCAATGGCAATCGCCACCAAAGTCCCTATGGCCTCTACGGTTTGCCGGGACAGTTGTACGCCGGAAATACCCAGGCTGCCGATGGGACGCACGCCCAATCGCACCGGAAGAAAATACTGGCTATGCTCGCTCTCCAGAGTGACTTCATCCTGCAAAAAAGCGGTCTTCATCTTCTCTTCATCGAGATGAAAGGCGCCAAAACCAGAGCGATAGAATTTGTCTTTCTGCGGCAGAAAAAGCTCCGCGGCGCCAACCTCAAAGCTCTCCACGATGTAATCAGGGATGGCATTCATCAACTGGATGACGTTGCCCTCCCCCAGCAACTGCCGGCTAAAACGGTAGAGTCGCTCGACTTCCCTTCTCCGCTGATTCGCTTCCAGTGCCTCTTTGCGAATCCGCGTGGAGAGCCGGCTTCCCGTAATCGACGTAACCAAAAACGCGAACAAAGCTACCCAGTTCTGAGGGTCAGCAATGGTGAGCATCCTAAGCGGGGGCAAGAAAAAGTAGTTGAAAGCTACCGTGGCCACCACCGACATAAACGCCGAAACGAGCATTCCCCACACCGCCGATACTGCTAGAATGGCCAGGAGAAAAGACAAGGCCACGGTGGTTTGATTTACGTGAAGTGTGCGGGAATAGAAATAAGTGATGACAGCGACAACTACCAGCGACACGGCAACTCCCGCAATGCGGCCGCCCAGAAACCTCTGCATTGGTACATCCTAACTCAGCCCGTTACGATACAGAAAGGACCGGCATTGCCAAAAAAGCCTGAAGAATGGCTGGAAGTCGCTTCCCCGCCACAAAAAAGCCGTGGCAGCTTTAAGCTTTTTCTCGGGTACGCTCCTGGTGTCGGCAAGACCTTCAACATGTTAAGCGAAGCTCTTCGCCGGAGGAGCCGAGGCGAAGACGTCGTTGTCGGCGTCGTGGAAACCCACGGCCGGCAGGCCGTCGAAGAACTCGCTAACCAATTGGAAACCGTTGCACGCAAGAAGATCGACTACAAAGGCACGGTTTTCGAAGAGATGGACGTGGATGCTATCCTCGCGCGCCAGCCGGGTGTCGTTCTGGTTGACGAACTCGCTCACACCAACATTCCCGGCAGCAAACACCGCAAGCGTTACGAAGACGTCCAGGAGATTCTCGCAGCCAAGGTGGATGTCATTTCGACTTTAAACATCCAGCATATCGAGAGTCTTGCCCCGGTCGTGCGGTCTATTACTGGGATCACCGTGCGTGAGACGGTGCCCGATTGGGTGCCACTCACCGCGTCGGAAACCGTCATGGTTGACCTGACACCAGAGGCGCTGCAAAACCGCATGAAACGCGGAGATGTCTATAGCACCGAAAAAGTGGAGCGTTCCCTCAAGAATTTTTTTCGCCGCGGCAATTTGATCGCCTTGCGTGAACTCGCTCTGCGTCAGGTTGCGGAGCAAGTAGACCGCAGCCTCGAATCGTACATGGAAGCCCAAGATATTCGGAAAAATTGGGGCGTCCGAGAGCGCATGGCAGTGTGTGTTTCCGCAAATCCCGCGGGACAATACCTTATCGCCCGCGGCGCAAGAATGGCGCGGCGCATGGATGCGGAGTTATATGTGGTTCATGTCGAACGCGAATTCGGCCCGAAGGAATCCAATCAGAATGCTTTGGCCGCTAATTTGCGTTTTGCGGAAAGCCTTGGGGCCAAGGTGGTTCGCTTGAAGGGAAGAAGCGTGGCGGACACTGTGGCGAATTTTGTCCGCTCAAAGCACATCACGCAAGTAATTTTCGGCCGGACCCCGGTGCATGATTGGCGAAAATATCTCTACCTATCGGCCGTGCACCGCTTCCTCCGCGAGTCTCCCGCCGTGGACGTTCACATTGTGACCCAAGAACCGGAAGACTAACAGCGCACGCTGCGATAACAGATAGTTTACGACCGCGCAGATCGCAAGCAAAAGTTCTACCGACTTGCCTTGAGGGTCCGCCTGCGCCTCCTCTATACTGCTCGCGGAGGCGAAAGGGGTCCGGTGATCTCCCCGGTCTTCAAAGCCGGCGATTCGGTCCTTCGCGGGTCGAATGGTGGGTTCGACTCCCACACGCTTCCGCCATATCTGTCTGGTTCGATGGAACTTGGAAA
Organism: Acidobacteriota bacterium; assembly: GCA_003223245.1. Lineage (GTDB taxonomy): Bacteria > Acidobacteriota > Terriglobia > Acidiferrales > UBA7541 > Acidiferrum. The sequence continues at coordinate 8,993 of QHYI01000215.1, forward strand.
GAGAACGAGGCGGCAAAAGGCGGCAATAAGGGAAATTGATCCGGTTCTTTAATTCAATTAGAGTTCGGCGGCGCGAGTGACAGCCGGATAAATCAGCGATTATCCATCGGGACAAAAAATCAAAAAGCTAAGCTTTTGGAAACCAGAATCCCGACGTTTTATGGAGAGCGGAATCCGCAGGCCGCTGCTGTGGGTGGCGGAGAAGTGGGAATGACGCGCAAGGTGGTTTTCAGCGGTCTTACTTTGCCTCCGGCACCAATTCGATGGGTATGTTGGTGGCCAACTTCAAGGGCAACGGTACACCGGGGCTTGCGATTACAAACTACGCGGTTGATTACAGGCCGCCTAACTTTGTCGTAGTCCTTGAGAAATGATTTAAAAATACTCGGTATGTCCGGCTCGATTTTTTTGAATTGGACCATAAGGGACCAAAACAGCTTTCGTTTTGATGTAATCGCTTGATATCAAACAGTGTTGGCGGACATCAATTGAGATCGCGGAGCAGATCGCTTATTCGGTCAGGTGAAAACGGAAAGTTATTCCGAGTGATAAAGTACTCGTTGTAGGGAAGCCGCGCGTGCAGACGCCCCTGGCAAAAGGTTGCCCAAAAAACCCACTTCTACGCCGATCGCAACTGACTGATTGTGAGCGGTGAACGAACCACATCTTGTGTGGCGTGCGCGAGTGTAGCAATGTCCTATTAAAGGGAACGTCAAGAGAAAAATCCTCCCCGTCGGCCCACTGCCGACATTTTTTCTTCGGCATTCAGCCCAAAACGCGCTAAGTGCTTACTTTCCAATGTGGTGCGGACGTACTATTTTCAACTGTACATGAAAGTGACCACCAACAGCACGGCGGGCGCGACGCGCACCGCCACGGTTTTCACGCGCCACGGCGAGAACTGCAAGGACATCGAGCGCGGCCCACGGTCGCACGAGTGCCGTTGTAAGAAATGGCTTCTGACTTACGACGGCACGACACAAAAACAGCGGCGTGCCGCGCTATCCACCATGATGATGATGTGCGGGTTCCCGCTCGGCGCGTTGCCAGGTCTGCGCGCCTGCAGCAGGCGCGGATGTGCAGCGGATTTGTACATGAGATTGTGCATGAAGGAAGCGTCTGTTTAGCCTTTGGCGGCTTTAGCGTATTGTGCTTTCTGTAAATTATGAGGAATCAACAGGCGCATCGGTTCAAAGAGTAATCTGTGGGACTCACTAGAGGCACGAGACGCACCTTTTTGCCCAGGCACCAGAGCACATCGCAATTTGCACGACCTAGAGATCTCCGTTCCGGCGACCACCCCATGTCCATTTGATTGTTCTACCTGATTGCGCGGGTTGACACGACTCGCTACCCTCAGACGGCCGTGTGGATCAGTCCCTGCGGCGTCGGGCCCGGTTTGTCGCTGCTCCCATCCGACGCTGAATTCCACGCATCGATAAACAAAAGTGAATAGGGAGTGAAGACTCCTTCCCTCCTGCTAGCCTGCGCTCAGCCCGCGGACCCAAATCGCTCAGCTTATTGGTCGAGGTGAACCATGACCGAGAGCATCTTGTGCACAATCGGCGACACGCCGCTCGTTAGGTTAACGCGTGTGCTGCCCGACTGCCCGTTCCGGCTCTTTGCCAAGCTGGAAGGATTCAATCCGGGTGGGAGCGCCAAAGACAGGCCCGCGTTGCATATCCTGCAAGAGGCAATGCGAACCGGCGGCGTGAAGGCTGGGACCGTGGTGATCGAGTCCAGTTCCGGGAACCTAGGGATCGGCCTCGCGCAAGCCTGCCGCTACTTGGGATTGCGATTCATCTGCGTAGTGGACCCGAAAACGACCGCGCAGAACATTCGCATCCTCAAAGCGTACGGAGCGGAGATCGATCTGGTCTCAGAACCCGACCCGGCCACCGGAGAGTTCCTTCAGGCAAGGATCAATCGTGTCAAGACGCTCCTTGAAACCATCGAGAACAGCTTCTGGACCAACCAGTACGCCAACCTGTCCAATGCCCGGGCGCACTATTGGACCACAATGCATGAGATCGCGACCGAATTGCACGGAAGGATCGACTATCTCTTCGTCTCCACCAGCACGTGCGGCACGCTCCGAGGCTGCGCCGAATACATTCGGGATCACCACCTGGGAACCAGGATCTTTGCGGTTGATGCTGAGGGGAGCGTGATTTTCGGCGGAAGGCCAGCCAAGCGGCTCATTCCGGGACACGGTGCGGCTAGACGTCCTGAGCTTTTCCGCACCGACCTGGCCGACGAGTGCGTGCGGGTGACGGACCTGGACTGTGTCGTGGGTTGTCGCCGTTTGGTGCGGAGCGAAGCTATTCTCGCTGGCGGCTCATCGGGCGCAGTGATCATGGCGGTAGAACACGTGAAGGAACGAATACCGCGGGGCGCAACCTGCGCGCTCATTTTTCACGACCGCGGAGAACGCTACCTTGACACCGTCTATTCCGACGAGTGGGTTGAGGAACACTTTGGGGACGTCGCACACCTCTGGCAGGACCAACCGGAGTTGAGCCATGCGTGATAGCTGTGATGGCAACATCGCAATCTTGAAGGGATCGGAAGTCCGCGCAGTGCTGGCCACGGCGACGGCGACAGCTCGCTGCCCCACTCCACTTTCTTGCGGTTTCCCGGCCAGCCGCAGGACCGCATTATTGCCCTGCCGGCCTACCTGGGCGGTGCATGCCGAATCGCTGGAGTCAAATGGGTCTCTTCGTTTCCGGAGAATCTGCACCGCGGCGTTGACCGCGCGTCGGCGGTGTTGATCTTGAATTCAACGCAGACGGGGAGGCCCGAAGCCGTGCTCGAAGGGTCCGTGATCAGCGCGAAGCGGACCGCCGCCAGCGCTGCGCTGGCCGCCCAGTGCCTGACCAACGGCAGAAAAGTCGGCCGCATAGGGATGATCGGGTGCGGCTTAATTAATTTCGAGATCGCTCGATTCCTCTTGGCCGTGTTCCCCGAGGTAGAAACCTTAGTCATCTTTGACAAAGACGAATGTCGGGCAAAGCAGTTCGAGAACAAGTGTAAGAGAACTTTCAAACAGGTCGCGCCAGAGATCGCCACAGACATTAAGGCTGTGCTGCAAAACTCCCCGCTCATCTCGATTGCCACCACAGCGCTCGTGCCACACCTCAACGAACTTTGCGAATGCCCTCAGGGGAGCGTGATTCTCCATATCTCGCTGCGGGATCTGACCCCTGAAGCCATTCTCTCCTGCGACAACGTGGTAGACGATATCGATCATGTCTGCCGCGCCCAAACCTCAGTGCACTTGGCGGAACAACGCGTGGGGCACAGAGAGTTCATCCGGTGCACCTTGGCCGACATTCTCCGAGGCTGGGCCCCCGCCAAGAACGGCTCCGAGAAGGTCTCGGTGTTCAGCCCCTTCGGGCTGGGTGTACTTGATCTTGCCGTCGGTAAACTGGTTAGAGACCTCGCCCTCCAGCAGGGTCTGGAGAAAGTGATCGGTTCGTTTTTGCCCGGGCCCTGGGCCGAGGAAGCATGAAGAGTGCACGTGACAAAGGGGCTCACGCCGGATTCACACAATCCACTGTGATCCAAGACCGCTCGACCGGTGCGATGACGCACACCGAGCGCGTCCTCGCTGAGATCTTAGCGGTTGTCCTGCGCGTCGACCAACTCTCCGCTGACAGCCACTTCTTTGATGAACTGGGTGCTGACTCCCTGGTGATGGCCAAGTTCTGCGCGCGAGTGCGGAAGCGGGGCGACCTGCCGTCGATATCCATGCAGGACGTCTATCACCACCCGACGATCCGAAGCTTGGCAGCGGCGCTTTCCTTCGCGTCGCCCACGACTGCGCGGCCGCCGGTGACCGCGGCGATGGAGGCGCCAACGCCGACCAGCACGCGAGAGTACCTCCTATGCGGAGCGCTGCAGGCCGTGTTCTTCTTTGCGTACTCTTATGCAGCGGTGGTCGCCATTTCCGAGGGCTACCGGTGGGTCTTGGCGGGCTCGGGTGCTGTCGGGATCTGCCTTCGGTTGATCGTGGCCAGCAGCTCGGCTTTCCTCGCTGTCTCTGCCGTGCCGGTCGCCGCGAAGTGGCTGCTCATCGGCCGTTGGAAAGCCGAGCAGATCCGTTTGTGGAGCCTGGCGTACGTCCGCTTCTGGGTCGTCAAGACGCTGATCCGATCGAGCCCCGCCGCTCGTTTTTTCATCGGCACGCCCGTGTATACGTTATACCTGCGGGCGCTAGGGGCGAAGATCGGGCCCGGCGCGGTGATTTTCTCCCGGAGCGTGCCGGTGTGTACCGATCTCCTGACGATCGGCGCGGGAACCGTGATCCGCAAAGCGGCCATCTTTAACGGCTACCGGGCGCAGGCCGGAACGATCCAGACCGGGCCGGTGACGCTCGGCCGCGACGTGTTCGTCGGCGAACGGAGCGTGCTGGACATTAACACATCCATCGGCAGTGGGGCGCAGCTCGGTCACGCGTCCGCGCTGCACAGCGGGCAGGCGGTGCCGCCTGGCGAGCGGTGGCACGGATGTCCGGCGCAGCCCACGCACGTGAACTTTGTGCGAGTTCCGCCGGCGCAGTGCGGCACGCTGCGGCGGGCCGCCTATGCGGTCGCCGCCCTGCTTGTCGTGCTCCTCTTCTACCTGCCGCTCATCGAAGGGACCGCAAGCCTGGCGATCGGCGGGGCGTCGTCTCTGGCCGAGTTGCTGCAGCCGACTGCGAGTGCAAGCGCGTTGGGGCTCTTCGTCGAGGCAGCGATCCTCTCACTGGTCCTTTTCTTCGGCCTCGCACTCATCGGGCTCCTGCTCGCTGTGGCTGCTTCTCGCGTGTTGAACCTGTTCATCAAGCCGGACACGGTTTATCCGCTCTACGGATTCCATGACGCAGTGCATCGCGCGATCGCCCGCATCGGGAGGATAAGGTTCTACACGTCCCTTTTCGGAGACAGCTGCTACATCGTCCACTACCTCGAGTGGCTGGGATATCACCTTCGCCCGGTCGAGCAGACCGGCTCGAATTTCGGCAGCGAAGTGATGCACGCGAACCCGGCGCTGAGCGCCGTAGGCACCGGAACCATCGTTGCCGACGGGCTGGTCCTGGTGAATGACGAGGTGTCGAGCAGCTCGTTCCGCGTATCGCGGACGGCGATCGGACCGCGGAACTTTATAGGGAACGACGTCATGTATCCCGCGGGTGGCAGGACGGGCGACAACGTCCTCCTCGGGACGAAGGTGATGGTCCCCCTCGACGGCAAGATCCGCCAGGGGACTGGCTTGTTGGGCGCCCCATGTTTCGAGATTCCGCGCACCGTCGAGCGTGACACCCAGTTTGACCATCTACGGACCGGGGACGCACAGCGCCGCGGCCTTGCGGCCAAGACACGGTATAACCTTCGAACCATCGGCCTGTTCCTTTTCACACGCTGGGTCGGCGTTTTCCTGTTCGTCCTGTTCTACCTCGCCGGCATAGAGCTATACGACGTACTCCCGCACGTCGTCAGCGCCGCGCTTTTCGCGGTCAGCGTTGTGATCACCGCGGTTTACTTCTCCTTCGCTTACCGTTGCGTCGAAACGCTGCGCGCCCTTGAGCCGACGACCTGCTCCATCTATCACTCGGATTTCTGGCTGGCCGAGCGCCTGTGGAAGATGCACCCGATTCACTATCTCCACGTGTTCGATGGCACGCCGTTCAAGAATGTGCTCTGGCGGCTGATGGGCGTAAGGACCGGCAAGAGGGTCTTCGACGATGGCGCCCACATCTCCGATCCGCCGCTCACCGCGATCGGGGACGAGTCTGTCCTCAACTACCGGAGCAAGGTGCAGTGCCATTCGCAGGAGGACGGCACGTTCAAATGTGACCACAGCACAATTGGCGCCGGCTGCACGCTGGGGGTCGGTTCATTCGTCCTCTACGGCGTGACCATGGGCGACGGCTCGAGTCTTGCCACCGATTCCTTCCTCATGAAGGGCGAGGAGGTCCCGGCACACGCGCGGTGGGGCGGAAACCCAGCGAAGGAGATGTGAGATGGGCAATCTCAGTTTGCGTAGCACGATGACTACAAAGAAGGGCGACCGGGAGTTCTGGCGCAGTGTACTCCTCGCCGGTGGATTCACTCCGGTTCCGCGTTGGACCCTTAATCCGGTGCCTGGCCTCGGCGAACACGAGGCGAGGATTCCCGAGGAACTCGTGACGGCGTTGCGCCGGCTGGGGAACAAGCTGGCCGTGCCGCTCAGCTCGGTGGTGCTGGCCGCGCACGCCAAAGTACTCGGGGCACTTTCGGGCGAGCGCGAGGTGTGCACCGGCTACACGCCCGAGCTGGGCTCGCCGTTGCCACTTCGAATTACGCTTGAACCCCGCTCATGGCGCGAGCTGCTACTGGGCGCTGCTCGAGCCGAGGCCGAACTGCTGGCACACAGGGGTTTCTCAATCGAGGAGTTCCGGCGCGAATTAGGCCTCAGAGAGCCGTCGTTCGAAAGCGTTTTCGAATGGGGCTCCGTCAGCGGGGGGGAGTTGCCTGAGCACACCGTGCTGCGGTTCGCCTTCGTCGAGCGTGGGGGGCAGCTCGTGCTGCGGCTACGCTACAAGACGGACGTGCTGGATACAGAGTGTGCCACGCGGATCGCCGGCTACCATCACACCGCGCTGGCGTTGATCGCGGCTGATCCGGATGCCGAACACCTGCGACAGAGCCTGCTCTCCACCGAGGAGCAGAGTTTCCAATTGCACGGCCTCGCCGGACGGCCGAGAGAGCTGCCGGACCGCCGTGTGCACGAGCTGTTCGAAGACCAAGCTCGGGCACACCCGGACGCCATCGCGGCCGTGCGCGGCGACACTCAGTTGACGTACCGAGAGCTCAATGCTCGCGCAAACCAGGTGGCGCGAGCCCTTCTGGCGCGGGGGCTTGCCCGCGAAGGCGTCGTGGGTGTCGTGACCGAGCGCAATCTGGATTGGATGACCGCCGTGCTCGCGATCTTCAAGGCTGGCGGCGCGTACTTACCCATCGAGCCGCATTTCCCGGCCGACCGCATCGCCAGGACACTTTCCCGGGCCGACTGTCGGTTCGTGCTCACCGAACGCGGCAGCACCGCCACGCTTGGTCAGGCTCTCGCATCGCTGCCCGGAGTTGAGACACTCTTTATCGAAGCGGCATACCACGAGGGCCATCCCGAGGGCGATCTCGGAATTGAAGTCGCGCCCGAACAACTCGCGTACATCTACTTCACCTCCGGCTCCACCGGAGAGCCCAAGGGCGCAATGTGCGAGCACGCGGGTCTCTTGAACCACCTCTTCGCCAAGATCGACGACCTGAAGATCGGCGCGGGGGACGCGGTGGCCCAGACGGCGCCGCAGTGCTTCGACATTTCGCTGTGGCAACTGTTGTCTGCCGTCCTGGTTGGCGGACGGACGCTGCTCGTCGAGCAAGAGGTGATCCTCGACGCCCGACGCTTCATCGACAAGATCGTTGACGGCAGGGTCAACGTCGTGCAGGTCGTGCCGTCCTACCTCGAAGTGCTTCTGTCGTATCTAGAGGAGCACTCGCACGAGCTGCCAGACCTGCGGTTCGTTTCGGTCACGGGCGAGGCGCTGAAGAAGGAGTTGGTACAGCGCTGGTTCCGGGCCTTGCCCGCGATCAAGCTGGTCAATGCCTACGGACTGACGGAGACGTCGGACGATACCAACCACGAAGTCATGGATCGCGTGCCGGAGCGAGAGCGAGTGCCGCTCGGCCGCCCGGTCAACAACGTGTCCGTCTACGTCGTGGACGAGCACCTAGCACCCGTGCCGCTCGGTGCGCCGGGAGAGATTGTCTTTTCCGGCGTTTGCGTCGGCCGCGGCTACATCAACGACGCAGAGCGCACGCGACGGGCATTCATGGCGGATCCGCACCGCGCTGGCCAACGGCTCTACCGCAGCGGTGATTACGGCCGCTGGTTGCCCGACGGCAAGCTGGAGTTCCTTGGCCGCCGGGATTCCCAGGTGAAGATCAGGGGCTTCCGAATCGAGATCGGCGAGATCGAAAACACACTGCTGAAGGTGCCAGGAGTGCGCGAGGCCGCGGTCGTCGTCACCGAGGGACCTGGCCGCGGCAAGTGCCTGGTGGCCTTCTACGCGGGCAACGGGCCACTCAATGCCGCCTCGCTGCGGGAC
>QHYI01000228.1 GCA_003223245.1 Acidobacteriota bacterium
AGCGATATCAGGGTCTCTCAAGGCGAATACGTGTCCGCGGATGGGAGACACCACCGCGGCACCTTTGTCGAGATATGAATTGACTTGTTCGAGCCCAGTTCGGGCTCCCAAGTTCACGATTTCAACGGCACCATCCTTCCCTCGGGTCTCTTCTGGACCACGCAAGTACCGGATAGCGCCCTGACCATTGAGGAGGGGGCGGTTAGGCTTCATTTGGAAAACGTCGGAGTGGTGGATAACATTTCTTTGGGTGGCCCCGGCCATACTTTCAGCTTGGTCAACATTGACATCAGCTGGTCGCCTTTCGGAGAAGAGCAGCACTTCCGTCCCGGCTCGTCGGTTCCCACGGATCCCACAAATTTCGCGGGCCGTTTCCGCTTCGCAAATGCTGTCGCAACTTTGTCTGGTTTTCAAAGCGGCTTCTCATTCAGTTCGACGGACGCGAGTTCCGCGGGTGTTTTCGCCGAGGTAGGACGAGAGGGCAACGGTATTTTCTTGAACAGCGACAACTGACCTTCTTGGCTTAGACCATTACGTGCGTTGTGATTGAGACCAACCCCGCGGACGGGATCGTCGAGGGCCTGGACGATCCTGTTGGTAGAGCTTGTCCGCGCTTGCTACTGCATCGAAAAACTTCTGGTGCAACAGCCTTTAGCTAGGGGTCTAAATCGGGAATTCCGGTCAATTCGCCACTACTTAGTTGGCTCTGACTGGAGCTTCCGGGAACAACAGGTAGCTCCGCGAGGGAGTCTATGGGCTCACCGAAGGCGGCTAAGAAACCTAAAAAGGAGAGCATTTTCGAAACCCAGGTGTTTCTTTCGACAGTCGGCCTGAAAAGATCGATTACGGAGTGCGCACCAGGCCACAAGATCTTCTCGCAAGGCGATCCGAGCGATGCTGTTTTCTACATTGAGAAGGGCCGTGTGAAGCTCACCATCGTCTCCAATCAGGGCAAGGAAGCGGTCCTCGCAATCCTAGGCGCGCGTGACTTTCTTGGTGAGGCGTGCCTAATGGGTCAAATGGTACGGGTGGCTTCGGCTACGGCGATTGTGCCTAGTGCTGTACTTAGAATTGAGAAGGGCGAGATGCTGCGCGTGCTGCAAAAGGAACGCGAGCTTTCCGGCTATTTCATATCGTATCTACTCTCACGCAATCTGCGCATCGAGGAGGACTTGGTCGATCAGCTTTTCAACTCCACTGAGAAACGGTTAGCCCGCACTCTTTTATTGCTGGCCCGCTACGGTAAGGAAGGCAACCCCGAAACGGTCGTTCCGGAGATAAATCAGGAAACTCTAGCGGAAATGATAGGAGTGACGCGCGAACGAGTTAATTTCTTTATGAATAAGTTCAGGAAGCTAGGCTTCATTGACTACAACGGCGAACTGCAAATTCACAGTTCCCTCCTAAATGTTGTCCTCCACGAATAGGTCAGACTGCGGCTGAAAGTTCCTCCTGCAACACCAACGAAACTCCACGTCAGATCAATGTGTGAAAGATTTCACAGACAGGAGAACTAGCTTGAGAAGAACCTGGGATGGTGAAACCCCCATTCGGCACAAGCAACAAACTGCTCCTCATTGAGGGCGACTCTGCTGAGGCCAAGCTGATTCTGGAGGCGCTCGTTGACCCGAGAGCCAGCTCATTCGATGTGGACTGGGTTAGGCTCCTATCTGATGGACTCAAACTGCTGGGCGAGGGAAAAACCGGGCTGGTCTTGCTGGACCTGTGCCTGCCGGACAGCGAAGGTATCGCGACGTTCGAAAAGCTATTCGCGGCCGCGCCCCATATTCCGATCCTGGTCCTCAGCCGGCTAAACGATGAAAGTACTGCTAATGAATCACTTAAGCGCGGAGCGTATGACTATCTCTTAAAAGACCACCTCGACAGATACACATTGACGCGGGCGCTGCGTCATGTGATCGAGCGCAAGGGGGTCGAGGATGTTTTGTTCAACGAAAAGGAACACGCCCAAGTCACTCTCAACTCCATCGGGGATGCCGTACTCAGTACGGACATCTCCGGTAACGTGACCTATGTCAATCGGGTCGCCGAGAGTATGACGGGCTGGTCTCGACAGGAAGCAGTGGGCCGGCCGCTTGCCCAGGTGTTTCAAATCGTTGAGGGTACCACACGTAAAACCGCCCGAAATCCCTTGGAGGCGGCGATTCTGGAAGACAAAACCATGGGCCTGAACCCTAGCTGCGTTCTGATCCGGCGTGACGGGTTGGAGCTTGCCATCGAAGATTCCACCGCCCCTATCCACGACCGATTCGGGCAGGTGACAGGCGCGGTAATTGTTTTCCGCGACGTGAGCGCATCGCGGGCGATGACAATAAAGATGTCCCATCTGGCGCAGCATGACTCTCTCACAGATTTGCCGAATCGCGTGCTGTTGACCGACCGGCTGACCCAGGCGATTTCGCTAGCGCGGCGGACCAGCGAGCAACTCGCGGTGCTGTTCTTGGACCTGGATCACTTCAAAAACATCAACGACTCCTTGGGGCATGCGATTGGCGACAAACTGCTTCAATCGGTCGCACAACGCCTAGTGGCTTGCGCGCGCCATTCGGACACCGTGAGCCGCCAGGGCGGGGATGAATTCGTAGTACTGCTTCCACAAATCGGGCGCGCCGCCGACGCGGCCGTCTTGGCGCAGAAGATGATCACTGCACTGGCGGCGCCTCACACTATCGCAGGGAACGAGCTGCGCATCAACGCGAGCATTGGCATCAGCAGGTACCCCAACGACGGTCAGGATGCAGAGAGCTTGCTCAAGAGTGCGGACACTGCGATGTACTACGCGAAGAAAAAGGGACGCAACAATTTCCAGTTCTTCAAGTCGGACATGACTACGCGGGCTGTCGCGCGGCAATCCCTCGAAGGGCTCTTGGCCCGCGCCCTGGAGCGACGCGAGTTTGTGTTGCATTACCAGCCAAAGGTCGATCTTCAGACCGGAGAGATTACCGGAATTGAGGCGCTCCTACGCTGGCTGCGCGCGGATCGGGGGCTTATTCCTCCCCCACAATTCGTGCCCATCGCCGAAGAGTCCGGCCTGATCGTGCCCATCGGCCGGTGGGTACTGCGCGAAGCGTGCACACAGCTCCGGGCTTGGTTGGAGGTGGGCCTACGGCGGGTCTCGGTGGCGGTCAACCTCTCCGGGGTAGAGTTCCGTGCCAAGCACTTCCTCGAAGGCGTTCGCACGATCCTGGAGGAGACTCGCCTCGAACCACGCTTTCTTGAATTCGA
>QHYI01000216.1 GCA_003223245.1 Acidobacteriota bacterium
GGCTTATGGGTGATTCAGGTGCCTAATGAAGGTCCCATTCGGGGATTCTCCGCGATGGCGGATGGTCCTTTTGTTGTCGAGCCGTAGTTTTAACTCGAAGAGTAACGTGCCTTTCAGGATGAATTGGTCTGGCGGAAGCTACAGCGATACTCAAGCGGTATATTAATCGCCGATTGCTCAAACCAAAGTCGCGGGTTATCGTGCCCCTTATTTGGCCAAAATTCGTTTGGGTTAAATAAGGGTCACAGATTTCATGCTCCGCTTGTAACCCTCTGCTTCTGAACAGCCCTGAACGTCGTCATCTGCACCGCAAAATAGTTGAATTGGCGAGCAAATTCACTTCTGTTAACCGAAGGGTTGCAAAGGCCCAGAAGCATCGGCGTAGGCTGTACGCCATTCCTGCCTTCGGTTGTGGGCTGCATCGCGGTACACACCATTGATCAATCTGCGCGGCCCACCGAAGTAGGAACATCTTAGGAACATATTTAGCCTGGTCGGAAACTCGGAAGCGCAACCAAAACAACGACTTAGATTGAATTTCCGCCTGCTTGCAAAGCAGGTGCTCTCCCAGCTGAGCTACACGCCCACGCTAACTCAATGATTCTGAACGATTCTAATACATCGGCGTGGCCAATGACCACCTGCTTGAGAAGCAGGTGTTGTCCAGCAGCGGCTCATGCGGGCATGCACTGCAGGCCATTGTACTGTCAGGGGCTTATGGTGCTGCGTTCAAATGCCGAGTCTTCGATCGCCAGTCCACTCCGTCCAACCCCCCGTTTCCGATAGGGAAACAGTAAAGCGACCCACTCTCCGTATCGGCTGGGAACGGCCTTGTTCTTGGTCCCTTCGTCTGAGCCAAATCTACGCAAGCGTCGAAATCTCTCGCGGAGGCGAAGATGGGTGGCGCGCACCTAGGGCATTCGGTTCGTGGCCGAATGCTCTCGGAAATGGGCGATCAACGAGTGGCGAGGTTCGCGCGGATTTGCTTAACCTCATCCCCTCGGGTGAAACATTGCGAACTCGTGGCCGTCTTTCCCCTGAGCCGTTCATTAGAGAGCTTGGCGACGAGATTCTGTTTCGTCCGCAGCTCGTAGGTTGTACCACCGCCCAGAAATTTTTCCTCTTGGATTCCTCGCAAGCAAAATGGCGCTGTGGCTTTTCATGTGAAAAGATGAAATCATGTTCATATGGAGGTGGCTATGGCGGTCATGGAACAAATTGACTGGTCGGAATGCCCGCTAGTCGAAGTTAAGGCTGGAGTGCAAAGCGGCGCCCCCGTGTTGCGCGGTACACGGATGCCGGTCAACGTCATTGTCGATAACTTTGACTATGGCGTCAGCGCCGTTGAAATTGCAGAGCAGTTTGAAATCCCGGCGGAACAAGTTGAAGTGATTTTGACCTACGCCAAGAGTCACAGGATTGCGCATCCTGTTTGATAAAAATGTTCCCGTCGGTGTGCGCGGTTTCCTCCGCAAACATGAGGTCCGTACCATCGTCGAAATGCAGTGGCCCGACCAACTGGACAACGGCGAACTTCTAAGGATGGCGGAAGAAGCGGGGTTCGACGTGATGGTTACCTCCGATCAGAACATCCGTTACCAGCAAAAGCTGAGTGGAAAACTCGCTTTGATTGTCCTCGGCTCTAATATATGGCCGGTCGTACGGCAGCACAGCGCGGAAATAATGGCCCGAGTCGATGGAGCAACACCGGGAAGGGACGACTTCATCGAAATGCCGCTTCCGCCGAAACCACGAAAGCGTAGCAGCTGAGGGAAGGATTTCGTGAACACTCTCCCTGCGGCGCTCCCCGGCGATAACCACCGCCCCTACAGGTAGCCGCCTCCGAGGTGGCGGCAGTGGGTTTTGGTTGCGAAAGTTGCGGCGCATCGGTGGGTAGGTCTAAACCAAGGCCGGTCCTTTCCTCTCCCCTTCCGTTCGCGACGGGACCATCGATTGCGAACGCTATCCAGCTCGCTTGACGATTGTGGCCCCTCGTGCTTAGGTTACCGCTATTTAAGCGATGTCAGTGTGGACTCGACCCAGTGGAAGCCGATCCTGTGCTTCGCCAAAACTCCGGCTGGCCTTGGAATCAATGACATAGCGGCCGTCGTCTCCACCAGCGTTCTGGTATAACTGTTCGCCATGTTTCGTTTCCTCGGGGTCTCTTTCGCAACCCTCGTTTGCCTCTTTTGCTCGCAGAAAAGTCTGCTGCTTGAGAATCTGGCCTTACGCCAGCAGCTTTCTGTGATGAAACGCCGTCATCCACGCCCAAGGCTCGAGTTGCTCGACAGGCTCTTCTGGCTGATCGTTCGCCGCCGCTGGTCCGGCTGGAAGCAGGCACTCTTGGTTGTCACACCCGAAACCGTGGTCCGGTGGCACCGCGCCGGTTTCCGTTGGTACTGGATGCTGATCTCCAAAGTCAGGAAGCGCCTCGGAAGAAGAGCCATATCTCAAGAAGTTCGCGATCTGATCTTCCAAATGGTGACCGAGAACCCTTCCTGGGGAGCTCCGCGCATCCACGGCGAACTCCTCATGCTCGGCTTCGATGTTTCCGAAAGAACGATCTCTCGCTGGATGAAGCGGGCCCAAAGGAACCCGGAGCCTGCCAAGCGCTGGATTACCTTTCTTCGCAACCACAAGGAAGCTATCGCCGCGATGGATTTCTTCACCGTTCCCACGGCCACCTTCGGCCTGCTTTACTGCTTCTTTATCATCAGCCACGATCGCCGACGCATTCTGCACTTCAACGTCACCAAACATCCCACAACGCAGTGGATCATCCAACAGTTGCGGGAGGCATTTCCTTTTGATTCGGCTCCCAGGTTTCTGATCTTCGATCGCGATGCCAAGTACGGTTTGGAAGTCCCGGTTGCTATTCGCTTCTTAAGCATCCGTTCTGTTCGCACTTCCTTCGAAAGCCCCTGCCCTTTCTGCCGCTCCTGCGGGCGAGTATAGTCATCTATTGCAAGTACGCGGTCCCGCTAGCATTGTTCCTCAGCTGTTGAAACCGACGATGGAGCAAGACCATGAGAGGAATCTTTGTGGTGGTTAGCATGAGCCTGCTTCTCGGCGTGTGCATTTCGCAAGCCGGAAGCAGGCGCGCTTGGGAGCAAGAAGATACTCTGAAGCCCAGATCCAAGCAACCGAGCACGGCCGATGAGTCCAACGCAGTGAAAGACGGGCGCAGCACAGAACAGTTCTTGCTTGGCCGGCAACACATGACTACTCCGTGCGATCTACCGGAGACGCCAGGGGGAGCCAGGATCGTCGCGTTAGCCCCCAACCCGCCCACTTACAGTGTCCACCGCTTGGACAGCATTACGCTGTCACGGGCAGAGCTACCAGCTCTGTCCATGCGGAACGTTCAGGCTTGGATCGAAGTCACGGGCGCCAACACGGAGACTTGGTCGGTGCAGTTGTGTGCCCAAGCAGGGGCCGCCACGGAAGGAGACGCTACTGCGTTGCTCGGACAGTTCAAGCTGACTCGGAAGGGGGAATCGTTCGAGCTATCGGTGCCGGCCCAGTTCCCCGAGCAGTCGGACGGAGCCGCCTATGTGCGCATTCAGGCCCCGCGGGATGCCCCAGTCACAATCAGTGGCAAATCGCCCATTTCGGTCTACGGAATGCGTGCTCCGGTGAAAGTCTCCACCACCCATGCGCGCCTAACTGTGGCGGACACAACCGGAGACGTCGAAGCGGACATAAAACCGGACTCGGGCATAATCGACTTCTTCGGGAATCGTGGGCACGTGCGTCTAAATGCTGATTGGGAGCTAAACCTGGTCATCTCGGCGCAGCAATTTACCGGGGACCTGGAAGGGACGGCGCGAGGGCGCATTCACGTGCTCTTGCAGCCTGGATTCATTTCGCCTTTTGAGGCGGTAGTAAACCACGACTCTGATTTCGATTGTCGCGCCTCCATTTGCGACCAAGTCAGACGCGCGGACCGCGATGGTAAGGTGGCATTCACTTACGGTTCCGGTGAGCCGGTTTTGCGTTTGGTTTCAGCGAACGGGCCGGTCGTCATAAACTCCACAGACCGGTTGCCAACTGAGAAGGACCTGCGAGCGGAATTGGAGGCCAAGTCGAAGGCGGACCGGCAGGCGTCGATTCGCATAAACGAACTCGCCGGGCGGATTCACTCGGAGGCAGAGGCACGCGAGTTAACGGATGCAATAGCCAAGCAGTTTGCGGACTCCTTGCCATCGGAGTGGGTCGCTGAGCGCATCCGCAATAGAATTGCTCATGCCGAGTATGAAGCCGTTGTCGATCCGTGGCGGCTGATTTCCGAGCAGCGCATTGCCGATGTCTGGAACGAGTACGTGCAGGAGATTGGCGCGCCGGATGAAGCGCTTGTAAACGCAGCCGAGATTCACAATATGCGCGACGCGGATCAGGGCGCTGCGGAATTCATGTGGACGAAAGGGTATCAATCGATTTGGACGATGCCCAACATCTTCGCGATGGGTGCGGATGGGAAAATCGCTGGCAGCTGCCGGGCGCTTGAGGCACTCCGCGTGTTCTACGAACTCGATAATGAATTCATGAATGTGCTGGGCGCACGAGAGCGAGTAAAGATGGGGGTTCTGGCTTCCGACTCATTCAAAATGCTGCAAAAGCAGACGAAATCAGGGCAGTCAACTGGAGGTGTGCTGCAGGGCTTCGTAAGGAAGAATCCAGTGGGTGCAGCCGAACGCACCTATTTCCTCAATAACGGTGCGAAGGCTTTTGATCAGTTATTGGAAAGACTGCTGAACGATCTGCTTTCCAAATAGAACGCACCAGAGATTAGCGGCGCCTTTGCGCCTCGTTCGCCTTCAGTCTTCTCGCATCAACGGCCTCGCCAGCCTAGTCCTCGCGACCCGCAGCTAGCCGTGCTATGAGCGACTTGATTGTCCGATTATCGACTAACTGGGAGTTTGACTACCTCGGGATTGACACTTCGAGGCGTTTTTGACTGAGATTTCCTGGATTTGTAATCGTGTCGAGTTATATCCGCGCGAGGGCCCGCACCAAGTCTGTCACTCCACACGAAAAAAATTCCCCAGCACCACAGAACTGCCACATCTCGGGGAGGTCTTGAGAGACGGCGAGAAGCAGTAGAGGACCGTCGCGGCTTTCGCGGCGTTTTTCAGATGTGTCCGTCCAACTTCCGTCCAATTCAAGGCGATGATTGCGCCGTACGTTTGCGTGTAAGCAACACCAGATGCGGCACTTATGTGATTTAACCTGCTTAGTTGCAAAGCAGGTGCTCTCCCAGCTGAGCTACACGCCCAAACGACGCAACACCCATTGTATCATGCACTTGCATCAAGCCACATTTTCGACTCGATTATCACAATTCGCACATACGTCGAACCCGAGTCCGGCGCGCGCGGCCCATTCTTGACGAAATGCGACATCCTCGCGTAGTTGCATTGCATACACGTCGGTCAGGTTGCGTGCATGTCCGAGCCACATTTTGATGATGTCCTCAGGCACGCGGGCCTTGCGAAGTACGGCGGCTCTGAAACGTCGAAACGCGTGGAACCCCACGGCCCGACCCGCGGCACGTTTCAAGGCTTTGCGAACGTTGCCCGTGCTGAGGGGCTTACCATCGCGCGTCGCGAACAGGTAACCCGGCTTTGTGATGTACTCGCGCGCGATTCGCGCGAGGGGTTCAGGCAGATCAATGATGCGGATAGCGTTGAGCGTTTTCGGTTCTTGTGGCTGGCAATGCCAGACGCTCTGTTGCACAGAAAGTGTGCGGCAATCAGGTCCGAAATCCTGTGCGCGAAGTCCGAGGGCTTCCCCGATGCGCAGGCCCGTTCCTGGTAGCAATGTGAATAGCACGCGATACCGGCCCTTGGCATTGGTTAAGATCGTGTGCAATTCATTCTCGGTGATGGTTGGACGTCGTTCGTTCTTGACGATTGGCAGTTGGATAAAATCGTGATTCCATTTGCGCGGATACAGTTGCTCTCCGTTTTCGTCAACGGCTGAGGCAACGGTCATTCGAACCACGTTGAAATGGATGCGGATTGTGTTCGCAGAAAGTCCCGCGTCAGTCATTTTACCGACTAACTCACGGACGGCTTTGTTGTTTACATCGTGCAGCGGCAAGTCACCGCGGCCGAGTAGGCCCGGGGAATCGCACCCCAGGCCCCTCACAGGTAGGGTCGAGGACTGACGCCATGCTTCTTAGATCCGATCTATCTGTTGCTCCCCGTTTCCTCTGGGAGTGCCTCACTAATCGAATCGTAAGCTGGGTTTCAGCCCCCGCCACATCGAACGTAGCGTGCGGATTTCCCGCACTACGCTCTCCTGTTTGCTTCTCGTCAAGGGTTATGAGGCCTATCGTGCTGGTGCAACTTTCGGGAGAGATGCACTTCGCCGAACTCGATAGTCG
>QHYI01000217.1 GCA_003223245.1 Acidobacteriota bacterium
CCTACCAGTTGCTCGAACGCCTGGCTTCTCTTGCCGGTAAGAACCCCGCACCCTCAGAAAACGACTACGCTCGGGAAGCTATTCCACCGAGCACGGCAAAAACAAAGCCGATCAAGTCTCGCGCCACATCCGCCACGGAGGGGAGTCCTGTTCACGCGGTCATCACCAAGATTGATCGCATGAAGACCCGTCAGGGCGATTCTCTTTTCTCAAGGTGGATGTCGGCGGTGAGACGGTGCGGGTGTTCGGCCATCCCGAAGAGCTGGCGGAGCGTCTGGAAGCGAGTGGTTACGACATTCCGGTGAACGAGATCGAAGCTGGGATGGAACTCCATCTTCCCTGCCTGGTGAAAGTCGGTCAGGGCAACAACGGATACAAGACCATCGTAGACTTCTTGCCCGAAGCCGCCGAATGACCGGCTGCCACATCCACCTACCCGAGTCAGAGAGACGAAAGCCTCTCTGACTCGGGCTCTCTCTTTTTCCTCAATCCTCTCCTGAAGAACCAAAACCGCGGATGACGGCAGCCCAACCAACCCGTCTTCTGACTTCATCCACCGCGGGCGACGGCAACCGGGCGGACCTTGGATTTCAGCAGTCCGAGGAATTCGCTTGCTGCGGTCATGAAGGCGAAGTGGCCGGCGTTGGGGATCAGGATCAATTCTTTTTTCGGTGCCTTGACGCATTGGAAGTAGTCAATGGCGGCCTGAGTTGGCGTGACGATGTCGTCTTGGCCTTGGATGACGAAGTAGGCGGTGTCGATTTCGCAGGCGGTCTTTGGCAGGTTGGTGGCGAGCTGGTCAGGCAGGACGTGCTCGCTTTGGAACTCCATGCCTTCTTCGAGGTACTTGGACTGTTCAGGATTGCTGGCCTGAAGTTCGGGCAACTGGGAGCGGAGGTGCTGCAGCCACGCCTGGTCAGGCGGCGGCCAAAGCGAGCGCACATGGTATTTACTGCTGAAGCTGAAGTACTGCTGGGCGTTGGCCGGGTCGGGCCGGTTGGCTTCGAGTTCTTTGATGGTGGCCTGATCGCCATCCTTGCGCGCTTTGGCCAGCACAAGGTCGTACTGCGTGTTGACCATGGCGGCCCAGCTTGTCACCTGGCCGGTGCCAACGTAGGCGGCGAAGAGACTGGGGCGCATTTGCACCATGCGGGTAGCGACGATAACGCCCCAGGAGTGGCCGAGGACGATGATCTTCTTTTTGCCGAGTTGGCGACACAGGTATTCGGCGAGCTCGCCGCCGTCCTTGGAGATGCGGTCAAGCGTGACGTCGGGCGTTTTTGTGCCGTAGCGGCCGAAGGTGTGGCCAGCGCCTCGTTGGTCCCATTGCACGACAGTGAAGGCCTTCTCCCATGGCTTGTAAATCTCAGCTTGCGGCCACTGCGCTTCGCCAGGCCCGCCGTGGACGACCAGCAGCACAGGGTTAGAGCGGTCATCCCCGCGAATGCTGATCCACTGCTCCAGGCCGCCAAGCAGGACGAAAGATGTCTGGTCGATTCGCGCGGTAGGAGTTTGCGCCTTTGCGGTCACGGCAACGGCAGCGGCAGCGAGAAGGACTGTGGTGATCCAGGACCAATTTGCAAGGTTATGACGCATCATTCTTGGCTCACGGTGCTTGTCACGTTCTTGGCTCACGGTGCTTGTCACGTTAAACCGAACGGTACCTCTAGGCGCGCGATTCTCGGAATCGCTAATAGAAGGAGGTTTCCGAGCTAGTGTGCCAGCAACCAGACGCAATTGGAACACGATCCTTGCCGTCGTGCGGATTTTGAAAGCTCAGAAGAACAAGCCCGCCGATCAAACTCACTGACGCTATCAGCCCACAATCCCTTTCAACTCACAATCACTGACAACCGGAACACCTGCCCGGTCCCATTGACAGTACATCCTCAAGCTTTCTTCTCCCACCCTCTCAGCTTTTAACCCAAAACAAGGAGCAACACCCATGCGAATGAACGCAAACTGCCAGTCGGGCGCCCCGAGAAGCATCTCCCCTTGCTTGCCGAGGGCAGAGGTGATAGCCTCGGTTACCGAGGACACAGAGATGAGCAAACCTTCCGATCTGGTTCAGGGAACGTTGGACATGTTGCTGCTGAAAATTCTGGCGCTTGAGCCGATGAACGGATTCGCAGTTAGCCAGCGATTGAAGCAGGTGTCCGGCGACGTTTTGCAGGTCAGCGACGGATCGCTATACCCGGCTCTGCACAAGCTGGAGCAAGAGGGCTGGATCACAGCCGAGTGGAAAACGTCCGAGTATGGCCGCCGCGCTAAATATTATTCGCTGACACGGCTGGGGCGGCGACAGCTCGAAAAAGAAGCAGATAACTGGGGCAGGCTTTCGAGTGCCATTTCGCGGGTCATTAAGCTCAAAGAGGCGTGAGCTTCGCGCGGCGCGAAAAGGAGGTTGGAGATGCAACCGGAGCATTGGCTGTACACAATTCCGCTGCGGCTGCGGTCGTTGTTTCGCTGGGCGCAGGCGGACCAGGAATTGGACGACGAGCTGCGCGACCACCTAGAACGAAAGACTGAAGAATACATAGCGCAAGGCATGAGGCAAGAAGAGGCACGCCGCCGCGCGCGACTAGATCTGGACGGTATTGAGCAGACCAAAGAGAAATGCCGCGACGCACGACGCGTAAATTGGATTCAGGATCTCGCGCAAGATTTGCGCTACGGCTTGCGCCAACTGCGGCGAAATCCGGGCTTCACCGCTGCAGCTGTAATCACGCTCGCTCTCGGCATTGGCGCGAACACTGCGATGTTCAGCGTTGTGAACGCCGTGGTGCTGCTGCCGCTGCCCTATTCGCACAGCGACCGGCTGGTCTGGATTGCCGAATCGGCCCCGGCGCTCAAATCCGAAGCCGCCAGTGGTGGAGACTACGTCGATTGGAAATATCAGAACCACACTTTGGACCGGATCGCCGCCTACGACACGATGTATCGCGGCAGCCTGCGCGAGGGCTCCGCGGGGCCCGGATCCGCCGACTTCAATCTCAGCGGCCGTGGCACGCCGGCACGGGTCCATAGCGCGTTCGTAAGCGCCAGTTTCTTCGGCACTCTGGGCGTGGAGCCGCAACTCGGGCGAGCCTTTACGCAAAAGGAGGACCAGCCGAGCGGGCCCCACGTGGTGGTTCTAATGCACTCCTTCTGGCAGCAGTATTTTGGCTCTGACCCTCACGTGCTAGGCCAGACGGTCAGCCTGGACTCGGCGCCTTATACCGTGGTGGGTGTAATGCCGGCCAGTTTTCGTTTCCCCGGGGATTCACTCGTGCAAATCCTCGTCCCGCTGGCTCTCAACCAGGCCAGTGAGCGGCTTCGCATCGCGCAAAGGCAGGTTCGGATTATCGGCCGGTTGAAGCCCGGCGTCTCGCTCGCAGCCGCCCGGGCCGACTTGGATGAAATCCGGAAACGAGCGCAGGCGTCCGGCGGGCCCATGCTGGACGGGGGCGGCAGCCGAGGTCGTGCAACGCCGACTCCAGGGCCCGGCGGTCGCGGTGGCCAGTTACGTCACCACACTTCAGGTCGCCCGGAAGCGCCTCCGCCGGCAATCGAGCTCAAAGTGGTGCCCCTCGCCGAACACCTCGCGGGGAATCTGCGCCCGGCCATGCTGACCTTGCTCGGGGCGGTCGGTCTGGTGCTGCTGATCGCTTGCGCCAACGTTGCCAATTTGATGCTGACGCGCGCCTCAGCCCGGACGCGGGAAGTGGCGGTGCGAGCCATCCTCGGCGCGGGGCGCTGGCGCCTGGTTCGGCAGCTCCTGGCGGAAAGTGTGACACTGGCGGTGGCCGGTGGCATGGCGGGATTGCTGCTTGCGGGCTCGGGCGTCAATGTCATCGCGCGTTTCATCCCGGCGGGCGCCGGAGGCGGCATCCTGGCTGTGGCGGCGCCGAAAGTGGATGGCAACGTTCTGCTGTTTGCGCTGGCGGTCTCAGTCCTCACCGGAATCCTGTTCGGCCTTGCTCCTGCAGTTAGCGTCACACGTTCCGATCTTGCCGAAGGGCTCAAGGAGGGCGCTCAGGCGGCGAGCCCCGGCATGCGGCGGGGCTGGCTTCGGGGAGCGCTGGCCGTGTCTGAGCTCTCCCTCGCGCTGGTCCTGCTCATCGGCGCGGGCCTGCTCATCAACAGCTTCTATCGCATCCTGCAGGTTAACCCGGGCTTCGTGCCGGAGCGCGTGCTGACCATGGATCTCAGCCTTACGGATACGCGATACCCGGCGCCCCAGCAGAAGTCGGAATTCTTCTCGGAAGTCCTGCGTAGGGTCGAGTCTTTGCCAGGCGTTCGCTCGGCGGCCCTCGCTGATTCTCTGCCGCTCAGTCCCTATCAGGCCTTTCTGATGATGTCCCCCAACCGCCTTTTGCCACGGGCGGCGCTCTCGAACTCGACAACCGTGATGATGTATCAGCTCACGGTGAGCCCGGGCTACTTCTACACGCTTGGCATTCCGGTGCTCAAAGGCCGCACCTTCACAGACCACGACGACGAGCAGGCGCTGAAAGTTGCGGTGGTGAATGAGGCCTTGGCGCGCCACTTTTGGCCGAAAGAGGATCCCATTGGCAAGCGGCTCCCGCTCTTCAACAATCTGACCGTGGTCGGCGTAGTAGGCAATACCCGCCACGAAGGGTTAAGCCAGGACATCGAGGCCGAGATCTACGTGCCCTACCTTCAATTGCCGCAGAACTCCATGCAGCTCGCCGTCCGCACCGCCGCTGACCCAGACAGCGTGGTCTCCGCCGTGCGCACCGAGGTCAGGGAGGTCGACCCCGATCAGCCGGTCTATCACGTGGCCACACTCCAACAGGTCCTGTCGGAGTCGGTGGCTCCGCGGCGATTTAACATGCTCCTGCTGGGAATTTTCGCCGGGATCGCGCTGACACTGGCAACGATTGGAATTTATGGAGTGATGGCGTTCTCCGTGACGCAGCGCACCCACGAGATCGGCATTCGCATGGCGCTGGGGGCAAAGAGGAGCGATGTGTTAGGGATGGTTGTCCGGCATGGGCTCAAGCTGGCGCTGATCGGCGTGGTCATTGGTATCGTGGGAGCGCTCGTGCTGGCACGATTCTTGTCGAGCCTGCTCTTTGGCATCAAGCCAACCGATCCGCTGACATTTGTTGCTGTCTCTCTGATCCTGAGCGCTGTGGCGCTCGTTGCCTGCTACATTCCCGCCCGTCGCGTGGCGGAAGTCGATCCCATGGTGGCCTTAAGGTACGAATAGTCATTCACCCAAGTCAGGGGCAACGCCCTCGTACGGCAACCTTATAGATAGATGTGCGGCACTTATCGACATTTCTGGCGATTGTTCCCGAGTGAAGGGCAAACCGTCAGTAATTCTACTTGCCCATTGTGTCTCCTTGCTGCCGGAGAGAGAATCACCTGTGGAGAGAACGACTCATGGTAAACACAATGGTTGACGGAACGTTCCGGCAGACCAATTTGACCAACGAATCGTCCGAGTATCTAGCCAAGCGCGAAGAGCTTCGCCTCGCGGAAATCGAACTCATGCGCCAGCGGGAACGCGTCGCTGAGCTGCGCCGCCATCTTCCGCAGGGCGCTCCTATTCAGGACTATGCGTTTGAAGAGGGCCCGCGCGACCTCAACGGTGGTGATGCGCCTGTGCGGACCGTCCGTCTGAGCGAACTCTTCACCAAGCCGAATCGCTCGCTCGTCATTTATCACTTGTTGTACGGAAAGCGGCAGACCAAGGCTTGCCCAATGTGCACCGCCTGGCTCGACGGCGCGAACGGCGTGGCCCACCACCTCGCTCAGAACCTTGACTTCGCCGTGGTCGCCGCCGCTGATGTGCCCACTCTGCGCGGCGCACGCTCGCACGCGCGGCTGGGACAGGCTGCGCCTCCTCAGCGGCGGCGACAGCACCTTCAAGTACGATTTAGGCAGCGAAGACCGCGAAGGGCATCAGGACTCCACCGTTTCCGTGTTCACGCGCGATGCCGACGGCACTCTGCGCCACTTCTACTCCGCGCATCC
>QHYI01000235.1 GCA_003223245.1 Acidobacteriota bacterium
CAAGGAGCACTTCGTACGCCTGATGCTGTTGCCGTGCCCGCCCCAAGTCAATCGGCTGGCGCTCGATGAAAGAAAGCTCGCAACGAACAATAGCGGGACTAACTTCGCGTGTGATGGCCGTGAGCATGCCAGATGAGGAAGTTTACACGAGAATTGCGGGACAGACTCCTTCGCGCAGCATGTGGCGGGATGACAGAGACATCAAATCGGAAGCTGAAAAATCCTTGTTGGTATGTTTCGAACCTACATTCCGCAGTAGAGACGGGCGAGTTTTCTGAGATTCTTTGCTTTAAGCATAGACGCTGGGCGATATGGAAAGGAGACTGAGGACTTGCTCTTGAATCGGGCTGAGCGGTTCCGAAAAAGCCTGCACCAGGTTTCCGTTTTTGGACAGCAATAGATGTCGGGCGCGAGAGTTAAAGACGCGGATCACTTGCTCGGTGGTTGGGTTCGCTGATGGCCGATCTTCCGGGAGGATCTGAATGTGGGTCAGACCACGTTCCCGCATAGTGTCTCGTAGCTGGCGCTCGATAAGGGCACACACTAACTGGGCCAGGAAATAAACGAACATCAAGGCCTCGATGCGTTGATTCTTTTTGAGGAAGATGGGAGCGACGCGAAGAACCGATTTCAAAAGTGCGTGGCGTTTTTCGAGATTCGGCTGGTACTTATAAGCGCGGAGTAGGGCGGCAGCGTCCAGCTCTGTGTTGGTCGTCAGTGGGAAAGTTCCATCCATCAGTTCCGCTCGGGCAATGGCATTCTCGTCGCGAGAGCAATTGATGCGTGGTACCCAGTGCACGAGTTTGCGATACATGGTATCAGCCGAGGAGCGTCCTCGCGTCACCTGTCGGAATTTTTCCACCTCCACCGAGGCAATATCGACTTTGATCCAGCCTCGAACCGCGAAGCGAGCCAGGATCGCTTCGGCTTGCTTGCGAAGGGTTTGTTCCTTCTTGGGTTTTCTTTTGCGCACGGGATCGGCCAGTGCCCGCAGCTGATCCATCGCTGAGGCAATCTTTTCCTCTCGCTCATCCCAATCCCGACGTGCTTTCTCACTGGAGCGGAACCAATAGAGACGAAACCCCTCCTGCAGCTGATAGAGACCGCTCGCCACTTCATACAGATCGATCCGGCCTTGCTTCCGGCTCGATCGCTTGGCCATGACCTTCTCCCAGCGAACCAACGATGCCTCCACTTTATGTTGGAAGTCTTCGACCTCGCCACGCGTGCGAGGCGCTACGGTAATGAATCGACCTTGGCTGCGATCCAGGTTAAGCAGCGTTGGACTGACGCACAGTTTGCAATCCGCCACGTAGAGAAAGTCCGAGCGGCCCAGGATGCCTCGCAGCATTTGCCAATTGTCCCAGTGAAGAGTGTCGTCGGTGTGGTTGCCATCGTGCGCTTTGAAGAGCACAGGGATAGCACCGTCCCGGGTTACCGAGAGCTCGTAAACCAGCTGGCGCAGGTCGGGACGATGATCCTTACTATAGCCCCGTACCCGCTGCACGGCGCGGTGATGCTGCTGCGCGTACGCTCCGGTCAGCTTGACCGACGTGGTGTCCTGATGGATCTGGCTCAGATCCACCGCATAGGCCCGGACCGCGGCCAGCACCACACGAGTCAATAGGCTGGCGCGATCGGATTCGAACAGGCGATCGAGCGCACGGGCCAAGACGTCATCCCCGTATTTCCCGCCGTAAACCAGAGCCGGATCATAGGGAGCAGTCCACTGCCGGATGGCGTAAAGAGCTTGGCGCTCGACGAGGATGTTTTTCAGCAGTAGCAAGATGGCTTCCGCGTAGCGAGCCTGTCCCAGGGCCTGGGTGAGGCAGGGCAAAAGTCCGATGCGCTCGATAACAGGATCGAAGATGGGCAGGGCCCCTAAGACTTGGCGCTGCAGCTGAAAAGGTTGTGCTTGCATGGACCTTGTTCCTAATGTATATATAAATCAGGAACACACCATGTCAAGAACAAAACGCACCTCCCGCACAAAAATCACCGTCGTGGCAGAAGGACCGATCCTTCCTGGCTCCATCTCTACCGCCAAAAGTCAATGTGGAAAGGCCCATTGTGCCTGCAAGGCAAGTCCTCCGAAACTGCACGGCACCTAGGAATGCGAGCGGAGGATCAAGAATTATCGGGCGCTTCAGACTAAACTGGACCGCATCGTAGAAGACGCATTAGCCAATGCGCCCTGGAATGAGCCGCAATGAGACTATGTCATTGAAATCAAACGGGAATTCTGCGGCAAACTCGCCCGTCTCTACTGCGGAATGTAGGTTTCGAATGCGGCTGGTAAGCGAATCTGTCGCGAGCAAGCCTAAATCATGGTGTTCTGGAGCGCGCGAAAAAGCATCAGCGCCAGGGGATGACCGGAAAGCGGGGAGGCATGGCTCATCCAGAAACGCATGATTCCCGCGCCGATGAGCATGCCTGCGAGAATGAGGCCGATGGCGCTCAGCACTACGGGCACATCGGCTTTGGAGAAGTTGAAAAATCCCGCGCGAGACGTCCGGTCCTCTGACCCTTCTGCCGATGCTCCGTTTTGTGGAGCATGAGCATACCCGAGGCGATTGGAGATTTCCGGCTGAACCAGGAGGGAGTATCCCTTCCGCGGAATGGTCTCGACATATACCGGTTTGTCGGAAGAGTCGCCCAGGGCCATGCGAAGCTTGTTCACGGTGGTGTTTACGTTAGCGTCGTAATTCACGTGCGTGTCGGCGGGCCACAGCCGCGCGCGTAGTTCCTCGCGCGTCACAACTTCGCCGGGCTTTTCGAGAAGCGTTAGGAGCGTTTGATACACTTTTCCCTGAAGCTTCAACCGTGTTCCATTTCGCGTAACTTCCTGCCTTTGCTGGTCAATCCGGAATGGCCCAAAATGGATATAACGACCAGAAGACAGCAGACTTGGCCCGGGAATCGTGGGATTATCCGGATCTGGCATCAACATCACTTCCGATGGCATAGACGGTCACCCTACCCCTTTGCAATCTATAGACGTAGAAACTCCTGAAGTGTTTTCCTGAATTACGAATGGTTTCGCACATTTGTTCCATCACGCGCTGGCTGATACAGATCACTTTGGGGGAGAAACGGTTGCATCCACCGAAAAATCCTGATGTTACTCGGTGTTAAACTAAAGACTTTAGCTTGGCTTTATGTTGAACCGCTGGCTTTTCAATCGATTGGGAGTTGAGACATTTTTTGTCGGCATCTAAGGCCAACCGTCTCCAAAAAATTCCAAAGGTTACCTTCCTCTTGCATATAGTCATTGTCATTCTCGATGCGAAAGAGACTGAACATGCGCAAACCATCCATGATGCTTCGAAAACGGACAAGTGTTCGAATACGGACGGTGGGACTGCTCATCCTGCTCGGAGTGTTGGGTGGAGCGCAGGCTCAGTCTCCCATCTCTCTGTCGAGACAAGCGAAACAGCCTGCCAACAACCCTTCCGCAAGGCTCGCTGAAACACCGCAGCAAAAAGCCTGGAGAATTCTTCATGAAGGTCTGGAAGACAAGAATGCGGACCGCCGCGCCAAAGCGGCACGCGCGTTGGGGCTGCTGACTGGAAACGCCGAGGCCGAAAAAGCGGCGGTTCTCGCGCTCCAGGATGAGAAACCAAACGTGCGGCTGGCGGCAGCCGTTTCGCTGGGCTCGATGCATGCGGAGCATTCGAAAGGTAATCTCGAAGAAGCCTTGGGGGATTCCGAGCCTAGCGTGGTGCTGGCGGCAGCAAATTCGCTGCTTTTGCTTCACGATGACGTGGGCTACGACACGTACTACGAGGTACTGACGGGCGAGAAGCGCGCAAGCAAGGGGCTGATCAAAGAACAACTAGACACGCTGAAAAACAAGAAAAAAATGGCGCAACTGGGGTTCGAAGACGGAATCGGGTTCATTCCGTTTGCGGGGATGGGCTACGAAATTTTCAAGACGGTGACGAAAAACGATTCTTCTCCGCTGCGCGCAGCGGCGGCAAAAAAACTGGCCCACGATCCCGAGCTAGACGCCGCCGAAGCGCTGGTGAAAGCCTCTGGCGACAAAAACTTGGCGGTGCGCGCGGCGGCCTTGGAAGCCATCGCTCTCCGCGAGGACCGCTCGCTCGTTCCCAAAATCAGCGCAGCCCTCGACGATGAGAAAGAACTGGTGCGCTTCACCGCGGCGGCGTGCGTGGCGCATCTGAGCGTCGTGCCGGAGAGGACCCCGAGTTCGAATGGAAGCAAACTCGTAGCCGCTATTCATGCCAGAAAGAAGTGAGTTCGAGGCGGGAACCCGGCGCTTCGGCATGAGCAAGATGAGGAACGCCAATCTGGAACCCTCATAAAAAGATCGTTGTGGATACGTTTTCAAAAGTGAGGCGTTTG
>QHYI01000218.1 GCA_003223245.1 Acidobacteriota bacterium
CTGGAAAAGAAAAACATTCTCCTGCAGATGGGGTCACTCGCCGCGGATATACGCAAATCGCTCGGCGATACGACGCCGGAATCGGCGCAGTTGACGGCCGCGGAAACATTCACAACCGGTTCGCTCGAAGCGGCTCATGAATATGGCGTGTGCCAGACGGCCCAGCTTGCGGGTAAGTGGAGCGATGCGATCCAGCACTGCCTGAAAGCGGCGCAACTAGACCCTGAGCTGGGCCGTGCGTACGCGATTTTGGGGGCCATCTATCACAACATGGGACAGCTGCAGGAATCGGAGAAGTATTTTCAGCTTTCGCTGGCAAAAATCGACCGGATGAGCGAACGCGAGAAGTACCGCACGCGAGGCGCGTATTACCTGATGGTGCGCGATTCCGACAAGGCCATCGAAGAGCAGACGCAGTTGGTGAAGCTGTATCCGGCAGACAATGCCGGGATCGCGAATTTGGCGCTGGCTTATTTCTATCGCCGCGACATGCAGCGCGCCCTGGAGGAAGGGCGCCGCGCCGCGGAAATGAACTCGGGGAACGCCGTGCAGCGGGCGAATGTGGGGCTCTTCGCGATGTATGCGAGTGATTTCGACGCGGCCATTTCCACCGAGCGGGAGGTTTTGAAGCAATACCCCTCGCTGCACTATGCGTATATCGGGACGGCGTTGTCGCAGTTAGCATCCGGCGCTCCAAATGCGGCGGCGGAAACTTATCAGAGCCTCGAAAAGCTTGGATCAGGCGGCGAGTCCGTCGCGGCGTCGGGACTCGCGGACGTCGCCTTATATGAAGGACGGACGGCCGAAGCAGTGGCAATCCTCGAACGCGGGGTCAAAGCGGACTCTGCAAACAAGAATGCCGATGGCGGGGCAAACAAATTGGCCACGCTCTCGGAAGCGCGAGTCACCACGGGAAACCTGAAACAAGCGGTGGCGGACGCGCAAAATGCGCTGGCGCTCAGCAAGGAGATGGACGTGACGTTCTTCGCGGCGCGCACGTATATTGCGGCGGGCCAGGAGCCGAAGGCGCTGGCGTTAGCCCAGGAATTGGAAGGGCGTCTGCAGCCGGATGCGCGAGCGTACGGGAAACTCATAGAAGGCGAGGCCGCTTTGAAGCGGCAAAAAACGCAAGACGCACTGAACCGATTTCTGGACTCTCGCAAAATCGCGGACACGTGGATGAGCCGCTTCGACGCCGCTCGCGCCTACATTGAGGCCGGAGGATTTGCACAAGCGTATTCTGAATTGGAAGCGTGTGTGAAGCGCCGCGGTGAAGCTACCGCGCTGTTCCTGGATGAGTCGCCGACCTACCATCTGTTCCCGCCGGTGTACTACTACCTGGGACGGGCACAGGAAGGGCTGCAGAGTCCAGCGGCAACGGAATCCTACAAGACCTTCCTGTCGCTCAGGTCGGCAGGCCCGCCAGACCCGCTGGTTGCGGACGCCCGCCACCGGCTCGAACAGAAATAGTCGCCGCCTCGCCGGCCAGGCATAAAATCCGAGGCAGGGTTCAGCAGCCTCCACCGACAAGGGAC
This sequence comes from Acidobacteriota bacterium, assembly GCA_003223245.1. Classification (GTDB taxonomy): domain Bacteria; phylum Acidobacteriota; class Terriglobia; order Acidiferrales; family UBA7541; genus Acidiferrum. The sequence goes on from QHYI01000218.1 coordinate 1,536, forward strand.
GTTTGATTGGAGGGCGCGCTTTCGACGCCGGCTGCGACTGCGGTCACGTAATAGTAGTAGCTATTCGAACAGGTCGGCACCGCAGTATTGTCCGTGAAACTTGTCGTGGTGGTCGAACCAAGCAATGTGAATGGACCATTTGCGCTTGTCGCCTGATAGACGTTGTAGCTGGTAACATTCGGACTAGCGCTGGCTGTCCAGGTAAGCATTACGGAGCTGCCCGATGGTGATGCTAAAGCCGCGGCGTTCGTTGGCGCTTGGGGAAGGACATTAAAACTATTTGAGGTCGTCGTCAGCTTTCCAGCCGTTGCCAGTAATGTGTCTCCGGCGCTAGGTGTATCGATCGCAAGGTTCGCAAAAGTCGCCGTACCCGTCGCGCCGGTGGCCTGCGTGGTCACGCTGGCAGCAGTGAAATTGCCTGGACCATGCAATGAGAGGGTGATGGAGACGCCAGGCATTACCGCTCCCGAGTTGTCCTGCGCGAGCGCCTGAACGGCCGGGTTTATGAACTGGCCGGCAGTTGTGTTGCTGGGTTGAACGACAAACACCAGATTTGGGGAATTCGCCGCAATGGTGAATTGCTTTGACGCCGTGTTCGGCGTGGGAGTGACCGAATCGGTGACCTGCACGGTAAACGTGTAGGTGCCGGCGGCAGTGGGAACCCCGGAAATCGTCGCCACGCCCCCTTCTGGGTCAAAGCTTACGTGCAAGCCTGGAGGAACCTTGCCGCTTGCGGACCAGGACTGGTACGGTTGAGTTCCGCCGACGGCCTGAAGAATGACGCCGTTTCCGTTTGGGCCATAGGCCAGGCCGACAGTTCCATTTGGCAGAGAACTGGTGCTGATGAAGAACGGAGTGACCACCGGAGGGGTAGTTGCGGCGCTGTTGGTGTCGATCGCTTGGGGGATGATCGCGGGCGTAACTTGCGTGACGATCTGCTGCATCGTGGGTACGTCAACATAGCCGCGCAGTGTAATCAGCGCGGTGTCGCCGGGCTCGAGCGAAAACGCCGCGTCGCTGACCGCCGTGCCGGTGATTCCGGGGCTGCTCAACTGGTTTGCCGGAGTGAAGACCGGGTGGGCATTGTTGGACAGAACGATGTTCTGCTGAACCCGAATCAGGTTGCATTGCCCGTCGGTACCGGGAGTCGCATAGATCTGCGAGGACATGAGCTGAAGGGGAGTTGTGTTGCAGGGGGAGGTTTCGCATCCGAGCAGAGCCACATTGTAGCTGGCGGTCGTATTGCCCGTGTTGGAGACGGTATAGGTGGCATCCGAGACGGCTGAGCCGGTAATGCCCGGAGCGGGCACGTTCGTGCCGGTGATTCCTGGGCTAGCCGGAGCGGTGCCGGTGATGCCGGGTCCTGTGATTCCAGGACCGGTGATTCCAGGACCGGTGATACCCGGCGAAGTACAACCGGTACCGGTAATGCCTGGGCCAGTGATGCCCGGGCCGGTAATCCCGGGCTGACCACAGGTGCTGCCGGTAATGCCGGGACCGGTTATGCCCGGATCCGTGATGCTCGTTGCGTTTGCGTTGGCTCCGGTAATTCCTGGGCCGGTTATCCCCGGGTCGTAGATTTCCACGCCGGTAATGCTGGAATTCTGCGGAGCGTCGTCAGGGTTTGTCAGCGGCGGAACTGTGCCGTCTGCATTCAGCAACAAAAAGCTCGAAAGCCCGCCGGTGATGACATTTCCGTTCTGATCTACCTCGTTCACGTTGAGCAGAATGTTCGCCACGGGATTGCTGGAAAGCGCGAACACGGTAGCCGACGCACCCGAGTGTGCGGCGATGGTTACAGTTTGGGTGATAACCGGCGCGGGCAACGGATTCGGCAGGCGCGGCTGGTTGGGCAGCGCTTGTTGGAAAGACGCAAAACCAGCGGGCGGCTGATTGGCGATGGACAACTGGAAATTCCTCGGCGTCTTTGTGGAGTTCTGCACGAGTACAACGAATGCCCTCTGCACTGTGGTGCTGAGAGGCTTGGAGTTTTGCGGCGAGGAAACCAGCAGGCCCTGGGTGATCCGGCTCTGATAGACGTTTTGGTTGCGGTCACCTTCAAAACCTGTGCCGGGCTGGCAAGCGGGCGGCGTGACGGATGGATTGTAGACGCTTGTACCGGAGGTAATCGGGAAGTATTGCGTCCAGTCGCCGTTCAGCGGAGGAATGACGTCTTGGTTGCTGGTCCAGGCGGCATAGTGCACGGCGGAAGCGCGGTTCACTTTGGGATTGTTGAACGCCCAACCGCCGTTTGCGATAGGCACAAACATCTGACCGACAATGTCAATGTAATCGCCCATGAACGGGACCATGCCTTTTTCGAACATGGGCAGATCGGGCGGATTCACCTTCAACTGATGAAACTCCGGACTTAAACCGCTTTCGACTTCACTCAAATAGAGACCGATGTCATATTGCGAGAGGCGCGCGTAGGTGAAAGTGGGGACACCCAGGCCGCCATTGGATTCCGCCACGGTCAAATCTACGGTGTGGCGGCGCAAAGTCAGAGGCGGATCGGCGTCGCTGATAAATGGCGTAAACACGGCGGCGCTGCCGTTCGGCGTCGTGAGTTCCCCCTCCAACTGACGCGATTCGGTATAAAAATTCCCTTGTGCATTGGGGACGAAAAATCCATTGGAGACGCTAGGTTGATCCTGACCGAGGGTGTGGTCCAGACGCTGGTCGTAATAGACGAGCATCAGTTTGCCCTGGATGTAAGTCATGGAGGGTCCCCACTGATGCCCGTACTCGAAGCTGCTTCCGGCGTCATCCGTAATGGGGTTGTTGTCTACAGGAAAGGGCGCAGGCAGGGTGATGCCGCTGGAGGAGATCGTGGCATTGCCCGGGATGGCGAGCATCATGATGCGTGCGGCTCCATTAGGTGCCACGCCGCGTTGCGACCACGCGAAATATAGTGGGCCGGGTATGAAGGGATAACCGCTGTCTTGTACTGCCATGGCTGGATAGGCTGCGGAGCGGAATGACACCCGAGTTGTACCCTGGTCGAAGAATGCCGGCGCGTTCGGGGTGTTGATATTGAACGGCGGCAAGGTCACCACTGGAATGCCTGGAGTGAAGCTATATCCGCCATTGACCGAGGCGACGGCCACGATGGAATCCTTGCGTTGCGTTGTGCCGTTGTCAAACGTGCGCCAGCACACGTACACGATGCCGGTTTCGGGGTCGACTTGGACATTCACGCCTTGGCTGAGCGCGTATCCCTTACTCAAGGCAATAGGCGTGCTCCAGGTTTGGCCGCAATCCAGGGAGCGGCTGAAGTAGATAATGCTGGTAGTCATGCCATTCACGGTCGAGATGTTTGCGTAAGCTACGTACACATTTCCGGCGGGGATGGTTTGCGTGACCGTGCCACCCCCTTGCGGAACGTTGAGGGTGCAAGTCCTTCCCGCTCTGGGGATGTCAACGGCCATCCACGGCTTATCCAGGAACTGCGTGGAGTTGCCGTGCGCCACGACTCCAGTATTGATATAACGAATTGGAAAGCCGTCGCTCACAATCGTCCCGTTTTCCTTGTTGTTCAGGTCCATGAAGCGTGCCACGAACACGACGCCATTGTTTGTGCCACGATTGAAGGCGATGCCAGCGTAATAGAACAACCCATTCGTGCCTGCCCGCACCACCGGGTCGGACGCCGTCGTGAATCCGTGCAGCGGCGAAGCGAGTCCCTGCGGGGACACATCTTGCGGGAAACCGGGCAGCAGGGTGCTTTGCCAGCGCGCACCGCCGTCTGTCGAGATGTACTGTCCAACCCAGGGTTCGGCCGTTCCCGGGCAGGTCGAGGTCCCCGCAGGACACGCGCTGATTTCGCCGGGCTCGCTCTCCAGCAGATTCAGATCAACGGTGCGGTAGTCGTTGGCACCCGCGAGTAGATGGAGCGCATTTCGCGTGGACACGGCCAGGCTTGGCTCGTTTTGCCGCTCTAAGAACGGGTCTCCATAGGGCCAGGTGAAGCCCGAAACCATGTTGACGTTCTGTCCCGGCGTGGGGGTTCCTTGAGCAGATACATTTGGCGCCAAAGCCATTCCGCACAAGGCCAAAATTCCCAGAGCGAAGACCCTCCAGGGACTGGAGAACATCGCCGGCCTTCTCAATACGTCATGGCAATTTGGGGCGGATAGGTTGCCATTCACTGGGTGGCAAGAACACATTACAGTACTCCTCGACAACCGGGTCGTCGGGACATAACGTCCAAGTGCTTAACGGAGGGAATAAAAATGCTGTTTAGATCATCCTTCTATACTCTCGCAAACTATTCCGTGTCAAGCAGAAAATCAGTAGAAAATCAGTAACCTCAGTAACCAACTGCGTGCGTAAGCTCGTTGGACGCACTTTCCTGCGATGGCTCCCGAGCCGCGGCGATTGAATAGCTTCCTCTGCGCGCGAAAGTGATTTGCACCCGCTATCCGCGGAAGCGGCCGCACTTGCCGTCTCAATTCGAGCTCTGACCGAAAGCTGTCGAATCGGCGGCGGATGGTCGGCAAACGATAAGTAAGCCCCGTTTAACATAGTTGTACTCGCGGGTCCTGACGGCTACTTGCTGGTGGATCACCCGGAGCCCGCTGCAAATCCGGCAATTCAGAAAGCCCTGGACGGTATGGAAAAGCGCCCAGTGAGGTTTCTTCTGAACACGCACTGGCATTACGACCATGTTGGTGGTAACGCGGTTTACGGTCCCGAAGCGATCATCGTTGCGCAGGAAAACGTTCGAAAGCGGTTGATGACGCAGCAGATTCCTTTTTGGTCGAGGACTGCTATCGGTCCATCTCCCGAACGCGCTTGGCCGGTTATAACTTTCCGCGATATGCTCGGCATTCACTTTGCGGGAGAAGATGTTGAACTCGATCATTACGCGAACGGCCACACGGATGGCGACTCGGTCGTTCACTTTGCGCACGCGAATGTGGTCGCTGTTGGAGATATTTTCCTCGGCAAGGCCAGTGTGATCAGCAGGTGCTGACATCGAGGGAATCATGCGTTCCCTTTCTGCTGTGGTCGACCGGATCAGCGACGACGCGGTCATCATCACCGGACACGGCGAAGCGTCGAATCGCCGCGACCTCGCGGAATTTGTCCAGCTCCTGAATGAAACGGTCGCGCTCGTCCGGCAGGAATCGCCGCTGGCAAAAGCGAGAAGGAAGTGGCGGAAGGAGGACTGCCCGAAATATGGAAGCCGTGGTTCGCTCCGGATGCCGCCCCCGCGGAACATGAATTCATGCAGGGGATTTGCGCGACACTGACCCACACAAACAATCTCAATCAGCAGGGCCGCAGAGCGTGGGTGAAGCAATCGTCCTGCGGGCAATTGCGGACACGGCCTCGGCGTGACCCTATCCGGCATGACCCCGATGACCCGTACGGCGCTCCAAAGCCAGTAGCGGTAGAGTTATGGGAAGCGAATCACCTAAAGGAAGCAGTCGAATCATTGCGGGGGGATCAGATCCGTTTTCGGATGTTGCGGCAGGATTACAGGCGGCAGTGGGCGGCGACTAATAAGCAGCCCAGCCAGTCGTGAAAGCTGCCGTCAATCTGCACCAACTCTCCAAAGAATAGTAAGGGTGGACATGCGGTTGTTTACGGAAATCAAGAATGGCGAGTATCGCATGCTCCATCCTTACAGCGCCAAGCCAATATAGTAAAAAGCCTCCGACCACCGCACCAGCTATCTGCCAGGGTGCGACGCAGAATCCATAGCCGATCAGATGTGCGATGGTTCTCAAACTCTGCCACCAATACCAACGGCGCGCGAAGGCGACTCCCGATTTCGATGCGAGGTCAGAGAATTCCTCAATGAGGTCGCCTGAGATCGATTGTTCCTGCTCGTTAGGAATAAACAGATTAACGAGCCAGACAGCAATGCGCGGGGGGTCGAAAGAAAGACGCTTCGGATATCATGAATAGCTCGTAACAACGCGAGTTTTCGCGAGTTTAGTGGAAGGCAAGGCAGGGTACCGATCTCGTTAGGCTTCTCCGTCCAACCTTCTTAGGAGATAAGGAGCTAAATAGGGCTTCAGCTTGAGCTGCTGATCCCGGGTTAGGAACTTGAAGCCTCTTATCATTCGCAGACATGCAGGCGACCCACAATCACACTGAAAACTATCATGCATTTCATACTCTGTGGCGGCGTAATTGATCTTAACTTCTTCGCCTGCTCGAATGTCCCTAAGCGCCCTTACACACAGGCAGCTGAAATCCAGGAAGACATTAGGTTCGCAGCCATGGTTTAGGTAACCAACTGTCTCTTCCCGTCCGAATGCATGCTTTCCTTCACCGATCTGCAAAGACCTTTTGGTAGGTGACAACAAGGTTTCTTCCCCGTTCAAGTCGATCAAAATCTCGTCCTTAGCGATTGGTGCGACGGCGAATAGACCCTTTCTCCCATTGGTCAAGAAAACATCCAGCTTGGCTGACCGGGTTCCCATATCGCAAGCGTAAATCAACAGCGATTTGGACGTCCAGCTGGTCCGGATCAAGCTCAACGAATCAGTCACGTCAGTCACCTGGACGATTAACGTGGAGCGTCCATGTGGGTACTGGGCCGAACTTTTCCGATTTGGTCGACTAACCGGGAGTTCGCGCAGCTAGAATCGCGGTTCACTGGAGCCTTTTGCATTCCCTGATTACTGCACGTTCGTCAAGGAGCGCTGCATACCCGTTTTTGTCGGTTGCGTCTTCTAATAGGAGGTCGTCACCTTGGCCGTCAGTATGCACATTTAAACGCCGATTCCAACCAGGCAACATTTCTGGCATGTCACCGAAATGCACGTTGGCTTCCTTCGCGTAATAGAATCTTGCGAGCCACGCGTTCAAATATTTTGGCTCGTGCGCTAGAAGAGTCTGCCATGACGCGTACGAGCCGTACTTATCAAGCTCCCCTACTTCGGCTGTACCAATTGTCCTAACGAGGCCGAGCATGCTCGCGCGCCTTTCCAGGCTACGTTTTTCAGGGCCGGTGGAAGCATCCTGTGCGAATTGAGACGCCAGAGTCCCGAGAGCCAATACGAGCAGGACTGCGCTCACAATGATTCGATGTTTCTTCACGGCGTGTTCTCCTTTCTAGGCGTTCGTGATTTAGTAATGAACCGTGCCTGAAACCCGCTATCCGCAGAAGCGGCCGCAGTTGCCGTCTCAATTCGAGCTCTGACCGAAAGCTGTCGAATCGGTGGCGGATGGTCGGCAAACGATAAGTAAGCCCCGTTTAACATAGTTGTACTCGCGGGTCCTGACGGCTACTTGCTGGTGGATCACCCGGAGCCCGCTGCAAATCCGGCAATTCAGAAAGCCCTGGACGGTATGGAAAAGCGCCCAGTGAGGTTTCTTCTGAACACGCACTGGCATTACGACCATGTTGGTGG
>QHYI01000171.1 GCA_003223245.1 Acidobacteriota bacterium
CATCGTCAAAATTATCCAGACGGAAGGTCGCGCGGCGGCCTGCTTCAACAGTGAAATCTCCGCCGGTCACGCTGAAATAATCGCCCTCCAAAGGGTTCACATGAAACGAAGCGCTGCCTTGCCGCAAAACCAGGCGGGTAATCAAAGCGCCGTCTTTCAAAGAAAGGTCGTAAAACTCAAGAACCGTGTTTTCCTTCAAGAAAGCCAGCGTGCCGTTCTCAAATTCCACTTCGGCGCGCCCGTTGTCGGTAGAGAGAACGTAGCCTTGTCGCATGGGCAGGTTCAACGGGGCCCTGTCCCAGTCCGCCTTCGAGTCGGCCAACGGATCTCCATGCGTTTTTGTAGCGAAGCGCACGTCGCCGGTGACCACGCTGAGCCGGATGATGCGGGCATGGCTCGTGCCCGCGGAAGCGCGCGGCCCGCCCAGGAACAGCGCTACGAGAAAACCTGGAAACAGCACAGGAAGCAGTTTGCGGGAAGTCATAATTCACCCCCTAGCGGGGACGCGGCCTAAACATTAGACGGCAGGGAGAAGCGCCACGTTACGCGCTTGAAATCCCTAAGAGATAGTCTCGCCGAGGGTTGTCGGCGTCAAGGGGGAGAAACGCGCAGGGCGAATAACGTGCATCCGGGGCACGATTCATTCGTTTCTTGACACTCCTATGGGGAAACGCTAGTTTCACACCGCGGGGGGACGTCCAGGTTGTCCGCTTTTGTGTTCCCTACCCTTTCGTCCTTATCCCGATACCGGAAGTGGGGCGTTTAAGCACTTGAGTTGGCACGCGATTGCGGAGGGCGAAGTCTCATCGCTAGGGGGACGAGATTCATGAAAACACTATTTAGGGTTCTCTTTTCCGGGGCCGTGTTGCTCGTTGGTGTACTGACCGGTTTGCGCGCTTTCGGTCAAGGCGGCGCGACGGGGGCCATCAGCGGGAGCGTGGTGGACACAAGCGGCGGCTCGGTAGCTGGCGCGGACGTGCAAATCATCGATGCGCGCACGGAAGTGGTAGTTCGAAAGCTATCCACAGGTTCGGACGGATCGTTCGTTGTGCCGCTGCTCCCCCCGGCTACATACTCTGTGGTCGTCGACAAAGCGGGGTTCGCTCGAGCCAGGGCGGATGGCATTGAAGTGCGGGTTACGGAAACCACCAAACTCACAATCACGCTCAAGCCAGGGGAGGTCAGCGAGAAGGTGGAGATTTCGGCACAAGTCACCACAGTCGATACCAGCAATGCTACCACCGGCCAATCGCTCGGTACGGAAACGGTCCGCTGTGGTAAAAATCTTTGTGAACGGGCAGCGCGAGGACAACAACAACTACTTGATCGAAGGAATCAGCGCGACGGACTACAACGTGGCGCAGAGCTACTATGTTCCCCTCCCGAATCCCGATGTCATCCAGGAATTCAAGGTACAGACGTCTTTGTATGACGCGAGCCAGGGACGCAATGGCGGAGGAAACGTAAATGCCGTGCTGCGGAGCGGCACGCGCGAGCTTCATGGGGATGCCTACGAGTTTTTCCGCAACGACGCTCTGAACGCGAACGAGTTCTTCCACAACGCCACGAGGCAACCCAGGCCACCGGTCAAGCAGAACATCTTTGGCGCGAGTCTCGGCGGGCCGGTAGGAAAAGAGAAACTAGGATTTTTCTTTGTGAACTATCAGGGGACGAGGCAGCGGAGCGCCCTGTCTCCCGGAACGCAGATTGACAATCCGGGATTCCCGATCCTGCCGTCCGACCGCACTTCTCCCAATTTCGTGAACGAAATGATTGCCGACTTCAGCACCCCCGCGGCGGGATCGTGCCCGGCGATGCCGCTGCCCGGCATTGATCCGGTGGTTCTGAAACTGCTGCAGTTCAAGAGCAACCAGTTTGGAAATACAACTGGCGGGTATCTGATTCCCTCTTTGCCCGGCGCGCCCGGTGTGAGCGTGAACCCGGTTACCTGCCAGGTGACGTTGAACTCAGCGCCGTTTGTCGTAAGCAGAACCGGGAAATACACGGACGACCAGTTCACTACCAACTGGGACCGCGAATTCCGCGGCGGCCAGGACAAAATATCGGCGCGTTTCTTCTTTTCCGCTTCGGAATCCTTCCTGCCTTTCGGCGCGGGCGGCTTGGAGGCTTCCTTGGGAGGGACACTGGCAAGCAGCATCAGCTCGACCGATCTGGACTTTCCCTACGACATTCCCGTCGGGGCGCGGTTTTTCAGCGTCAACGAGACGCATCTGTTCAGCCCCTCGCTGGTCAATGATTTCCGCTTCGGATTTGTGCGCATCAATGACAGCCTGGTCAACGTGCCCCCGGTGACGGCCGCGGATCTGGGGATTAACCGACCGACGAGCAACATTACGAAGTCCATTTACAAATTCACCTTCGGTTCCTCGGGTTTCCAGATTGGCCCGACGCCGCCAGCCGATCAATTCCAGATTCAAAACAATTTCAATTTCGTGGATACCGTGAGTTGGATCAAAGGAGCGCATGATCTCCGGTTTGGCGGCGAGACCATCCGGGTCAACTTGGACAAGAAATTTCCACAGACGTTCAACGGGCAATTGTTTTTCGTCAACGCACCGGGGCTGACGGATTTTCAGAGCTTTTTGGAAGGCTCGGCGACTTCCAGTTTTGGAGGCGGCGGGCTGTACAACCACCGCTACCGGGCGGGCAATTTCGGTTTGTTCGCCGAGGACGATTGGAAGACGACCAAGGACCTGACTCTAAATTTGGGAGTGCGCCTGGAAGCAAACGGGGCTTTCTACGACAAGCTGTGCCACATTGGCAACATTGACGAGGAGCTGGCGGCGAACCATCAATATCCCATGATTTACGGTGGTTGCGCCAATCACTTGGGAGTGCCGGGATTTACCGGCAGCGGAAGCGACACCACCTATAAGAACGACTACTCGACAGGTTTCGCCCCGCGGGTCGGTTTGGCGTACAACTTTGCCGGAAGCAGCAAAACGGTGGTGCGGGCCGGCTTCGGTATCTATTATGTCCGGGAAGATGTGGGCAGCGTCGATCAACTTTCGTTCCAGGCTCCGATCTTGCCTATTGTTTTTGCCGGGAGCCCCGCGAATGGATTCACGAATTTCTTCGCGCCCTGTGCCGCTACCAACCCGCTGCCTTACAGCCCGTACTGCGACCCGGCCACAGGATTGGGTTCCAATCCAAACGCGATCCCGCCGGCAGGCAAGCTGGATCCGAGTTTCATTCCGTGCCAATCGGTGTTTACCGGATTCAGCGGTAATCCCAATATGCCCGGGGTTCCGCCAAATTATCAATGCGCGGCCAACAGTCCCGGGAGCATACCCACGGAGTTTGTGTTCACTCTGGCGGTTCCGCGGCATTTCGTCGTGCCGAACACGCAGCAGTGGAACTTGACCATCCAGCGGGACCTTGGCAGGCGGTGGATTCTCGAGGTCGGTTACATCGGAACGCACGGGCTCCATCTGCGATCGACCCGCACAGACATTCCGGAACGGCTGGCGAGCCCCACCAACCCGATCATCGTTACCGATGCAAGCGGAAACCGCATACCCATTACGACCAATACCATCGCCAATGGGCCCATTCGTTCCGCTAATCCGCAGATCGACGGGTACAACGGTTTCGAGATTTTTGACAACGCGGCCTATTCGCATTACAACTCGCTGCAGACCACTTTGTCTCGCCGCTGGGGCCCGGGCTATTTTCAAGCCGCGTACACCTTTTCGAAGTCCATCGATGAAGGCTCCAGCGGAAACACGGCGTTTGCCACGGTATACAACGATGAATCCAACCTGAGTGATTCCCGCGGCCTCTCCGACTTTGACCGTACACACCGCCTGTCGGTTTCTTATCGTTACGACCTGCCGTTTTTGTCCACTGCCACGGGATGGCAGCATGGACTACTGGCCAACTGGGCGGTCAGCGGCATTACCATTTTTCAATCCGGAACGCCTTTCACGGTCATTGATTCCTCGGCGGGGTCCGCTTACATCGGGCCGGGCTTCACAACCACGCTGACGGGAGAACTTGCGCCGGGAGGAACCGTTCGGAAGGGCTACGCGGGAGGCGGGATTCAGAACGAAGTGAATAACGGCTATTTGAACGTGTCCAATTTCACCACCGTTCCTGTCCTGACTACCGCGCAGGGCGGAGATGGCGTCGTAACCGGCTTTGGCAACCTGGGCCGCAATACCTATCGCGGCCCGCGCCAACAGAACTGGGATTTCTCGCTCATCAAGAGTCTCAAGCTTACCGAAAAGCACTCGCTGCGGTTCACGACCGACTTTTTCAACATCTGGAATCACGCGAATTTTGCCAACCCGTCGGTGACGGATGTGGAAACCATCACGCATGACCCTGCGGGAAATCCAACGAACGCGGGCACGTTTGGAAAGATTTTTTCTACACTAGGCACGCCACGGTTGATTCAGTTTTCGCTGCGCTACGCGTTCTAGGCCGCGAAACCAAATTGTCTTCTCATGGAGAGACGCGCGCGGCTGCCTAGCGGAGAGTTGGCATCTAGAATTTCCATCCCGAGGCCGCAAAGCAGGGAACTTGACTACAGAGCCTCGCGGCGGCCTGAACAGTGATACGATCTTTTGCGGCTTCGACCGATGACCCGCATTGCATCGCGCATTTCGCAGTTGCATGGAGAAGGCGCGCTAGCGGTGTACTCCCGCGCCAAGGAACTGGAACGGCTGGGCCGTTCGGTCATTCACTTGGAGCTCGGCGAACCGGATTTTCATCCTGCAGCGCCGATAGTGGATGCGCTGCGCGCGGCCGTAGTGGCGGGGCGCGACCGTTATTGCGCGACCCGCGGCTTGCCGGCCCTCGGCGAAGCCATCGCTGCGTATTTAAAGCGCACGCGGCGGCTGGACGTCGCGGCGGGGCAGGTGCTGGTGGCGCCGGGCTGCAAGATGGCGCTTTCGCTGGCCATGATGGCGCTTATCGAGCCGGGCGACGAAGTGCTCTACCCCGATCCCGGCTTTCCGATTTATCCCTCCTTCACGCGCGGGCTTGGGGCAAAAGCAGTGCCCTTTGGCCTGGAAGAGAAAAATCAGTTTCAGCCGGATTTGCAAGAGATCGCCGCGAAGATCACGCCGCGGACCAGCATGATCATTTTCAATTCGCCGAATAATCCGACCGGCACCGTTTTCAGTTCGAGCGCGCTCGAAAGAATTGCCGAACTCGCGCGGCAACATGATCTGTGGGTTGTTTCCGACGAGATTTATGCGCGAATACTTTTTGGCGGCGAATATCAATCCATTTGGGCGCTTCCTGGCATGGCCGAGCGCACGGTGATTATTGACGGCTTTTCGAAAACCTTCGCGATGACCGGTTGGCGGCTAGGATATGCCGCAGCGCCGGCCGAGGTGATCGATGCCATGGATTTGCTGGTGCTGAACACGTTTACTTGCGCTGCGGAGTTCACACAGGTGGCGGCCATCGAAGCGCTGCGCGATACCACGGGGGCCGTGGACGCGATGGTCGAGGAATACCGCAAGCGTCGAGAACTTTTCGTCGCCGGGCTGAATCGCATTCCCGGGTTTCGTTGCCAGCCGCCGCAAGGCGCGTTCTACGCGTGGGTGAATATCGAGGAGACGGGGCTCTCTGCCGAAGAGGTGCACACGATTTTGCTTGAAGAAGGCGGCGTCGCGGGAATCGCGGGAGCCGCGTTTGGCCGGGGCGGAAGGAAGTACCTGAGGTTTTCGCTGGTGAGCGCGCGGAACCTGCTCGAAGACGCGCTCGAGCGCATGCAGAGGGTGTCGATGCACTGGCGCGCCGCGGTTTCGCGGTGAACAACCATCAATAATTCTCAAAGAGAGCCCGCATGGTGCCGATGAACCAGATGATTCGTATCCTTGCGATTTCTTTTGTGGCCATGTGTTCAGCAGCGGCCACGCGTGGGCAGGCCAAGCCGCTACCGAGCGGCGACGTGCAGAAAATCTATGAGCGCCTGCTCGAGCACATTGACACCATTCCCATCTACGACAATCACTCGCACGCTACGTTTCCCGATGATTCGGACATGGATGCGATGGCCGCCCCGCCTGGTGAAAGCTCCGTGATTCGGTTGCGCGAGGACAATCCTGAATTCGTGGCCGCCGCGAAGGCGCTTTTCGGTTATCCTTACGCTGACTTCCAGCCTGAACACGCCAAATGGCTCATCGACAAGAAGAAAGCGGCCGAAGCTTCCGGCACAACGGCGTATTGGGACAGCATTCTGGACAAGCTGAACATCGAAACGTGCCTCGCCAATCGTGTGGCGCTTGCGCCATATTTGGATCCCCAACGCTTCCACTGGGTTTTCTTCGTGGATTCGTTTCTGTTTCCCTTTGACAATCGCGACCAAGCGGGCAAGAACGGCGATATGGCCGTGTACATTCCGCTACAGGAAAGAGTGCTTCAGCGCTACATGAAGCAGGAAGGCGTGAGCGGCTTGCCGCGAGACCTTTCCGGATACGAAAATTTCGTGCGCCAAACGCTGGCCGACAATCAGAAGAAAGGTGGCGTAGCCATGAAGTTCGAAGCCGCCTATTTCCGGTCACTTTATTTTGGCGACCCGCGGCGCGCTACAGCGGAGGCCATTTACGCGAAGTATCATGCGGGGGGCGTGCCTTCGGACGACGAATACACTACTTTCCAGGATTACGTGTTTCGCGTGCTGATCGATCAAGCGGGGAAGCTCAATCTCCCGGCGCATTTTCACAGCGCCGTGGGCATCGGGGATTACTTCCGCCTGACGAACGGCAACCCGCTGAATCTCGAAAACGTGCTGCGCGATCCGCGGTACAAAAACGTGAAGTTCGTGCTGATTCATGGCGGTTATCCCCACACGCTTGAAATGATCTGGCTGACCGCGGCGAAAAACGTGTACACGGATTCTTCGTTGATGGGTTATTACGTTTATCCTTCGGAGCTGAAGAACATCCTGAAGCAATGGATCTCGCTGTTTCCCGACAAAATCATGTTTGGGTCCGACGCGTTTCCTTTCAACGACGCGGTAGGGGCGGAGGAAACGTTCTGGCTGGCGGCGCGCTCGGCGCGAACCGCTGTGGCCGCCGCGCTTGCCGAACTCGTGGCGGAAGGCGCGTTCACGGAGGCCAGAGCGCTTGAACTCGCCCGCATGTACCTGCACGATAACGCCGTGAAGCTTTATGGAGATGGCCGATGAGCACCTCGACGCAGGCGAAATACATCCCCTGGAAAAGTGTGGAACATGAGCAGTTGAATGAGCTCATCGGCCGCGAAATGGTTGTGGGCGATAGGATCATGCTGGCGCGCGTGTTTCTGAAGAAAGGCGCGCATGTGCCGCTGCACCATCACCCTAACGAACAGGTCACCTACATCCTGGAAGGCGCGCTCAAGTTTGCCATCGACGGCAAAGAAATCGTCGTGCGCGCCGGCGAGGTCCTGTGCATCCCCCCGAACATGCCCCACGAGGCCTGGGCCTTACAAGACACTCTAGATCTCGACGTTTTTGACCCTCCCCGCGAAGACTGGCTAAGCAAGACCGATCAGTACTTGCGCCACGGCCGGTAGAGGTCCCAGCCGTTCAGATAAATCATTAGGCAGGAGTCGGCCTGAGTACTACTTGGACTTCCTAACAGATTAATACGGTCTACAACGGATTGCACCGGTTCTGCAATCGCCATCTAATAAAAAGGCTACAGCATTCTGGCGGCTTTTCGAGCAGGCCCCCAGAGACAAGGCAGACGCCACACATCAATGGTCCACGCACGAGCCCAGTCGCCCGGAATCTGACTTTCCACCGAAAGCCACAGCTCGAACCCAGTTCAGTGCGGCGCAAACAGCGTCGGTCTTGGCCAGTAAAAAGCTTGCGCGGCATGTATACGTTATGTATTTTGATAAAAATTTAACCGGCAGAACCGAAAAAAGACTCCCCGTCATGGTGGTGGTGCGGCTCTCGGCTATCGAGGCCGGGGGTATTGAAGTCGAAGAAAAAACCTACACCGATAATCTCAGTTCCCGCGGCGTGCGCGTTTGCTCCACGCATCGTTGGCAACCCGGAGATCAAGTAGAGGTGGCCCCCGTTGACCAGGGGCCCCCCATGCAAGGGGAAGTTGTCTATTGCGAGAGGTTCGACAAATCGCGTTTTTTCGTGGGACTCAAGTTCCCTCGCGGGCGCGCTCCCTGGCGGGTTTTGCAGCGGTACGAAAACTCCTGACGTCAAACGCGAATGCGGTTGAACGGGAACTCCCAGCACGACTTCATGCTCCTTCACAGCAGTTCGGCCGCCAAGGCGTCTTCGTTAGCGGGCGAACGTTCGCCTGAAGGTTTTCCTTTTGCCTTGTGGACTTGAAAGAGCGTAGACAAAGGTTCTGGTGTTGTTTACCGTAGCGGTGTGGCGGGCAGGCTTGGGGGGGCAGCCCTCGGAGAGGCACATCATGAAAAGTCTGTTTGTGTCTGCGTTGCTGCTGTTGGGGGCGGTGTGCCGATCGCAGGGGCAAGTCAACACCCCGAATCCCGTCATGAATATGGACAACGCGGCGCCGGAGTTCTCCACGACATCGGCCGAGAGGGTTACGCTGCCTGATTTTCTTGCCGTTGCAGATTCGTTCGCGCAACCCCGCACAAAGGCAACACCTTTCTTCCCGGCACCCCATGTGGGCACGGCCCTGATAGCGGAACCCGTTCCGCCTAAGCCAGCCACGCCTTCCCCCGATCCGAGGTTCGTTTATGGAGGCCGAGATGACTATCGCTGGCAACTCGGCCTGGCGTTCGCCTGGTTTCGTTTTCGGTCCTCGGTTTTCAATTCCAACGAATTCGGAATAAAGACTACCGTCACTTATTTTCTAAACGAGTGGCTAGGTGTCGAAGGGGGTTAACCGGCGCATTTGGAGGTCATGGCGCGAAAATAGCCCTCTATGGCGGAGGCCCTAAAGTGGCGTGGCGCCAAAAACGATGGGAGCCCTGGCTGCACGCGATTGTTGGTGGTGGACATGAAGGTCCCGAGACGGTTCCAGGCGGCCGCAACTCGTATGCCATGCACTTCGGCGGCGGGGCGGATTACCGCTGGAATCCGCATCTCCTTCCGTGCGGAAGGAGATTACGTGCACGCTGGATTCTTTTATCAAACGCAAGACCATTTTCAGCTGGCCGGGAGTGCGGTCATTCCCTTCTAAGCGCGGGCTCGACGCTCCCGCGTCAACGCCGCGCTGTTCCGTAGAACACCCCCTTTCCGCCCCGCAGATTGCGCCCGTAAGAGAAGACGGCAGTCACTCCGCCGAGGATGCGCACCTTGCATTGCAAGCCGGAGTCCCACAGCCAGCGCTGGGAACCGAAAAACCCTGAGGACTCTGCGATGGCGCCGTTGTCCAGAAACGGCCCCAGCTTCAGGCTGAAAAGCCCGTTTCCGTAAATGTTTTTGTCCGTTTCCCAATTGGCCAGGAAGTATCGCCGCCCGAGCGGCGCGGCTCCCTTCCTGCCGTCTATCGTTCCCGCATGACCGCGAAGCCACAGATCGTTATCGCGCTCCACACCCAATTGAAAAAGTTCGTCGAGCGAAACTTTGCCAGCGGTTGCGCCCGCGCGAATCCGCCCGCGCATCTCGTAATCGTCCCCTTTCGCCTGGGGGAACCACTCGGCGCGCAGTGCCCCTCGGAGTGTGGCGAAAGGTCCGAGCGCACCGGCAAACTCGCGGCCTGCCGTGGCCTTGACGGACGAATCCAGCGTGAAGCGGCGTTCCGGAACGCGCGCCAAGGTCCGTTCCGCACCTAGCCAGCCACCCACAGAATTTCCGCCGGTGAAAGGTGTACGCTGCGCCCGCGGGAGCGAACTGCCCACATTGCGAAAGTTGCGATTGCCGGCTTCGGCGCCCGCGCTCCAACTCGAGCGCCCGTTGCTAACGCCGCGAAATTCAGCGCCCGCGACAATCCGCCGCAGGTTTAGATCCGTCATAGGAGTAACGGCGCCCGCGAAAGTTTGCGACAAGTTCCAATTCTCATTGCGGGCATCCGCGTAGAACTTCAAGCGCAAACTTGGATGGTCGTAAACAGGGATTTGTAAATCCCGGGATAAACCGTTCCGTAGGGCAGGCCACTCAAGAGGGAGACGATCCCTTCCGCTTTGGAAGGGCCTCCGAAGTCCCTTTCCTTCAGATGCACAGTCAGATCGTAATCTCCGGATTCCGCGGCTGTGAGTTCGATGCGGCGCCCTGAAAAAATACCCAGGTTGTCCAGGCGCGATTCCGTGGTGAGCATCGCCCCAGCGGTCAGCACTTGAGGAGCATTGAAAGCCAAAACACGTTTCTCGAACGATTTGGACAATTGCAGCGACGGCACGAATGCCACGCTTCTTAGCCGCGGCTTATCTTCGAAATTCCAATACTTCACTGCGGCCTCCAAATTTCCTTCCAGGAAATAAATTGTCGCGAGGAATTCGTGCGGGTATGCCCCGCGCGGATTCAACCACAGCGCGGTTTGCAGGTCTTTCTTGGCAAGGTGAAAATTCTTCTGCTTATACGCGACGCCCGCAAGCTCCACTGGAAAACGCGAATCGCCTGGAGATTTTCGGGCGCCCGCTTCGAATGCCGCCCTTGCTTGGTCCCATTTCTCCAAACGCGAAAGCGCCAGCCCTCGCAGCAAGTCCAGCTCGGGCGGTTGATCCGCCGGCCCTTCAGAAATTCGCGCGGCTTCCTCCCAATCGGCGGCGTCGAACGCTTTCTGCGCGGCGGCAAGTCGCGCTTGCTCCGGCATGTGCTCTTGGCTGAAACCGGCCGTAGAAACCAGTAATGACGCGACCAGCGAAAGGAAGAAGCGGATCACGCCGCCTTTTCGGGGACCGCCAGCAACATCCAGTTGCGGTTGGACCGCCATTGTTTTTCAAAGTCTGCCCGCTCGACGCGAAGGAGTTTGCCACGAGCCGGGTCATGGAGGAAAACCGCGTCGTGTTGCCAATCGATTCCTGTCACCACCACATAGTGCATCGGAGCGCGGGCGCTGCCGCGTTGAAGACTCACAATCAACGGCCGCCCCTGCTTCAGATGTTCTTCCAGGTCGGTCCAGCTTCCAGCCAGGGTAAAAACCAGGAAGCCGGAGGCTTTGAGGTAGCTCTGCATGCTGGAAGCGAAGATGCCGCGCGCCCCGTGTGAATAAAGCTGCTTCTGAATTGCGGATGCATCCGAGCGCTCGGCGTCGATTCGAACGCCATGGGCATTCCAATACCGCAGGATCATAGAAATGGCCGCGGACCCGCAGCCATCTTCGCTCTGCCTGACGAACGGCACATCGAGCCAGACTCCCGCGTTTTCCTGAGGCGCCGCTTCGAAGGCGCGCCCCAGAAACAGCATCAGGAACAAACCGAAGATGGCTCGCTTCGAGCGCGTAACAAATAACTCCCAGGAATTAGCGAATTAACGCACCGCCACCGCCAGGAGGACGATGACGAGCGCGACGAGGATAATCCACAGCATGTCGCGGTCGGAGATGCGTCCGGCGGCAAAATCGGCTTGCGCCTGCCGGGAACGCTCCGCCAGCTTGGCGAGGTCTTCGTCGCTCAATCGGCCAACGGCCTTATCCACCTTCCGGTAATCGAGCCTGGCCGATTGCAGCGCCTTCTGGCCCGGTTCGGAAGAAAGCAATGTTCGTACAGCTTCTTCATTCGCTTGACGAGTCTCGGCCGCACGAGCCGCGTCTTTCTTCAGCTCGCTCAGCGAAACGACGTGTTCCTGGTCCTGCGCCCGCGCCGGGATGTCCGCCGCCACGAACAAAGCGGCGACCCCCAGCAGGCACACACTCCACTTGAGGCGAGAATGCATTCTTCCTCCTGTTGCTGTTTGGCCGGGGCCAGGCTAGTTTACGAATTGCCCCGGGATGGAACAAGAAACTTCTGGCGACACAATGGAAATGCAAACCACCCGTTTAATCTGCATAAACCATTTCATTATTTGGCCGGCACCGTCTGACCGTACTTCGTAGCATCCACCGTCTTCCATTCCCCTTTGATGATCCCTGCCCGGATCTGAGCCGCCGTTTTGCCTTTTCGAACCTGTTCGTAGGTATAGAGGTCCTCGTAGACGCAGGTGCCGCAGCCGGAGCCGTGCTGGCTGGTAAAGCAATCAAGCAGGCTCGTGTGTCCCTTGCTGCGATCGCAATGGCAATAGCAAGGCTGCTGGTAGAGCGTCTTCTTGATCTTCGCGGCGATCGCGTAGGCGTTTTGCAGCAGCGGTTCGCGGAAAAGCTCTGGGTTCATCGTCAGAGGCAACTCGCCTTTGGGAGCCTGCGCATGATACGCGGGAACATCATTGTCCGTCGCGGATGGAGCAGCCTCTTGCCCTCGAAACGATCCGGAATTCGCACCGAGGGGAACAAAGGTGAGCGCTAGTGCCCCAGCAAAGAGGACTGCCACGCAACCGACTCTCGCAATTCCCCGCATACGCACCTCCCGGACTTCCTTGCAGGAGCTCCAAACTCTATCTCTGTGGACCGCGGATGCTACGCAGCGGTATAGGCTTCCGACGGCCGTGCTGCGGGCGCTTTTGCTTCCACATGCCTCGCCCGCAAATGACGCTGTACGCGACGGCCCCAGCCGCGCACGAAAGAAAAATTCAAAGCGCCGCTGATGGCTGAGCCTGCTAGAGGGACCAGCCGCCCGACCCACTTTTCCGCGGTCTCGGTTCCGAACTTTTCCGCCAACTGCTTTGCGAGGCGCGGCGCGATTTTTTTGCACATTTGTTTCTCGGCTAAATCTTTGCCGTAATCAATGCCGCACGCGGCTGCGGCAGCTTTCCACATTTCTACGCGTTGATCGGCCTCGCGCGTTTCGAATCCATAGAGGAGTGCAAGCCGCTGTACGAGACGCAAGGTAATGACCGCGAGGAAGCTCGCATCCGGCACAATCGTGATCATGCCGCCCAGCCCGAGCCCCGCACCCTCGAGCAATGCCAACCACTCCGCGTCACGGATCAGCTTATCGGCGACGGCGTCCAGATGCTCAAGTGGGACGTCCTTCAGGCGCACAAAATTGGGAACCCATAAACCGTATTTCTCCGAGAGCTCGCGGCGAAACTGCTCCGGGTCAATTTCAATCGCGCGCATTCCCCCGAGCGCACTGAGTCGCAAGAAGCGGCGCGCCGTGCGGCCCGTGGCCGAAGCCTTTCCCGAATTGCCTGACTTCACCATATCTTCCTTCTTTTTATTTTAAAGGCTTCAAAGCCGCCTCGCAACGGCTGCCGAGCCTCGGCGGAGTCTTTTCGAGGGCTCCCCGAAAAGCCATAGAAGAGGGAGGGTTAGCTGCCACGCGTCAGGAAAACGCAAGTCCTACTTGACGCGGAAACGCTTTTGGGTAAACTGCATTTTTCTTCATGGCCACGGCGCCACAATTCGTACCTGTTGATTCGCCTCAGGATCTTGAGTATCCGCAGCGCGAAGCCGCGTTTTTCTACGGCTTGTTCTTGCGCGGTCATTCTGCCGATCAATTGCGGCGCGATATTGAGGTGCCCAGTGCCGTCCTCGCGAAATGGCATCGGGAAGCGCAACGCGACCCGCAACTCAAAGATGTTTTTGAGCGCATGGTGGATTACCGGCGGCACGTGTTGGCCATCTTCGATGCGCTCGTCGGGTCTGACGGCCAGGCGCAACGCATTCAGTAGGTTCTTTCGAGCTAGTTTTCTCATCCTCAGTGCGCCTCTCCATTCAAGGCCCCCATCTCTGTAAATCTTTGGTTTCCGTTTACCGGCTGCTCTTCCTTCTCCGGTCAAAATTGCCAGGCAACCAAAGTCAGCCCACCTGCGGTCTAAGAGCGAATAGGGGACAAGTGTCAGGAATGCAAGGGATTACGCTGATTGACGGAGAACCTTCCGGGGGGTAGAATCCGAACGTCTCAAAGCTTGAGGTGTCTTCATGGCACGGGTTATGCGAACTGCGGTTATATTGCTTTTCTCCCTCAGCCTCTTCTTGCCGGCAGCTCTTGCCCAGGATCAACAGGATTCCGGCGACACGCCGGCTCCCGCCAAAAAGCTGGATAAAGCCACCAAGCGCAAGATGAAGCAGACCCTGAAAGAACTCGATAACGCTTACAAACAGTGGCTGAACGAAGATGTGGTCTACATCATTACTCCGGAAGAGCGCAACGCCTTTCTCCAGCTACAAACCAACGAGGAACGCGAGCAATTCATCGAGCAGTTCTGGCTGCGCCGCAGCAGCAATCCGGACCTGCCAGACAACGATTTCAAGGAAGAGCACTACCGCCGCATCGCTTACGCGAACGAACACTTTGCCTCGGGTATTCCCGGCTGGAAGACCGACCGCGGCCGCATGTACATCATGTGGGGCCCGCCGGACGAAATTGACTCGCATCCGACCGGCGGCACCTACGATCGCCCAATGGAAGAAGGCGGCGGCTCGACTTCCACCTATCCTTGGGAAACCTGGCGCTACCGCTATTTGGAAGGCATCGGAGAGAACATCATTTTGGAATTCGTCGATCCGAGCGGCTCGGGCGAATACCACTTGACCATGGATCCTTCGGAAAAGGACGCCCTCCTGCACGTGCCCGGCGCGGGGTTGAGCTTGATGGAATCCATGGGCATGGCTTCCAAAGCAGATCGCTTTACCCGTTCCGACGGCACGAACCTGCCGACTGCCATGGGCGGCACGCCTGCCAGCATGGATGAATTCAACCGCCTTGAGCTCTACGCCAAGGTGCAAAAGCCGCCCGAAGTCAAGTTCAAGGATTTGGAAGCGGTGGTGACTTCACGAATTGTTCGCGACCAGATGCATTTTAACTGGCGTACCGACTACCTGAAGGTCACCAACGACACCGTGTTGGTCCCGATTACCATCCAAATTCCCAACAACCAGCTTTCCTTCCAAGCCAAGGATGGCATTCACTCGGCGGTCGTCAATATTTTTGGGCGTATCACGACACTCACGGGGCGCGTGGTGCAGACGTTCGAGGATTCCGTCAACCACGATATCCCCGATTCTCTCTTCCAGCAGTCGATGAAATTGCAATCGATTTATCAGAAGGCCGTCCCTCTGCGTCCTGGCCTGTATCGTCTGGATTTGGTGCTGAAAGACGTACAAAGCGGCAACGTCGGCGCAGTGAACAATCGGCTGGCTGTGCCCCGCTATGAGGACGACAAGCTCGAAGCGAGTTCCCTGATTCTTGCCGACCAGATCGAGCAGGTCCCCGCGAAGCAAATCGGAACCGGCATGTTTGTGTTGGGCTCTTCCAAAGTCCGGCCGCGGCTTGAAGGCGATTTCACCACCGCTGACCGCATGGGCATCTACATGCAGGTTTATAACCTGAAGCCGGATGACACGACGCATAAATCCAGCGCGAATTTCCTGTTTACCGTCAAGAAGGGCAACGAACCCGTGCCGGGCATGCAGTTCAAGGAAACTTCAGAGGACATGAAGCAAACCGGGGAGCAGGTCACCATTGAGAGGCTCTTGCCCCTCGCTACGCTCCCGCCGGGCAAGTACACGCTGGAAGTGGACGCGACGGACACGCATTCCAATCAGACCATTTCGCGTACCGCGGATTTCACGGTGAAGGCCGCGCCGCAACTCAGAACCGCGGCGAGTGCTGCACCGGGGAGGTAAGTAACGTGAAACAAGGGCGACTCCGAGTCCTGGGGGCCCTGGTGCTGACCGCTGGCCTTTCTCCTTTTGCTGCGAAGCCAGCGGCCGCGCAAGCTAAGCCAGTCCTCGGCAAGCTTGCGGGAGTGGTGCGTGACACGGCGGGCACGCCGCAGATGGGCGCAAACGTCGAGCTTGTTCCTGAATTGGCGCCAGTCGCTGCGCCGCACAACTGGCTGACGAATACGCAAGGCATTTTCCAAGGCAACAAACTTGTTCCCGGCCTTTACACCTTGCGCGTTACCCTTGCCGGCTTCCTTCCCACCCTTGAAGAGCACATTCGTGTGAACCCCAATCTGACCACCGTGGTGCGCGTCGAGCTGGAATCCATGTATGCGACGCTCGATCAACTGCGGCGGACGCCTTCGAACGCGCCCAGTAATCGCGACGATTGGAAATGGGTGCTGCGCTCGGCGGCATCCGTGCGGCCCGTTCTGGAATGGATGGATGAGTCCGGTTCGGCATCCGCCGCTCTCCATGCGGACACTCGCAACCTGGGCGTGCCCCGCCTTCGCATGGAATTCACCGACGGCGCCCTCCGCGCTGCTTCGCCTTCTAATATTGCTTCCGCACCGGCAACTGCGGTTGCCTACGATCAGAAACTCGGGGGTGCGAGCAGCCTCCTTTTTGCCGGGCAAATGAGTTATGACCAGGATGCGCCCGGCGGCGGCATCGCCTCAGTTTGGCTGCCTTCAGGGACCCTTGGCGCCGGTCCGCATACAGCGTTAGTGCTCCGCGAGGCCAAGATTGGCCCCGACGGGCCGAGCTTTCGCGGCGTGCGGTTGGACCAAGGCGGGGCGCTAGCGCTTGGCGATCGCTTGCTCCTGCGCTATGGCGGCGAATATGTTTTGGTGGGACTCGGGACTTCGGCTTCTTCGCTGCGTCCTCGCGCCGAGCTCAATTACCGGGTTTCTCAGGATTGGTTCGCGGAGTTCGTTTTTGCTTCGATGCCCACAGGACCTGCGCCGCTAGAGGCCACGGATCGGCAGACGGGCGCCATGCTAACGTCGGCTCTGAACGAATTGGATGCCTTCCCTGCATTGCTCATGCGCGACGGGCGTCCTGTGCTGCAAAACGGGTTGCATGAGGAAATCGCCGCGGATCGAAAGATCGGCGCTCGTGGGGTTCTTCAGTTTTCCGGTTTCCACGAGGATAATCGGCACATTGCCGTTTATGGTCTAGGCGGCGATACCTTGCCCGGGGCTGATTATTTCCAGGACTATTTTTCAAAGGGATTTGCCTATGACGGGGGCGCGTCCAGTAATTGGGGCGCTCGCGTGGCGTTTCGCAGAAAACTGCAAGGCGAAACGGAATTCACCGCCCTTTATTCCTACGCGAGCGTGCTTGCTCCGGGCAATGACCTCGACAACCTGCTGCGCGAGGTGCTGCAGACCGCCCCGCGTCATTCCCTCGGCGCAGGCATTTCGGCCAGGGTACCGCACCTCGGCACCAAGTTCCATGCCGGGTATAAATGGATCAGCGGCTCGGCGGTGTCCCGCCTCGATGGTTATGGTGAGTCTCTCTATCAGATGGATCCCTATTTCCACTTGACGGTGCGTCAGCCGCTGCCGAAGTGGGCTTTGGGAAGATGGGAGGCTATCGCGGACTGCGACAATTTGTTGGCACAGGGCTATGTCCCGACCAGTAGCAGGGATGGCCACATCGTCCTGGTCCCCTCCTTCCGGACGTTCCGGGGTGGGCTAAGCGTGCAGTTCTAGGCAGTCCGGAAGTTCTCAAAAGCTGTATCCACCCTCCCAGAAACTGGATGAATCGGGGCTGTCGTGTCCGCCATCGTTGTAAGCTGTTGAAGATGCTAGGGTTCATTGCTAACTGACCTACCAAACAATGGACTTTGGCGTGCTTCCGGATTAGAGCATTAGCGTTTCGATTCATCGACGGTCATGAAGCAGAACCTGCGAGTCAGCCTCGGAGCGGTGGTGCTGGCGTTAGCCACGCTGGTTGCGGTCATTTTTGCCTTATTGAATTTCGACCAGCGTACCCGCTACCAGCAGGTGTACGACGGGGTCACCTGGATTGACACGGACCACGGTGTCGAAGCTCGCGGCATTGCTCCGAATTCTCCTGCCAGCCATACCGCCATACGCCCGGGAGACCTCCTGCTGGCCTTCAACGGAGGCACGGTTTCAAGCGCGACGGATGTCGCGCGGCGGCTCGAGCGCGCCGGTCTTTGGACTGAGGTTCACTATAAGCTGTCGCGTAACGGCCAAGAGTTCGAAACGCCGCTGGTAACCGCTCCGGCGCAAAAGCCGCTCGCAACCGAAAACTACCTCCGCGCTGTGGGTTTGCTCTACCTCTTCATCGGCCTTTTCATTTTCATTCGCCGCTGGAACGCTCCCCGCGCCGTGCACTTCTACATTTTCTGTCTGGCTTCCTTCGTCCTCTGGTCGTTCCACTTCAGCGGAAAGCTGGATGCTTTCGACTGGGAAATCTATTGGTCAGAGGTCATCGCGCGGCTGGCGGTGCCTGCTTTGCTGCTCCATTTCGCTTTGATTTTCCCCGGCCGGACGGAATCAAAGCTGCGCACTACGGCGAAACTCCTGACGGTTTATCTTCTGCCGGCGGCCTTGCTGTTGGTTCACCTGAGCACGGCGCTAGACGCTCTAGGGTTTGTGCCGTGGTTGGGCGCCTATATCCTTCTGGACAAGCTGGAATTCGGCTATCTCGCGGCTTGCTTCATCGTCGTGGGCCTGGTTTTCTACAGGAATTACCGCGGAGCGCCCTCCGGCGTTCTTCGGCAGCAGTTGAAATGGCTTACGGGCGGAACACTGGCCGGCAGCCTCCCAGTTTCTCTGCTTTACATTCTTCCGGGAGCACTCGGTCTCAATCCTCCCGCGTGGATGAAGCTCAGCGTCATTAGTTTGGTGCTCATTCCGCTTTGTTTCGCCTACGCCATCATTCGTTACCGCTTGATGGACGTGGACATCATCTTCAAGCGCGGCTTGGCCTACACCGCGGCTACTGCGGCGGTAGCCACCGTCTACTTCTCTCTGGTGGCGCTGATTACTTATCTCTTCCACGCGCCTGCCACCGGGCCTGTGGGAGGCATGATCGCCATTGTCATCGCCGCATTTCTGTTTCAACCCTTCCGCGAATGGATTCAAGCCCGCCTGGACCGCTTCTTCTACCGCGACCGCCTCGATTACCGCCGCACGTTGATCGAATTTGGCCGCACGCTGACGAACGAAGTGCGGCTTGATCCCATGCTCGGCTCCGTAATGGACCGCCTCTCGCAAACCTTGCTGGTGGACCGCCTGGCCATTTTCGTGGACGACCCGGAGCAGCCGGGCAGCATGCGTCTCGCGCGCTCCATGGGTGTGCGTCTTTCCGGGTCCATGGACCTGAGTTTCCTCGATCCGGCCCGGCCCGAGTTTGTCCGTGGGGCGCTCTTTTTTGAGTCCCCCCGTGCGGCGAGAGATGTCACCGACTCCGTGCGCCGCTCGCTCGAGCAATTGGACCTGAATTACTTCATTCCGTGCCGCATCCGGGAGCATACCGTTGCTATTCTCGGCCTCGGCAAGACCGTCGACGGCGATTTTCTCTCGAGCGACGACGTGGAGTTGGTCGAAACCATTGCTGGCTACGTCGCCGTCGCGCTCGACAACGCCCAGCTTTACAGCTCACTTGAGCAAAAGGCTCTGGAAATCGCACGGCTCAAGGATTTCAGCGAAAACATCGTCGAGTCCCTGAACGTCGGCGTCCTGGCCGTCGATTTGGATGGCATCGTGGAATCCTGGAACACGCGCATGGAGCAGCTCTTCGGAGTCTTGCGCCGCGACGCTGTAGGCCGCAGGCTCAGTTCGCTGCTCCCCGAGGAATTGGCCCAGGAAATCGCCGCGCGTGGCGACCAGGAACACATCACCGGCATCTATAAACAGAGACTCCAGCATCAGGGAAAACATTTGACCTTGAACGTTTCCATAACGCCGCTTGTGAGCAAGTCCAACGAGCGCATCGGACGGCTTCTGCTGTTCGACGATGTGACGCAGCGCGAGCGCATGGAAGAGCAGATGACCCAGACGGAGAAGCTTACCTCCCTCGGCCTGCTCGCCGCCGGGGTGGCGCATGAAGTGAACACGCCGCTCGCGGTGATTTCGAATTACATCCAGATGCTGGCCAAGCAGATGCCGGACGGCGACCCGCGCCAATCGCTCATCGATAAAATCGTTAAGCAGACCTTCCGCGCGAGCGAAATCGTCAATAATCTGCTGAATTTCTCGCGCACCGGGGCCGCCGAGGCCTCTAGCGTGGACGTCAACCGCGTGGTCGAAGACACGCTTTCGCTGGTCACCCATCCGTTGAAGACAGCGCGAATTCAAGTGGTGAAAGAACTCGGCGAGTCGCTGCCGCCCGTCTACGGCTCGGCGAACAAGCTGCAGCAGGTTTTCTTGAATCTCTTCTTGAACGCGCGCGACGCCATGCCCGGCGGCGGAATGCTCGAAGTCCGCACGGCGGCGCACAATGGCAGTGTGGAAATCGAGGTCGCGGATACCGGGGCGGGAATTCCCCGCGAAGACATCCATCGCATCTTTGATCCCTTCTACACCACCAAATCCAACGGCCGGGGCACCGGCCTGGGGCTCTCCGTGAGCTACGGCATCATCAAGGAACACGCGGGAAAGATTGACGTTCGCTCGACCCCCGGAAAGGGCACTTCCTTCCATGTCGAATTCCCCGCGGCCAGGAAAGCGGCTCATGTCTAAGGGTTCCATCCTCGTCGTCGACGACGAATCCGAGATTCGAGAGGGCCTGGAGATTTTGCTGAAGGGCGAAGGCTACGGCGTGGCCAGCGCCGAAACCGGCGAATCCGGCCTCGCCAAGCTCGAAGAGCATCCCTACGATCTTCTGTTGCTGGACGTGAGCCTGCCCGACTGCAATGGCCTCGACATGCTCAAGGAAATCCGCCGCCGCGATCCGGACCTCTCCGTGGTTTTGATCACCGCCTACGGCTCGATCGACATGGCCCGCGCGGCCTTCAAGAACGGCGCGATGGATTACATCACCAAGCCATGGTCCAACGATGAACTGCTCGCGCAGGTGGCGCAAGCCGTGGAATCTCGCCGGCTCCGCGATGAGAATATTCACCTCAAGCGCGCTCTCAAGCAGCGCTTCAATTTCCCGAACATCGTGGGCAAAAGCGACAAACTGCAAGTCCTGCTGGATCTCGTCGCGCAAGTGGCGCCTTCCCGCTCGACGGTGCTCATCAGCGGCGAGAGCGGCACG
This sequence comes from Acidobacteriota bacterium, assembly GCA_003223245.1. Lineage (GTDB taxonomy): Bacteria > Acidobacteriota > Terriglobia > Acidiferrales > UBA7541 > Acidiferrum. The sequence continues at coordinate 20,838 of QHYI01000171.1, forward strand.
GGCAAAGAGCTCATCGCCAAGGCCCTGCACTCGGCTTCGCCCCGTGCCGACAAAACCTTTGTGCCGGTGAATACCGGGTCCATTCCCGTAGACCTCCTCGAGTCGCAGCTTTTCGGCCATGTAAAGGGCGCCTTTACTAGCGCCGTGGCCTCGAAGAAGGGCCTGTTCGAAGTGGCCGACCAGGGCACGATTTTCTTCGACGAAATCGCCACCATCAGCCCGGAAACCCAGGCCAAGCTGCTGCGCGTGATTCAGGAGCGCGAATTCATGCGCCTCGGCGGCACCGAACAAATCAAGGTGGACGTGCGCATCGTGGCCGCTTCCAATGTCGACCTGCTTACTTTGGTGCGCGAGGGCCGCTTCCGCGAAGACTTATTCCATCGCTTGAATGTCATCCACATGCGCATTCCGCCGCTGCGCGAGCGCCGCGAAGACGTGCCCCTTCTCGTGCTGCATTTCCTCGAACGCTTCTGCACGGAAAACAGCCGGCCCCTCCTGCAATTCACTCCGAACGCCATGAAATTGATGATGGATTACGACTGGCCCGGCAACGTGCGCGAACTGGAAAACGTCGTTGAGCGTGCCGTGGTGCTTTCGACCGAGAGCCGCGTGGATGTGGACTTGCTGCCTGAGGCTATTCGCAGCAAGGAGATCGTGCGTGGCGTGCACCTGCAGCTTTCTGAATTTCTTCCCGCGCTTCCCGGCGAGGCGGGCGCCCGGTCTCCGGCGGATAGCCCACAACCTTCGTTGTTTCAGATCATGGACGAGATTGAGCGCCGCATCATCGTGGACATGCTCGAACGCACGAACTGGAACCAGACCGAAGCCGCGGAACGTTTTGTCATTCCCCTTTCTACGCTCAACCAGAAAATCAAGCGCCTGGGTATCGAAGTTCGCCGTCGCGGCCGCGACGAAGCCTTCCATGCCAGCTCCGGCAAGTAGCTCCTACCCTTGCAAAGCGCTCTACTCGCGAGCTCTCCAGCCAAAAAAACAACCTGTCTTTTTGGATCGCAGCACATTCGCTGGTAAGCTCGGGCGCTAGCATGGCTGAGCCAATTTCACCGGCGCGCTTCGCGGACCTCCGCGCTTTCGAACGCGAATGGGCCGCGTTGCGGGAATGCGTCTCTCCTTGGAGCGACAAGGAAGGCCTGCGGCATTATCTCGGGCGTGTCGCATGGCCCCGCTTGCTGCTGCTCGCCGAGGAGCACGGCGTTATCGGGCGGTTGGCGGCTTCCTTGAACCGTTGCAACGAACCCGCCATTCCTTCCGAAATCAAACAAACGCTCTCGACCGCCAGCGGGAGCAGAATTTCCTGACGCTGCGCTTGACCGCAGAGCTTTTTCGTTTACTGGAACTTTTTAGCGCGAACGGAATTTCCGCGCTGCTGATAAAGGGGCCGGTGTTAGCCGCGCAGGCCTATGGCGATCCGTGCGTGCGCAGCTATGGCGACCTCGATTTGCTCGTCCGCCCAACGCGACATTCGCCGCGCCACGGAGTTGCTGATGGCCTCCGGGTATGAAGCTGCTGTTTTCTCTCGAGGCCATTGATGCCGGAAAGATTCTGGGGCAATATCTTTTCTCCAAGCGCGAATCAGGACTGCTGGTCGAACTCCACAACGACTTGACATTACGCTATTTTCCGCGGCCGCTTCCTATCGACGATTTCTTTGCCCGGAAGGTTGCCGTCCGCCTTGATGCCCACGAAGTCCCCGCGCCCTGCGTGGAAGATGAGCTCGTGCTTATTTGCATCCACGGCGCGAAGCATTTCTGGGAAAAGTGGAGTTGGATTGCGGACGTTGCGGGGTTGCTCTCGCGGCAAACGAGCCTCGATTGGGAACGCACATCGTCATCGGCACGTGCGGTCGAGGCCGAGCACCTGCTGCACACCGGCCTGCGCCTGGCTGTGGACGTGCTGCGCGCCAAACTTCCCGACCAAATCGCAGCACGTGTCCAGAGAGATGTTGTCGGGGGAAAACTTGCTGCGCCAGTGCTTCGCTGGCTGCCCGCCGCGGACTACGCCCCGCCATGCGCTTGGGCTCGTGGCACATCTTTCTGGACCACCCTGTTATGGGCACGGGACCGGGCACGCTGCAAATCGTGTATCCGCCTTACGAAACGCTTTATGACGGCAAGATTGTCAATCACTCTCACAACGACTACCTCGAAGCCCTTGCCGAAACGGGTATGCTCGGCGGTCTCGGTTGTGCCTGGTTTCTCGCGGTTTTGTTCGTCAAATCCTTTTCCCGCTTCCGCCAGAATGACTTTTCCTTTCCCGGAACCCTGCGACTTTCGGGAATCGTGGCCTCGACAGGGTTTCTGGTGCATGCGCTGGTGGATTTCAACTTTCACATCCCCGCGAACCTTTGGCTCTTTTTCTTGATGGCGTTTCTGGCCACGGCAGACATCCAAAAGGTTCCTCCCTCCCCGGTATCCGAGAGGCAGCATCGCAGGTTGCGAAATCCCGAATAGGCCTCCTTGAGAGGTCCTTGGCTTCGCGGTGCTCGCTCCCCGTCAGGAACGGGGCAGGCAGCCCGACCGCTTGAATCCGAACGCCTGACAGTGGCGCGCGTACTTGTTGGTGAACTTCGCGGCGGCCCCGAAAAAAAAACTCAAATTTTTTCAAACGTTCCTGTCCCCGCCGAGCCCGAGCTAATCACCGCCATAGGTGACGTTCAAACAGAGCATAATGCCAGAGTACTCTTCTGCGAGGAACCACGATGAGGAATTTTGTTCAAGGAATCGTATTCGCACTTATCGCGCTCAGTATCGGCGGCTGGGTCTACCTTCGATTGGGCTTTGCGGACCTACGCGCCAAGGCCGTGCCTTCTTGGTTCGAATCGGAGATCTCCCTCACAGCACTGTATGCTGCTGCTGCCCGCCACGCGCCAGCAGTACACAACCCGATCCAAGCAACAGAAGCCAATCTCCTAAACGGGGCCCGTTTGTACCGAGACAAATGTGCCGATTGCCACGGGAGACCCGACAACCCCTTGAGCGATTATGGGGCCTCGTTCTATCCTCCGGCTCCACAGTTCATGAAAGTGCGTCCCGGTCTGCCCGACAGGGAGAACTTTTACATCATTAAGAACGGCGTGCGCAGGAGTGCGATGCCAGCATGGGGCAATATCATGGCGGACAGTGAAATCTGGGAAGTGGTCCTGTTTCTGACCCACCTGGACGGCCTGCCGCCAGCAGTCGACCGAGAATTGCACAAGCCCGCCTTGAGCAGTCCGTGAAAAATGCCTTGCGCCAAGGCAAGGAAGGGCGCCATTTTCTTCCATCCTTCTTCCTTCGCATTAAAGACGCTGGAAGTGAGGGCGCACTTTTAGGGTTTTCAAGGTTGGCAACGTGACGAGCATTAGCCTGAGTAAACTTCTGACGCTATAATTCCCTAGGCAGGATTGACACGCAGCGAGAGCAGCGGTGCGTTCGCACCAATCGCGCTAGCCAACATTGCTCATACTTCTCCGCCAGCGTAAAGCGAGAGGGAGAGTGGTCAAGAAAACACCCGGAGGGAACCGTCCGCCATGTGCCGGAACTATGAGATCTTTGAAGTTCTGCCTAATGGCTCGCCGCAAAGGGTTGCGGTGGCCTCAGGCTTGGAGTCTGCCAAGCTAAAGCTTCATGACCTAGCCAGTCGCTCGCGCAACGAATGCTACGCGGCAGACCCAAGGACACGCCAAATCGTCGTGCACATGAATGTTCCTCCGACGAAGAGGCAAGCCGTCAAGCGCGTTTTCCAAATCTCTTACGACGAGCAATCGGGGATTCAAAGGGCTAAACTTCTGATGTCCTACGGATACGACGCAGTCTCTGTGATTAGCAACGAACCGGCCAAATTCCTCCTAAGCGGCCTTCTAACCGGGAGCGAGCGTTTCGACCTCTTTATCATAGGTCACGCAGCGCCGGAAGAAAGCCGGCAAGAAATCGCAGCTTGGCTCAAAGTGAAGTATCCAAAGGCCAAGGTTCTTGCCCTCAATCCGCCCGATCAACAAATTTTCAGCGCTGATTTCAACGTGCGGCAGGACGACCCGGAGAGCTGGTTGCCAATTGTGAGACACCAGTTAGCGAAGTCCGCTGATAGCCCACAACCCCAGTAATAACCTGGCTTTGGCGGGCTCCACTTTGTGCAGCAATTTCATCAAGCCGTCTTCTTTGGCCGTTCCTCGGCGCTTCTTCAAGAATTCTGCTGCCGTTTCCATCACACCGATCTTTTCGGCCACGACCAATTTGCCTTCCCCTCTGCGCACTCTGCCCCTTAAACTCTTGAACTTTTCTACCCCTTCTATCTGCGGCTGCCCCATCTCTCGCGCAGAAGAAACGTGGGATCTGCTGTTCCACGGTCTTCGGACAGGCAGGGATGCCTGCCCCACGGTGGAGAAAACAGCCGGGCGGAAGCCCGGCCTCTACTACAGACCCAGCACTTTTGGCTTCTACCCTCTCGACCCTAAGGAGAGGGAATGGGTTGTTGAAAGACCGTGGGTTTAAAAGGAGCTTACAAGAAATTTACATGGCAGGGGACTTGACGAGTTCAACCTCGGGGTCTACGGTTGTGCGAATGGACGGTAGCCACAGCACCGTCCGGGGAAGTGTGGCCTCAATGGCAGCCCAAGCCCAATGGGCTTATACGGCAACCTACGCGGAAGATAAACCCATCCTCGCAACAGCGGTAGTGGGTGTTCCAGGCTTGGCGATGGTGCGGCGGTTTGGGCCGTTTCGTACGTGGGCGGAAGCCAATGAATACGCGGAGCGGTTGAACGCGGACTTAGGTGTTACTCCCTCCGAGAGCCACACCATCGTTACCGACGCGAAGCGCAAGGCGGACACGCTTATCCGCGAATGCCAGTCTCTCTTACAAATGGCGAAGGGATTCCTCCGGAGTTATCAACACCCGGCACTGGAATACGTACTGGCGCAACTGGAACTTGGCGTGACGTTTTGCCACCTGGCGTGCACACGCGCCGACATACGGAAAGAGCGGCTGCTCCGCAATGCACACACGGCACTGTCCAACGCTATAAACGCAATGTGCAAGTTCGAGTTCTCTATGGAAGGCATGGACCAGATCAGGGCCGGAATCGAGCACTTACAAAATGCATTAGAGCAATGTACGGCGAGAACGACCGCACTCGGGCAGGATGGTTGAGAACGCAAGGAAGCGAAATTCGCAAACAAAGAAGGGCGAGGCTTGCGGGTATTCCCGCATCCTCACCCATCCAAGTCAAGCTCCCAACCACTCCTTCAGGGAATAACAAGGGTGGCTGGTGGTGATGTAATTCAGGCTAAGCCAGGACTTTAGATGACCATGGTACCGGCAGCGAACACGCTGCTGGCCGCGACAGTGCTGCCCGAGGCCAGAACGGTCGAACCGCTTACCACTGTTGACGAGCTGAGGACGGTCGCTGAGGAGACGCTCGCGCCGTTCACAACGCTGCCTGCGGCCACGACAGTGCCCGCTGCCAGCGTGCTGCCGCCCGCCACTACCGCGGTGTTAGCAACGGCAACCGATCCGCCCGCAAACGTGGTTCCCGCGATGGTCGTGCTGCTCACCAACGCGCTACCAGCGGCCAGAGTGGAACCCGCAGCGATGATGCTGCCGCCAGCCAGACTGGTGGACGCGACGATCGCCGTGTTAGCGGCAAAAGTCTCGCCATTGGACACGGCCACGGCGTTAACAACGCTGGCGGATGCAGCAAAGCTGCCCTGAGCCAGGACGCTGCCTTGTGCAATCGTGGTGGCGCTTACCACTGCCGAGCCGGCGGCGATAGCAGTGCCGCTCGCAAGCACGCTGCCCGCCGCAATGGTGCTACCCGCAGCGAGACTTGTGCTTTGCGAGACGACCACTGCTGAAGACAGTGTAGTCGCACTGCTAAAGGTGGTGCCGTTCACCACGCTGCCCGCAGTGATGACGCTTCCGGCGGCCAATTCGCTGCCAGCCTCAAACGAGGTGCCAGCCGCGAGAGTGGTCCCCGCAGCCAGCATCGTGCTGGAGGCGAAAGTGGAGCCAGCGGCGACAGTGCTGCTGGCGGCCAGGATGGACGTGCTGGTCACTGTCGTGGCGGACGCAAGAACAGTGGACGAAGCGACGGCCTCACCGTTCACAATGCTCCCTGCCTCGATAACACTGCCGGCTTCGAGCACGCTGCCGGCCGACACCACCGTGGCACCGGCGACGTTGATTGCCCCCGCAACAACAGTGCTACCCGAGATGGTAGTGGCTCCGGCGATGGTGATTGCGCCGGAAACCAGGGCGACGCTCTGAGCTTGCACTGGTACGGGGAATTGGGACAGGCACAACAGCCCGGCCATGAAAAACGCTGCGGCCAGGCGAGTTTTCACCCCACAATTGCGCACGGGCTGAAACGCGCTCAGTTTAGGCAAGCCTTTACTGCTGAAGAAAGTGGGGAAAACCCGCGTCGCCATGGATTCATCGCCCCAACCGCCGGTGGTTATGGCCCCCAAGGGTACGGAACTAAACATTACTTTCACCGCAAAGCCCTTGTTGCCTACAAGATTCTTCACCGGACGCGGGAGGAGTGCAACGCGCTTATGGAGGTAGTTAGGTGTCGGACTACCACTGAAGGTGTTGTCCTGAGGGCGCTAATGCCCGGGGCACTGGCGGACGCCGGGCACGATATGTGCGAAAGCGCGCAGCCATTCTTGGCTAGTGCCCTGACTTATTTGTGGCGAATCTCGATCGGCGCGCGCGTACGGTCCAGCGGGAAAACCTGCACTTGCCACTTCACTGGGACGGAGGTAGGGAGATAACAGATGGATTTATCGCAAGCCTGATATTCCAGCTTTCCAGCGATCGTGATGGTCTTTCCCCCTTTTTCAAGCGAGCCCCAGAATGCCGCCGCGGAGCTGACTTTCACATCCTGGCTGATGCGAAATGTTCCTTCAAAGACGGGCACCTTCTCTTTGATGGCAGAGAGATAAAGAATTTTTGGCTGCGGGTAAGCCGCGGGCTTGAATTCCATCTGGGGGATGGGGTCCAGAACAAGCTGGGTGGGCTTGTAACCTTGCACCCCGGGCGCATACACATGCACATCGGGAGGCAGGCGCACTTCCGCCACCAGAGTGACGCGCGTGCCGGGAACGCCGGTGCGGTCGGATTGCTCCAGAACGAGTTGGAGATGCGGCGCTTCGACCGTGTCCACCACTTCTTCGCCCAGTTCTGGAAACAGTTTGATGAGGAGACTGTTGCCCGTGAGCCGCTCGCGGTATTTGGCCTCGAAAAACTTTTCTTTAATGATGCCGTTGGGATCGAGGAAGAAATATCCGGGCCGCGCAAAACCCTTTTGCATCCCGGTCGCCTCGGCATTGAGCACGTCATACGCCCGGATGACTTTGGAATCGGGGTCCGCGAGCAGGGGATAGGTGATGTTGTGGCGGTCGGAGAAGAATTGTAGAATTTCTTCCGAGTCGTAGCTGACGGCTGCGAACTTGAGCCCTTGCTTGTCGAATCTGGGGATAGCGCTTTGCAACTCGACCAGTTGTCCTTTGCAGAAGGGTCACCAGTCGGCGGAACGGAAGAAAAGGAGAACCGTGCCGTTCGCGCCTTTCAGGGACTCGAGCGTTTGTGTGCGGCCAAACTGATCGTGAAGTGAAAACGCAGGAGCCTTCTGACCCACGGCGAGGCCGATGGACATCAATTCGACCGAGGTTGCGTGAATGGTATCGCCAGCGAGAGTTCCGCGCACGGTGACGCTGTCGCCCAGATGACCGGCAGCCAGCTCTTGCGGCTCGATACTGTACACTACGCGGTTAGTGTCATCGTAAAGCGAGAGATTCGCGCCGGGCGCGCTTAGAAAGCATTCGCGAGACTCATTGAATGCTTCGTCAGCGTTGCAGCTGCTGTAAACGATGATTCCCGACCACGCCGCGGAATGGGGCGCGCTAGCTTGTTCAGCCATAATTGGCGACAGAAGGAAAAAAACGTCTACCAGGAGAAAGAAGAGGTATTTCGTCATACGCGACTCGCGCTCACAAAGGGCGCATTGTAGCACCTCGTGACGAAATTGGTAGCGCCACAGACAAAACTTGCTATGGCCAAGTGGCCTACCGAACGAGCGCGGGTTTGGAGGCGAATGGAAAGCATCCCTCTTTTCCTGGAAAGAGGTTTGTATGACACGTGCCTTAGTTCGACGCAAGAGAAGAACGGGGAAAGGTGGTCGTGAGGTCAGATCTTCAGGAACAGTTTGCGCTGGTACATCCAGAACAGCACCAGCCAATAGCAGAGCAGAATCGCGACGCCACGGAAGAAAGGCTCCAGTCCTGCGCCCGCAAACTGAAAAAAGTTCGGACCGAGGTGAATGCGGAAGGTGCTCACCAGGAATTCTTCCATGAAGTGCGCGATGCAGTAGGCTACGATGGAATTCATCCCGACGACGACCAGCGGGAATGCCCATTTCTTGAATCCCTTCATCTCGATGACCCAACTGAACGCCGCGAGAAACAAGAAACAGATGCCGCCGCTAAAGATGGTCCAGGAAGGCGTCCAGATGCGCTTCACGACGGGGCAAATACCCGAGTAATGCAGCGCGAGGCCCAGGGCAATTCCCACAACGCCCAAAAGCAGCAACTTGCTCACCGGAACCGTTGGCCGGGGCTGAAGGGACTGAGACTCGAAGTGCCGGGATTCACCGGAGCGGGATTCGCGCAGCCAGCGCCCTGCGATCAGGCCGAGGATCATGGTGCCAAGCGTGGGAATGAAACTCAGCGTGAGGTAGCCGCCGTCGTTGTACACGAAGGGATGCTCGCGCGGGAAGAGGTTCAGGAACCACTGGTCGAAGCGGTTGCCGAAATTGTAGTTTTTGTTCCAGTGCGCGGCGAATCCAGTGAAATTGTGCTGCGCGTTCCACGCCGAGGAGACGCCTACGCTTTGCCAGTCGAAATTCGCGGGCGCCGCGGGATACAGCGCCCAAGCCAGCCAATAGCCAAAGAGAAGGAGGCCGAGCGACGTCCAAATCCACTTCAGCGAAGGCGTTTTCGAGGAATAGTATCCAAGCAGGAACAGAAATGGGTAGCCAAAGCCGATTTGCGAGAGCGTGTCTTCGAAGGTGAAATAGGTCATGGAATGGTCCATGGAGCGGAGGAATACGCCCAGGACAACCAAGACGAAGGAACGCCACAACGCGTGCCAAAGTAAATCCGCGAAGCGCGCGCCCTTGGCCACGCGGCTGGCGATGGAATAAGGCAAGGCCACGCCGACCAGAAAGGAGAATCCCGGCTGGATGGTGTCGTGCAACGAGCAGCCGAACCACTCCACATGCGTTTGGTTGTAGGCCAGAATTTTCCAGAACAGGCTTGCCGGGTACGCCGCGGATACGCGAGAAAGCTGCAGCACCTCGGCCATCATCAGCACCATGACCAAGCCGCGATAGGCATCAATGGCAACGTTGCGCACTGCAGCCGGCGCAGCGGGCTTCACATCTCGCAAGACAGGCGTCGTTCCCGCGAGCGGCTCCGCTTGGGTGATCGTCGCCATAAAGGCCTCCTGCAGATTGGCCCAAGCATACATGAAAAACTGTGGGGGCGCAGCATGCTGCGCCGTACAAGGAGGACACAAAGAAGAAGGGTCAGGCTTCTTCTTCGACGAGGGCTTCGCCGTGAGCGGCCTTGTGCTGCACGATCACCTTTTCCGCCAGCTCGTTGGGCACGTAATCGTAATGGGAGAACTCCATCGAGTACGAAGCCCGCCCCTGCGTCATGGAGGTTAAGTCCGTCGCATAGCTCAGCATTTCGGCGAGCGGCACTTGCGCTTTGACGATGACGTTGTGGCCGCGTGTTTCGCTGCCGGAGATACGCCCACGGCGCGAACTGAGGTCGCCCATCAGATCGCCCGAATATTGATCCGGCGCGTAAACTTCCACATTCATGATGGGCTCGAGCAGCGCGGGACGCGCCTGCTTCATAGCTTCCTTGAACGCGAGTGTGCCGGCGATCTTGAAGGCAATATCCGAGGAATCGACATCGTGATATTTGCCGTCGTAGAGAATGGCGCGGAAATCCGTGACCGGGAATCCCGCGAGGTAGCCGCGAGCAGCGGCATCGCGAATGCCCTTTTCGACCGAGGGAATCCAGTTCTTGGGGATGGCGCCGCCAAAAATATCGTCGACGAACTCGATGCCCTTGCCGCGCTCGATGGGCTCCATCTTGATGCGGCACACGCCGAACTGGCCGTGACCGCCGGACTGTTTTTTGTGCTTGCCTTCGGCGTCGGCTTTGCCGCGAATGGTTTCGCGGTAGGGAACTTTGGGAGGCTTGAGCGTGAGATTGACGTTGTAGCGCTTCTGGAGCTTGGCGACGACCACTTCGATGTGCTGCTGGCCGGAACCAGCGAGAAGGAATTCTTTGGTTTGCGGATCGCGCGAAAAACGCAGTGCGCCGTCTTCTTCCAGAATTTTGTGAATGGCCACGCCAATCTTGTCTTCATCGGCGCGGGTCTTAGGCTCGATGGCGAAGGTGATGGAGGGCTCCGGAATCCGAGCGGGCGTGTAATAAATCGGCGCGGCTTTGTCGCCGAGCGTTTCGCCGGTGGTGGTTTCTTTCAGCTTGGCGATGGCTCCGAGGTCGCCCGCGTGCAGCTCGCCGACTTCGGTGAGCTGCTTGCCTTGCACCACTTGGATGTGCTGCAAGCGCTCTGGTGTGTTGCGATTGTAGTTTTGAAGCGTGGCATCGTTCTTGAGGATGCCGCTTTTCACCTTGAAGTAGTTGATGCGCCCGGCGAAAGGATCGGCGAGGGTCTTGAACACAAAGAGCGAAACCGGCTGGCTGTCGTCGTACTTGCGTTCGACGCGATCGCCCTTTCCGCCGGGATCTTTGTAGCCGACCTGCGCATGCTCGTCGGGATGAGGAAACGCATCGGCCAAAAAGGTGAGCAGGCTGGAGGTGGCGATGTTGTGCGTCGCGGAAGTCATTAGCACGGGAAAGATTTTTTCGGCGACGATGGCTTTGCGCACGGCGGGAATCAGATCATTGATTGGAATTGTGCCTTCGCGGAAGAATTCCTCCATCATGGCGTCGTCGCCTTCGGCGATCATTTCGACTAATTTTTCGTGCGCTTCTTTGGCCTCGGCGGCGAGCGCGGCGGGAATTTCTTCAATCGTGGGTTTGCCATCGCCATCGGGCTTATACGTGTGAGCCTTCATGGCCACAAGGTCGATGACGCCGCGGAATCCTTTTTCCGAACCAATCGGCAACTGCAAGGCGAGGACGTTGCGGCCAAACACTTCTGTCAGTGATTCCATCGAGCGTTCGAAACTCGAAAGCTCGCGATCCATCCAAGTGAGCACAAACGCGCGGGGGATATCATACTCGGTGCAGTAATCCCAAACTTTTTCCGTGGTGACCTGCACGCCCACATGGGCGTCCACGGCGATCAGCGCGGCATCGGCCGCGATCAGCGAAGCTTTCGTTTCGTTGATGAACGTGGAATACCCAGGAAGGTCAATGAAATTGATTTTCACTTTGTCGGACGAGCCGGAGGGGCCTGTCGGCGTCGCGGGCCACTCGGCGTAAGCCAGGCCCGTTTGAATCGATATTTTGCGCGCCACCTCTTCGTCGTCCCAGTCGGTGGTGGCGCTGCCATCCGCAACTTTTCCCCACCGCGGGGTCATGCCCGCGGTATACAGCAACGACGACACCAGTTGCGTCTTTCCGGTGCCGCCGTGACCTACAATGCCAACGTTGCGGATGTCCTTGGTGAGATAGGATTTCATGCGAACTCTCCTTTTTGCGATCCCGAAGGAATCGCGGCGAAAGTCCGCCACCTGGTTTCAAGCGCGGGCTTGCGCCTGAACGAATCGTCAACTTAGGAGGAAGAGCGCGCCTTCGTTCACTGAACGTTTAGCGGTTTCTTTTTCCTGGGTCTCCGAGCGGGCGGAGGCGAAGGAGAATCGAAAAATACCCTGGAACGCTCTTCTTTCACGCGGATGCTAGCACACGGGTGCGCGTGGGGCAACGAAACGTAAAGATAAGAGAGAGAAAAAGGAAGAAGTCCGCGAAGAGAGTTTGTCGCGCCTCGACTGTGGAAAGTCGTGTGAAAAGAGGACAAAATTGCAAGTTCTAGTACCAAGGAAAGCCCTGCATTCTCGTATGCTCAACTCGTTAGTCCTTGTCAACGCGAGGGTTAGGCAGAGGGGCAAATTGCGAGCTTGGGCCACTTCTTTGCAGTGAAAGTTTGCGAGCTTGGGTGACTGCTGCAGCCTAAAGAGCCGAGAAAATCGAGGAGGAAATGAGGAATGGACGAGCACCTGGAAGAGAACCAAGAGCAGCAAGAGAATCCAGAAATTCCGTATGAGGGCAGTTGGCAGTCGCAGCCGACAGGCATTAACCGGGGGCTGGTGGTCGGGGCGGTAGCCTTGCTAATCGTGGCGGGGCTCGCGTTTGGCTATGGCTACCGCCAGCAAATCGCGGTTGGGCATTTGACCGCCCAACAGACCGTGGCCAACTCCACGATTGACCAGCTGCAGAGCCAGCTCAACGGTGTGAACGCAAGACTGAACGATATGGTTGCGGCCCAACAGGCGTCGCAGCAGGCGGCACAGCAAGCGGCACAGCAAGCAACCCCGCAGAAGAAAACCGGCAGACATGGAGTGCCGGTGGTTGACAGCCGTTACAAGGAATTGCGCGCGCAATTGGAAGACCAGCAAAAGCAGTTGAAGGATACGCAGGATTTGGTAGCCAAGAACCGCACGGACCTGGAGACCAGTCTTAGTTCCACGAAAGACGAGCTGAACGGCTCTATTGCCAAAACCCACGAAGAACTGGTTGGGTTGCAAAAGCGGGGCGAGCGCAACTACTTTGAATTTGACCTGAACAAGTCCAAAAAGTTCCAGCGCTTCGGGCCGATCGCGCTGTCGCTGCGGCGGACCGATGCCAAGCACAAGAACTATGACTTGATGATGGTGGTAGATGACAATCAGCTGAGCAAAAAGAGAGTGAATCTCTACGAGCCGATCTGGATCCACACGGAAAGCAGCGGGCAGCCCGTGCAAATTGTGGTGAATAAGATCAACAAGAGCGGCGTTCAGGGGTACATCAGCGCGCCGAAGTATACGGAGTCCGAATTAGGTGGCGCGGTGACTTTGACGCCTGTCTCCGCCACGACACCAGTGGATTCAAACAAGCCCAATCCGCAGCCGGAACAGCAACAGCCGCAAAATCCGCAGCCGCAGGCACAGCCACCACAGACACTGCAGCCGGAATCACCGCGGCCACAAATGTAGAATCTTTAGTTTCTCTCCTTGCTTTGTCCCTCAGGGCGTTTTGAGTAGACGCCCTGTCTTTTTGGCGCCTTCCCGCAGGAAAGTTGCCGCGAGCCGGCACAGTTCAGCGAGCCGGATCGAGCGTCGCCCGAAGAGTAACTTTGCTCGATTTTAGAACTTCGAGGGTGCGCTTCCAGTCCGCAACCGCAAATGCGAAGTATTTATCGTTGGGGTTGCGAACAGCTGTCTATTTGTCCGTATCCTTCTTCCTATACCCATCGCAGGAAAGGACGGGGAGCCGGGGATATTTCGAATAGCGTGGATCGCGGGCCGAAAGTTCGCACAGAACAAAGGTGGAGCCGCGGTCAGATTTGACAGAACGCGCATGGACACAGTCCGCGCAAAGGCCGGCGTTCGGAACCCTGTTGGTCACTGTGGAGTTTTGGGCCACAGCGGAAGGATAGCAGCCGCTGTCGCATCACGGAAAACCTAGGAGCACCGCGGGTTGGTTTGCCGCAGCGAGAATTTTTAGTGGGCTGCTGCCATTCTCCCGCGCGCCTCTTTGACTCTCGCGAGGAAGCGCCGGGCTAGTTCGTGAATGCGCTCTTCCTGTTTGTATTCGAGCGCCTCTTTGGGAATCAACTCACTGCCTACGCCCAGCACCGATGCGCCTGCGAGGATATAGTTGAGAGCAGTTTGTTGGTTCACTCCTCCCTGCGGCCACAAAAGGAATTTGGGGAAACGGCGCTTTGAGCGCCCGGATGTAATGGTCGCCTCCGAGAGGCGCGCAGGGAAAAATCTTGACGAAGCCGTCTCCGCGTCCAGGACGGTTCCCGCTCCCACAATGATTTCCGGAAGGCGGCTCGCCAAATCGGAGATCACGTCAAGCGCGCCCGGCACGGTCATGGTGATTTCAGCGATGGGGATTCCGGAACGGTGGAGCGCTTCGGCAGCGTAGCGCGCGTGGTCCGCAGAGCGACGCGCACAGCAGGAATGATGCCGATTTCCTCGATGCGCGCGCGAACGTGCTCCGCCTGCTTGACCTTCGCCCGCAAACAGCTTTTGCGAACCGGATACGGAAGGACTATGAAAGAGACAGGGGAGGGGCTCTGCCGCAGAGGTTTTCGTGGTCGATCTCGGCAGTAAGAGAGAGCCGCCAGGTTTCCATGGCTCTTCTCACGGGAAGTGCAGTGAGTGAAAAAGGCCGCGATGGGAAAAACAAAAGGAGCGCCGTTGGTAACGGCTTGGGCGAAAGGGGGTTCAGTGTGGGCTGCATCCCGGCTACAATTCGTGAACCCTTTTTTTCCTCGACCAGAACTTGCTGGTTGTGCAGGTCATCGGTCATGGAGATGACGAAAAAGAGAATCACCAGGGCGCAGCCCATGGCGATCACCTTGCGGGCATAACTCGCGGGGCGCCGCAGAGACGCACCAGCGCTCGAGAGCGTGGCGAATAGCGCAAGAATAGCGGCGATGGCCACGCCGACCCAAACCAGATTGAGTGTCAGCTCCATAACCCTTCGCCTATAGTATGCAGGCACAGGCGTCCAAGCAACTGGAAGGCCATTCGAGAAGGAGGCGGAAACCACAGCTAGGCGAGCCTGGCGGCCTTATCCCTTTGATCGAAACCCGGAGGTACTATCCGCAGTCAGCGCTAGGGCTTGCTTGGTGCGGGTCCGGTAGCGGGCCCTGGCGCCTGAGCGACAACGGGCTTGGCAAAGTGCGACTCGTCGATCTTGGGATTGATTTCGACCTTATCAATCGTAAGCGTTTGTTTGTATTCCGTGCCCGGGCTTCCCTGATCAATTTTGAAAGGAAACTTCAGGCCTTGGACATCGCGGTAATCAGAAAGGACACTCTCCCAAGGTAGAGGCTCGTTTCCGATCCTGCGGGTCCCTTTCCATTTCGTCGTTAAGAACGTGGAGGCGTCAATCAGATAGGAGCGCACTTCTCCGCTTTTGCTGGTTACCTTCAAGTGATAGACCGGCTTGCCATCCAGGTCTTCTTTCCCAACGAGTTCCACTTGACCTTTATTCTTGTAATCCACCAACGGACCGTCCAGGTCCGATTCTTCGGGCATTTCTTTCAGTTCGTCCGCGGACATTTCGACAACGTCCTTGTTCTCCGTGAAAGGATTCACCGACCATCCGGCGGATTTGCCGTCGTAAACGCGAAGGACTTTCTGCCCCTCTATGGTAATTTCGGAATGTAACTCGTGGGGCCGCTGCAACTCCAGAAGTAGCGCGCCTTCCAAGCCTTGCGAAAAGGAGACGCGTCCGGTGATACGTTCTGATTGCACGGCTTTGATTTTGTCGATCCCGCCGCGCGCGTCGATGGCCTTTTTTATAATTTCATCGACTGTCTGCGCCGGGCACAAGCGCAGGGGCAAAAAACACAAAAAAGCAGCAAGCACAAATTTGGTTTTCATTCGAAATCCATTGGCTATATCTGGCGGCTGAGGACCACGCAACATTCATGCTAAGGGGCCGCGCGCCTGCGGTCAAATCCGTTCTCAGCATCGAGGGAGGCAGAGGAAGTTCACGGTAGCGAAACAATTTTCACTTAGGCTCGGATGCAGGTACATTTAGAACCTCACAAAAGATGCTGAGCCGAGGAATATCTCAGGGGTCGAAAAGGTGAATTCATGACATTGCGATTTTGTACGGGACTCTTGCTGGCGACCTTTCTTTCTGGAATCGCAAGCGGTCAGAAAGAGCCGGCCGCAGAAGGCCGGCCCATCACGCCAGCAGGCACGCTGGTGATGGATGCCGGAACACACCTTCCCGCCGTCGGCGCTATGCCCATGACCATCCTGCGCAGCCCGGACACGACCGGGCGCGGCGGAAAAGGCCGATATCTCCTTGTCGTGAACAGCGGTTACGGCGTGCAATTCAGCCAGGAAACGAACAAAGCACAGCAATCGATTGCCGCGATTGACCTAAACGCCAGTCCCGAGCCCACGGTGATTCAAAACGTGTATTTCCCCACACCGCAAAGCGCGAATGTCGGGATGGCCTTTGCTCGGAAGCCGGCCGCAGATGGAAGCTTTGCGTTATATGTCTCTGGCGGGTTCGAAAACAAGATATGGATTTTCCGTTTCGACCCGAAAACTGCCGCACCGATTCAGCCAGCTTCACCCGGCCCAGATACGAAGGTTAGTGCGCCGTTCTTCCTCGTGAGCAATCCGGGAGAAGTGTCGGCGAAGGACTACAATGGCGGCAAAGCAGCACTCTACCCCACAGGCCTGGCGGTCACGAAAGACGGAGAGACACTCATTACCGCGAACAATTTGGGGGATAGCGTGACCATCGTGCGCGAGGTGAATGGCGCACGGCGCATGCAACGGCTCGACCTGCATCGTCCGGGAAAGCCCGGCGAAAACATGTATCCCTACGGAGTGGTCTTGCTGGAAAACGGAAGGAAAGTGCGCGCTTACGTGTCCTGCTGGAACGATTCTTCGGTTGCTGTGATTTCGCTGAACGGCAAGGCTGCCGTCGAGAAATACATCCGGGTTGACCGGCATCCGACGGCGATGATTGTGAATGCCGAGGGCACGCGGTTGTTTGTGGCCAATTCGAACGCCGACAGCGTCTCGGTCATCGACACAAGCACGGATCAAGAAGTCGAACGAATTAACGTGCGGCTCCGAGAGAACGCGTTGCCTGGATCGAGTCCTGAAGGCGTGGCGCTCAGTGAAAACGAAAAGACGCTTTATGTCGCGAACGCGCATAGCAATGCCGTTGCGGTCGTATCGCTCTCGGAAAAGGCGCGCGGCGGAAAATCCCCGGGGAAAAACGGGGAACCCGCGAAATCGAAGATTCTGGGATTCATTCCTACGGGGCAATATCCGTCCGCGGTGGCGGTTGCGGACGAGAAGCTATTCATCGGAAACGGGAAGGGAACGGGATTCGAGCCGTCGTCCATGCGTGTAAGCAACAGCGGTTTCACGCCGAACCCGCCGAATGCAGCGTTTCCAGCAAGGCCGGAGAAAAACAGTCAGGGAGGACAATACAGCGGCTCGATCGTTTCCGGAAATATCAGCATGGTCGAGCTGCCGGATGAGCCGGCACTGGCGCGTTACACTCAGCAAACGATGCAGAACGATGGGCTCCTGGGTTTTGCATCGCCAAAACTTTTTGCCGGCGAAAGCCCGATTAAACACATCATTTACATCATCAAGGAAAATCGCACTTACGATCAGGTTTTTGGCGATGTGAAAACGTCCGGCGACGGCCACGCGGCCGATGGCGAGCCGGCCTTCGCGATTTTCGGCAATAGTGACGCGGCGCGGCGGCCAGACGGCACGGCGCAGGCGGTAACGCCGAATCATCACGCACTCGCGCAACGTTTCGGACTCTTCGATCGTTTTTTCGTAAATTCCGAGGCCAGCCCCGACGGGCACAACTGGGCGACGGCGGCATTTTCGAACGATTACGTGGATAAGGCCTTTCGCTGGAACTATTCCGATCGCGGGCGCACGTATGACTTTGAGGGTTATAACCGCCTGCCGGATTACGAGCCGCCGAGTGAACTGGACACCGCGAAATTCAAAGGGGACGCTCTCGCCGCGCTAACCGATCTGCTCGAGAAGCATTTGCCTTACACGCTGGGCTTCACCGACGTCGGGGAACCGAAAACGCTTTATCTTTGGGACGCGGCCGCGCGCGCGGGATTGACCTATCGGAATTACGGGGAGTTTATAACCGTGATTTCCGCAAACGATGTGGAGGCGGCCAAGCAGAGGCGCCACAAAGAATATCCGGACATTTCGAAAGCCGTTCGAGACATCCCCAACAAGGCTTCTCTCGCGAATCATCACAGCCCGAGTTTCCGCAGCTTCGACCTGGCGGCGCCTGACATCATCACTGCGGATTGCTACCAGGCCGCGCTCGGTTCGTCACAAAACGATGCTGCCGTGACGGAGGATAATGCGAATGTCAACTGCCGAGGCAACTCGCGGTTTGGCGAGTGGCTCCGAGAGTTTAAGGAATTCGTCACGAAGCGCGAAGCAGGCCAAGCGGATCCCATACCCGCGCTGACGGTTCTTCGTTTTCCCAACGATCACACTACGGGAATCAAGAAGGGATTTCCTACGCCACAATTCATGGTGGCGGACAACGATTATGCCGTTGGACGGCTCGTCGAAGCGATTTCTTCGAGCCCGTATTGGAAAGACACGGCAATTTTCATTGTGGAAGACGACGCGCAAGCCGGCCCGGATCATGTGGATTCGCACCGCTCCGTGGGTTTGGCCATCAGCGCGTACAACAAGCCCGGCGCGCTGATTCATAATTTTCACAGCACCGTGAGCATGATTCGAACAATCGAAATGCTCCTTGGAATTCCGCCGATGAACCAACTGGATGCTTCGGCAATTCCGATGGACATTTTTCAGGGCCAGGCGGACCTGACTCCGTACAAGGCGGTGCTACCGACAATTGCTGCCGATAATCTGCTGACAGGAAAACCAAAAGATAAAGCCACCGCGGAGTGGATGAAAAAGACGATGCAGCAGGATTTTGCGCACGCGGACATGGCCGATCCGCAAACTCTGAACTCGATTATCTGGTTTGCCTGCCAGGGAGACGGCTCGCACATGCCCCAATCCGCCGTGCTTCCGGCATACGAGACGATGCGCTTGGGAATTCTGGATACAGACGAAGGCCCCGTCAGACACAAGAGGAAAGCTGACGATGATTGATGGAAAGAGGATCCAGCAGGGAACGAGATTGAGCCGCTACACGCCAGTGACGAAGTTTCCGTCGAGGGCTACATAGCCGTAGGCCATGCGCGGCGTGCTGAACGCGAATCCGGGATTGCCGTGGCGATCGAGAAGAATCAGTCCCCCGGTGCCATGAGCACGCTTGGAAAGCAGATGAACCGCTTCGCGCGCGGCGACTTTTGCCGTAGAAGCTTCGCAGGATGCTCCCGCCGGAGAATCCGCGCAAATCGCGGACTGGCGCAGAAGGTCAACCGCCGTTTTTGCCATCACGATTTTCATGATGGCTTCGCCGTAGCCGGTGCAGGAGACGCCTCCGGCTTCGGAATCGGCGTAACAGCCACAACCGATCAACGGCGAATCACCGACGCGCCCGGGAAGTTTGCAGCACGTGCCGCCGGTAGAAGTAGCGGCAAACAGGTTTCCGTCCTTATCAAGGGCCACGGCCCCCACGGTGCCCTGCTCATGGCCACGGTGATGCGCCGCGGCGTGCTTGTCTTTCCGGCATTTGAGCCAGGCTGCGCGCTCGGCCTGGCTGATCAGCCCTTCCGGATCGCACAGCGGGATTCCGTGTTGTATTGCGAAACGTTCCGCACCTTCACCGACCAGCATCATGTGCGGGCAATTCTCGAGGATGGCTCTCGCAACGCGGATGGGGTTCTTCACGCGCTGCAACGCGGACACTGCACCGGCACCGAGCGTTCGGCCGTCCATGACGATGGCATCGCACTCCACGCGGCCGTCGAGGTTCAGGTGCGAGCCGTAGCCGGCGTCAAAAACAGGATCGTCTTCCAGCACGACGATGGCAGCTTCGATGGCGTCGAGGGCCTGCCCGCCCTTTGAAAGGATGGACCACCCGGCGGCCAGCGCGCGCTGGCATCCGGAGGTGCAGGCCTCGACGGCTTCGTCAGGAATGTCCCGGGCGCCACCGTGGACGATCAGAGCAGGCTTCATCGCAACGAGAATCGCAAAGGGAATGCAATTTGTCCACCCGGTGCGAGAAACGAAGTTCGAAAAAGAACAAGAATCTTATATAGAGACACAGAGGCCAGAAGAAAATCGCGGTAAAAGGCAACAAAAGGAGAACTCTCGATCGCGTGCGGCAAAAAGCGCTACTCCCGGTCGTGAATGGTTACCAGCTCAACGACTTCAAATTCCTTTTTGCCCGCTGGTGTAGCGACTTCAATTTCATCGCCTACTTTGCGATTCAGCAAGGCCCGGCCGATCGGCGAGTTCGTGGAGATAAGACCCTTTTCGACGTCGGCTTCTTCGCTGCTGACCAGTTTGTATTCCACTTTCACGTCGCGGGCGACGTCAAGAACCACGATGCGCGAACCGTAGCCGGAGCGGTCCTTGGGGATGTTATTGAGATTAAGCATGCCGAGGTCGCCCATGCGCTTCTTGAGTTGCGCGATTTTGGCGTTGACGTACGTCTGGCGCTCCTTGGCGAATTTGTACTCCGCGTTTTCCGAGAGGTCGCCGTGCGCGCGGGCCACGGCGATCTCCTTGGGCAGCTCGACGTTGAGCTCGTGGGAGAGATGGTCGATTTCTTCCTGAAGCTTCTTTTTAATTTTTGCCAATGGATCGGACATGGCCCTATGTTTTGCGCCCGGATTTTGTGCGACGCATGGAAAAAGATGGCGGAGTCTGGATAGCACGAACGGTGCCCCAAAACTCCGCGGGCATTTATTATAGATGCGAGCACCAGGGCCCCACAAGGGGATTGCAGAACCAGAACCGGCCGGCCTATTCCTGGTCGTTTATTTGCGTGAAGGTACCCCGAACTCTGGAACAACCTGTTTCTCACCATGGCGTTTTGCGACCACCAATCGGGAGGTTGGCTCCCATGGGGCGAACAAAAGGAGAAACAGGTTCCGGTAGGGGGTGGGGAAAGATGTGAAAAACCGTATGGATTACATAATTCACCTGATTGCTTCGGTACCGCAGAGGAGCAGAGTATGGGCACCTTACTTAGAGGACGGTGACGGGGTGAGTTCACTGGGAGGCCCTCGAATCGGTGGGAAGGTAGTCCCGCTCCTGCCGAACTGGCTTCGCAGAACCTCTACCGAGATCGGTCCTCGGAAAGGGCTCAACCGTGCCCAGGACGGATAACCGGAGAAATCAGCGGACGAACTGGCAGCTCAAAGTGTGGCTCTCACGCGGAGAGGAGCCGATGTTTGCGGAACTAGTTCCGACGGAAAACGTCAGTTCTTGCGGCGTGCGCGTGCGGACCGAACTGCCCTGGAAACAGGGTACGCGCGTGTTTGTGAAGCCGTCGAAAGGAAAAACCTGGACGCGTGCGAGAATTGCTTACTGCCAAAGATTGCAAGCGCAAAACCACGCATTGGGGCTGGAGTTTTACAAGACGGCGCACCGGTACAACCTGACGTTTCGCTGCATTCAGTGCGGCAAGTATGAGGCGTCGGCGAACTTTTCTAGCGACCGGGTGGAGCAGGAGAACCATCTCAAGGCAGGAATCTACCGGGTTCAGTGCGCGAGGTGCGGCTGGAAGGGCGAGGCTTGCGGGCTTTCTGCGGTTCGCATCCTACGCTACCAAAGCAAAGAAACCTACAGCATGGACGGAAATGCTTCCTTCCCGCGGCGACCTGTGAAAGTGACACAAGTGGGAGTCTGAGCGATTATTGTCGTTCGTCCTTGAGTGAGCGCAGAAGCGAGAGCGGCCAAGGCCAGTAATTAGGAATCAGAAAATCTCACAAAGGGGCCCTCGCTCGTTGAGGGTGTTTGAATCTCCGAATTTTCCTCGACAGCATCCCTACTAAGCCATACACAAAAAAAGAGTTAGCCAGGGCATAGGTTAGAGCAGCGCGCCCCTGACATTTGCGGTACCTGTGTCGTCTATTCCACAGGAGCCCGGAATGGGAACTATGGGACTTGCGCTGCCTTGGAAGGCTAGAATCGCTTCCGCGCTGCGCGAACCTGCCGCAGTAGGCAGGTGGGAGACGCGAGTGGAACCTTCCGAGCAGCTCGCCGGCGGCCCGGCCCAGACGGGGGCGGCACCGGCAAGCGAGGACGCCGCATTAGCTGCTGCGTGCCGGGCAGGAGATCTGCGGGCGTATGAGCGGTTGTACGCCATGCATGGCGCGCGGATGAAGAATCTCGCGCGCAATGTGCTGGGCAGCACGGTGGACGCCGAAGACGCGGTACAGGAAACGTTCCTCAAAGTTCAGCGGAGCATTGCGAGCTTTCGCGGGCAGTCAAGTTTTGTGACCTGGACATACCGGATCCTGATCAACACATGCTATGACGCACGGCGCAGCCGACTGCGAAAGAAAGAAGTAACGACAGATGACGATTCGGAAGAAACGCCGCGGCGAGAGCCGCGCGCACCGGGCGCGCACCCGTCGCTCGGCATGGCTCTGGAGCGCGCGCTCGCGAAGCTGACGCGACATCAGCGCGATGTTTTTTTGCTGTACGAAGTGGAAGGCTTCCGGCACGCGGAAATTGCCGGGATGCTCCAGATTAGCGAAGCGGCCTCGAAGAACACCCTGTTTCAGGCGAAGAAGAATTTGCGGGAGATGCTCGAGCCGCCGCGAAGCAGTTCGGCGGAATTGCAGTGAACAAAGTGTGGTGAACGCCAATGTATGTGACCTGTAAAGATCGAGAGCGGATTTTTGAGAGCGGCACGACCGTGGAATGGGTGGCGCTGGAAGCCCACGCGGCCGCCTGCCTAGAGTGCGCGGAGGAGGTGCGGGCATGGAAGTCGCTGAGCGTGGCGGCGAAAGAGCTGCAGGATTACTCGGCAAGCCCGGAGTTGTGGGCGCGGATCGAACGCGCGCTGAGAGAGGGAGACGCGCGGAAAGCGCAGCGCACCGAGGGCAAGAGATGGTTTTCATTTTTGCCAAACATTTCCGTGGGCTGGCAAGCGGCGCTAGCCGGGGCGTTTGTGCTGATCCTAACGGTGTCCGTGAGCTGGATGATTGTTCGGGATCATCCTGTTGCGCCTGGCAAGCAAGATCCTCTGCTGAAGAGCGCAGCGCTGAAGGAAGTAGAAAGCACAGAGGCAACTTACGAGAAGGCCATTGACAAGCTGGCCGCAGACGCCAAGCCGCAGCTTGACACTCCGACGACGCCGCTGATGGCGAGCTACCAAGAAAAGCTGCTGGTGCTGGACAGTGCGATTGCCGATCTACGTGCCCAGGCCGGACTGAATCCTTCGAACGCGCAACTGCGGTACCAGTTGCTGGCGATGTATCAGGAGAAGCAGCGCACCTTGGAAGAGGTGTTGGAGGCAGGAAAGTAATGAATCAGCCCAGTCCAAACTTTTGCAAAGGAATAGGGTGTCGAGCCGCGATTGCCGGGCTGCTCTTGGCCATGTTTTTGGCGGCAGTGAAACCCGTTGTAGCAGCTCATCGCGGCCAGGAGGAAGTGTCGAGGGACTTTCAGAAAACCGTCACGCTGGGCGCCGGGCAGTCGGTCCGGATCGAGCATAAATTTGGCGAAGTACGGGTGCACGGGGAGTCCGGCCGCGACGTGAAGGTTGCGGCCACCATTCGCGTGCAAGCCGGTTCGCATGATGAGGCGCAATCTTTTGCCGACAAGATCCAAATCGACGTGCAACAAACCGGCGAAGGCGTGCGCATCAAGACGACTTATCCGAATGAATTTGGCCGGGAGGGGGGCTGGTTTCATTTCGGCAAGAACACTTCTTACTCCGTGAACTACGACATTGCCATGCCGTCAGACGCGCCGCTGAATGTTCGCAATAACTTTGGCAACACGGAAGCGTCCGGTATCCACGGTGCCTCGGATATCGACAACGGCCACGGCAGCATTTCGATGCGCGATGTGGGCGCAGCCAGGGTCAACAATTCTTTCGGGAACATTGAACTTACAGGCGCCGGTGGGAACGTGTCGGTTACGGACACGAACGGTTCCGTGCAGGTCTACGACGTAAAAGGCGCGTTGGAAGTGCGCAACCGCTTCGGTAGCATTACCACTAAAAACATTCAAGGTGCGGCAACTCTCAACGGCGGCAACGGGGCGGTTACCTTATCAGATTCGGCGTCCGGGAACATTACGACTTCTTTCGGAAGCGTCGATGCGCGCAACGTGAAGGGCGACCTGACCGTGCATGACAACAACGGGAACGTCGAGATCACCACCATAGGCGGAGCCGCGGAAATCACCAACACCTTTGGAAGCGTGACGTTTTCCGATGTTCACGGTCAGGTGGTCTGCACCAACAGCAACGGCCGCGTGAAAGGAAGCGCGCTGACAGGCGCATCTGTGACCATTCACGATTCCTTCGGGAACATTGAAGTGGACAATATAAGCGGCATGTTGGACGCCGAGACGTCGAACGGGAGGATCAATGTTCGCGATGCACGCGGAGCCGTCACGCTAAGGACCTCTTTCGGCGCCATCGATGCCGTCAACATTCCAAAAGGGATCAGGGTGACGAACGCGAATGGAGCCATCACTCTTGCCGATATCGGCGGCGATGCTTACACGAAGACCAGTTTTGGCAGTGTGTTGATCGAGCGCGTAAATGGCAATTTAACCGTGGAGAACAACAACGGCTCGGTGACGGCTCGCAACGTGAAGGGCGACGCGAGCGTGAGGACCTCTTTCTCTGGCGTCACGCTGGAAGGGATCGGCGGGAAGATCAGCGTGGACAATCAGAATGGCGGGATTGCCGTGACGGCCGGCCGCCCGGCAAGTGGCTGCCGTGACATCCTGCTCAAGACTTCCTTTTCATCCATTCGAGTACAGGTTCCACAAGGGCTGGGATACAACCTCACCGCACACACCTCGTTCGGCAGGATTTCCTCGGAGCTTCAGGTCACTTCGACGGGAAGCATCAGCGGAGACACGCTGAATGGAACGATCGGCTCGGGTGGATGCCTTTTGCAACTTAACAACTCAAATGGAAGCATCGAGATTACGAAAGGCTCGTAAGCGGGCCCATGCGCCATTTTGGCGGGATTTATGGACTTGCGGCGCGGCGCACACGGGACATGGCGAAGGCTTTTTTCACAACGCTCGTGGCTTTTTCTGTTAAATGAAATTTGCCGAGATCTCCCTCCCGCGCAAAAGCCAGGTCCGTGACGTCGCTGCCCGGATGCGGTTCGCCACCCACTAGTTCGCAGAGATAGTCGGCAATGACGTAATGGAAGCGAGGCTTCTTCTTTCCGCTCGCGGTGGCTCGGCCATCCTCGAGGTAAATGCGGTCAAAGAGTTCAATTAATTCGAGAACCCCAACCTCGAGGCCGGTTTCCTCGCGTAATTCGCGGCAGACGGCTTCTTCAAGGGTTTCCCCGATCTCCATGGTTCCGCCGGGTATGGACCATTCACCGCGCAACGGCTCCGTGCCGCGGCGGATCAAAACGGTACGGCCGCGATCAATGATCACACCACCTACTCCAATCACCGGGCGGTCGGGATATTCTCTGGAAAAGGCCATTTCGGCAAACCTCTGACTCCTAGCCGTGGCGTTGACGACAGCATCTGGGTGCAAGCGCTTGAATTCCCATGCCTCGGTATATAATACGCTGCAGGGTGGCGGGAGGGTCCTCGTACCGCCACGGAGCAAAAAAGCGTCGGGAGGCTCGACCCGTGATCCGTTGCCCTGAGTGTTCCGCGGAAATCGATGTTGATGAAGACGAAGTCGAGGAAGGCGAGATTCTGAGCTGCCCCGAGTGTGAATCGGAGCTCGAAGTATCGCAAACGCACCCCGTCCATTTGAACGTCATCTCCGATGATTTGGATGAAGAAGAAGAGGAGGAGGAGGAAGAGGAGGGCGAGGTGGGCGAGGACGGAGATTATCTGGACGAGGAAGAAGAGGAGTACGAAGAAGAAGACGAAGAATAAGGGGCGTTCCCGCCGCGTGGCATCTCCGTTGTGCTCTCCACCATCGAACTCAAAAGGAACATCCGCTAATGAATAGCCTGACGAGAGCCCGTTTTGGGATCCTGTGCGCGCTGGTTATGACGGCGGCACCGCATCTTGCAGCACAGGAGCCAGCCCTCTCGAACTCCACGAGCGCCACCAGTACAGCGCAGGATTCGTCATCCAAGGCCGACAAGCCGAACAAAAAGAAATACAGTCACGCGAACGATTTTCTAATCCGCGGAACCGTCTTCAATGAAAAGGCGCTTTCGTTTCCCGGGGTGGAGCTGCGATTTCGAAAAGAAGGGCAAAAAAAGTACAAGTGGGAAACCTTCACAAACTCGCGCGGAGAGTTCGCCGTGCGTGTTCCGCAGGGCGCCAAATATGAGATTCTCGTGTATGTGAAAGGATTTGCCAGTCAAACGCGAACGATTGAAGCGCAGGGCGGTGGGAACGAAGAAACGGTGGTGTTTCGGATGCAGCCAGACTCAGGAGATAAGAAATGAGGAACGCGCGACGCCTCTGTAACCTTGCTGCGGTTATCGCCCTCTTTGCCGTCGGCACCAAGGCGCAAGATAAAAAACGCGAAGCTCAACTTCGCACGGTCCGCGGTGTGGTGACCGACAAATCGGACAATGCACTTTCCGGCAGCGTCGTTTTTTTGAAGAACATGCGGACCAATTCCGTTCGAAGCAGCTACACGGATGACACTGGAAATTACCGCTTCAGCGGGCTTGACCCGAACGCGGATTACGAGCTTCATGCGGAAAAGGACAATGCAAAATCCGCCACACGAACGGTGTCTAGTTTCGACTCTCGCAAGGACAGAAATTCAGCTACTTTGCCCTTTCCCTGACAATGCCTACAAAAAATCAGTGGAAAAGAGCCCGGCGCCCAACCGGGAGGCGAAACCATTTTTCTATGCGCAGAATCTGAGTGTGGAGTTTCATTTTCTGGAAACAGAGCGATGTATTAGCTGGCCGAAATCTAAAGCCGTCAGGAGATAATGAGTGAGGCCAATGAAAAGACAAAAAGGGTTTCAACAACGCTTCGCGATTGCGGTGTTGACTGGAATGTCGGCAGTCGCTTCTCCGGCGTTGGCACAACAGCCCCAGCCGCCGCCTGTGCCTAAATCAGATCCTCCTCCCTCCGGGAGTAAGGATGACAAGGGCAGAAAAGAAAGCGAACAACAAGGGGCAACGGTCGGAAAAAGCAAACTTGAAAGGGAAACGGGTACCGTTAACGACCGTATCTTCGAGGTTATTCCGAATTACGGAACGGTCGAAAACGCGAACGCCCTTCCGCCCCTTACCACTAGCCAGAAGTTTCGGATTGCGACCGCAAGCGTGTTCGATTGGGGCGCGTATCCGTTCAACGGTGCTCTCGCTGGAATCGCTCAAGCTAGAAATGATCCGAAAGAGTGGGGACAAGGTTGGGGCGCCTACGAGAGACGATTCGGAGCAAATTTCGCGGACAACGGCACCGGCACGTACATGACGGTTTCGGTTTTTCCTACTTTGTTTCGAGAAGATCCACGGTACTACCAACTGGGAAGGGGAGGATTCCGACGGCGCGCTTATCACGCGGTGAATCGCTTATTTGTGACCTGTACGGATTCCGGACAAACGCACTTCAACTATTCGGAATCGGTCGGCAATGCGGTGGCGGCAGCGATCTCAAACATCTACCACGTTCCCGCGGATCGAACTGCTTCACGGAATGCGACGACCTTTGCTTTTCTGATTGCGTACGATGGCCTGGCCAACGGATTGAAAGAATTCTGGCCTGACATCCGGCGCAAGGTGTTTCGTAAGAACACGCCTTAAACTTTTGGAAAGTGCAGAGAGAGGGCATCAAGCTTCTTTGAGCGGAGCCAGAACCCGAACGGCGTTGTGTACAACCTCAATTTCAACGGGCGTGTGGCCAACTATCTCGCCATCGCCGTGAAACAGACAGGGCCGGTCTGTGCAAATTCTTACACCATGCACTTTCCATCGTTTACCCGGGAGATGCGGAGTCCGCCGCTATACATCAGCCGTGGGAGCGGCGTAAGAACCTCCGTGAGGCTCTGGATTTAGCAGCCGGTCTCGCGTGGGGTCCGGTTCAGCTTTGCAAGTAAAATAAAAAATAAGGGAAAGAAAGTAAGGGAAAACCTGTAGGGATGTAAGAAAGATGTAAAAACTATGTAAAGACATGTAAGGATAATGCCAAATATCGTTTTCGTTGTCCTTGGGCAAGGATGGCCAATCAAGAGTGCAGCTTGAATATTCGGCGAGGGCACAAGGTCCGACCTCGGCCTTGCATTTGTTAAGTTGGCGCTATGGTTTCACAGGAATCTTTGGAAAAGTCGAATCCCCGCCCAGATCTGTCAATTTTGTTTGCATCTGCTGATTTTTCTTACTTTTTCCCTGAACCTGTTTTGCCAATGCAAACTAAGAGCGCCAACGATTCGAATGCTTGGGTAAGTCGGCTTCTTCGCCCTTTTGAGGTTTGAGGTGTACCGTGCCCACAAGGAATAACAGAACTTCAGTAATTCAGAGTATGAAGCTGTTTCGAGACGTTCCGGATTCCATTTGCAGAGAAATGCTGGGCAGCGCGCGGCCGAGAGACTTCAAGAGGGGAGACTTTCTCTTCTTGGCAGGAGCTGCAGCAAGCGAAGTGTTCCTGTTGACCAGCGGTCGTGTGCGAATCATACAAGCCAATGAAAACGGTGAGGAAGTGATGCTGCGGATAGATCCGCCCGGCGAACTAATTGGCTCTCTTGAGAAGAATCTACAAGGTACGCGCAATTCAACGGCAGAGGCGATTGAAGAGAGCAAGACGCTTCTCTGGGACGCCCAAACATTTGAGACTGCTCTGAACCGGTTTCCGATTCTTGAGCGGAACCTGCAACAGATCCTCGAGCAGCGCATTTGCGAATTGGGACAGAGATTTTGTGAAGTTGCGACCGCCAAGGCGTCTTCGCGTCTGGCATGCGAGCTTGTTCGGTTGCTGAAGCAAATCGGTCGAAAACGGAACGGCCAAAGCGAAGTCAAAATTCCCCACGAGTGGGTGGCGGAGATGGCCGCCATGAGTCAATTCACAGTGAGCCGGTTTCTCGCCAAATGGGAAAGGCAAGGAGTGGTGAGCGTGAGGCGCGGAACGGTCACCATTCGAAACTATGACGGCCTCAGGCGTTTGTGCCAGCCGTCGAGACAACCAGTAATTTGATTGTATTCAAGCACTTTAGATTCATTTCTGAACATTTTCTAGATTGCGTAAAGGGCCACCGACTCGGCGCAAATTCTTTTGGATTACTTACGGGCCGCGCCCTCATTTAGGGGGGCGGTGATCGTCCGTGACATTAAATACTGGAATGCGACCAGTGCCTTCCCGCAAATGGGCCAACAGGTCCAAAAAGAAAAAGGTGCGCCCAACCCCCTATACCGCCGCCGATTTCAACCGTGAATTTCGAGATGATCAGGTGTGCCTGGAATACGTCAGAAAGCAACGCTGGCCTACCGCAGTCAAACCTTGTGGGAAATGTGGCAACCAGTCGAAGCATCACCGCGTAACCGGCCGGACGGCCTATGCCTGCAATCATTGCGGGAATCAGATTTATCCGCTGGCGGGGAGCGTCTTCGCCAGGAGCACCACGCCGCTCAAAGCATGGTTTTATGCGATTTATTTGATGGTTTCCACTGATTGCAGCATTACTGCAAAGCAGCTTCAACGCGAGATCGGTGTCACCTACAAAACCGCATGGCGCTTATTCCGTGAGATTCGGCGATTAATGAGTTCAGGATGTCTTCAACCGGAGAGCTCGTTAGCGGTGCTGGACGAAATCTCAAATGACCGACACCTATGGTGGACTCGGTGATGTGACGGGACAGGACACTTACGACATGTTTAACATGCCTTTGTCGAACGCCCTGGCAGGAACGATTGATCCCGTCACAGGCCTGGACGCCTGCCCGATTTCGGCACAGGCTACCGCCGATCCGACGCAGGCAGGTATCACCGGCATGATCGTGACCTGCCCGAAGTTCGAACAGGACGGACACACTCTATCGCCGCTGGCGGGCCAGTTTGTCGTTGCCAACCTGATGCCCGAAAAATTCAGTGTGCAAGCCTACCCGGGAGCCGATCGGATCGCGCGAGGGGAACAGTGGCTCCAGACCAATACTCTGGACGGCCAGCACCCCCACGATTCTTTCATCCGCATCGGCGAGCCCGGCTACTTCCAGGAGTACGGCCCTGCCGGATATCACGTGGCCATTGGCTTTGCTAACCCCGCGATCATCAACGCGCGCCACGACGCGGTCTGCGCCGGCGCCATCGGTGCGGTTGGCCCCTGCACCGGTACCGTGAAAGGCCAAGTGGACCTCCAGCGCATGAGCCGGACGCCGGACCAGAGACTCTATCCCAGCGGATCGCGCGATGGCTTCATCTGGACTCAGTGCTGGGTCAGCCTGGGAGACCCGGACGGCGAAGACTTCATGTTCACCAAGTGTGATGCCAACGGAAACTTCCAGTTCACCAATGTTCCCGGAGGCAACTGGCGACTCACTGTCGGTGACCAATGGAATGATCAGATTATTGACGGACTCTCTACGCCCGCTAACGTGACCTCTGGCCAAACACTCGACATGGGGAACATTGGCGTCCAGCAGTGGCAGGCCAACGTCTACACCCGTACCTTCCTTGACATCAACAAGGATGGCATCTGGGAGCCCGACCAAGGCGAGATCGGGATTCCGTTGGTCTATACGAAGATTCGCTACCGCGATGGGCACAACTCCAACAGTCTGACGACGGACTTCAATGGCGTTGCCAACTTCAACGAGACCTTCCCGCTGTTCAACTGGTATGTCATCGAAGCGGACTCAGGCCGCTACAAGACCACCGGGATCCACACGGTTTACGACGCGGGCGGGCCCGCCGACGGTTCTACCTACTGCGGTCCGGCGAATGGCGCCCGGCCGTGCGGAACCTCGACCTCTTACAACTTCCTGGCGAACACTTACGAGGCGGTTCCTTTGCCCGCGGACCTATCCGTACCCGGCGCGGTCTATTGCTCCACAGCGGATTGCGCGGCGGAGGCCGCTTCGTTTGCCGCTGGCACGGCGAAGCCCAGCTCCCCAGGAGTTTCCACGGGTCGCATCGATCCGCCTTGGGTGACCTCGGAAGGTGCGTCGCTGCTAACGGGTATGGGCGCATGGATTGATTTTGGGAAAGCACCCTTTGCGGCGTGCAATCCCACCCAATCGGTCAGCACAACAAATTTCTGCGCGACGGTCACCACGACCGCACCTGGATCCACGACCCCCACTACCACGCTGGTGGGCGAGAACGGCGGTATCCATGGATTCGTTGACTATGCCTCGACGCGTCCGTTCGATTCCGCGGAGCAAATGATCGAACAGCCCTGAGAGCCCTACGTTCCACGCATCACCCTACCACTGATGGTGGACAAAACTCGTGCAGGCCGGACACCCTTGTGGGTGTCCGGCCTGTCACCGTAAGAGGGAACCCAATGAAGAAAAAATCGAAGATCAGTACGTGGCCGCTGCTGACCATCGTTGCCGCCGCCATTCTCGCTTTAGGGGTAATTGACACTTTGTACGCCCAGGCGCACCAATCAACTCCGCCGGTTCAGGCCCCGGCCTCGGCCAAGCCCGCATCTGCGGTTAGTCGCAGCAACCTGGCGGGTATGGTTTCCAGGCAAGCGCGAATGTACTACGAAGGCGTCTGGGGGGTTGACTCGCTCAACGTCAGGTACACGGAGGCGGGCGAGATGATTCGTTTCAGCTACCGCGTCCTGGATCCGGCTAAGGCTGCTCCGCTCAATGATAAGAAGGCAGAGCCTTCCTTGATCGATCCGGAGGCTGGAGTGAAGCTGAAAGTTCCGCAAATGGAGAAAATAGGGAAATTGCGGCAGAGCAGCACGGCCATCGCCGGCAAGTCGTACTGGATGGCTTTCTCGAACAGCGGCAGGCGGGTGCGGCCCGGCGACCGCGTGATCATACAGATAGGTAATTTCCGCGCCGACGGGCTCGTGGTGGAGTGAGAAAGCAGTGGCTCGGAGCCGAGCGCCGGCGCCGCTGCCGGCAAGGGCTGGCTGAATAAAGTTTTTTCAAAGTTTTTGTGCCGCCAGTGAGGGTCCGCAAGTTTAGGCGGGTGCAAAGAACGCAATTTCTGAGGTCGCACACATGCTTCGAAACTGTCTTGCCGCTTTTTTTGCCTTGGCTTTTGGCTTTTCGCTCGCCGCAGCCGATGGTCCGGCTTCGAAAACTCAGCTTTCCGCTGCCGAAGTGGTGAACAGGAGCGTGGAGGCTCGGGGCGGATTGCAGGCATGGCGCGCGGTCCAAACGCTAACCATTTCTGGCACTATGGGCATCGGGGGCAACCAGCGAGCCGCTCTTGCAGTGCCGCGGCGTGCAGCCCACACGAACATGACCTTGCCGCCTCCGCGCCCGGCAAAGGAAATGGAGGCGCCCTTTGTTATGGAACTGGCGCGGCCGCACAAACAGCGGTTTGAGCTCGTGTTTAACGGGAAGACAGCCATCCAAGTTTACGACAGCACTTACGGCTGGAAGCTTAGGCCCTTCCTGAACCGGCGCGAAGTGGAACCCTTTACCCCCGAAGAAATGAAGATCGCTTCCGGTCAGCCGGACCTCGATGGCTGGCTGATCGATTACGCCGCCAAGGGCACTAAGATTCAATTGGTCGGCATGGACAAGGTTGATGATCGCGATACCTACAAGGTTAAACTGACCACCAAGGACGGGAACTCATTGCATGTGTGGATTGACGCCAAGACCTTTCTGGAGGCGAAAATCGAAGGGCAGCCCAGGCGGCTCGACGGCGTCTATCATCCCGTGGAAGTCTCCTTCCGCGATTACCGGCAGGTAAACGGCCTTGTGATTCCGTTTATTCTGGAGACGAGGGTTCTGCCCGTGGCCAGGACCGCTACGGGACTCAGGGATACTCCCGTTCCCGTGGAAAAAATCACCCTGGAAAAGGTCGAGGTGAATCGTACGCTTGATCCTTCCGCCTTCGCGAAACCGACGGCCTGAGTCGCATAAGAGAAAGCACCGGTCTTGCGCCATCGGGCCCGGGCGCCGTTTCGAGCCTTCATGCAGCTGTCCCAACCCAATTTCTTGGCGGCCTTGTCGTGAGCTTATCGCCACAGGGAAAGAAGCAAGAAGCGGGCAGAAGATTGCCATCTTTTTTCTGCTTTTCTGCGCAGCTACCGAAGGTTGGCATGGGCCAGAGTCAGGGTTAGAATATGACTATGAAAAGATCAGGGCGATTGGCAATACCGAAAAATGCGGTGCAGCCTGGGCATCGGGTGAACCTCGTCATCGGTACCTTTCAAGCCAACCAATCAGCGGTTGAGTCGGCCCTGTCCGGGAAACCATAGGGAGTGTCGACAAGAAATGCCTCGTTCAAGTGAGGTGTGAATGGATGACCGCATTGCGAAACGCGTGGCCATGGCAGTTGCATTTCTTTTTCTGGGCGCGACACCGGGGCTGACCCGCCAGCAAAGTGCTCCGAGCAGTTCGCCCCCCCGGAGCGCCGCGCCTGCTCCGGTGCAGGCTGCTCCGCGCGCCGCCAGTCCCGGGGTTCGACCCAAGAGAGAGGCCAAGCCAGAAGACGATTTTGCTGGCTTGACTTACACCGATGAACAAAAAGCCAAGATCGACAAGATCCGCGAAACTGCCAGGATGCGCGCCGACGCCATAAAAAGAGATGAAAAGCTGAACCCGGACCAAAAACAGGCCATGCTCGACGGGTACCGGCGGATGGAAATTAAGGAGATGTTCGGAGTGCTCACACCCGAACAGCAAGTGGAAGTTCGCAAGAAGGCGCTCGCCCGCCGCAATGCCCTTATAGAAGAGCAAAAGCAGCTGAAACAAGAACAGCCGAAACGACAACAGCAAAAGCCTCCGTTGCCGCCACAGTAAGAATCCTGCTTTCGCGGCTTGGCCTCGAGCAGTCTCTGACGAAATGTCACAAGGCCCTTTACGGCTTGCGTGGTCTGATCCTTTTCCGCTGCGGTAATGGCCTCTGATCCAATAGGGGGACGATTCCATTTGCGGTTTAGTTAACGGCGAAGAAGACATGCTTGCAGTCTACAAGAGGTCTCGACTCTGGAAGAGTCTGGCCTGAACTTCTTGCCATGATGGATACGGGCCATAACAGAGCAATTTGCACTGCGCCTCGTATTCGACGCTGATGATCTTGGCCAGGTCCGCCGACGGAAACAGGACGTCGCTTTTGGCGAAGCTCATTCCCTCGGGATAAAAATAGCTTTCGGAAAGTATTCGCGGCTGATCGCGGCGTAGTCCGTTTTTATGGCAATGTCAAGTTTTTCTGCAATAAAACTTGACATATGGGCATGCGAAACCTGTCAAATTGAGCGTTTTCAAGGCCAGTCCCGCAGGGGCTCGGTGCGAATCCTTCAGACGGTAAAGCCCGCGAGAGACGCGCACGAAGCGCGCGGTGGCGCCCACTGCGCCATTCACGAGGGAAGAGGTTAACAGCATCTTGGATGCCTGCGATATCTATCCAGATAAGACGAACGCCGTCCGTTTGCGCGCACTTGTTTTGCCTCGTCGCTACAGCTGGCTACGTATACGAGACGCCGCTACACTCAGTCGATTCCTGAAAGCACATATTTTTTCTGGACGGGACTCTCGACTCCCAAAACCGCAGCAGGAATCTGGCAAGAGAGTCTGAAGCGGCTCTTTGTTTTGGCCGGAATTCCTGACGGTCACGCACACCGCTTTCGGGATCTTCTCGGTTGAGCTATTACTTGCTGGCGTACCCATCGAGCGCGTGCCAATTCGTTTGGGGCATCAGAGCGTGCGAATTACGGAAAAGCACTACGCGCCTTGGGTTCGTGCGCGTCAGGAGCAGTTGGAGGCCGACGGTCGGCGCACGTGGGAGACTCCTGAGCCACAGCGAAGGGTACGCGGCGGGTACACGAAAAAGCGGGCGCGTGTAATTGCCTTCAAATCAAGAGGAAGGAATGGTGCCGGCGGGGGGAATCGGAATTCAGACCCCCACTGATTCCACGTAACTTACTCATTCTACTAAAAGAGAAAAACGCCAAAAACACTGGATTCGCCCAACCGAGGTACACGCCGGGTACACGGTGGTTCCTGAAGTCTCGCGCAGGGCTCCTCACGTGGAACGTGCCACGCTTAAGGTTGTCCTCAGTTCTGCGTCAAGGCCGCACCAAGCCTTCTGGCAGCTAGATATTCAGGTCTCGTATCTGCTCGCCATAAGTAAGCTCATAGGCACGCAAATGCCCCAGATCGTCGGCGATAGTGAGCAACGAGCCATCGAATCGAACGCTGGGATTGCATCTTCCCTCGATTCCTATTTCGATTCGGAGGACCGGTTTCGCACCTTTGGCATAACTATAGACCAGGATGCGCTCCGCCGCTTGCGATGCAACGCAAAGAGCCAACCAATTAGTGGTAACAACGGGATCGGCTACGACCTGTTCATCCACACCAAGAGTCAAGAATTCGTTCCAGCTGCCATTGGTTTTTCTAAAGAGGATCTGAGAAGTCGAAGGACTCTGAGTTTCACTGCCGGTCGCTGCTTGAGGATCGGGAACGGCAGAACAATCGAGAACTCCACTTTCGGAACAAGAAGCCAGTCGAAACTCTCTAACTGTTTCGAACGGTCTTGAGAAAGGCAGAAGAGTCTTGCTCTTAAGCCGCAGTTGCGGCAGCTGATACTCCCAAAGCCAGAGGTTTTTGTCCTTATACGTGACGAAGTCCAATTTGGCCGAAGCAAGTGTGAGAGGGCCGACGGAATGGCCCAGATCAGGTAGTCGCCACAAGGCATCAAACCGCTGTGACGTGGTATCGATTGCATACAAGTCTTGACCACAGACGACGTACCAGGTGGCACCATCGAAGCTGGCCGCAAAATGGCTGATCTCAGCATGACACCACGGCGTAGCTTTGCGAGATAAGATATCCACCCTCGCAAGAGACCACACGGCACCTCGACGGGCCATTGTGATGATCCTGCTGCCGTTTTCCGAAACGACTACGCGATCTGCAGGTTCGTCAAAATGGGCTATCGTTCGACCTTCCCTCGTAATTAGCTTTAGACCCACTTCCCCCATTGCAACCAGACAACTTCCACTTGGAAGCAGCACAGCGTCTGATATCTGCGTCGAGCCTCGATCGTTTGCAGCGATGAAGTATTGTCGTGGCGTCCCCAAATCATTGAGTTCAACCTTTCTACCGTGGGATCGCGGCGGAATGTCTGCACGCAGAGCTCCGTCACCGGAGTAGTCGATGAGCTGGCG
Organism: Acidobacteriota bacterium; assembly: GCA_003223245.1. Classification (GTDB taxonomy): domain Bacteria; phylum Acidobacteriota; class Terriglobia; order Acidiferrales; family UBA7541; genus Acidiferrum. The sequence goes on from QHYI01000171.1 coordinate 56,933, forward strand.
TATAGGAATGGGCCCAAGCGAATGCAGGCCCTGTCCGGCATCGCGCAAAGCGGCCCGTGCCGCGAGCCGCGCCAAGGTTTGTGCCTGGGGCGACTTGGGTTCCTTGCGGAGTGTCTCAGCGAATTCCATTCTGGCGGGAGCCTCTTCCACAGAGTCACTCTGCAATAGCTCAAGAGCTTGCGGCCAGAACTGGCGATATCCATCCTGAACCACGCTAATGAGTCGGGCCAAAGATCGCGCTCCCGGTCGACCGCCGATCTCTGCTGCTCGCCTCATCCATTCGACAGCAGTAGACCTCTCGGACTCTAGGGGCCAGAGAACGTCAACCGCGACTGCCACGTTCCCTGCGTCCGCTAGCG
>QHYI01000112.1 GCA_003223245.1 Acidobacteriota bacterium
AAAATACGCCTACAGGGCTCTAAAACGATCTTTTTTCGACTTTCCACCAGGGAAAGGAGTTTATAACCAAAAATGTCAGAAATGAGACTTGCAGGAAAGATCTCCGATAGGTACAACGTCTAAAGTTCCGGGCCTGCTATGGCCGGTTTTGAAGTGACCCTGCATGGCCGGTTTTGCACTGACCCTTGAGGGCGATGAACTGCGGTCCATTGTCGGAGATGATTCGCGGTTTTGCTTCCGGATATTTCTCCCGCCCTCTTTGCAAGATGACTTCAATTTCTGCTTCGGTCATCGATTCTCGTAGATCCCAATGAACGATCGAACGGCTATAGCCGTCCAGGATGCTGCACAAATAGTAGAAAGTGCCGCTCACGTTGATGTAGGAAACATCGATATGCCAATGCTGGTGCGGCTGTGGGGGCTGCTCGAAGCCGGTTCCTTTGCGCGACGGCTTGCCCTTCCATCGGGAGAGCAACCCTGCTTGTTGAAGAACCCGCCAGACGCTCGATGGGCTGACGGCCACGACATCCGCGTCCAGCATCATGAACGTCAACCGCCGGTAGCCTTCCAGCGGATGGTCCAGATGATAGCGGATGATGGATTGTTTCTCCCACGGCTGTAGCCAGAAATCCCGGGGAATCCAACCGTTGTGCTCATTGACGCGCCCATAGCGTTCTCGCCAGTCGTAGAACTTGCTGGCTCGCACCCCCAGCCAGTGGATGAACCGTCCGGCACCGATCTCGGTCTTTTCTGACCAGTACCGGACGAAATCCACCACCAGGTCCCGCACATCGTGCGGCACCCACACCTTAGTCAGAGCTCCCCAAGACTTTTTTTTAAAGCGATGTGCTCGGCCATCAATTCGGCGAGCACCTCGTCCTTAGTCTGAATTTTCTTCTCCAGGAACTCGATCCGCTGTTGTTCCCCTTGACGGTCCGGCCGGCTCTTGCTCTGGAAGGCGGCGGCGCCATTCTCGAAAAGCTCTTTCTGCCAACGGTAGAACACCGTGGGCTGCAGTCCATACTCCTCACACAGATCAGAAACCGGCACGTTATCCAACAAGTGCCGCCTCAGAATGGCAACCTTTTCTTCCGCAGTGTAGTGCTTTCGCTCTTTTCTCATGCGTCCTCTCCGCTATCTTAACGGAAGAACGCTCTCTCCGCTTCCAGCTGAGGCAAGACACCTGGTGAGTCAGTATTCGGTGAAAGCGCTATCTATTCACAGAGAATTAAAACAAATTTAGAAAGGAACCTGAGGGGACTCTCGAGCTGAATGAAGTTTCCTTGACAGAGCCCGTAAATCTGTCCTAAAAGTTATGGCAATGGTTGAGTTTTCGAGGGTTCAGGGCAGCGAAGCAGCCTGATTTCCGTTCAAGGTGCGCGAAAGGAGTTCTCTATGCGGTGGTCTTGTATGAAGCGCAATCTCCTGTTCAGTTTTGTTGCTTTTAGCCTCACGGCAGCCTGCTCGTGGGCACAGACAGGCACAACGTCTTTGCGCGGGACGGTTACAGACAAAACCGGTGCGGCCGTCGTCGGCGCTAAAGTGACAGTTAGTAATCAAGGGTTGGGGCTGACCCGCGAATCCACCACGGGGACTACCGGTGAATACGAGTTTCTCGCTTTGCCGCCTGGCACGTATGTTTTAACGGTAGAAATGAGAAGCTTCCGCAAGTACGAGCAAACCAACCTGCAACTGCTGGTGAACACGCCGGGGACGGCCAATGTGAGCCTGGAGGTGGGGACCGCAGTGCAAACCGTTGAAGTCTCTGCCCAAACTGTGACGCTAAACACGACCGATGCCTCGTTGGGTATCGCCTTTGATGAGAACCAGGTGAAGGCGCTTCCACTAGAAGCCGGCAATGTGCCCGAACTGTTATCTCTGCAGGCCGGAGTGACGTACACGGGTAACCGGCCAGATTTTAATAAAGACACCGATACTCGCAACGGGGCGGTCAATGGGGCACACAGCGACCAGAGCAACATCACACTGGATGGTGTGGACGTCAATACTGATACGAAAGGGTACGCCTTCCAGTCTGTTTTGCCTATTACTCAGGATTCCGTACAAGAGTTTCGCGTGACAACCAGCAACTACAATGCGGACGAGGGACGCTCGTCCGGCGCCCAGGTTGCTCTAGTGACCAAGAGCGGTACCAACGATTTCCACGGTTCGCTGTTCGAGTTGCATCGCAACACCTTTACGAGCGCCAACGATTACTTCATAAAGCTCGCCGAATTACAGGGCGGCGCACCCAATACACCCCCGAAGTTGATACGTAACATCTTTGGAGGGTCCGTCGGCGGACCTTTCAAGAAAGACCGGCTTTTCTTCTTCGCGAACTATCAAGGCGGACGCCAACGGGAGGCGCAAAGCGTCGTGCGAGTCGTGCCCAGTGCGGCATTGCAGGACGGCGTAATCACTTATCAATGTGCGGTTCCCAGCCAGTGTTCGGACGGAACCATGCAGGTTGCTGGCCTGACAAGCTCCCATACCATCCAGGCCGGCTACTATGCCTTAAGCCCCGCGCAGATCCAGGCCATGGATCCTCAAGGTATCGGAGCTAGCCAAAATGTAATGATTCCGTACTTCCAATCGTTTGCGAAATTCGTACCCAATGATAATTCGGTCGGAGACGGGGTGAATTTTGTGGGTTACCGTTTCAGCGGACCTGTAGCGATCAACACGAATTGGTACATTGCACGAGCCGATTACAAGATTACTAGCAACGGCAACCACACAATATTTTGGCGCGGCGCGCTGCGCAATGACACAAACTCCGGGGTTCCCTACCTTCCCGATGGGGCCCCTGAACTCAGCACCGTGGACTACAGCAAGGGATATTCTGTTGGGTACTCGGCCGTACTCCGACCGACGCTCGTGAACAACCTGAGGTACGGCTATACGCGGCAAAGCGTGGGGCAGATCGGCAATCAGGGCACGCAAATGATCTTTTTCCGCGGCCTTAACGATAATGAGGGCGCAAATAACTCTGAGTTAGCCGTCACAAACAATAACAACTTCCGGGTCCCGGTTCACAACATCGTGGACGACGTCTCGTGGATGAAGGGGCGGCACACGCTCCAGTTCGGCGCAAATTTCAATTTCTTGCGCAGTCCGCAGGCCAACAACCTCCATTCCTTTACTTCTGCTTCTGACAACCCGTCGTGGCTCGACAAGGCCGCTATGGCGAATACCGGCGCTCCTGGGCATTTCGATCCTGCTTGCTCCACGGGGAGCGGAGCGTGTGGCGGCGCCGCTTATCCCGCGGTGGATTCAGGATTTGGCAACAATTATGACTACCCGATGGGCGCGTTGATCGGCATGATCACGCAAGTGAACGCCCATTACAATTTCACCCGCAGCGGCACCGCCTTGCCCGACGGGACTCCGGTCTCGCGCCGCTTCGCCGCGGACAGTTGGGAGATGTACGCTCAGGATTCCTGGAAGGTGAAGCCCAATCTGACCGTAACTTTTGGCCTTCGGTACACGCTCGCTTCGCCTCCTTGGGAAACAAACGGACTTCAGGTCGCTCCGAATGTGAGCTTGAGCGATTGGTTCGCTGGGCGTGCTGCAGGCATGCTTCAAGGAACGCCGGCGAATGCTGCCCCTCGTCTTAGCTTCAATTTAGCTGGCCCTGCGAATGGGAAGCCGGGCTTTTACGATTGGGACAAAAAGGACTTTGGGCCCCGAGTCGCTATCGCGTGGTCTCCCAGCGGAAAAGAAGGGTTGTGGAAGAGCCTGTTTGGGGGCCCTGGTCAAACCACGATTCGTGCTGGCGCGGGAATTGTTTACGACCGCCTTGGGCCGGCACTGCTCGCCACCTTCGACGCAAGCGGCTCGTTTGGGATGGCTACGGAACTGACCAACACCGGAGGGATAGAGACACCCGGGATTGCACCTCGCGCAACCGGCCTAACGGGCATTAACAACATTCCTGTCTTCGATCTTGCCAACCCACCAAACAGGCTGTTTGCAGTCGCGCCTGGCGGAAGTTTCCCGCAAACTTTCCCGAACGGCTTGAACGGCGACACCGGTTCCTATGCTGTTTATTGGGGAATGGACCGAAATCTCAAGAGCCCTTATTCGTATACTTTAGACTTATCGGTGGGGCGCGATTTGGGCCACAACCTAGCCCTGGAAGTCGCCTATGTGGGAAGGCTGTCTCACAGACTTTTGTCGCAAGAAGACGTGGCCTCGCCCCTGGATTTGGTCGACCCGAAAATCAAAACCGACTACTACACGGCAGTTACTGCACTGGCAAAGTTGTATAGGCAAGGAATTCCAACAAGCTCCATCACACCCCAAATGGTCGGACCCACTGCGCAGTATTGGTACGACATGATTCAGTCCGCTCCTTCTTACGCATTGTTCTGCAGCGGCGGGTCAACGGCGGACACATTACAAGCAATGTATGATCTATTTTCCTGCTTCTCGTTCAACGAAACTACCGCGCTGCAGGGGCTAGACCAAGGGTGGGGCCTCACGGACCCCTCGGGTAACAGCTTATATGCGGTTGGTGGGCCCTATAGTTTCGTGGACCCACAGTTTGCAGCCCTGTATGTATGGCGTTCGATCGGAACGGCAGCCTACAACGCGATGCAGGTAAATCTGCGCAAGCACATGAGCCATGGCTTGCAATTTGATTTCAACTACACCTATTCCAAGTCGTTTGACATTTCATCGGATGCCTACCGGATCTCTGATGAAGGCGGCCTTGGTGGGCAGGTGATTAAACCGTGGGACCCCAAGGCGCTGCGAGCCGTTTCCGACTTCGATCTGACCCACCAGTTCAACGCCAACTGGATAGCAGACCTGCCATTCGGGAGGGGCCGTTGGATTGGAAGCGGAATCAGCAAAGGTCTCGATGCAGTCATCGGCGGCTGGCAACTGTCCGGGCTTGCCCGCTGGACTAGTGGATTTCCGATCGGCGTAAGCAATGGAGCGCAGTGGCCAACCAACTGGGAGCTCTCCGGCTTTGCGACCCAAATTGCCCCTGTGAAAACCGTCGGAGCAGGAAAAAATCCAGACGGTACGGTCAATCTCTTTGGAGCTAACGCCGCAACAGCCATTAATGCTTTCCAAGCAGACTTTCCAGGCCAAGTTGGGAATCGGAATAACCTAAGAGGCGATGGCTTTGCCGGGCTGGATCTCGGCCTGAGCAAGCGCTGGCAGATGCCTTACAAAGAATCCCACAGCATGCTTTTGCGTTGGGATGTCTTCAATGCCCTGAACCTCACGCGATTCGATGTGCAGAGCCTAAATCTTTCCATCACCAATTCGAGCAACTTCGGAGACTATACCGGCTTGCTCACGAACCCGCGCGTAATGCAATTTTCGTTGCGCTACGAGTTCTAACTACGCAAATGCATTACGGCGGGATAACCCGCGCTACAAGAGCTGCCGGGAAGCCAAGCCTCCCGGCGGCTTTGTTTTTGCTTTTTTGCTCATTCCGTTTCCCCGCTTCCCGCTTCGCGGAGGTCGCGACGGCTGAAATCCCAGCGTCCGGAACGCTCCATGACCGCGAATAGCGCCGGTCACTGATACTGGACCAACACCCTCGGTGTGCTCGTTGGAGAAGGATTGGTGACACTCGATAGAATGTCAGAATGACTAAATCAGGTGGTGAGAAGAACCTGGGCAAGTCTGCATAGCGACACCAGCAGTGGATGTTGTTCTACCTACTTTCTTGCGCGGAATTGCAGTCTACTGGACGAAGGGACGAATACACTCGGTTGCCGCTCTTCCCGGCGGATGCTACGATGCGTAGTTCTATGTCTGTCACCGACACCCAGCAGAGCGCCAGCCATCCTTCCCGCGGCGACCGCAACGGAACCATCCGCCCTCGGGTCGGTATTCCTTGGCGCACTCTTGCCGAACAAAAAGAGAAAAAGCGGGACAAGCTGGATCTTTACTTCGAGGCCATTCGAAGGGCTGGCGGAGAACCCACGGAAATCTGCCTTGATCAGACTCCCCAAGACCTTGCGAGGCAGCTCGAGGAGTTGGACGCTTTCGTCCTGCCGGGCAGCCCGGCCGACGTCGATCCCGCCCGTTATGGCGTGCCGCGGCACGCCAAGACAAAAACCGTGGATGAAAATCGCGACCGTACCGACGAGGCCGTTTTCAGGCATGCTTTCCACTCGTCGAAGCCGGTCTTGGCGATTTGCTACGGCTGCCAAATGCTGAACGTGCATTTGCACGGGACATTAATTCAGGACATCCGCGCCCAAAATCCGCACGCGCTCGCCCACGGACACACGGATTTGCCGCCGGAGCAGCGCCAGGGGGATGCCGAACACGCGGCGAAGATCGAGCTCGGAAGCCGTCTCGCCAAACTCAATGGCGGCACGGAGACACGCATCAATAGCAGCCATCATCAGGCGATTGATCGACCCGGGGAGAACTTGCGCGTGACCGCTCGTGCTCCCGACGGGACCATTGAAGGCATCGAATGGACTAGCGATTCCAACTGGGTTGTAGGCGTGCAGTGGCATCCCGAGCGCATGCTCGGAGATGCGTTTTCACAGCGGTTGTTTCGCGATTTCGTTGCTGCCGCAGACAAAGCTCGCGAGGTTGTTGCTCACAAAACGTAGGCAACGTGAATTTCGGCTTTAGTTTGCGGCTTTTCGATTTTCCAATTTCGATTTTCGAGTTTCCGGTTTCTGAAGCAGGCTAGGCCCGGTTTTTGGTTTCCCAGTTTCAATTTTCGAATTTCCAATTTCGCTGTTCATGTTCCAATCGGGGGTGTCATGATTTCTCTTGCAGGCAAGGCGGCGCTTATCACCGGCGGCTCACGCGGCATCGGCGCCGCGGCAGTGAAAATGTTTGCGCAAGCCGGCGCCGATGTCGTCTTTAGCTACTTCAAGTCCAAGGACGCCGCGCAGCAGATTCAGCAGGAGGCCGGCAAGCATGGCACGCGCGTTGAAGCCTTCAAGGCCGATGTCAGCAAGCACGCTGACAACAAAAGCCTCGTCGAGCATTGCATTTCGCGGCTCGGCCGTCTGGATATTCTAGTGGCCAACGCGGGCATCTGGAATCTCGAGGATCTGCCCATCGAAAAAATGTCCGAGAAGCAGTGGGACGACATGATCCGCACCAACCTCAAGAGCACCTACTCCGTTATTCATTTTTCCGTGCCGCACATGATCAAGCAGAAGTCCGGCAAAATTATTACCATCAGCTCTACCGCCGGCCAGCGCGGTGAATCGCTCCACACCCACTATGGGGCATCCAAGGGCGGCATCATCAGTTTCACTAAAGGCCTCGCCACCGAGCTGGCACGCTACAACATTTTGGTGAACTGCGTCGCTCCCGGCTGGGTGGCTACGGATATGTCTAACCCCGTGCTGGACACGAAAGCGGGCCAGAAAATGGCCGCCACCGTGATTCCGCTCCGTCGCGCCGGCACACCGGAAGAAATTGCCGGGCCTATCCTCTTCGTTGCCTCCGATTTAGCCAACTTCATGACCGGCGAAATCATCAATGTAAATGGAGGCGCGGTCTTGTGCGGGTAAAGTGCGGGCAATTTGTCCTCGGAATCTTAGGCGCAGCAGCGCTTGTCGGCGCTGCTTGTTTTGTTCCTCGCTCCCAAGCGCAGAATCCGGACACTATGATGCCGGAGCAAAGCGAAGCGAAGGGCAAACAGATTCTCCAAGCTCTCATTAATGGTCTCGGCGGCCCGGGTTATATGGAAGTGCGGGAAAGCGATTGCACAGGCCGCCGCGCGCTCATTGGTCACAGCGGCGATCTGACCGGCTACGTCAACTTTGACGATTTTCGCCAATATCCCGATAAGGCGCGCATCGAATACATTGCCAAAAGGCACAATACCATTCTCTTGTCGCTGATTGGCCTGGACGGTCTGGATTTCACGCATGGCGGAATCGTGATCGCCTTGTACAACGGCGACCGCGGCTGGTCGTACGATCGCAGCGGCATCAACGAACTACCTGCCACGTCGGTAACCGATTTTCAGGAGCAGGTGAAGCGGAACGTCGACAACCTTTTGCGTTTCCGCCTCAATGAACCGGGACTTACCATTCGCTTCGGCGGAAGCGACACGGTGGATCTAAAGCCGGTGGATTGGGTCGAAATTACAGACAGCGAGGGGCGCAAGTACCGGCTTGCGGTGGAGCAAGCCACGCATCTTCTGGACCGCGCCGTAGTCAGCACCGAAGACCCGGAGAACCAACAAATCAACGACGACACTACGATTTATACGAATTACCAGCTAAAAGACAGCGCTTGGACCCCCATGCAGATTACCCGGGAGCACAATGGCCGCCGCGTCGCTCAACTTTTCTTTGATAGCTGTCGCTACAACCTCGGCTTTCCCCAGGAGCTCTTTACAAAAGACTCGCTGAAAACGCGCGGTGCGGAACTCGTTTCCAAAAGAAAATAAGCGCTACGACGAAGACGCCCTCGAACGAAATATGAACGCGCCATCGGGTTCTTTTGAGAAGCCATGGTTAAGTACTTAAGGATATACGTCACTCCGAGGATTTGAGAGCCGCCGTACCCTGTTTCAATTTGTTACACTTCTTCCCGTCTTTTTTGCGCTCTGTAATATGATGTAATTAGAGAGCCCAAGAAAGTACTATATCTTGCAGCACTCGCGAGCCATTGTCCCTGGCACTGGCGAACTATTGTTCGTGGCCAAGCGACTGCTTAGAAGTGGTATTGAGAACAGCCCTATTTATAGATAGCCAGTTCCGCCTCGAATGAGGAACGACCTTGATTAAGAGTGCAGCCCGCTCCGGCACTCGGCGAACCGCTGTCGCCGGTTTCAGCATGCTCGAGTTGGTAATGTCCATCTGCGTGATGCTGATTCTCACGGCCCTGGCTATTCCTTCGCTGACGCGGTCTTTGCGAAGTTATCAGCTCAATAGCGCGGCGGCGAGCGTCTCGGACATGCTGAAATTTACGCGCTTTGAAGCTGTGCGGCGCAACACGCAAATAAACTTTTTGATGCAGGCGAATGGCCCGGGCTGGCTAGTGGGTACGGATTCGAACAACAATGGGGTGCTGGATCCGAAGGAGAAACAACAAATGATCGCCGGGTATCCCACTTTGTTACCGGCAGGAACGGCGCCTGCTCCCACGGCCATCAAGGCTGCGCTCGGCGGCGCGGCGCTCACTACCCTGTCTGGGGCCAATGGCACAGTTACCTTTGACGCGCGAGGAGCGGTGCGGCAGGCAATCAACGGGCCGTTAGCCGTTAACCCTTACGTGTTTTATGTTGGCAACGCCAACGATCCCGACTCCGGGTATCGTGCGGTCATCTTGCTTCCCTCTGGTAGCACGCAGACGTGGACGGCTCCGAGCGGCGGACCCTGGCGCCAGGTTGGCTAAGGTGTGAGATCGCGGATTACCATGCAACGCTCGACCAAAACGTTTCCTGTTCGGCAGAGGGGATTCAGTATCCTTGAAATGTTGTTTGCTACAGTTATTTTGCTGGTGGGCCTGGTTTCTGTTGCCCAACTCGTGCCCGCCTCCCTCATGTTGAATTACCGCAATCGCATGGATTCCTCCGCGCTGGTGTTTGCCCAGCGACAGCTCGACGTGATTCTGGATCAGCCGCTCAACCCTCCGGGGAACGCCTTTACCGATCAGAACGGCAATACCTATCAGTTGGGCGATCCGACCACGCCCAATGTGGTCCAGGGCAACAACGTCGTGCCGTTCAATAATCAGACGCTCATCGACTTTAGCGGGCCCACGCCTGCTGCCTACCCCACGAACGGCTACGGATTTACGTATCAAGATCCCCAAGACCCGACAGGGACAACCTACGACGTGCGCTGGGCTGTGATCGTCACCGGCAATGGCAACGTGGCGGCTTGCAAGCGCTTTATCCTCGGGGTTCGCCAAATCGGAGGTAATGGTTTCTTCTTGCCTATCACCCTCGATACCATGGTGACTCGATGACGAGGCGGCGCGGCGGCAGATCAGAGCGCGGCTTCACGCTCATCGAAATGCTGGCCGCTCTTGGTATCTTTCTGGTGGTCAGCGGAGCTGCCTTTACGCTGCTCACTTCCTCTCAACAGCGCTACCAGACCGAATCCCAAGTCCTGAATTCTTTTCAGGAAGCGCGCCTCGGCCTGGATCAAATGGTCCGCGACATTAACGACGCCGGCTTCCCACCACCCACCTTCGCTAATGTCGATCCCACCCTGGTGACGAGCGCTCCCTTCGCCTGGAGCCCCGGCTACACCGTAATTCCCCCTTCACCGTGCCAGATCGGAACCGCCGGAGGCGGGACGTGCTTCACTCCCACAGACTTTGACATCATCATCGAGACAAATACCGATCCCAGCCGCGATCCCGCCTGCGCCCCAAATTGCCGGGTGCAGTGGATTCGCTATCAACTCGGAGGCCCAAACGGGACGGCACTCATGCGCGGCGTTGTAGACAAGACGTCAGGCGGTGAACCGGGCGTGCAAACCTCTCAGGCCGGCGTGCTAGCTCCCTTCGTTCAGAATGTGGTGAATAATTCTCCCACACTGCAAATCGGCCAATTTCAATTGGAGGCAGCATATCCTGCCGTCTTCCCCGGAGGAGCCCCCGTGCCTCTGTTTCAATACACTTGCGACACGCCCAACACGCCCCAGCCTTGCCCCGGACTCGTAGGCACGGATAATTCACCAGCAAACATTCGTGACGTTGCCATTACCTTGATTGTAGCAGCGCCTTTACCGGATGCCGCGACAGGCCGCCCGCGCCTCGTTCAACTGGAAGGAAGGGGCCGCCGCATCAATCCGAATCAGTAGGGAGACCAGTATTCAGTTGGGCCAGGTTGCAAGCTGAGATGAAGGTGCAGAAAACAAGACGAAAACGCCAGAAGGAAGCGGGAATCGCTCTGCTCATCGCCATTTTTATTTTGCTTCTGATTGGCGTGGCCGCGATTGCTCTGGTTGTCTCTTCGGGCACGGAATCAGCTCTGGCTGGCAACTATCGCTCGTCGACGAGCGTGTACTATGCGGCCGTGGCAGGTTTGGAAGAGGCCCGCTCGCGCTTGCGCTCGAACAATCCCAACTCGTTTAGTAACCTTCCGCCCGGCAGCTTTCTGCCCCCGCCCGGAACGCCGCTGGCCGTTTGTAATCCTGTTTACGTCCTCAATCCAGCGCCCGGTGAGGTGGTCACGCCGTGGGATTCAACCAACGCCTACTATGATCAGCAGTACGGCCAAGAGTTCGGCGGCGTTTGTGGCACGACTGCGCCTCCGAGCACCTCCCCCAACACAACCTCTGTTTGGCAGAACAGCCCCCTGAGCAGTCTCCCGTTCCCTGGACCCCCCTACAAATGGGTGCGCATCAGCGCTGTCACCGAGCAGTCCCTCAAGCTGGACACGTGCCCCAATGACACTTCTATAGACGCGACGCTAGTCTTCTACGGCGTGTTATCGCCTCTGTGTCCCCCTCCCAACCCTTATCCCATTCCGGGTCTCAACGACAGAGCTGCCGGGGCGCAGGTGCTGGAGGTCACCGCCCTTGCGGTTCTTCCCAATGGTAGCGAGAAACTGGTTCAATATCTTGTTGCCCCTATCGCTCTCCCCCCTTTTTCGGCTACGCTGACAATGGCTGGCCAGACTGCCAACAGTGTCGCCTTTAGCGCCCCGCAGTCAAATGCCAACTACAGAATAAACGGTGGCGATCAGGATGCCGTCGGCAGCTGCGTGCCGGGCCCGCCAGTCGATGCCATTGGCGTTTTTAACGGCGTTGACGAGGGAAACGTGATCAATGGGGGAAATGGCGGAACAGGGATTCCAGCCGCCGACCGCCCCAATTACACCGGAAGCAATGCTGCCCCTGATGTGAACGTCATCGCCTCAATTCCACCCACACTCCAAACACCGGCACAGCTCGAAGCTTTGGTGCAGGGTATCATTCAGGTCGCGGATGTGGTCATTCCTGGCCCCGCGACAGGCGCTAGTTTGCCCAGTTCCATGTATTCGCCGAACCCCAATCCTATGACGGTCGTGGTCAACGGCGACTTGGACCTGAATGGGTGGAAGCATACCGGCTATGGCCTGCTCTTGGTGCGCGGCCACTTGAACTATGACCCGGACGCTTCCTGGGATGGCATTGTTATGGTGGTGGGCCAAGGCATAGTGACCGGCACTAAAGGCGGTACCGGCGTGTTTGATGGCGCGTTGCTTATCGCCAAGACTCTGGATGCTGGCGGCAACCTTCTCTCCCCCAATTTCGGCTTGGCTACTATGCTGTATGGTACCAATATGGGCGGCCGAGGTATGCGTTATAGCAGCTGCTGGATTCAGGCCTCCCAACCCGGCATCCGAATTCTCTCTTTCCACGAAATCTCCCAATAACGCTTGCTGCGTCCCCTTAGGTCCAGGCGCGACGCGACTTGTTACCTTTCTACCCATGGCTTGCTCTTTAATCCAGGCGCACTCGTTGAAGTCTTTCTGTAACCTCCACTATTTCAATGACTTGAATTAGCAATGCGCTTGGTGCGCAAAGTGCCTCCCCTAATACGTCGTCAAGTCTCTGTCCGCTGCGGTAGACCCGGCCATTTATGGCGCAGGGACTTAGGACATGAGGGATTTCTATGAGGATGAACGGCAAGCTAGATCGATCGCAGCGCAGACGCTGCAAAGGCTTCTCCACTCTCGAGTTGCTCATGGTTATGTTCGTATCGCTGGTTATCGCTGCGATGGCCATACCTGGGTTTAACCAAGTGCAGCGCACTTTGCGCATATCGGGGGATGTTCGGAACCTGAATGGGGCCATCAACCAGGCAAAGCTAATGGCGGCAGCGGACTTCACGCGCGCCCGCCTGTACATCGACCTGGGCGCTGACAACGTAAATACTTTTCATGTCGACGTCTGGAATAACGCGAATGGCTGCTGGCAGGTTGTCGGCGACCTTAGCAACCCCTGCCTGGTTCGTGGCGTCAGCCCCGTCCAATACCTCTCGCCGGGCGTGAGCTTCGGGACCTCCGGAGTTGCAGCGCCTCCGCCGAATACGCAGTCGAATGGCATACAACAGGCACCGACTTGCTTCCACACGCACGGAAACGGGCTTGGCACAGTCTCCGCTACAGCCTGCATCACGTTCAATTCGCGAGGCATACCGATCCTCCCGCTCAACGGAGTGCCGTACAGTAACGATGCTGTCTATATCACCGACGGCAGGCAAGTCTATGCCGTGACGGTTGGACTTACGGGCCTTAGCCAAGTCTGGGCCATAAGCGCAAACGGCAATGGACACTGGTACCGCAAATAAGGAAGGCAGAGATGAAACTTCACGGTTCAACCCGAGTGGGTAACGCCAAAAAGAAACTGCAGGCGGGCATCAGCCTTATCGAGACCATGATCGCGTTGTCCCTGCTCCTGGTCGCCGCCGCCGGCATCATGACCATGGCGACCGTGGCCATGACCACGACGGAAAACCAAGGCCACTTGGTCGCACGTACCGCCGAATACGCCCAGGACAAGATGGAGCAATTGCTTGCCTTGCAATATCAAGATCAACTTACTGATACGACGGTGTTTCCCGCAGTTGCTGGAGTCGCTTGCCCAACCACTTGTGGGCTGACACCCGGAGGCGGTTTGAACCCCGATGCGCCTGTCGTGGGTTACTCGGACTATGTGGACAAGAGCGGGAACCCGGTTGCGGCAGGAGCCAACTGGCAATATGTGCGGGTCTGGCAAATCACCGAAAATGTAGCACTGAAGTTGAAGACCATCACGGTAGTAACCCAGGTTCGTTCCCAGATTGGTGGGTACCAACGCGCTCTTCTTCCCAGGTCCACCGTCAGTTGCCTAAAGTCGAGCCCTTTCTGAGGGGTCATTATGCGAATCGAGAAAGAGTGGAAGCTCATCATGCGCAGACAACAAGCTGGCTTCACCTTGATGGAAACCATGGTGTCTCTGCTGGTCCTCTTGGCCGTCTCCGCGATCGTCATGACGGGGATGATGCAAATGATGAAAACCGAGGGAACCATCACCAACCGCACCGAGATGCATACGAGCGTGCGCGGCGCGACGGAGCTCTTGGAGCAGGAAATTGGTCAGTCCGGGAAAATCTCACTGCCTCCTCTTCCAAACGCAAACACCGCTTGGGCCATGCTGACCCCCGTGGTGGTCCCAATGGACCTACCTGTTACGGCGGCCGTGCAGTTTAACGTTTATGACCCACAGGATCCGGCTCGAGGTCCGGTCCTCTTTGAGGGGGAATGGGTCACCGTAGATACCGGGCTGAACAAGGAAGCGGTGCAATTGCAGTGCCCCGCAGCGCCGGGGAACTGCCCCAATCCTTCTTTCACATGGAATGCGACCTTTTATTACTCCCACACACCCGCTGCGTTTCGGGGAACCGCCATTGTAGGGGTCCCCATTAGCGTGCCGGGGGCCTTCTCGACCGGAATTGTGCCACCCGCCGCGGGGGTTATGCCGACGCCCCCAGCGGGTTATGCGGGCTATCCGGTTTGGCCGGTGAATGCACCCGGGCAGGGTTCGACTGGCACAGTATTGAAACTCTATGGCGACATCAACGGGGATGGGCACATGGTTTATGTGGAGTACACCTGTGTCCCCGGCACTCCGCAAAACCCGGGCTTTCTCTACCGCAACCAGGTGAATTTCTGGAATTTGCCGGTAGTGCCCCCGTTGGATCCCTCGATGATCGTCTTGAACGGGGTTCTCGCAAATCCGGCCAGTCCCACCGGAGCCGCCGTCCCCTGTTTTTCTTACCAGCTTCAGACCCGTGAGGGGATCAACGCGGCGGCCAAGGACATGACGTTTGTTACCGACGTGGCGGTTACGCTTACCGTGCAGACGCAGAACCCTGATCCCCAAACGCCACTCATCAATGGCCAACCCAACTACCAGACCGAGACCAAGGCGCTGCTGAACGTCTCGCCGCGCAATGTGTTCAACGCCTTCGAATTCGCGGAACTCGATTATTTGAACCGTATTCAGCCTACGCCCATGATCATCAAAAGCAATACTCTGCCGAATTACCAGTGAGCGCATGGTGAGGAAGAACGGAAACGGAGAAATATCCATGAAACCAAACAACCAAAAAGGTTCCGCGCTGATCTTCGCCCTGATCCTCCTGTTGGTGCTCTCGGCGATGGCCGGCTCGCTGATGTTCCTGTCCAACTCCGAGACCTATTCGAGCATGAATTACCGCATGATGACCGAGGCGCGCTACGGCGCGGAGGCCGGTGTGCATGCGGCCTCGAACTTCATCATGAATGCGTATGTGCCGCCCACGACTTGCGCGGGCTGCAACTTTGCGGGGTTCACCACCAACGTCTATCCAGTCACGGACACGAACGGTCAACCCATCTACTTGTCCACGTTAAGCACCCAGTCTGCCAATTATCCGAATGGGGCAATGCAGACGGCCTTTGCCACTGCCATGAACGCCAATCAGCCCTTGCAGCAGGCTGGCCGGGGAGCAAACACGGTCACCTACAGTGCTTCGGCGCAGTTGATGTCTATGGTGTCCATCACACCGTTTGGAACCACCCAGCCCATGACCATTCAGACCTGGCAAATCACCGCGCATGGCAACATCGGCAACGTGCAAAATGGCGAAGCCGAAGTGGTCACCACACTGGAACGCTACATCTCGCCGGCATTTGCTTATGCAGCGTTTGCCGACGGCAGTGGTTGCGGGCAGATTACCTTCACAGGCAACGGCTCAACCAACGGCTACGATTCCAGCTCGCTTTCCACAGTCGGCGGAGTCGTTCAAGCGCCGACGGGCGCTAACCTCCTTGGCTACGGCGGAAACATCGGTACGGATGGAAATGATAACAGCAGCGCTGGCAACCCCACGATCCACGGGACGTTGTCGACTCCTAACTCAGGGTTCGGCGTTTGCTCCTCGGGTAACGTAACAGCGTATACGGGCAACCTCAATCAGGTCACCGGCGGCCTGGTGCAATTGCCTCAGGCCGTCACTTTCCCCGCGCCATCCATAACGCCGCCGACGCCGGGCTCTCCCAACATCACCACGGGACAGCAGCTCGGACCTTGCGCGGCATCCCCCTGCAATTACGGGGATATCACCTTGAGCGGGAACGAAACGCTGACGCTCACCCCGGGAACTTACAGCATCAACAGTCTCAGCATTTCCGGTAATGCCAAAATTACGGTCGCTCCCGACCCCGTCACGGGTCAATACGGTCCAATCATCCTCAATGTGGCAAACCAACAAACTACGGCCAACAATTCCAACACGCCTATCACTATTACGGGCAATGCGATCAATAACCCGACGTACGATCCCTCCTTGCTCCAGATCGTTTGCTGCGCCTCAGGAACGCCTGCTAACCCCACTATTCAGATCGCCGGGAACGGCGCCAGCGCGGCGGTAGTTTACGCCCCAAACGCAACGGTGGATCTGAAAGGAAACGCTACATTCTACGGGTCGGTCATCGCGAGTCAGTTGTTGGATGTCGGAAACGGGGCCATCTACTACGATATGAAATTGAGAAAGAAGCTGTTTACGGTCGGAAATTACGTCCTCAACGCCTTCACCTGGAACAAGTACTGATTTCCAGTTAAGACGAAAAACTCGGTCTTTTCCTTGACCCAACTTGACCCAACGGGCCGGCCTTACGAGCTGGCCCGTCTCTTTTGTGTTGGCCACTCAGGGCCACTGGAGCGGGCCTTTTGGTGCACGGCCACTTCGGGCGCTATAATCGTCGGATGCGAAGCAGCCAGGAAAGTGCGCCGATGCACGGCACCACGGTTTTGTGTGTGCGCAAAGACAACAAAGTCGTGCTTATCGGCGACGGCCAAGTGACCATGGGCGATCATGTGATGAAGCACACGGCGCGCAAGACTCGGCGGCTGTATAACGACAAAGTCCTTGCTGGATTCGCCGGGTCCACCGCCGATGCCATTACACTGTTCGAACGCTTCGAGGGGAAGCTGCAGGAATCTTCAGGCAATCTTCAGAAAGCCGCTGTCGAGCTGGCCAAGGAATGGCGCAAGGACCGCGCGCTTCGTCATCTTGAGGCCATGCTCATCGTGGCCGATAGCAAGAATACGTTCATTCTTTCAGGCAACGGCGACGTCATCGAGCCGGATGACGGGCTTGTGGCGATTGGTTCTGGTGGCAGTTATGCTCTGGCCGCCGCGCGCGCGATGCTGAAAAATTCCAAGCTGAGCGCCAAGGATTTGGCGATGGAAGCAATGCGCATCGCGAGCGAAATCTGCATCTATACCAATGCTAATTTCACCGTCGAAGAACTTTAGTCTGCGTTTTTGTGGATCGCCCAAATGGATACGAGGCGTAACGTCATGAACTTTTCATCCTGAGCTGGCCTGCAGCAGGGAGGCCAAGCCAAGGATCCCAGGCGATCCCCAGTCGGGACAGGAATGGCTTTTAGCTCCGATCGTTTGCCAGTGCATTCGACGGATTTCGTTTGTAAACCATCTCAGGGTGTGTAGCATCTTGTACTTAGGGGATGTTAGGCTGTGACCGTGCCTCTTTTCACTAAAACTTGGAACGGAAACCGGGACGTAGAACCGAGAGCCCAGAATGACCAGTAAGTCCGAAAAAGAAGTAATTGCCGCACCGGGCGGTAACGGCGCGGTTGGCGTGGAAGAAGAGGCGCTTCTTCCCGCGCTCGACGACATGACGCCGCGCGAGATCGTGCTGGAGCTCGACAAGTACATCGTCGGGCAAGCCGCGGCCAAGCGCGCCGTCGCGGTGGCATTGCGGAACCGGGTTCGGCGGCAGAAGCTTCCGCCGGAAATCGCCGACGACGTCTTGCCAAAAAACATTCTGATGATCGGACCTACGGGCGTGGGAAAAACCGAAATTGCGCGCCGCTTGGCTCGCTTGGCCGGCTGCCCATTCATCAAGGTGGAAGCTTCGAAGTACACGGAAGTCGGTTACGTGGGCCGCGACGTCGAATCCATGGTGCGCGATCTCGTGGAGACGTCCATCGACATGATCCGCGAGGAAAAACTCGATGAAGTCGCGGACCGCGCCGAACAAGCCGCGGAAGAGCGCGTGCTCGACGTGCTGCTGCCGCCGCTGCCGTCCCCCGCTCCGGGCACTCCCGAAAGCGAAGCGACCGCGCAGCGCGAGCAAAACCAGCGCACCCGCGAAAAACTCCGCAGCCAGCTTCGCGAAGGCAAGCTCGACCAGCGCATGGTGGATCTGGAAGTCCGCGAGCGCATGATGCCCGCGTTTGAAATCATTTCGAATCAGGGCGGGGGCTTCGAGGAAATGGATGCTTCGAAGTTTAGCGACATGATTTCCGGTATCTTCGGGCAGCAGAAGAAAAAACGCAAAATGACTGTCGCGGATGCGTTCGAATACCTGATCCAGGAAGAAGAAAACAAGCTGCTGGATATGGAGATGGTTACGCGCATGGCGGTGGAGCGCGCGGAACAAATGGGCATCATTTTTATCGACGAAATCGACAAAGTGGCGGGCCGCGAAACCGGCCACGGTCCCGACGTCTCCCGCGAAGGCGTGCAGCGCGACATTCTCCCCATCATTGAAGGAACCACAGTCAACACGCGCTACGGCATGATTCGAACCGATCACATCCTGTTCATCGCCGCCGGTGCCTTTCACGTGACCAAGCCGTCCGACTTGATTCCCGAGCTCCAGGGGCGATTGCCCATTCGTGTCGAACTGCAATCGCTCAAGGAAGAGGATTTTATTCGAATCCTCACCGAACCGAAGAATGCGCTCATCAAGCAGTACGCCGCGCTGCTGGAAACCGAGGGCGTGAAGCTGAATTTCACCGACGATGCCGTCGCCGCCCTCGCGCGTTTCGCCACCAGCGTCAACGAGCAAACGGAAAACATCGGCGCGCGTCGCCTGCACACCATTCTTGAAAAGGTTCTGGACGAAATTTCCTTTGAGGCCCCCGACCTCAAGAAAAAGAACGTAAAAATTGACGCCGCCTACGTCAACAAACAATTGATGGACATTGTGAAGAACCAGGATCTGAGCCGCTACATCCTGTGAAGCGTGAAAATTGAACTTGGAAAAATGGAAAATAGAACAGGGAAGTACGCGCGCTCCCCGCAAAGCGTCCAACAAGCGACCCTCATTTTCCGTTTTCTAGATTCCGTATTGCCCGCGGGAGTTGAACGCCGTCCCTGGAGCAGAACGCTTCTTTTTCGCAAGTCACAGGTCACCAGTCACCACTCACCGTTCTTCGCTATTTTCCATTTTCTATTTTCTATTTCCCTTTTCGGGTGTGGCGCGCCGGGAGACCCTGTGCCTCCCGCCCCACCGGTCCCCGTTGGCATCTCCGATCTAGCGGCTCGGCAGGCAGGAGATGGCGTGGAATTGGCGTTTTCGCTTCCCTCCAAGACGGTTTCCGGAGAGAAGCTTACGGCTATCCCGGCGATTGAAATCGTTCGCGGTTCCCTCAAACCCAACGGCACGCCTGATATGAAATCGTTTCGCGTGGTCTACACCATTCCTGGCGCGCTCGCAGGCAACTATCTGGTTGCCGGCCGTTTACGCTTCACGGATCCGATTTCACCGGCGGAAACGAAAGCGCATCCAGGTGCAGCGTACGCGTATCTCATTCGAACGCGCCTGTCAAAGAAACGCGCCTCGGCCGCGTCGAATGAAGTCAGCGCACGAGTGTTTGCGGTTCCGGAGCCCATCTCTTCGGTTAAGTTTCAGGTCACCGAGACCGCCGTGAATCTCACTTGGGCCGCGCCCACGCAAACTTCCGCGGGTGAACCGCTGTCGGCCATCTCCGGCTACCACGTATATCGCGGGGAAATCGCGTCCCACGCTCCAGCCCCGACAGGCAAGGACCTTTCGACCATTCACTGGATTTCGCCGCTTGCGTTTCTGGGGCCGTCCGCCACCAACAGCTACAGCGATACGCACTTTGATTTTGGCAAGACATATGTCTATGTTGTTCGAAGCGTCATTTCAGCGGAAGGAAACGAGATCGAGTCGGACAACTCGGAAGCCGTCAGGGTGACGCCGCTCGATACATTTCCTCCCGCCGCTCCGCAGGGTGTTGTCGCCGAGGTGCTTCCTGGTTCGGTTGCGTCGAGCTTTGTTGTAGATCTGTCCTGGTCCATCAACACGGAAACGGATTTGGCCGGTTATCGCGTCTATCGAAGTGCGCAGGAAGGCGTCCGCGGCCAGCTGATTACTCCGGAATTGTTGCCTGTCCCGGCCATTCGTGATAGCTCTGTAGCGTTCGGTCATCGCTATTGGTACACGGTGACGGCCGTGGATCGCGCGGGGAACGAAAGCGTGCCCAGCAATCCCGTTGCGGTTGACATCACACAGCCGCCTTCGTAGATTCGTTGCTTTCCATTTCGGCCATCTTGGGAGCCCCAGCTTCTGATGCAGCTTCGAACAAACTTGCCAGGTTCCCGCCAGCTGCAGTTTCTTCACAACGCTGCCATTCGCACCGGTGTCTACACCGGGATTTGCCTCAGTTTGGTTTTTACCACCTGGCTGGTCATTGCCAACCAGGTTCCCTTTCTCGAACGCTTTGCCTTCGAGCGCAATGTCGCGGCCGCGGGGTTTTTTGTTTTTCTTGCGGCCGTTCCTGTTCTTCGATTTCTTCGCTGGCCCGGGAATCTTTTGGCCGCAAGTATGATCGCCTGGGTGATTTTCACTTTGGTTTACCGGATCCTTTGCCTGATTTACCACGGGCTCAGCGACTGGCACAGTACCTTGCAGGTGTTCATGATAGGTGGCGTGAGTTACTTGATGTTTACGACGCTATGCTGGATTGGTGCGATCCTTCGGAAGGCGCGCGCCGCCGAGACATCTCATCCAAAACGCCGCGAGAGCTGAGAGTACATGAAAATTTGCCGCTATGTTCCACGGAATGCCACTTCGATGGCCTCACCGCACTACGGCCTCGTCGATGGCGAAAACGTCATTGAAATGACTGGTCAACCCTGGGGGCCATGGGCGCGCCGAGCGCACTCTTGGCATCTTTCAGACGTGCGCCTCCTTGCTCCCGTGGAGCCTTCGAAGATTGTTTGCGTCGGACGCAATTACGCTGCGCACGCGGCTGAACTAGGCAACGAGTTGCCAAAAGAACCTTTGATTTTTCTCAAGCCTTCTACTTCGGTCATCGGCCCCGAAGAACCCATCGTGCTCACAAAATTCTCTCAACAGGTGGAGCACGAAGGCGAGCTGGCCCTGGTTGTTGGACGCCGCTGTGCGCGTTTGCAAGACTCCGACGATGCGCTGTCTTTTCTTCTCGGGTATACCTGCCTCAACGACGTTACTGCGCGGGATTTGCAGAAAAGCGACGTGCAATTTGCCCGCGCCAAAGGTTTCGACACTTTTTGCCCAGTCGGGCCGCATATTGAAACGGACCTTGATCCGGCGAGCCTCCATGTGGAGACGCGGGTCAACGGCGTGGTCCGCCAAGTCGGCAAAACTTCTCTCATGATTTATCCCGTACCCTTCCTCGTCCGCTGGATTTCCCGCATGATGACGCTTCTCCCGGGCGACATCATCGCCACAGGCACGCCCGCGGGCGTTGGTCCCTTGGTGACAGGCGACACTGTCGAAGTCAGCGTCTCCGGGATCGGCGTGTTGCGCAATCCGGTGCAGCCGCCCCGGGAATGATTCACGGGAGGCCCCGATTTCGCTAGAATACGCAGGAGCGGGGCTTGTGATCGTTGCAATCCGTCCGTTAGGTTGCTAGTCGCCCAGCCATGGCTGGTGTTCTTTGCAGTCCCCGGGATTTCGTCAATGGAGTTGTATCGTTGAAAACCATGCCTGCCGATTGGAGATTCGCGCTTGCCATGGGTGGCGCCGCTCTCGCCGCCATCGCCATGATTGTTTACGCGTTTCTCCGCCCGGAGAGTGACCCGGAAGTGGAAGAGCGCAAGCGCCGTCTCCATCTGAATCAAATCGGCCGGATTGCCGAGGGCCAGGTCGAGGACCTCCTCGAGAATCCGCCCGAACCGAAGAAGCCGCGCAGGCGGTTGTTTGGCTTCCGCGCCACGCCGCTCGGGGACCTGCGTCCACGTCACCTCGTATCGTACAGCTATGCGATTTCCGGCGTGACCTATCACACTGCGCAGGACATCACCGGCCTGGAGAGCCAGGTGCGCCTTGACCGCTTGGTTCCCGGACAGCCCGCCAGTGTCAAGTACGATCCCTCGAATCCCGTCGATTCCATCCTTGTTGCTGACGACTGGTCCGGCTTGCGCTGAGCTTCGAAGCGCCGCCCGTCCTTGGCGCTTGAATGTTGCTGCTAGGCAGCCTTGCGGAGCCTGGGCTGAGCTGTTAAGTCCGCAGCGGCCACACTACTGGGAACGGAAGACTGACGGCCTTAGGCGTCTTGGGTTATCCTGTTGCTTAGAAGCCGGTCGCGTCTTGGTCGTATGAGAACGGTTCTTGCTTCGATTATCACTACCTTGCTCATCGTGGCGATGACCCTTGCCGCCATGTTCCTGCTGGTGTGGGCCACCGTGAAGGTCACTTCGCTCCCTTCTCGCTGGCATCGGGCCGCGGGCATGGGCGCGGAGCTAGTCCTTGGCGTCGTGCTGCTTCTCGGCACCACTTGGCTGGCAACACATCTTGCTCGGCGCATCTTCCGCACTGGCGAGCAACCACCGATGGATCTGTCGAAGCTGTCCAAAAGTGGGTTCGACGACTCAGCGAAGGCTCCCATCGAAGCTCGAACCAAAACACCACCGAGCGCCCAATCTCACGTGTCTTTCAAGGGAGGTTCTGTTGTCTGAAACCAAGCGCAGCTTAATCGCCACGCCCAAGGCTTCCGAAGTCCAGCAGGCGAATGACCTCACAGATGAGTTGCGCCGCCTCGACGCGGAAGCCGAAGCGGGAGGCGGCCCCGAACGGCGCGAGCGAGAACATCAGGCTGGCAAGCTCACGGCGCGCGAACGCATTCATCTTCTTCTCGACGAAGGCACGTTTGAAGAGCTGGACAAATTCGTCCGCCATCGCTGCATGGATTTTGGCATGCAGGAGCAGCGTCCCGCTGGCGACGGCTTCGTCACCGGTTTCGGGCGCATCGATGGCCGGCTGGTCTACGTTTTCGCGCAAGACTTCACGGTGTTTGGCGGTTCGCTCTCCGAAGCCAACGCCCAGAAAATCTGCAAAATCATGGATCTTGCTGCCCGGGCGGGCGCCCCGGTCATCGGTTTGAACGATTCCGGCGGCGCGCGCATCCAGGAAGGCGTGGCGTCGCTCGCCGGTTATGCGGATATTTTTCTGCGCAATACGCTATCGAGCGGCGTAATTCCGCAAATTAGCGCGATCATGGGCCCTTGCGCGGGCGGTGCGGTTTATTCCCCGGCGATCACCGATTTCATTTTTATGACGCGCGAGACTTCCTACATGTTCGTGACCGGACCGGACGTCATCAAGACCGTTACGCACGAGGAAGTGACTAAGCAAGAACTCGGTGGGGCGATGACCCACAATGAGAAAAGCGGCGTAGCGCATTTTGTGGCGCGCGATGATGCCGACTGTTTGGCCATGATTCGCGAGTTGCTGAGTTTTCTCCCATCAAACAATCTCGAGGATTCGCCGCGACGAGCCACTTCCGATTCGCCGACGCGCCGCGACGAAGCGCTCAACACCCTCGTTCCGCCAGACCCACAGAAGCCTTACAACATCAAAGATGCGCTTCATTCCATTGTGGACGACGGCTATTTCTTCGAAGTCCATGAACACTACGCGAAGAATTTGGTCGTGGGTTTCGCACGCCTCGATGGTCGCCCCGTCGGCATCGTCGGCAATCAGCCTGCTTACCTCGCTGGGGTCCTCGATATCAATGCTTCGGTGAAAGGTGCGCGTTTCGTGCGATTTTGCGATGCTTTTAATATTCCGCTGCTGACGTTCGAAGACGTACCCGGTTTCCTCCCCGGCACGCAACAGGAATTTGGCGGCATCATCAAGCATGGCGCGAAGCTGCTTTTTGCTTTTGCGGAAGCTACCGTTCCGAAAATTACGGTTATCACGCGCAAAGCGTACGGCGGGGCGTACTGCGTTATGGCCTCCAAGCACATTCGCACGGACGCTAACTTCGCTTGGCCTACAGCGGAGATTGCCGTGATGGGCCCGGAAGGCGCGGTGGACATTGTTTACAAACGCGAACTCGCAAAAGCCTCGGATTCGGAGCGCGAAAAATTGCGCCAGGAAAAAATCGCTGAGTTCCGCGAGCGCTTTGCCAATCCTTTCGTTGCTGCCGAGCGGGGCTACATTGACGCTGTTATCGAGCCCGCCGACACACGCGCGCGTGTTATTACCGCCCTCCGCGCGCTCGAAAACAAGCGTGACACCAACCCACGCAAGAAACATGGCAACATCCCCCTATAGAGGATGGTTCTGTCAGGTCTTTTTTTCACGCGGTGATGGACCTCTCTGACAACCCTGCGGCCTCCGCGTTGAAAACTCGCCTCTACTTTAGCAGGTATTCCTCGAGGAATTCGACGGTGGCGTAGAACTGGAAATCCTGATTGGGCTTCTTGCGGTAGCCGTGGCCTTCGTCGTCGGCAATCATCAGCCATACGGGCGTGCCAGCTTTCTTCAAAGCGTCAGCAATTTGTTGTGACTCGCTGACCGGAACGCGCGGATCATTCTTCCCGGCAATCACCAACATGGGCTTCTTGATTTTTTCGATGTTGTTCATTGGCGCAATTTGTTCGAGATAATCGCGCATTTGTGGGTCGCGCTCGTCGCCATATTCGACGCGCCGCAAATCGCGCCGGTACGCTTCGGTGTGCTCGAGGAACGTCACGAGATTCGACATGCCGACGACGTCCACGGAGCAGCGGATGCGGTCGCCATAAAATGTGGAAACCGCCAGCGTCATGTGCCCGCCGTAACTTCCGCCGGTCACGGCGATGCGATGGCCATCGAGTTCGGGCTGCGTGGTGATCCAATCGAACAGCGCGTTGATATCTTTGTAGGTGTCTTCGCGCTTCATTCCGTTGTCCAGCAGCGAAAATGTTTTTCCATAGCCGGTCGAGCCGCGCACGTTGGGATAAATCAACGCGATCCCCAGCTCATCAAGGAAATAGTTGTTGCGCCCCAAGAACGTTGGCACCGACTGTCCTTCCGGGCCACCGTGGATCACCACGAGCACCGGCCGTTTGCCAGTGAACTTTGCCGGCGGCTTGTAGAGAAATCCTGAAATCATCTTTCCATCGAAGCTTTTCCAATGAACGAGTTCGGCAATGGGGAACGACTCGTTCTTCACGGCGGTTTCGCTGTTGGTCCAGCGCTCCAGCTTTTCGTTGGCAACATCAATCGAATAGCAATCGCCCGGGCCGCGTGAATTGTTCAGCGAGAAACCGAGGTCATGCCCGTTTTTGTGCCAGCGCAGGCCGCTGATGACGCCCGAAGGAATGTGCGGCAGCGGCATCTCTTTTCCGTTGGTGGTATCGCGCACGTGCAAGGCGCTTAAACCTTCCTCGTCGGTCACAAAGGCGAGCAGTTTTCCGTCGTGCGCGATGTCAAACGTTTCCACGTCCCAGTGAATCGAGGTGGTGAGATATGTCGGCTGTTTGGTTTCCAGGTCAATGTACGCCAGCCGGTGGAACTCGGAGTCTCTGTCCGTGGTGACATAAATCCCCTTGCCGTCTTTGCTGAAGCGCGCTTCGCCGTAGGAAACTTTCTCTGCGGCATGTCGCGGTAGCAGTTCCGTTTTCTGACCCGTCGCGGTATCCACGAGCCACAAATACGATTCGTTGAGTGAAAGCTCTTCGAGCAGCAGAATCTTCTTGTCCTCAGCAGACCAATCCTCGGGCCGCCATCCGCCGCCATTCAATTGGGTCAGCAGATGATCCGTTTTCGGATCGGCGGGGTTCATCACCCACAAATCTGTGTCTTTACCCGTCCTCCGAGTGGACACGTAGGCGATGCGGTCGCCATCGGTGGACCATGGACCCATCAGGTTACGCGATTTTCCATCCGTGAGCAAAGTGACGTCGCCGGTCTTCATGTCGTAGCGATAAAGTTGATACCATTCGCCGCCGCCGACATCTTTCATGAACACGATGTACTCACCGCCGTTCGGATGAAAACGCCCGTTCGAAACCGAATCCGCGAAAAAAGTCAGTTGTTGGCGCGCGCCGCCCGGCATAGCCAGGAGATGAAGTTGCGGCGTCTCGGCGAAGCGCGTGGAGATCAGCATCTCATGCCGTGTTGGATGCCAGTCGGAGAGGCTCGCACTGCGAAACGAAGCGTAGCGGCCGGCGGTTTCCGCTAGCGCCTCGGGAACATTGGGAACGCCATCGACGATCAAGCTTTCTGGCGGCGCAACGTAAGAATCCTGCGAGCGTGCGGGCGACACCACCATCAAAGCGACCGGCAGCAACAAACAGATCCGTTTCATTCCCGTGAGTCCTCCGTGAAAAGAGAGTTCTTGTATACACCATCGCCAGCACTGGAGAGACAAAATCTTTCGCCGGGCGCTCTCATCGGTCGAATCCCCAAAATTGGGATTGATGTCGTGCGAGTTTGTGGTTTTGCGGAATTACGGCCTGTGCGCCTCGCGCTCCGTGTTACCTTTTAACGGCTGCAAACGACGGGAGTGTCCCATGAACGTGCGAGTGGTTGCGGCGACGGCCGTTGCAATTGTTCTGCTGATGGTAAGTACGAGTGGACCGGCACAAACTAAGACGGTGGCCGAGCGGCTGGGTTATCCGGCGGACGCAAAGCTCCTCATTGTTCATGCGGACGATCTTGCGGTGGCGCATTCGGTTGACGCGGCTAGCTTCGATGCATTGAACAAGAATGCGGTGACATCCGCAAGTGTGATGGTGCCTTGTCCTTGGCTCAGTGAGGTCGCTGGCTATGCGAAG
The DNA here is from genome assembly GCA_003223245.1 of Acidobacteriota bacterium. GTDB lineage: Bacteria > Acidobacteriota > Terriglobia > Acidiferrales > UBA7541 > Acidiferrum. The sequence continues at coordinate 26,787 of QHYI01000112.1, forward strand.
GACCATCCTGATGCCGATCTGGGTTTGCACCTCACGCTGACGAGCGAGTGGAAAAGCTATCGCTGGGGGCCCGTGGAGTCCAAAGACAAGGTGCTGAGTCTTTTCGATCTCTCCGGATATCTTTGGCCGGACACCGCGCCTGCGGCGCAAAATATTAAACCGGAAGAGGCGGAGCGCGAGATTCGAGCGCAGGTCGAACGGGCTATGGCGGCGGGAATTCACCCGACGCACCTCGACAGCCACATGGGCGTGCTTTTTGCGAAGCCCGATCTTTTTGCAGTGTATGTGAAGATCGCTCATGAATACCATTTGCCTTTCTTGGCCCCGCGCATTCCGGGCGACCCTTTGAAGTTTTCATCTCAGCTCTCTGCGAAGGATTCCGTTGTGGATTCGGTAGTGATGGCCAATCCCTCCGTGCACGCGGATCAGTGGAAAGAGTTTTACGAAAACGCGATTAAGGCCTTGACGCCGGGGCTCGCGGAAATGATCGTGCATCTCGGTCATGACGACGCGGAGCTGCAGGCCGTGACGCTGGACCATCTCGATTACGGCTCGGCTTGGCGCCAGCGGGACTATAATTTTGTGATGAGCGCGGAGCTCCAGAAAATGCTCGAGGATAACCATATCGTGCTTGTCCAATGGAGGGACTTGCGACAGCTTAAGTAACGGGAACGGAACACGCGAAGACCGAGGAACAGCGTGCGTTTTTCTCCATGCTAAACTCTTTCCTCGCTCCACTTTTCTATGTTCAAGAAGATCCTAATTGCCAATCGCGGCGAAATCGCCGTGCGCATCCTCCGCGCCTGCCGCGAACTGGGCATCAAGTCTGTCGCGGTATTCAGCGACGTCGACCGCAAAGCGCTGCACGTGCAACTGGCAGACGAAGCTTACGGGATTGGGCCGGCTCCTTCGCGCGAAAGCTATCTTCGCATCGACAAGCTCATGGATGTAGCCCGGCGCGCGGGCTCGGACGCCGTGCACCCGGGCTACGGTTTTCTTGCGGAAAATCCAGCGCTGCCGCGCGCGTGTGGCGAAGCGGGAATCACTTTCATTGGGCCTCCTCCGGAGGCCATGGAGGCGCTGGGTTCAAAGACCGCGGGACGCCGGCTAGCGCGACGCGTCGAGGTGCCTACGGTTCCTGGCGCCAACGATCCGACCGACAGGTCCCAAGCACAAGCTCTGGCGCAGAGCATGGGTTACCCCGTTTTGCTGAAGGCGGTAGCAGGCGGTGGCGGCAAGGGTATGAGGCTTGTTTACAGCGATACGGAATTCGAGTCCGCTTTTCGCAACGCAGCTTCGGAAGCGCTGAATGCCTTCGGCGATGAACGCTTGTACCTGGAGAAGTATCTCGAGCGCCCGCGCCACGTCGAAATTCAGATTCTTGCGGACGCGCACGGCCGGGTAGTTTCTTTGGGCGAGCGCGAATGCTCGATCCAGCGTCGTCACCAGAAAGTAGCAGAAGAATCGCCTTCACCGATTATCACTGCGGAATTGCGCAAGAAGATGAGCGACGCCGCGGTGCGGCTGGCTCGCGCGGGCGGCTATGTGAACGCGGGCACGGTGGAATTTCTGGTCGACCAGCGCTTGAACTTTTATTTTTTGGAAGTGAACACGCGGTTGCAGGTGGAACATCCCGTCACCGAACAAGTCACCGGCCTTGACCTTGTCAAACTGCAAATCGCCATCGCCGCGGGGCACCGCCTGCCGTTTGCCTGGGAATCCATCACCCCGCGCGGGCATGCGATGGAAGTGCGGCTTTACGCCGAAGATCCGGAAAACAATTTCTTCCCTTCTCCGGGAAAAATTCTCGCGCGCCATACTCCCAGCGGCCCTGGAATCCGCATGGATGAAGGCGTGTACGAAGGCTGGACGGTGCCCAACGATTACGATCCTCTGCTGAGCAAACTCATCGTGTGGGGTAACAGCAGGGAAGAAACGATGGCGCGGTTGCGCCGCGCGCTCGACGAATATGTCGTCACCGGGATTCGAACCAACGCGGGACTTTTCCGGCGCATTCTGGCGGAGCCGGAATTTCTCCGCGGCGAAATTCATACGCGATGGCTCGATGACCTATTGCGGCGGCCACGCGCCGCAGCCGCTTCGCCTGCAGCGCATAGCAACCCGGTAACGGATCCGAATGCCGCGGCCGAAGCCGCGGCTATCGCCGCCGCGGTCTGGCAAGCAAAACAGAATGCTAGGCAAGCTTCGACGGCATCCCCTGTGAACGAAACTTCCTCTCGCTGGAAAATGGAAGGCCGTCGCGAGCAACGGGACCGCATGCCATGAAGTATAAGGTCTGCATTTCCGGCAAATCGTATGCCGTCGAGTTAGAACACAAAGCTGACGGCTGGCAAGCCAGACTTGACGGAGAAGCAATGGCGGCTGATGTTGTGGAAACGCTTCCGGACACTTTTTCCGTTTTGTTTTCGGGCCAATCTCACCAAGTTTGCGTGACACCTTCTTCAGGCGGCCAGCTCCAACTGCAGACCGGTGGATTGGAATTCACCGCGGAGGTGATCGACCCGCGTTCGTGGAGCGGGCGCCGTCATGGAGCCGCGGAAGCGGAGGGCCGCCAGCAGATTGCCGCACCCATGCCTGGCAAGGTGGTGCGGCTATTGGTCAAAGCAGGCGACTCGGTAGAGGTCGGCCAGGGGCTGCTGGTAGTGGAAGCCATGAAAATGCAAAACGAGATTCGGTCGCCAAAGAGCGGATCGGTCGAGCGCGTTTTGGTTGCCGAAGGGCAAGCCGTGAACGCGGGCGAAGTGCTGTGTGTGGTGGCGTAAGTTGCGGAGGCCCGCAGAATACCTCCGCTAACGGAATTGATGCGGCTGAGAATTAGTGGCCGATGGAGCGAGTCGGCATGTAAGTCTTCGCCGCGTCGGGAAGCTTACCCCCGGCTTCGATCACTTGCTGCGCCAGATAATTCGTGACCTGAGCGTCGTCTCGCGCGATGGCGAGATACGCCGAGCGCAATAGTTGCTCCTTGCGGCTACGCAGGGTATCGCGGATATTTTGCTGCACCTGCGGCTCATTAAGGCTGCGCTGGCCAGCCGCTTCGCGGGAAATCAATTTCAGGATGCGGTAGCTGGTGCCCGCTTGGTCTCGGGCTTCGACGGGCTGGCTCACTTGCCCGGGCTTCAACGAAAGCACCGCTTTCTTGAGGGCCGGATCGACCTGCGGTGAATTCAGCGCCGATTCCGGCACATAGCCGAGGTCTCCGCCGGTTGAAACCGTGTTCATGTCCTCGGAGTAGTCCATGGCCAGTTGCGCGAAGTCCGCGCCGCTGTTGAGGCGATCCATAAGCATTTTCGTCTTGCGCAGCGCTTCGGACTCATTGCTGGCGTCGTCGTTTTTGCGGTTACGGATTTGCTGATCTTTCCGCGGCGTAACCACGATTTGCGCGAGGTGGTAAGTGGGCTCCGCGAAATTGAACTGCATTTTGTTAACGTTGTAATAATCGGCCACTTCCTGATCGGTGATAGTAATCTTGGACAGCACTTCGCGATTCAGCAGTTTCTGGATGGAGAGCTGGCGGCGCACGTCCTGCTTCCAATCGTCTACCGTCATGCCCTGCTCCCTCAATTGCCGTTGGAATTCGGCTTCCGTGTAGGGGCTCTTCCGCTCGGTGAATTTATCCTCGACTTCTCCATCAGTGGCCTCGAGACCCAGTTTCTTGGCGCGCTCGAAGAGAATTTCGTTGTAGATGAGCTCATCAAGCACGTTCAGCTTTAGGGAAAGCGCTTCTTCTTCAGAAGGTTCCTGCCCTTCGGGATTGACGCGCGTGCGGTAGTATTTGTCCACCTCATCGCGCTTGATTTCTTTTCCGTTGACTGCGGCCCACACGTCGGGCGAATGCTGCGCCTGCCTCATGCAGCCGGCCCCGAAGGAAAAGGCCAAAGCGATGAACGGCAGCAGTGCTCGGCCGCGGAGGATTCCTCTTGAGCGGTCCGTTGGGTGCCCCACCAATTGCCGGTCCACAAAAGGTTTGTTCAAAGTTGGAAGCTCAGGCAGCTTTTTTCACGCGGCCGGCGCGGATGCACGCCGTGCACACCCGGACGTGCTTCTTAACGCCCGCCACTACCGCACGCATCCGTTTCAGATTCGGGTTCCAGCGGCGCCGCCGCGTGTTATTGGCGTGGCTGATGACGTTGCCATAGTGCGGCATTTTGCCGCAGAAATCACACTTCAGTGCCATTCGTTTTTCCTGCTCGGTCGAATTTAAGCATGAATATCTTGCTTGTCGGAGTTGCGAAACCAAGCTCCTCATTTTAACAGAGGGCCTACTCCTTACAAAGCGTCCCTTTTCGTCAATTTCGTCTAAGCCAGCACCCTGTTCCACCGGACGGGTTTCGACGGGGCGGTGCGAACCAGTAACCCCCGAAACCTGTTGAAGTAACAGGGTTTGTTTGAAAGTTTTTCGGACCTTGGCCCCACGTACCATTGTTGGCCTTTCCCCTACCTCTTATTTTCCCTTCAGACGGCGCGGGAGTCGCGCGCGAAATCGGTTGTAAGGATGAAGCCTTGGCAAATTTCACCAGCCCTTCCAAAGCTACCTCGGGCGCTTTGCGCCTCCATCGGTGGTTTCCGCGATGCTCCTATTCCTATCTGTTGGCGCCTGTGGCAGTGGCCGTGCTCTCGACCCTAACGGGATTCTTTGCCGGGCAATGCCGGAGCTCCCTGCAAAATTGGCTCAAGATTCATCCCGTGGCCGCGGCGCGCCCCTTCAAGGCAACGCCCGCCCTGGTTTCGACACCGCAGCCGCGCCCGAACGACAGCGACATTGAAGCCATCTCGCACCTGGCGCCGCAACAGCAAGCCGAACGTTTGCTGGAACTGGCCACGCAACAGCCGGACCCTTCTCTCAACCTGATTCAACGCAACTTGAACTCCTGGCGCGGCCAGCTGCAAGATTCCGACCGCCTGTTTCACCTCGTCCTCGAAGCGCTCAATTCCGATGATCGCCGCGTCCGCGTGGCGGCCGTGGAAATCGATTTGGCGGCAAATAACCTGATGAAGTCACCGGAAAGCCTGGAAAAACTTCAGGCCCAGATTCAAAGCGGCACCGCAGAGCGGTTCATGGCGCTGTGGAGACTCGGCGCTCTCGGCAATCGCGGCGTTGAGCCGGCAGAAGCACTCACTACGCTGAAACTTTATGCCCACAGTCGAAACCAGACGGTGCGCTTCTGGGCGGTAGAAGGGCTGGCGATGCTGGCCAACACTGAAGCCATTGACGCCCTCCTCGACATCCTCGGGCGCGACCCGGCGGCACAAATCCGGCAGCGCGCCGCAAATAGCCTATCGAGGTCGGGCCTCCTGACCGGAGAGCAGCGGCTGACGGCCGTTCCTCAGTTGCTGAATCTGTTGGATGACGACTCTCTGGACGCGCCGACGCGGGACCTGGTTTGCGCGACGCTGGAAGCGATTACCGGTGCGGCGTTCGGGAAGAACGTTTCGGCTTGGCGCGATTGGTGGGCGCACCACGACATCAGGGACAAGCATTCGGTGCCTCGGCTAGGGCTTTCTTTGGCGTGATCCCAGTTCCGGTACATCCCTTCAGGTTCTTTCTGTAGGACCAAAAAACTTATTGACCCCTTTACGCCGCTCTCGTAAAACTTTATCGTGCCCACCCAGAGCAGCTTGCTCCAAAGAAAATCACGCCAAAGGATTTCTATGTCGGGAAATGAGCGTCGTCATGGACACCGGTTCATTATGAGAGTTCCACTCCGGTTTCATGCAACGAAGGGAGCTGCCCCGCAAGAAGAATCCGTTTCCTCCATGAATATCTCGACTCATGGAGTGTATTTCGCCACGGATCAAAAAATCGCCGAGGGGCTCATGGTGCAGTTGCATTTGAAGATGCCGAAAGAAATTGTCGGCGACGAAGTGGACGAATGGAGTTTCACCGGCCGCGTGGCACACGTCGAACCGCTAAGCCGGCAGAACGGGAAGTCCGGTGTGGGCGTGCAGTTCTTGTTCTATGAGGTGCCGCGCCCCGAGGCAAAGCAGCGATAGGGTCAACCAGTCACAGCTCCCAGCCTTTGCGACGCTCCGGGGCGATCATTTTCTGCGCGCCTTCGGAGTTGAGCACCCTGAGGTTTGCTCGATCCCAATCCAATCTTTGTCCCGCACGGACGGCCAGGTCGCCAAGAAGAAGCGTTTCGGTGACCATTCCCGAGAATTCGAAATTCCCGCCGGGCTTGACTTTTCCGCCCTTCGAGGCATCCAGCCATTCGCGTTCATTGCCGGGCGAGCGTGGCAAGGTTTTTGGCGGTTGTTTGTAGGCCTCCATCTTGGACTGCGGTATGAGTCTTGGATGCGAGCCGTTGAATCCGCACAGAATCTTGCCGCGGTCTCCGATGAACAAGAGGCCTTCATTGTCTTCTTCGGCGTCGCCGGTTTTCGCCGGTGGATTTTCCAGCAATTCCTGGGGAGTTGGCGGCCGCAGACCGCCGTCAAACCACGAAAAATTCACGGCCGGCATGTCCCCTCGCGGAGCGAAATGGTAGCGGATGATGGAGGCCAGGGGATAGGTTTCCTCGTAGCGATCGGTGGAGCTCGATTCCACACTCGTGGGGGCTTCCAGTTTCAGGACGCGGAAAATCGTGTCGTAGCTGTAGCAGCCCATGTCGCCTAGGGCGCCGCAGCCGAAGTCGGTCCAGCCTCTCCACACAAAAGGCAGGTAAGCGTGGTTGAACGCACGCTCGGGAGCAGGCCCGAGCCATAAATCCCAATCCAGGCCTTCGGGAACGGGTTGCGTTTCCTTGGGGCGGTCGACGGCCTGTGGCCAGAAGGGACGCGTGGACCAGTTTTGTACTTCGCGTACGGGCCCAATGGCGCCGTCCCAAATCCATTCGCAGAGCAAGCGCGTCGCTTCCGAGGCTTGATTGCCCACGGCAATTTGCGTGGCCACGCCGGTTTCGCGCGCAATCTCAGCGATTCGACGCGCTTCGTAGATCGTGTGGGTCAGCGGCTTTTGACAGAAGACGTGTTTGCGCTGCCTCATCGCGGCTGCGGAAATGACCGCGTGCAGATTGTCCGTGGAGCAGACCACGACCGCATCCACATCTTTTTGCTTTTCGAGCAATTCGCGATAATCGCTGTAGGCGGCGCAGCCATTGTATTTGCCGGAGGTCTGCCGCAAAGCGTAATAGGCGTTTACAATCTGCTGGCAAGGCTCGCGGCCAGCTACACCGCTCGTTACCGTCATGGAATGCGTCAACCGAATGGGCTCGTCAGGGCTTAGCCAGTCCCAGCCGGATTGCACCCCGAGCAGTTCTCTCACGGATTTGCAGAATTCGTGAGTTTCCCATTGCGGATGGTCCGCACTGGCCTTGTTCGGGTCGCAAACTGCCACGCCTTGCACGTCGGGCTCTTTCAAGAAGTGCAGCATGACCCGCAAACCTTGCGAGCCCACACCAATGAAAGCAATATTGACCTTGTCGCTGGGAGGGACGAACCCAGGACCGCCCAGTACGTGGCGGGGAACCACGGAGAAGGCCACTGCCGCGCCTGCGCCTTGCCCCAGGAACTTGCGGCGGCTCAAGCGATTGGACGATTCTGCGGGTAATGCTTTACTAGCGCCGTCTGCCGTTTTCATCTTGCACCTCGAACAGCGGGGAGGATATCACTCCGCGAGTTTGTTCGAAAGATGAGAGACCAAGGCGGCTGGCGGTTTTAGCGGGCGAGTCCCGATTTTTCGCCTTTTGTTTCAATCAGTGATACCCGGCAGTTCTCTTTCGCGTCCAAGGAAGGTAAGCTTCTGAACAATGCGACGGTTGAGGAGGTCCCCATGAAACGGCGTGAATTCCTGCATCGGGCGGCGTACGCAGCAGGCGCGGCCTGGCTCCAGCCCAAGGCGCTCGCGAACACTGAGCTGGCGCTGCCGACGCTCTCGCGAAAGTTCAACGCATCCGACACGGTTGCGCTGGGAAGCACCGGCATTCGAACCAGCCGACTGGCGATGGGAACCGGCACGGTCGGCAGCGGACACCATTCCCACCAGACCGCGCTTGGCATCAAAGGTCTCTCTGACCTGCTTTTGAACGGCTATGACCACGGGCTAAGATTTTTCGATAGCGCGGATTCCTACGGCAGCCATCCGCACGTGGCGGAGGCGCTGAAGCACGTTCCGCGCGACAAAGTCACCGTCCTCACCAAGACTTGGGCACGCGATGCCGCAAACGCGCGCGCCGATCTCGATCGTTTCCGGCGGGAACTGGGGACCGATTACATGGATATCTGCCTGATGCATTGCTTGACGGAAGGCGACTGGACCGAGCGTTTCCGAGGAGTCATGGATGTGCTCGAAGAAGCCAAGCAGAAGGGCATCATCCGCGCGCACGGCTGCTCGTGCCACAGCATCGAAGCCCTGCGCGCGGCAGCCAAGTCGCCGTGGGTCCAAGTCCATCTCGTGCGCATCAATCCGATTGGGGCCTACACGGACGCCGCGCCGGATACGGTTGTGAGTGTGATGCGCGAAATGCGCGCCAACGGTCACGCTATTGTGGGCATGAAGATTCTAGGCCAGGGCGAGTTGCGCAACCGGCAGGACGAGGCGTTACGCTACGCGCTGTCGCTGGACCTCCTGGACGCCTTCACCATCGGCGCCGAGTCCAAATTCGAGCAGGAAGATTTGATCCTGCGTATTGCTGCGGTCTGACTCGAGCCACGCAGCAGTTTCACATCAAACACGGCAAGCGACGCTGGCCGCCCGATTTATGCTGGCCAAAGCACGCAAATTCAGGATACAATTTATTTCATTCACTCAAGATTCGCCCACGTTGTTTAGGAACCAGAACGTTCTCGATGCGCCGGGGCAGCGCCTAGGAAGTGAAGATGTTTAACCCGCGAATTGCCCAAGTACGCTAATCCGCTCCCGCGGATTTTGATTTTTCCCGGTCTCTGCCATTTCCTTTGCCTAACCGCGTTTGCGCTGCGCATCTTTGATGCGGGCATACGCAGAGAGCTACGGTCTTTATGTCGGCGGAACGAGTCATAATTCCGGCGGCGCCTCCGCCGCCGATTTGGAGCTCCATTCGCGAAGCGCTCTCTGGCTCGCACCAGGATTTCACCACGGGTAGCCTCAACCGCGCCATTCTGCTGCTCGCCATTCCGATGATCCTCGAAATGGTGCTGGAGTCGCTTTTCGCGGTCGTGGACGTGTTCTGGGTGGGCCGCCTGGGCGCAGACGCCGTGGCCACCGTCGGCCTCACGGAATCACTGCTCAGCCTGGTCTTTGCGATTGGACTGGGGTTGAGCCTGTCGACCACCGCCATGGTCGCGCGGCGCATTGGAGAAAAAGATCCCGCGGCTGCGGCGGTTGCCGGAGTCCAAGCCATCCTCCTTGGGCTGACCGTGGCCGTGCTTGTTGGCGTGCCGTGTTTGTTTTATGCGCCGACGCTGCTGCGCTGGATGGGCGCATCGGGGCAAATTATCCAAGTTGGTTCCGGCTACGCCCGTATCGCGCTTGGAGGCGGCGGCGTCATCATGATGCTGTTCCTTAACAACGCCATCTTTCGCGGAGCGGGCGATGCCGCCATCGCCATGCGCCTGCTGTGGGTCTCGAACATCATCAACCTGGTTCTCGATCCTTGTTTGATTTTCGGCTGGGGACCATTTCCGAAGCTCGGCGTCACGGGCGCTGCTCTGGCCACTTTCACGGGCCGCAGCATTGGCGTGTTGTATCAGTTCTATCGCTTGCTGCGCGGCACGGAACGCATTCGCATTCTGCGCCACCAGATTCACGTCAATTTTCAAGTTTTGCTCCGGCTGTTGCGCGTTTCGTTGACGGGCATCCTGCAGTTTGCCATCGCGCATACGAGCTGGATCGGCCTAGTGCGAATCGTCAGCGTCTTCGGCTCCGCAGCGCTGGCGGGCTACACCATCGCCATTCGCATCCTAATTTTCGTCATCTTGCCAAGCTGGGGTTTGAGCAACGCTGCGGCCACGCTGGTTGGGCAAAACCTCGGTGCTAGGCAGCCTGAGCGCGCCCAGATCTCCGTCTGGCGCACCGGCTTTTACAACATGCTGTTTCTCGGCATCATTGGCGTATTCTTCCTGCTGTTCGCCACGCCCGTCGTTCGCTTGTTCACTAACGATCCCGTGGTCGTGCCACTGGCAGCCACTTGCCTGCGGATTCTCAGCTACGGAAACATCGGCTATGCCTACGGAATGGTCATGCTCCAGGCGTTTAACGGCGCGGGCGACACGGTGACGCCCACCTACGTCCACTTCTTTGGCTTCTGGATCCTGGAGATTCCCTTGGCCTACTCTCTTGCCATCTCTGCCCACATGGGTGCGAATGGCGTGTACATTTCCATCGTGATCGCCGAATGCGCCATTGCGGCGGCTGGAATTCTCCTTTTCCGCCGCGGCCGCTGGAAGGGCCAGCAGATTTAGCTGTCACACCCGCCTTTGCAGAGTAGGCGTATAATCCCGCCCACAAGGAGGTGCGGCATGGCCAAAACCAAGCAGTTCACGATTTCCGTCGACAACCAACCCGGGACAGTCGCACACATCGCGAAAGTACTGGGAGACTCGAAGGTGAACATTCTGGCGCTATTGGGAACGGCCCACGGAACGACGGGTATCGTCCAACTCGTCGCCGAGGACGCCAAGAAAGCCAAGAAGGCGCTGGATGAAGCAAGAATCGCGTATCAGGAGACTCCTGCCGAGCAGTACGAGCTCGCGAACAAGCCCGGCGCGCTGGCGCAATGTCTGGCGGGGCTCCAGAAGAAGGGCGTCAACTTGAGTTCCATCCACGCGACGACGGCAAAGGGCGGGAAAAAGGCCGTAGTCGTCTATACCGTGGAAACCGCCGAGAAAACCGCGACGGCCACTGCATAAGAGCAAGGCCTCAAGGTCTGACCCGTCCTGCAAATAGCGTGCGGGTGTGTGCGAACTCGAACGGCGAAATGGCTCGACGCGGTGCCACCAACAGCGGGCGGAGCTAACTAAATTCGATTCTGACGCTTTGCGCCACAAATAACCGAGAGGCGCGAGAGGTGTGCTGCGTCAGCGCGCCTGCCCGCATTGTGGTAATCTAGACACGCCTGTTTGGAAGCCCGATCCCCTGATGACGAAAACGGCAATCGGTAAGTCTTTTTGTATCAATCACCTAAAGATTTGCTCAAGAATTAAGACGAGCGGCTATGCGGATGCTTTTCCTCGACCGTGAACGATGCACTGCAGGGAGCAACAATCCATTGGCAGAGTATCTACACAGAGGGGAGGCTAACCCATGTCGGTAAAAAAATTACTCCAGAAACTGCTCCGATATGTGCTGTGCCTTGCGGCAGGGTTGCTGGCTTTTGCCGCCTGCGGATACACCGACTACCGCCTATGGCCTCTGGATTTGCCGGCTTCCGCCCACCCGAGAATTCCCGTCACCGCCCTGCAGAACAAGCAGTTGGTCGTTCCTTTTCTTACGCCCGGCGTGCCCGTGGCGGATGTCGCCACCTTTAACGACCAGCTCGAGGCGTTTCTACGCTTTGAGTATCTGCGCGGACGCGAAGCGCGCGCGGGCCACGACACCTCGCGCATGCTCCTGGCGGCGGTAAACACAAAAAAGGCGCCGCACTACAAGATTTTTATCGTGACTGACAACGATCTGCTTACCGCGCTTCCACAACTGGCGGATCTTGAAGGCCGCAACCTCATCTCGCACTACGAACTGGAGACCTGGTCCGAGAAGGAGCTCTCCTATTACCAGCAAGAGAGCCACACCTTTGACGTGGCTTACGACTTGCCCACGGCGGAGAAACTCGAAACGATCAACTCCTCCAAATTGCTGCCTGCGCTGGCGCAATTCCTTATCTTCAAATCGCAAACCGACAATCGCGTGGTGGACCGCAGTGATTCCGCACCGCAGCCCTTGACGCGCGAGCAGGCGACACAACTGGCTTCGGACATTCTCGATGTCGCGCACTTCTACGACCTGCCTCTCGATTACTTCATGGGTGTAGGGGCGATGGAAAACGACTATATGGACGTGAACGGCGACCTGACGCACGCGGTCTGGAAGAAACGCGCACAGCGGGGAGACGTTGTCCTCCGGCGCACCCGGAAGCGCGTCATGGTTAGCGACTACGCCATGGGCACCTGGCAAATTACCCGCGAGACCCTGCGCGCCGCGCACCAGCTTTATTTGCACGACAAACGCGATTACAGCCAGCTGCCCCCGCGCCTGCGCCCGCCTCACGAGTTGGACATGAACAATGTCAGCGACGCCGTGCTCACCACGTATGCCGGGTTGCTCTTGCGCGATTTGCTTGATCACTTCGGCGGCGACGTGGAGAAAGCCATCGGCGCTTATAACGGCGGCGTCCGCGCTCCCAACCAGAATTATGCTTCCGGGGTCAAGACCATCGCCGACTACGCGCGACGCATCCTTGAACACGCTTCCTCGGGCGACCAGCCGGGCGCAATTCTGCCGAACGCAAATGCCCCCGCCACGACCGCCCCTAGCACCACGGCCACCAGCACATCAGCAAAGCCCTCCGACATATCTCAACCATCCGCGGCTTGCACCCCCATTGTTCCTGGCCCGGCCGCTGCTTCCACCGGCACCCCCGCTCCAACCGCTGCTCCTGGTGTGGCGAGTACACCCACCGCGACCACTTCTTCTACCGCAGCCTCCGGCACGCCAAACGCAGCCGCTTCGTCCAGCGCGCCTTCCAGCACCGCAACCAATAAGCCCAACGCTGCGGTTCCGACGAATAATTGTGTGACTCCGGCCGCGCCCAAGCTGTCTGCGGATTCTGCGCCAGCTCCCACGCCGCAGCCCAAGCCTCCCTATCGCCGCAACGACTAGAGCAATTCCTCACCTTTCTGTCTGGTCTGTCTGGCAGGGCGCTTTTTGGTCGTTTGTCCGCGTGATAATAGCCTCCCGTTGTTTGACAGTGGGAGGCTCGCTCTACTCTTTCCGGTCACTCGCCGGCGTCAAGAAATCCAGTCCGACAGCAAATCCTTTGGGACTTCTCGCGTGGCAATACACTACTCGCGCCCTTACCGACAGTTCGCGAACGGTAGAGCTAACATCCACAGGAGAGCCAGGCTCCCAAAACCGCTCTGTCGCAACACGCGCACCACGGGAACTGAGATTTTCTACGGAGGCCGTATCGGTTAGGAGTGGGTCATGCACAGCAGAGATTTGCACGACGAACTGATCGGGAGTACGCGGCTGCTTCCGCCCTTCCGCCAGCATGTAGCCTCCTTCCAAAGGCTGGAAACAGGGCGGCACAAGTCTTAGGGAAGAACCCTTCAACGGTCAATCAGGGAAAGACCTGTCTAAAGACAATCCCTTAAGGTAAATACCGGGTTTGTCCGATTCCCCGGCACGCGCGGATAATCACGGAAGGTAAGATCTACGATAACTTCACGGCGAAGATTTGAGGATCGCCCAAGTTGGTGATGATCTGAAAGGCGTTCCAGATGGGCGGCACAGAGATCCCAGGCAAATGCGGACTTGAATTGCGGCACCCTACTGGTCCACCAGATGATAGGCATGGCTATTCCCAGGGCCCGCCTCGACAATCTTTGTCAGCTGATGGGTTTCGAAGTTTAGAATCAAGTGATATACAAACTTGGTAGCACCTGGGCTGGATTTGCTGGTTTGGTCTCCATTCTTGTCGGCGTAAAATTCGGTAGTTGCTGTCAGAGAATGTTCGTCCCAGGTGGTAACGGCGAACGTATTCGTGGACATAGTGACAGAATCCTTGGCACTGGCTTGTGCCTCCGTCAAGAAACACGCTCCGCTGCTCTCGCCTTTTAGCACATCTTCTTGAGTCGTGACGCGAACACAGAATAGGCTGACGCCTTCATGGGATTCCTTCCACTTACCAACAGCGAAGGCGGCGTCGCTATTTCCATTCACGGTCTGGGCGCCTACGGCTGTTGGTAAGACCAACATGAGAAACAACGCGAGGTACTTCATGTCGTAGCCTCCCTGGGGGCCAGCAACACGGAGACTATAACAAATCTGCTACGCGCTGGCCGATCATGGAGTGAAATCGCCCAAGAAACGGGCTGGATGAGAAGCACGGTACAAAGTGCCTGTCTACGGCAAGAAGTCTTTTCTTAGCATGCCAAAAATCTTCGCGGATTTGGGCAAGAAGTTCCGGGATGCCAGAGAGAGCCTTTATTCAACATCGGATTGCCACCGTGTGGAGGGGGCGGACTTCGGAAAGCTTGGCGATTCCAAGAATCGCAGCATCCCCAAGGAGGCACCTTTAGGTCCGAACCCCGTCCCCTCCGCACACATGCTTTGGCAATCCACTCGCCAGCCGAGGGGCTGCTAACAGAGGTTTACAGGGAGTTAACAAAGAAATTACGTCTAGATTGTACTTTTTCACAGCTTCCCCACAAATCTCCTTATGCCACAGCACGGCTTACGAATCTAGATCGCCGAGAAGCTCATTAGCCTCCGAGTGGCTCAGAACCCCTTTGCGCAACAGCGTGTGAATGAGCCGGACCGTCCGGGATTCTCCTGCGTCGTTCGATAGCGCCCTCTTTTCAACGCAGGCAAGCCTCGCGGGAGATGCTTCCGGTGGCACCAGAGTCTCGAACAACCAGGACTCGAGAATGGCGCGCTGCGCAGGTGTAACTTCCCGGAACACTAGCCCCATTCCCGATCCCGTAAATCGGGCGCTGACGTCCGCTCGTATTTCCAATTGCTCGGTTCCCCTACAGATCCGCAGCTTGATGCCCGTGCCCTCCGGAAACGGATTCAGTGTGTCCACGTAACAACCGTTCGGACTCAGGTCCGAGGTCCGGGCCTGAACCCGCATTCCCGTGCGAAGATCGATCACCTCGGCCGGCGCGATGAATGCGGAGCGCAGGTCAAGCCGACGGTCCGCAACACGGACCCTTTCCGGCTGCGGCGCCTGCCCAGGCACACCCGGCGTCGCGCCGCCACACGCCGGCAGAAGCCGGACAGCGACTCCGAAGCCGCCTTCTCTGGGGTGCACCCGCACGACTTTGCCCGTCCCCTCCAGATTTCCCGACTCCACAGACGGATTATAGGGAGACGTCACGCGCAGCCGCATACCCTTGTAATAGTGCTGCGACAGCGTAAAGAAATACAGGCTGTTGCGCGACGCGTTCAGGGTCATCTTGATTTCTTCGAAATTCCCGTCGCTGAATTCCAGCGGCCGCAGGCGCACTAGCAGGGAAACTCCAACCCTTCGTTTTTCCCGGCGTTCCTGCGCTCTCGCGGAGACTTGTTGTGAGGATTCCCTTTGTTCCGTAACAAACGGTTTAGACATGGCACTCTGCGATTCGTGGCGCGCTACGCCACCCACGACAACAATTCTGCGCTGTATCTTGCGCGATGGCTATAAAGCAGAAGTACCTTACCCAAAGTACGAACGTGGCTCGAAGAACAGAACCAACGTACTGATTTCGGCAGTACAACTCTCTCATTGTCTCCCACACGGGGAAGATGCACGATCGAGTATCGTGTGGGCAGGCTTTGTGCGGGCCTCCTCGCTTGCCTCGGTCGTGTACTTTAGCGGCCTGCTCAAACGTGCGCACATGCAGACACCGGTCCCCTAGAGCAATTGTTATCCGCATGAGGTTGGCCAGTGCACTCCTCAACCGAGCAGGCTTCTGACAAGAAGCGGCGCCACCCGCGCATCGTGCTGCAGAAGGGCATGTTCGTGGCTTGGCACGGTGGCGATCTCCAACTTTTCTCGCGCGTGAAGACGTTAGGCACGGAAGGCCTCTTCATTTCCGTGCCGAATCCGCCTCCCGTGGACACGAAACTGCGATTAGCCTTTGATGTCCCGGGAGGAAATGTACATGCACAGGCAATCGTACGAAATATTGTTCCCGGGGAAGGGATGGGTGTTGAGTTCACCAGGATGGACTTGAAAGATAGGGTCTTGCTCGAACATTTGTTGAAGCGATTGTTGCGTTGAAAGGACTTTGGCTGCCTGGTTGCCCATACCGGAAATCACTTCCTAACCGCGCGACTGGTCGGAGTTCCAATGGCTCGTTGAGTTGGGCTGCGGTGGTGCTTTGCTTTGCGGATTATCGGCGTGAAGTTCCGCCCCGCACGACAGGACGGCGCGCGTTCCGTCCACGACGGCGTAACGCTGCAATAGGTCCGCCCCGGTGGATCCGTCTGCCAAAGAAATGTAAGACGGATGTAAACATTGTAAGAACGATGTAAGGCACAGCAGGCGGTTTCGACCCGCCGATGTCGGAGATGGTCTCTCTGTCGTTCCGCTCAGGTTAGACTAACAACGGGCTTGGATTGCGGACGAACAAGGAAGCACAATCACCACTTACTGTAAATTTCCTGTAGTCCCCGACGATAATCGCGACAAATGTTTTCAAGATTTTCGCATGCCCAACGAGGCGAACCATAGGCAGCAGCCCAAGGCCAGAGTCACTCGGCGTCAGTAGACGGGAAAAGAAGTTGTGAGCAAAATCCATCAAGCATTGAAAAGAGCGCAGGAAGAAAGATCTCAGAAGGAGACCGCATCGCTCTCTCTCCCTCTATTCCCATACACGGAGGGAATAACCAACGGGAGGCCTGGCGGTCGGGAGCCTAAGGCGAGAGCAGCGCCTGCACGAAGCCATCTCACCGGCAAATACCTGCATTTTGAGGATCTCCTGAGGTACTGCGCGAAGCCGTTTTGGCAGCCCAACGCCAATGCCATTCTGTTCTCTGAACTCTATCGCCGCACCCAAGGGGCGGAACAGTTCCGGGCACTTCGCCACCGGCTGTATCAGTTGCGAAGCGGCTCACCGCTAAAAAAGATAGTGGTCACCAGCGCCGTCGCCGGGGAGGGAAAGACATTTGTCGCCACTAACCTGGCGCAAGCTTTCCTCTGCGAACCTCAACGCAAGGTCCTTTTGGTTGACGGAGACCTGTGCAATACGAGCCTGCATCTCCCCTTGGGAGCTCCGGTCGCACCTGGGCTGGCAGAGTACCTCCGTGACGAAGCAAGCGAGGCAGAAATCATTCAGCACGGGCAGGAAGGAAATTTATGCTTCATCGGCGGCGGAATAATGGAAGGCGAAGGGAACGCGAGCGAGTTGCTTTCGAACGGGCGGCTGCAAAAACTGCTTGACCGCGTCGGCCCTTTGTTCGATTGGGTGATCATCGATTCGGCCCCCTGCCTTTCCGTGGCGGACGCGGGAAGGTTGGCGAGTTTTGCGGATGGGTTGATTCTAGTCGTGAGAGGCAAGTCCACCCCTGCCGCGATGGTCCAGAAGGCGGTCCAGGAATTAAAAAGTAAGTTGATCGGCGTGGTCTTAAATGGGGTCGAGGATTCCCCAACGTACGGCGGCGATAACGATTACTCCGCGGGCCCGCCCCCGCAAACTCTTGTTCCCGCGCAAGCGATCTCGTTATCAACCTCTTTCTGGTCCTCGATCAAGAAAAGCCTCTTGCAGCAGAGAGTTTTTCGCGCTTCCTTGCTTGAGCTGCTGCTGCTGAGTTTGGCCATTTATCTCGGGACACGTGCGGGGGCTCGGACCTTTTGGCGGGAACACGCCGGCGACTCTCCGTTGCCCAGCGCAACGTGGCAGTCCACCCTGAAACACGCGCCTGAGGGGGCTGTTGCGACCGCTTCCGTCATTTCGCAGCTTGCAGACGCGCCTCACACGGAGCGAGCGCAAGACTCATCGAATGTTTTCACCTATGTGGTCCAGCGAAACGACGCCATGCGGTCATTGTGCATGTCTCTTGTCGGGCGATACGATGAAGCTGTTCAAACTGAAATTTGCAGGCTCAATCCGGATTTGAAGGATCCGCAGCATCTCAAAACAGGACAAGAGGTTCACCTTCTCCTGAGTCCTCTAAAGCAAGACGAAAACCGGCGTTGACCGGCGCGCCCCAAAATTGAACCCTTCATCCATAAGGCAGCAATGAGCAAGAACTAGCATCAGCTGCGAAAAAGGACTGCTTTAACGTCGCCGCCAGCTACAACTCCTTCTCTTTCGCCCGCTTTATGTGCAACGCACGCACTCCTTTGCGGAGGTTAGTGGTCGTGGGCCATGCCGGCCATTTCGCGCATGGTCGGCGCTTTGCGGCGCAGCGAGGCCATCTTGGAATCATCGTTTGGCACGAAGTAGCCCACCGCGATGCCCATCGCGCCCTCGCGCAACAGCCTGCCGGTAGGATTCTCGTAGGTGGCGGAAGTTTTCAGAACATCGCCCGCGGAAAGCTTGAAGCCGCCCTCCTCGACAAACAATTTCACGGGCATAGCTTCGAGGCGGCCCTTTTCGTCCACTTTCGCGTCGAGCGTGGCCACCGTTTCTTTGCGCGTAGCATCCTGCAGGACGATTCGCCTGCCGTAGTCGTGAAGGTGCCCGCCGACGCCAAGAAGCACACCGTCGTATTTCACGGTCACGGTTCCGGATTTCTCGCTTTTGCCGGCAGGCACGTCATATCCGGAACTTCCACAGGACTTCACGTCCATCCACGCGGGATAGGCGTTCTTGCGCGGCGGAAGATTTTCTGACGCATCCTGATACGGAATAATGACTTGCAGATAAGCGTTTTCATAAGAAGTTGCCGTTGGATTATGGACCATCGTTTCGATACGGATTTTGTCGCCCTTCTGCACGTGATAGCCGTAACCGGGAACTTCCGCCCAGTCGGTCATCTCACTTCCGGCGCCGAAAATGTGCTCTTCCTTATTGGGGCAAAGAAAATCAGAGCGGTTTTCGTTCCAGAAGGCCGTGTGGTGAAGAGCGGTTCCGGGAACCTCATTGCCAGCGGAATCCACGAGCTTGGGGTGATAGGACAGGAGCCAGCCGTCGAAAGGGATCTGCCAGACTTGATCGGGAGGCTGCGGCATTTTCATGTGGCCAGTATGCGCAGGAAGATTCATTGGCCCGACGCGAAGAGTTACAGTGTGGGAGGCAGCGTCCAGTTTTGCGTCCAGCGTTACGCCCTTGGCGACCAAATGGTGCATGCCCTCTTGCATGAAGCCGCCATGATGGTGGTGCTCCATGTCCATTTGGGCTTCAGCCGGTTTTTTCTGAGCCCGCGCGGGGCCAATTGGCAGCAAGCTCGTGAACACGAACAGGAATTTCAAAGGCTTCATGCTAGTACTCCAAACCGCGTGGACGTGGGGAAACGCAGCTGCACTTCCTATCATAGCCCTGAAGGCAGCATTCCGTCTTACGAAGTGGGCATCGGGCCGGCTGGATGTATTTCCGCCAAACGGGGCGAGTCGGAGGTTATTTAGTGGACCGACCCGACGAAAGCGCCAAAAGGCGCAATCACAAAATGGTCCAGAGGCATCGGATCGTGTTCCGGTTCCGGAGAAGCGATCAGCATTTTTGCGGAATTTTCCTTAATGCCGTGCGAGGCGAGGTTGAACTTCACGGTTCGCGGGTCATTGCTCATGTTCAGCACGACCAGAACGGAATCGCCTTCACCGGGACTCTTGCGCAAATAGGCAAGCACGTAAGGATCGTCGCGGTCCAAGGCCACACAGCTTTCGCTGCCCATGTACTGCAACGCGGGCTCGCTCTGGCGCAATGAGAGCAAGCCTTTGTAAAAAGAGAAAATGGAATGAGGATCCTTCGACTCCACTGCAACATTGTATTTTGCCGCGCTCGGAGGAATAGGGAGCCAGGTGTGATCGGCGGTGCTGAACCCGGCGTCCTTCGAAGTATCCCATTGCATAGGCGTGCGCTCGCCGTCGCGGCCTTTTTCTTTAGGCCAGCCAATTTTTCCGATGGGATCCTGCACATCCTCCTTGCGCTTGGGAGGAGTGGTCCTCATGCCGATCTCTTCGCCGTAATACATCAGCGGCGTTTGCCGCGTAGTGAGAAGCAGCGCGGGCAATAGTTTTGCGATCTGATCGTTGTGCACGCCGTCGCCATAGCGATCCCATTGGCGCGGCTGATCATGGTTGCTGAAAAAGAAAAGCGGCTGGCCGTGGGCGGTGTTGTGCTCGACCTGGTCCAGCAGCTTGCGGAATTCCGGAGCGGAAAGCTTGTTCACGTCTGCGATCTGAAAATCCATGGGCAGCTGGACTTCGTCATCGTGCGCACCGTACATTTTCGTCAGTTCCTTGATATTCGGCTCATCCGCTTCGCTGATGAGCACGGGGTTTCCGGGATAAGCGTCGACGACCTTCCGCATTTCGCGCAGCACGTCGTGAACTTCCGGCAGATTGTCCGTGTATTTGTGCTGAATGTTCGGATCGCCGTAAGCGTTTTTCCCGGGAAGAATCGGATCATCGTGAAGATTCGGGTCTTCGAAAAGGCGCGACACGGCATCGAGACGGAAGCCAGCTACCCCACGATCCAGCCAGAAGCGCACGGCGTCGTACATGGCTTTGCGCACTTCAGGATTGCGCCAGTTCAAGTCGGGCTGCTGCACATAAAAGTAATGGTAATAATACTGGCCCGTGGTGGGATCGAATTGCCAGGCGGAGTGCCCAAACCACGACTGCCAGTTGTTGGGAGGCTCGCCAGGGCCTTGGCCGTCGCGCCAAATGTACCAATCGCGTTTTGGATTGTTGCGCGAAGAACGCGATTCCTTGAACCACGGATGCTCGTCGGAAGTGTGATTGGGGACGAAATCCATGATGACACGGATGTTCCGCTTTTTTGCTTCCGCCATAAGATGTTCGAAGTCGGCCATCGTGCCATAGAGAGGATCGATTGCGGTGTAACCGGCGACGTCGTAGCCAAAGTCGACGAGCGGCGAAGGGTACATTGGCGTGATCCAGATGGCGCCAATGCCGAGGTCGTGCAAGTAGTCCAAGCGAGACGTGATGCCGTTGATGTCGCCGACGCCGTCTCCGTTCGTATCCTGAAAGCTGCGCGGGTAAATTTCGTAGATCACCGCGTGCTTCCACCACGGATCTTGCGCGGTCTCAGCGGTTTGCTGCTGAACTCGCGCCGAAGAGGCATGCAGCGCGGAAGAAGTGAAGTGTTGCGACCGCGCGGCGAAACTCGCGGAAAGACAAAGGGCGAGCGGGACAGCGAGGTAAGAGAGCTTTTTGAACATCGCCACGGAGGAGCCTCCCTTTCGATTACGGTTCCAATTTGGCCTTCAAGGCTTGGCGTTCGCTCTGTCCTGCAACTGCTCCGATAATTTCAATTCGCGATCTGCGTCTTCGGTTTGGCCCAAATCGCGATAAGCCAGGCCGAGCAAATGATGAGGAATGGAATTATTCGGATCCATGGCGATGGCGCGCTGCAGCGCGCGAGCCGCCAACGCCGGTTCGCCTTTCTTCTCCAGCACTTTTCCCATCAGGATGTATGGGCCAGTGGACGTGGCGTCGAGCCAGATCGAGCGCTGCAACAGTTTTTCTGCGTCCTCGTATTTCTGCGCGCGAGAGTATGCGTCCGCGAGCTTGTAATACACGGCGGCATCGCCGGGATTTAGTTCCAGCTCCTTCTGAAATTGTTCAGTGGCTTCCGGAATGCGGGACTTGAAGAGATAAATCTCGCCCAGCAACAAATGCGCGAGTGGAAGTTTGGGATCCAGCTCGACGGCCTTCTTCGCGTATTCCTCGGCGACCACTTCGAATTCGAAGCGCAGCATCATGCGCGCGGTAAATAGATAGCTGGCGGCCGAATCGGGCGGAACGCCGAACATTTTCGCGAACGCTTTGCGCGAGTTGGCGTAATCCTTGGTTTGCATGTAGCAAATGCCAAGGATGTAGGCAGCATCGACGTTCGCACTGGGATACCAGGTCTGCACTTTTTCGAGCGGCGCGATGGCGTCGGCGAGGCGTCCAGCGAGGTAGTACGATAAACCCATTAACTGGATGGCTTCATTATCGCCGGGATTTTCGTCAAGGTCTTTCTTGAAGTTTGCGATGGCCTTGAGGTAGTCGCCCTTCTTGTAATGGACGATTCCCAATTCATGGGCGAGTCCCTTCGCATCGGGCTGCTTGGCCGCGAGCGCGTCCAGTTGCGCAATCGCCTCGTCGAATTTGCCTTGCTGGGATAGCCGCCGCGCCTCGGCAAACGCCACATCTGTGGAATCTTTCGGCGTTAGCTTGGCAGGCTCGGATGACTGTTCAGCCGCTTGCTCCCAAGGCCCCTGCGCCGAGATCATACTGGGGAAAAACAGAAAACCGCTCAGAAGTCCTGCCGCAAAAACGGCGACCAAATATGGGCAATTGCGCATGTGTGGAAAGGGCATGCGACTAGGTCTGAGCCCTGTCTCTGGTTTTGGTACTCTTGCGACTTCAGGCACAAGCACCCTCTCCACTAAGGCTGTAGATCCTTAGAATCGTGACTTATCTGCTCAAGGTTCTCCCTCGCCAACTTGTGGCTGGGATCAATCTGTAAGGCGCGCCGGAGATGAGCTTTTGCCTCCGTGAGATTGCCGGTTTCGGCGAGAGCCGCGCCAAAATTAGCTTCCACATTGGCGTCGTCCGGACGTAGGCGGACAGCGGCACGATAGTGCTCAAGCGCCTCGACGAATTTTTCCTGCGAGACCAGAGCATTCGCCAGATTGTAGTGCGCGTCGAAATTGTCGGGCTGTGCTTTGAGCGCCGCATCCAGGTAGGGTATGGCTTCACCGGATCGGCCCACAGCTAACAGAGACGCACCAAGCGCGTTGTTCGCGGTGGCATCCTGAGGGCGAAGATGCACGGCCTGTTCGAACTGCTCGGTCGCCTCCGCCTGCGCGCCGCGTGCAAGAAGCATGGCGGCAAGGTTGTAATGCGCTTCGAAGTCGGCAGGATTCTTGTCCACGTTATGCCTTGCCATAGCCTCCTGCAGCACCATGCGTGCGTCGGAATTGGCATCGGAGGACGTACGCGGCAGAACCTGAAGCCAAAGATGGGCCATTTCGTCGCTCGAGCGATTTCCTGCGACCACACGTCGTGGTGGATCGTTTGGGTTAGCAACATTTTCGTTAGAGTTGTCGTAAACATAGCGCATCGAGATGGTGGTGCCCTTCGGCAACGGCACGGGATCTGCGTAGCGGTAGACGGCTTGCCAATTCAAGTCCCACCGCGGAATGTGAATCAGTGTTTCTGTCGAGCCGTCGGGAAGAGTGGCCAGTGCCCGTAGATCCTTGCCGAGATAGTGCGCGTGAGGGTAAATGGCAAGCAGCGCTACGTCGACCGGCAGCGTAAATCTGTCCGTAACCAAGAAGTTGTTTTCCCCAGGAGGAATGTCGAGCTGACGGTCGTTTTCTAATTGCAGCAGCAGAGGAAATAGAGTTGCCGGTTTGTCGGTGAAGTACAGGCCAAGGCTTGGCTGGATCTTTTCCGGCTTGCCGGAAGGCTGCAAGTGGATGTTCAGAACCAGATCGGTGTCTTTGTCCAGGCGCAGCGCCATGCCCTCCGGCTCGGGCTTTGTCACGGTGCCGGGTTTCCAGAAAAGGAAGTGGCTGTCCGGATCGAAGGTTTCTGATTCGATTTTGAGCTCCATGCCCGCGAAACCCGCGCCGCGCTCTGACTCCTGGTGGCGTGCCGAGCGGCCACGATCCACGAGAATGTTTGCGTGATGAACGACGCGCTTGTTGCCTGGCCGGATTTCAATCGCTTTCAGCCAGCGAGTTCGCTCGACGGGCGTCCGAAAGATGAAATTCCAATACATGTCGGAGCCACTGGCCGGAAGAGTGTACGGTTTTTCAGCTTCGACGATTTTGTCCGGCTGTCCGAGTTGCCACCCTGGAACAAAGCGCGGCGCAGGGCGCAGGTCAGCGGGGGCGCCCTCGACGGCTCCCTGCTCCACCCACTTTTGAATGAGCGTAATCTGTTCGTCGGATAGGCGGAGTTCGTCCGCAAAACGCAACTCCTGTAGCTCCGGCAGCCACGGCGGCATGAACCGCGTCGAGGTTACTGCAGAGATCTGGCGTGCGTGGGCCTTGGCGTCTGCATAGGTGAGCAGCGGAAAAGGACCCGCCTCTCCGGGGTGATGGCACGGGGCACAGTATTGAAACAAGATTGGAGCGATATCGCGGTTGAAGGTAACCTCTGGCGAGGCAGGCTCGGGGCCGGCGCGTCGCGCACGGGCGCCATTGTGCTCAGCAAAGGCGGCCGCGCTGACGGAACTCACACCCAGCAGGCAAGCAACTATGGTTCGGCGGGAAGAGGTCATTCGGTGTCCGCGATGTAGCATCCCACCCCCGGCGCGCTGGGCGGAGGCGCTTTCCCACTCAGGGCAGCCTGGATGGCATCGTCGAGTTCGTGCGTGGTAGCCGCTGGACGCGCGTGCCCAAAATCCTCGTACAAGTTGTCGATGCGGCCGTGATAAAGCAAACGACGCTTGGCATCGAAGACGGCCACTTCCGGCGTCACCTGGACCTGTGCTCGCGCGACAAGCGCATGTTGCGGATCGCGCAGCGCCGGCAGTTTGTAGCCGTAGTCGCTTTCATGATGGCGAATCTTGTCGGCCAGAGCTGTCTTGCCAAGATAGACAAGCCAGAACCGCGCCTTGCCCTCATATTGCGAGCTGAGTCGCTGAATCAGCGGCGCGTAGCGGTTGGAGACGGGGCAATCCGCGCGCACGAAAACGAGCACAATGGGCTTTCCCGAAGCCTCCTGGAAAGGGTCTGCCGGAGTACCGTCAAGATGCAGTGCCGTCTTTTGGGCCGCGGGTGAAAAAGGAAAAGCGATGATGAGGAAAAACCCCGCGATTAGCAGAATAGAGACATGAAGCCAGCGCGAGATGAATCCGGAACCTTGCATCAGCGTGCCCGGGGCCCGTCGCCCCAAAATCTTACTGCCTCGCGAAAAAACTTGTCTATTCCCGAGAGCCATTCCGAGTCATCCTGCCCAAAGCCAGAACAAGAACGGGGAGCCGGTCAGGGCTCCCCGTCGGGGTGGTAGGGGTGTCCTCGTCCTTGTCTAGAAATTGACTTTCAAACCAAATTGCAGTCGGCGCATCGTCGAACCGAACGTTAGGCCAGTGATTTGTCCGCCGTTTGAGCAATCCACACAGCCGTTCGGCCGATCGAGATTTACATGGTTGAAGACGTTGAACGCCTGAAACTGAAATTGCGTTTTGAACCTCTCCGTGACACTGAATGTCTTGAAAAGGGAGAAGTCCGTGTCGAAGAGCTTTGGACCTCGCATTGTATTGCGCCCGATGCTCCCAAAGGAATCGCAGCCCGGCTGACCCCACGGGCCAGCGGTCAACTTTGCTCCGCCATTGCAAACGTTGCCTGGGGCACCGGCTGGTGGAGCGTTTGCCGCTGGTTCCAAAGACACACCATTTGTCGTTTGAAACCAATAGCCTGGGGCCTCAGGGTCGCCCGAACGAGTTCCGCTCTTGATGGAGCCGAGCAAGTCGGGCTTACAGGGATCGACATCAATCTCGGCTCTGCAGCTATTCAGACCAGGCGTAAATGGCAATCCGCTGCCAAACGTTGTCGCACTGTTAACGGACCATCCACCGATTAGCAAGTCCCCTGGGCGACCAACGTCAGAAGCCCACTTCTTGCCTTTGCCAAAGGGCAGTTCGTAAACCTCTGTGAGGATGAACATATGGTTGCGATAGTCGTCGTTTGGTCCGTAAGCAATTTTGCGATCAATATTGTAGTAATTCGAGTCATAGTTCGTGGAATGCTGGAACGTGTAGCTGCTCTGGAATGACAAACCGTTCGAGAAGCGCTTTTCAACTGAAGCCTGCAAAGAATTAAAGTGGTTATCCGCATCGTTTCCGAAATAATCGATGCCCTGCGTCCAGCCATAGAGCGGGTAAAAAGGCCTACGCTGATTACGTGAGATGCCACCGTTCGGATTGTAGCCCACCACGGTTGGTTCATTGGATCCATAGGCGGGACCGCCGCCTGCAAAGGTGTGCGTGCCCTTATTGCCGACATAGGCCAGCGTCGCCGATAAAGTTGAAGTCACCTGACGCTGTACGGTGACATTCCACTGGTCAACACTAGGTAAGCGGTTATTGAAGGGACGCGAACGCGAAAAGACTCCATCCGGCACAAGCGGCCGCCCATTGACACCGAGGCATTGTGCTTTGTCGGGAGTAAATACGCCGCCCACGACTCCACTCGGGTCGGTGATCGCATTGCAGTTGCTGGTGGCCAGCGTCCCGCCGAGTTTGGTTGCTGGGTCGAAGGAAGGTGGCCCGGCGGCGAGGTTGAAAACGAAGCCTCCAGTATTGGCGTTCATTTGTTGGGCACCAAGTACCGGCAGATTCTGGGTGATCGCGTGGCCAAAGATGGAACCGAATACGCCAATGTCATAGCTTCGGCCATAGCCCAACCGAACTACCGTTTTCGCATTTGCCTGATACGCGACGCCCAACCGCGGTGCAAAGTGCTTGTAGTCCGTTGTGGTGTTCCCACGAAGATCGACGCCGGTTTCTCCGGCAATTCGCATCTCTCCGGTCTTCAGGTCGACCCAACCCCCTCCATCCTTGCGGGCAGCGGACTCGGGCCTATAGATCTCCCAGCGCAGCCCTGCGTTGAAGGTCAACTTGGGCGTCAAACGAATCGTGTCCTGGCCGTAGAAAAACAACCGAGGCTGAGTCTCATAAGCGTTGAGAGAATTACTCACATAGCGTTCAAAGTGGCTCACGTCGCCAAGCAAGAAACCGGCCAGGCCTGCTCCTCCAGCGCCAGCCGGCCCTTGAGTGACGTCATTGTTGAAATCAAGTTGGCCTGCGCGATGAGAGTCGCTAGGGATTCTAAGGTTATATGCATAGCGGACGTCTGCACCAAACTTGATCGTGTGCTTTCCGCGGATATTCGTCCAATTGTTCACGAACTGATACTGGTGTTCGCTTTCGGTGAGCGGGCAGTTGCACTGGTTTACGCCCAAGGAATAGCCAAACTGAAAGTCGGAAGTTCCAGGAGCGCGAATCGTGAAAGCTGGCATCGCGGAGGTAGTGCTGTCCAAATTAATGCCTGGAATGCCGGCGTCTTTGGCGGGTGTCGTGCCGAAGCCTCCGGGAAGCACGTTTACGTGGTAGCGCATGTAGCCAAAGCGGAAATCGGTCAACAAACTGGGGTTAAGTATGTAATCGAAACCGGTCGCAACGCTCTGGTTGCGAACCTTGGAGTCCCCAGCGAAGTCGCCGACGGAAGGGTCGCTTGGCAGCGCGTGGCCGCCGAGAGCTACGCCAAACAGACCCGGGCCCGAGCGCTTGAATTGCTGGAGGCTGTAACGTCCAAAGACGTTCACTTTGCTTGAAGCCACAAAATCTGAGCGAACGTCAAAACCATTGGAATCGAGGGTGTTATTGCCAGAAGCGAAATAATTGTTCCCCAGAATTGTACTGGGAGTGGTATTGGGCACTGGAATCAGAGCGAGGAGAGCCTCCGCCTGTTGTGACAAGCGATTCGCAGGGATGATATTTCCTGGAAACTGCTGTCGGTTCGCAGGCGCAACGTCGCACGCCGGGTGAAACGTGCCAGTCGAATCAGTACATGGGTCGAATATGGGTATCCCCAAATCGCTAAGATCGGCTCCCGTGCCAGCGCTAATGCTTCCTCTCTCCGCAGCCGTGGGCACACGGCTGCCGAAAGATCCGCCAACGTGGCTGCGCAGGCCCTGGTAATCGCCAAAAGCGAAGAGCTTGTTCTTTTTGATAGGGCCACCCAGCGTGCCGCCAAACTGGTTCCAGTTCCCGCTGGGAACTCCGGTGGCCTGTGTAAATGGATTGCGGGCAAAGTTGGAGTTGGAACGTTCATAATCGAATGCAGATCCGTGGATTTCATTGGTGCCTGACTTGGTTTGCGTCGTTACGATCGCGCCGATCGCCTTTCCAAATTCGGCATCGTAATCCTGATGGATGATCTTCGATTCGTCGATGGCATCAAGGTTCGGATTGATGACGATGATCCCGAGAATTGGATCTTGGTTATCCGTGCCGTCCAGTTCGAACGCCGTCCCGGCAAAGTGCTGCCCGTTCGTTTCAATCTGCTGCGAACCCTGGGGGTTTTCGCTGGCGGCGTGCCCCCAGTTAAGACGCTGCGCTCCGGGAGAGAGCAATTGCAAGGTCGTGAAGTTTCGATTGTAGATGGGAAGGTCTTCCACGGTTCGTGACGAAAAAACCGTGGCAACGTCGGTCTTCTCTGTTTGGAGTTGCGGAACCTCGCCAGTGACTTCCACGGTCTGCGTGACCGCACCGACCTGCAACTGAGCATCGACACGAACAACAGTGTCCACATCGACTCGGACACTTGCCACGTCATGGGCCTTGAATCCTGCTGCTTCGAGGTGAACCTTGTAGTTGTCCGGAATCAAGTGTGTTATAGAATAGGTTCCGGTTTCGTTTGTGACTGCTTCTGCTGTTGTTCCCTTTGAAATGTTGGTTACGGTAACCTTGGCGCCCGCCACCGCATTCCCCTGCGGGTCAGTCACCGCACCGGTAATGCTTCCATATACCGCCTGACCCGAAGCGGTGTTTGCGCACATCAAAAAGGCCAAACAACCGACGAGAATCCACCCCAGGCTAACTCGCTTTTTCATTACACCCCTCCTGAACTCTCTGCATTCTCCTCAGAGATTCGCTTGAATGCAATTGCTCGCCCTCAGAACAAGTCATTTCCTTCGCATATGGACCGGTTTCGATACACAAAGACATCGCTGTGAGAGGCACACCTGGAACGTATCAAAATGAAAATGGCTGAAACGGCAACCTCTCGAACCGATAGGTTCGTAGAACTAGCCCCCAAACTCCTCGAACTTACGACCACTGCGGATCGCCAATTCCGCCGGTAGCTCCCTTACCGAGCAAGGGTGACACCTCATGCAGGCACCCTAAGTTGGGCGAACAATACTTGCGATGGCTTCTAGCAGTTTTTTGGTAAGCCGTATAGTCTCACAGGGTCTGATACGGTTACCTGGGATAAGTTCCTGAGTTTCAATGAACTGCGAATCTCGTTACCGTTGGTGTTACAATGTCGTGGCGGAGTGTGTCAGTGGGGGACAAGGCTCATTACCGCGGTCAGATCGAGAAACTCCTCAATAGCCACGCCTTGCATGGTTCCGAGTCACTGTGCAAGCTGCTGCGCTATCTGGCGGATCATGCCTTGGAGCACCCCGGCGCTTCCCCGAAGGAGTATCAAATTGCGACGGAGGTCTTTGGCCGTCCGAGTGATTTTGATCCCCATCTAGACTCAATGGTCCGCGTTCAGGCGGGACGCCTTCGGGGAAAACTCGCGGAATACTACGCATCGGAAGGCGCGGACGACCAGGTCCTCGTCGATTTCCCACGAGGCACCTACGCTCTCAGTTTTCATGAGCGTCCCGCAGGGACCGGGCGCAACCACGGAGCCGCGCCGCACGAATCATCCTCTGATGCAAGCCAAAGCCCCCGGAAGTGGTTCGCGGGGGTCATTCTGCTATCGGTTGTTCTCTCCGCGGTCGTTGCCGTTGCCACAGACCGGTTCCTCAACAGGCGTACCGCGGAAGCCCGGCTCAGTAGCGACACTTCCGATATGCCGTTGGCTTTTCATGTCTTCTGGAAAGGCTTTCTCACCGGCCCGCAGGAGCCTTGGGTTATCTTCAGCAACGCCGCTTTCGTAGGTCGGCCCTACGTGGGCATGCGTTATTACAATCGCGCCAAGGATTCCGGCGCCGCGATCTTGGATCATTATACGGGAGTCGGTGAAGTGCTGGCAGTTCACGCTCTCGATGGTGTTTTTGGAAAACTTCATCAGCAAATTCGTGTCAAGCGCGGCAGCCTGTTTTCCTTGGATGACGCGAAGAACGACTCGCCTTCGGAGAATTTGACCCTCTTGGAGCTGCCAAATACTCAGAAATTCATCTTCAAGCAGATCACTTCTGGGCCCCGCACTGGCACTATGGAAATCATCAATTCTCATCCTGAATCCGGCGAACCGAAAGAGTTCCTTCCATCTCTGCCTGACGAGACACTGACGGAAGACTATTCGATCATCGCTCTGAAACGAGGATTGAACCCCGCACATTCGGAATTGATTCTGGCAGGCGCTACCACGATCGGCACGCAAGCTGCTGTCGAGTATGTTTGCCAGCAAGCCTCGCTCGAGGAATTGCTGCTCCGGCTTTCCGTTTCGAACTCCGGGGAATTGAAACCGTTCGAAGCGGTCATTCGAGTGAGAGTCGCTCGCGGCGTGCCCGTGGGGACGGAACTTGTCGCCCTGAGGAAAGAGCCAACTTAAAATTCCATTCGGATTTGCAATTCACAGTGCGGGTGGCTTCCAGCGGGGATCGAGTTCCGCTGCTGCCTTGAATTCCTGAGCCGCGCCCTGTTTGTCACCTTTTCGTTGCAAAGCCAAGCCCAGTTGGTAATGAGCGGGAGCATACTTTGGCACCGAATGGATTGCCGTTCGAAACTGTGAAATCGCTCCATCGATATCGCCAGCGTTGAGGAGCCGCCGTCCCGAATTGGTGGCGAACAGCGCGGCCTGCTCGTCGGTTTTTTGCTTCGCGATTTCTGCTCCCGTTCGGCTTTCCGCCGCGGCGCCTTCCGCGTCCCCGAGTTGGCGCAGGACGGTCGCCAATGTCGTGTGTGCACCGGCGAATGTTGGCTGGAGACGAATTGCTTTTCGCAGCGTCTGTGCGGCTTCCGCCAATTCACCTTTTTGCTTCAAGACGGTGCCGAGCGTGTAGTAGGCCTCCGCATAGTCCGGCTTGGCTTGAATCGCCGCACGAAGTTCTTCCGCAGCGGCGGCAAAGTCGCCTTGCTGCCAAAGAGTGACACCTAATGTGTAGTGCGCGTCCGCCTGCCCTGGATCGAGATCAGCGGCCTTGCGCAACTCGGCCATCGCTTCGGGTAGTTTATCCTTCAGCTTGAGAGCCAAACCCAGGTCATAGTGCAGCGTGGCATCTTGCGGAGAAAGTTTCAGCGCCTCCTGAAAATTGGTCACGGCAGAGTCAAAATCCGAAACTTGCAAGTACGCTGCGCCGAGATTGCCGATGTATCCACTATCGTCGGGACGCAAACGGATCGCGGCCTTGAATTCGGTGATTGCCCCTTGAGCATCCCCATCTTGCAAATACGCGAGCCCCAAATTGTTGTGCACGTCTGGGTTTTCCGGCTGTAATTTCAAAGCTTGGCGAAAAGCCGCGATGGCCTGTTCGGTCTCGCCGCTGTGCTGCAGCAGCAATCCCAGGCTATTTTGGGCGTCGGGATAATTCGGATTTAGTTTGACGCACGCTTGCAGTTCGCCGATGGCTGCGTCTGACTTGCCTTGCGCCTTCATAACCTGCGCGAAGTAGTAGTGAGGGCCCGGATCCAAGGGTTCCAGTTGCACCGCCGCCCGCAGGTGCTGCGCGGCTTCCGTCAGTGACTCCTTTTGATACTGCAAAACGCCCAGGTGAAAATGGGCCTTTGCGAAGTTGGGCCGCAGCTGGAGGGCCTTGGAGAATTCCGCCTCCGCACTCTGCGCGTCGGATTTCTGCACAAGCACGGTGCCGAGATCATCGTGCAAATCCGCCCTTTGCGGCTCGAGCTCAATCGCCCGGCGGAATTCGAGGATCGCATTGTCAAGATCGTTGGAAAAATCAAGCACGCGGCCCGATGTGCGATGGGCCTCGGAATCGCTGGGAGCCAAACGCGCGGCCTCCCGCGACTCGCGGAGCGCGCCGGCCAAGTCTCCTTTGCGAATAAGCGCGTTCGCGAAGTTTATGTGTGCCTGCACAAAATCCGGCTTCAGAGTGAGCGCCTTTTGAAATTGGCTGACGGCGGAATCAACCTCGTCTCGCGCGAGCAACACCCAGCCGAGCGAATTGTGCCCCTCGGGACTTTGCGGCGCGAGCCGAACGACTTTCTCGAAAGCGGTGCGCGCGGAATCCAAGTCTCCCCTTTGAAGTGCGGCTAAACCTTGCTTGTAAATCGCCGTTGCGTGCGATGCAGCGTCCCCCGGCGCCGAACCTTTGGATTGAGCAATACATGGCGCTGCCGAGACGCAGAGAAAAAGCAAACAAAGGCCGCGGCTTTGGAGAAACCGTGCACGGCGATGAACAAGTATGAATTTCACGCGCGCGAGCCCAGAAGAGCGGCAACAAAAATAGTAGCATGCCTGTATGGCGGTTTCCTGCCGCCGGGCACAAGCCCTAGCTCTTTTGCATGGCCCTCCGCTTGGTTGACCTCGTCTTTGCGGCATCTTACTATGCTGGAGAATTGATGACTCGCCACTTTTCCTTTCTGCGGCTTCTTACCTTGGTAGGGCTTTGTGCTTGGCTCTCTTTGCGGCTTGCCACGTTCGCGACGCAATCCGCAGATCACCGGCAAAACGCGGATGCGAAAGGCACAAAAACACTCGCGCATTTTACCGACATTGCCGTAAAGGCCGGCCTCACTGCTCCCGTCATCTTTGGCGGAGAAAACACAAAGAAATACATCATCGAGACCACCGGCACGGGTGTGGCGATTTTCGATTACGACAATGATGGCTGGCCCGACATTTTCATTGTAAACGGTACCAAGTTAGAAGGTTTCGCCCCTGGCCAAGCCCCGACGAATCACCTTTATCACAACAATCAAGACGGCGCCTTCACCGACGTTACAGAGAAAGCCGGTTTGGCGCATACAGGATGGGGCCAAGGCGTGTGCGTGGGCGACTACGACAACGACGGATTCGAAGACCTTTACGTGACCTACTACGGGAAAAATGTCCTGTACCACAACAACGGCAACGGCACGTTTTCGGATGTCAGCGAAAAGGCCGGTGTTGCGGGAAGCGGCAAGATGTGGGGCACGGGCTGCGCGTTTGTGGATTACGATCGCGATGGCAAGCTCGATTTGATGGTCGCGAACTACGTGGACTACGACTCCGCTGTAGCGCTGGCGCCAGGAGAGCGCCCCTCCTGCATATGGAAGGGCGTTCCGGTGATGTGCGGGCCGCGAGGATTGCCGTGGGCGAAAAACATTCTTTATCACAACGTCGGCAACGGCACGTTCGAGGACGTGACGAAGAAAGCCAAAATCGATCAGACCAACGGCCATTACGGCTTCAGCGTGTCCACGCTCGATTACGACGACGACGGCTGGCCCGACATTTTTGTCGCATGCGACAGCACCGCCAGCATTCTGTATCACAACAATCAGGACGGAACTTTCACCGATGTTGCCGTCGTTTCCGGCGCGGCGTTCAACGACGATGGGCGCGAGCAGGCGGGCATGGGCTCGACGGTCGGCGATTATGACGGCGACGGCAGACTCGA
Organism: Acidobacteriota bacterium; assembly: GCA_003223245.1. Classification (GTDB taxonomy): domain Bacteria; phylum Acidobacteriota; class Terriglobia; order Acidiferrales; family UBA7541; genus Acidiferrum. The sequence continues at coordinate 59,849 of QHYI01000112.1, forward strand.
TATCTTCAAAACGAATTTTTCCGACGACACTTCCACCCTCTTGCACAACAATGGCGACGGCACATTTGACGACAAGACCTTTCCGGCTGGCTTTGGATTGAACACCCAGTATCTGGGCTGGGGCACAATGTTCCTTGACGTGGACAACGATGGCTGGCCCGATCTGTTGCTCGTGAACGGCCACGTCTATCCCGAAGTCGACAGCCAGCATTTGGGCAGCAATTTTCGCGAACCGAAGATTCTCTATCACAACAACGGGAACGGAACGTTCACCGACATATCCGCCAGCGTCGGCCCGGGCATCACTTCCGTGAGTTCGTCGCGCGGCTTGGCGGTCGGCGATTTATGGAACGATGGGCGAATGTCCGCGGTGATCAGCAATATGAATGCTGCTCCCATGCTGTTGGTGAACGACGCACACAATGGCAATCACTGGATTGCCCTGCAAACCGTGGGCACGTCTTTTTCTTCTTCGGCGGCGGCGGAAAAATACCGCTCCAATCGCGATGGCATTGGAGCGAAGATCAGGGTGAAAGCCGGCGGCCGACTCCAGGTAAACGAAGTGCGCAGCGGCTCGAGCTACATCTCGAATAACGACATGCGCGTGCATTTTGGACTGGGCGCGGCCACCAAGGCGGACTGGGTCGAAGTGCGCTGGCCGAGCGGTTTGGTCGAGCGCTTTGAAGGCTTGGCCGTCGATTCGTCTCACAGGCTGCGGGAGGGCTCCGGCACGCCCGTAAACACTGCAGCACACAACCCTTAACTTGCCGTCATGCTGTTCGGATGGGGCGAGCTTTATCCAGGGCAGTGCTTGTTCAGAAACCGAAACACATCGCCGGCCCAAACAGAGCTTCCGAAATAGCCAAACGTGTGGCCATCTTGGACGGACTCGCCATAGGGCGGATAGATCTTGACCTCGAATTCCTTCCCAGCGTCCTTCATGGCGTTCGAAAGCACGCGGCTAGGAGAAAGGTCGTAATCATTCTCGGCCTGAAAGAAAAAGATTGGAGCATGGGAATTCCGGACACTGCGCGTCATCAGCGATTGAAGTTCGGGCGCCTCCGACCAGCTCTGAGCCCCGCCGGCAGAATCGATGGCCGCGCAATACAAACCGCGCTCCGCGCCTAACACAGCCTCGATGCCGCCAAACGAATTGCCTGCCACAGCAATGCGATCTCCCTCAACGAACTTCTGTGTTCGCAGCCATGCCAAGGCGGCAAGTTGGTCGTTCAGGTGATCGGTCTCGAGCAAGCGGACCATGGTTGCTGCGCCGCTGGCGAGGCCTCCCGCTTTAGTCGCTGAGGCAATCTCATCTCCAATGTACTTGCCCGCCGAAGAACTTAGACCTTGGCCTCTCCTGTACGGTCCGAAGAAAACCCAACCGTTCTTGGCAAACACCGGGCCCAGCGCGTCAAAAGCTCCTTTGCTGAGCATGCCCGGAGCGCCGCCATGGTTGTAAACCACCGCGGGGAACGGCCCAGCTCCGCTGGGCTTGTACAGCGTCCCGTGAAGGCTAAGATCTCCACTGGGAAACGTGACCACCTCGCCTTCTGACGCTGGAGGTGAAGACGACGGCACTGACGAGAGAGCGGCGTCAGGGAGGCGCTCGGCTCCTGCCACGCCGACGTATTTGTCGGCGCCGCCATAATAAAACAGCCAGCGACCGTCTTGCCGGACCATTCCTTCGACAAACACCACGTTGGGCACCTGGCCGACCTTTTCCCATTCTTTTTCCGGTGCGAAGATGGGATCGGCGGAACGGGAGAGAACTTTGCGCGGATCGTTCGAATCGAAGATCGCCACGCCCGTGCGATAAACAAGCTGGTCGTCGGCGCCGTTATAGATCAGCACGATGCCTTCCTTGGTGAGAATGGGCGGGGGGCCCGGCTCGACCACTCGCGAATCGAACTTGCCGGGACGCTTTGGGAGAACGGGAGTTTGTGTCGCTTCCGTCCAATGAATTAGGTCCGTGGACCAAGAGAGGCCCGCCTGGTCGGTCTTATCCGCTGCGGTGCCCAGCCAATACATCCAATACTTGCCGTCAATTTTTTCCGGAACGATTGCGCCGGACTTGGTCCAGCCTTTGTTCCAGTTTCCTTTGTAAGCCGGAAGAACCACGCCTTTGCGGTCCCAGTGAATAAGATCGTGCGAGGTAGCGAGGCAAAGTTGCGCGTCTTTTCTGTTATAGCCCGTGTAGGTGAGGTAAAACGTGTCCCCGAATTTCTGCAAGCGGGGATCTTCCACGCCGCCCTCTTTTTCGTAGGCCGTTTCGGGAGCAAAAACCGGCCCCGGCCTGCGTGTGAAGTGAATTCCATCCGTACTCTCCGCGTAGCCGAGACGAGAAGTTCCGGCCGCATCTTGCGCCCGATAAAGCATCACGAATTTGCCGTTGTGAAAGGCGACAGCGGGATTAAACGTGCCTGCGGATTCCCATTTGGTTCCCTGCGGAGAAATGATGGGCTCGTTCGACGCTCGGGTCCAGGCGCCAAAGGGGAGAGTGGAGATTTTCTCTGTTCGCTTTGCTAGGCCAGCCGCAGCAGCGAGCCACACGATCGCGACAAGCAGCATCGCCGGAGAACTTCTTCGCTTCATCATCCCGAAAGCTTAGCACCGATTGATTTTCAGGCGGTGCGGCAACACGGAAAGCGCCACATCTTACTCGTACCGCAGCGCCACCATGGGATCGACGCGCATCGCTCGTCGCGCCGGAAAATAGGTTGCCGCCAGCGCCGCCAGAATGAGCAACGACAGCGCGCTCAGAAAACTCACCGCGTCCATGCTTGTCACGCCGAACAGCAATCGTTTGATCAGGGACGCCGACCACAGCGCAAGCACGAGCCCGACACCGAGCCCCACACCGGCGAATCGCGCCGCCCGGCGCATGAGTAGGGCGGCGATATCCTCGCCACGAGCTCCAAAGGCCATCCGCACGCCAATCTCAGGAATGCGCTGGGTCACAAAGTAATGCATCACGCCGTAGACACCGACCGCGGCAAGCAGCAACGCAAGCCCTGAGAACAAGCCCATCAGCCAAGCTTGAAAACGCCTCGGCGCCGTCTGCTCACGCAGGACGTCTTGCAGGGTCTCCATGCCGGACAGGATCACGGTGTTATCGAGAGAGCGGAGAGTGGCGCGAACCGATTGCGCGAGCAACATCGGGTCGGACGAAGTTCGCACCACCAGGTTGGGCGTAGCTTCGCCGCTTTGCACTTGAACCTCGTAAATCTCTGCCATGGGAGCCCGTTCGAGGCCATGGCTGCGCATGTCCGCGACGAGCCCGACGACCGTCACCCAATCGTCGTGCTTGCCCCGCGGATCGAATCCCTTTAAACGCTTGCCAATGGGATCTTCGCCTGGCCAGTAGCGCCTCGCCAGCGTCTGATTGATGATGGCCACAGGAGGGGAGTCCGGCCCATCCTTGACAGTGAACGTTGTGCCTTCCAGCAAGGGAATCCCCATGGCCCGAAAATAGTCGCCACTGATCTGCGTCCACACCAGCGGCGTCCAACTCGACACCGGCTCGGGCGGGTGCCCTTCCACCTGGCGCAGCGCGTGGTTCTTGTTTTCCTCAAGAAAGAAAATATTCCCCACAATGCCGGCCGCCTGCACTCCGGGAATTTGCCGCACTCGCTCCAACGCACGCTGGTAATAATCGGCCAGCCGACCTGAAGGAACGGCATCCGGAGTGGTGAAGAGCGTCCGGAGGGTAAGGATGTGGTCGGGTTGGAATCCGGGATCCACTTCCAACACATTGATGAAACTCCGAATCAGCAGGCCGGCGCTGGCCAGCAAGACCAGAGAGAAGGCAAACTGAGCGCCGACGAAAAATCCCTGTACTCCGAGAGTGCTGGCCATGCTGCCTTGCTGGCCTTTTTTCAGCAATTCGTGCGGGTCAGACGCCGAAAATCGGTAGGCCGGCGCCAGCCCGAACGCCAGGCCGCAAAGCAAAGCCAACACGAAGCTGAAAGCCAGCACCGCAGCGTCAACATGGGTTTCATCCAGGCCAGGGATATTCACCGGCGAGCTCGCGGCTATCAAATGCGTTGCAGGCCCTGCGAGCAGCAGGCCCGCACAACCGCCGATCAGGCCGACTAAAGCGGATTCCGTGAGGAGCTGCCGGATGACCCGCCAGCGGCTGGCGCCAATTGCCGCCCGCACCGCTAATTCCCGCGCCCGCGCAACGCCGCGCGCTAGAAAAAGCGTTGCGAGATTCGCGCAAGCGATGAGCAGCACCAGGAGAACGGACAAAGAGAGCAGTAATAATGGCTGGCGTGCTTCTCCTGCGACATACTCGTCGAGAGGACGCACTCGAATGCCCAACGTCTTATTCGTATCCGGATACTTCTGTGCGAGCCGTGCAGAGATGGTGTCCATCTCCGTTTGCGCTGCGCGAATGCCAACTCCAGGCTTCAGTCTTCCCACCACCTGAAACCTGAAATGTCCTTGCGGGTGCGTCAGTTTCAAGGGATCGCTGCCTGAGAGTTGATCGGATGGGTTGATTGTCAGAGGAGCCCAGAGTTGCACCTCGCCTTCAACGTGGTTCTCCCAGTTGCCTGCCAGGAAGGGAAAGCGGAACTTGCGCGGCATGACGCCCACGACTTCCCAGAGCTGTCCGTTGATCTCGAGGCTGCGGCCCAAGACATCCAGTGAGCCACCGAAGCGCGACTGCCACAGGCCGTAACTGAGAACGACCAAATGTTCGCGGCGACGTAAAT
>QHYI01000172.1:0-20227 GCA_003223245.1 Acidobacteriota bacterium
TCGACCTTCTGCGTGAGGAGGAAGTAAGGACCATGGGCCGCCTTAGGATCGTGTTGACAGGCGCAGGCTGCTTGTCCGCACTTCATCCGGCGTTCACAGAGCGAACCTCGTCGCATCGGTTGCGGACGCGAGAAGGCTGCTGCTAATTGTGCAATGCGGGAAGGCACTACAGGTGTGAGATTATCCATGCTCGTCCTCCTGCAGTATATAATACTGCAGGAAGACGAGGAAATCACACCTTTTCTCGAAAGCGCCTCCCTGCTGGCGTGCGCCCGACAACCGGACTGGCGTTGACGCTCTTCACCGTTTTGGGAGACGATGACAGGTTTGCTCTAGGAATGGGAATGGATTTGGGACTCCATGGCCGCGTAGCCATCGTTGCGGCCGCTAGCAAAGGCTTGGGCCGCGCCGTCGCCGAAGAACTTGCGCTGGAAGGCGCTCACGTTGCCGTTTGCGCTCGTACGCCCGGAACTCTTGCTGAGACCGCTCTAGAGATCCGCAAATCCACCGGACAGGAAGTTTTTCACCAAGCCCTCGACGTAACCGATTCGGCGGCAGTGGCTAGTTTTGTTGCTGCGGTCGAATCTCGCTGTGGCCGAGTCGATATTTGCGTCACCAATTCCGGCGGCCCTCCGTCCAACTCCTTTAAGAACACCAAGCCGGAAGAATGGCGCTCCGCCGTGGACCAGCTTTTGATGAGCACGGTCTTCTTCGCCAGAGAGACTCTGCCGCGCATGCAGAAAAACAAATGGGGACGGCTGATTACCATAACCTCGTCAGCCGTCAAGCAACCCGTCGACGGCCTTTTGCTTTCCAATTCTGTGCGCGCGGCCGTCACCGGCTTGGCGCGCACCCTTGCCAACGAATACGCCGCCGATGGCATCACCGTGAACAACGTTTGTCCGGGTTACACGCGCACCGCTCGTCTCGACGGTCTTGCCTCTACCATTTCCGCGCGCATGGGCGTTAAGCCGGAGGAGGTCTTTGCGGGTTGGCAACGCGAAATCCCGGCGCGTCGCCTCGGCACGCCGCGGGAATTTGCCGCCGTCGTGGCTTTTCTCGCTTCCGAGCGCGCCAGCTATGTTACGGGCGCTTCCCTAGCTGTCGACGGTGGTCTCGTCAGGAGCCTGCTCTAAACTCGATGACCACCGCGCGCGTCGGTTTCAAAGCTCATCTGACCGCCATCACTACGATCCAAGGGGCGGGACATCAGATTCACAGGAGCTAAAAAATGACCATGCCATCCCATCACCATGCAGATCGTCTGCGCCGAGCCGCTATTTTGCTCGCCGCTTTGCCGGTGGTTTTTGTCGCGGCCTCGCAACTTCGTGCGGACGAACCTTATGCCCGTTCGCGCGACTATGATTTGCAGCATTCCCGCATCGCCCTGCATTTCGACATCGAGCACAAGAAAGTCCTTGGCGAGATCACCCACACGCTCTCTATTCTCCGCGACGGCACGAGCAAAATCGCCTTCGATTCGGTCGGCCTGGCCATCGAGAACGTCACCGTCAACAAGTCCTCGGCCAAATTCGAAACGACCGCTAACCAACTCATCGTCCCGCTCCCCGCTGCCGCGAAAACTGGCGAAAAATTCGACGTTTCCATCCGCTACGAAGGTAAGCCCACCAAGGGCATGTACTTTATCCTTCCTGACAAGGACTATCCCGATCGTCCCATTCAAATCTGGACGCAAGGCGAATCGGAAGACACGCGCTATTACCTCCCCACCTACGACTACCCCAACGATCGCCTCACTACAGAAACCATCCTCACCGTTCCCGCTTCCTGGCTCACCGTTTCGAATGGAAAGCTCATCAGCGTTAGCGATGCTGGCAAAGGCCTCAAAACTTGGGACTGGCGCGAGTCCGTTCCCAGCTCAACCTACCTCCTCACCGTGGTCGCCGGCGAGTTCGACGAAGTCAAAGACTCCTGGCGTGGCATGCCCGTCACGTACTACGCGCCGAAGGGCCGAGGTGATCGGCTTTCCGTGAACTACGGCCGAACTCCGGCGATGATCGATCTCTTCAGCAAAAAACTCGGCGTTGACTTTCCCTGGGAAAAATACGCGCAGGTCATGGTCGACGACTTCGTGGCCGGTGGCATGGAGAATTCCAGCGCGACCACGAATACCAGCAGTTCGCTGCATCATCCCAAAATCGCCGCCGAAAACTACACCGATGAAGACGGCCTCATCTCGCACGAACTCGGCCACCAATGGTTCGGCGATCTGGTTACTTCGAAGGATTGGGGCGATATCTGGCTCCATGAAGGTTTCGCAACCTTCATGGAGAACGTATGGATGGAAGCGCATTACGGCAAAGATCAAGCCGACTACGAACGCTGGGAGGGCGCGCGTGGATGGTTCTCAGAAAGCAACCTTTTCAGCAAGTCTATCGTTCGTTTCGACTTCAACGACTCCAGTGAATTTGACGGCAACGCCTACACCAAGGGCGGTTGGATCTTGCACATGCTTCGTCATCAACTTGGCGATGATGCTTTCTATCGCGCTCTCCAGCACTACCTCGAAGTGAACCGCGGCAAAAATGTGGTCACTGCCGACCTCTCCAAAGCGATCGAACAATCTTCACACGTTAACGTGGATCAATTTTTTACCCAGTGGTTTTATGGGGCGGGCGCGCCGAAATTCGATCTGAGTTATTCCTACGACGACGACAAGCATCAGGTTGCTCTGACCGTCAAGCAGACGCAGAAAGTCGAAGGCCGCGTGGGCGTCTTTCGCGTCCCGGTTGACGTCGAAATCAAGACCGCATCCGGCCCCAAGCTTTATCCCATTACCGTTTCGAAGGCCGAGCAGGTCTTCACCGTTCCATCGGACTCCGCCCCGCTCATGGTGCTCTTCGACAAAGGGGACAACATTCTCAAGACTGCCGAATTTCACAAAGAAAAGAAGGAATGGCTCTATCAGTTGAAAAACGCCAGAGACTTCGCCGATCGTGCCGACGCGGTTGAGGCGCTCGAAAAAATCAAGAATGATGAGGCAGTGGTGAGCGCTCTTGGTGCTGCCTTGCGCAGCGACACGTTTTGGGGGCTTCGCGCCACCGCTGCGGATGCTCTGGGCCACATTGGCACTCCCGCCGCATCCAAACAGCTCCTTGAGGCGCTGAATTCTGCAAGCGAGCCCTGGGTGCGCAATCGTATCGTGGCCGCTCTGGGTAATTTCAAGGACGACTCCGCCGTCGCCGCGAAGCTCACCGATATCGCCAAAAACGATAGTTCCTATCGCGCTCGCGCCGCCGCGTTCGAAGCGCTTGGCCGCCTGAAATCGCCCGGCGCTCTCGCAACCCTGGAAGCCGCAGTGTCGTCGGAATCTCCCGACGGCTACCTTCGCAATGCCGCGCTCCGCGCTCTCGGCCCCCTTGGCGATGACCAGGCTGTGCAGCTTCTCGAACAGTGGGCCGCGCCGGGCAAGCCCATGCAAGCGCGCACCTCGGCCATTCACAGCCTGGCGAGCCTTGAGAAGAAAAATGAGGACATCACCAAACAAATCGCCGGCTATCTGAGCGAGCCCGATTTTCCGGTTCGCATGGCCGCCATCTTCGCTCTCGGTGGTCGCGGGGATGCCACGGCGGTGCCCGCCCTCGAGGCGCTTCTCAAAAGCGAAGACCTCAGCATCGAAATGGTTCCGGTGATCAAGGAACAAATCGCGCGCCTCGAGGAGCCTGCCGCCTCGCAATCTCCGCCCGCTGGCAACGGTCGAGAGTCCGCCGGCGGTTCCGCGTCAGAAAAGAGCGAGGACTCGGAAGCGGTTCTACAGCGCCTGGATAAACTTGAACATTTGGTTCAGGAAATGAATGACCGTCTCAAATCCATCGAAACACGCTTGCCGCCGAAGTCAGACCGTTGACTTATCTAGAGTTTTACCGGCGAAAAGTTAAGCCCTCGGAATTCCGAGGCCCTGCTTCTGTTTGTCGCAAGCCTTTTCTCTTACCGGTCTGCCAGCAGAATCCGCAAATCCCGCAAGTTATTTCCTGTCGGCCCTGTCAAGATGGCGTCTCCCAGCTTCGAAAAAAACGTAAACGCATCGCTTCGCCGGAAAGAATCCTTCGGATCGAGTCCCGCCTCGCCCGCTCGCTCGAGCGTTTGCCCATCCGCCACCGCTCCTGCACCGGAGCTGTTTCCATCAATTCCGTCAGTTCCCGCGCTCAAAACTGCGACTTTCTTCCCCGCGATTTTTTCCACGCTTGACAGCACGAAGGCGGAGTTTCGTCCTCCAGTTCCGTTTCCGGTCACCGGCGAGCTCACTTCTCCATCTGCGATCAGCGCGACACGTTGCCCGCGATACAGCGCGCGCAACTCTTCGAGCTGCTGCAGCAACGATTCCACCGCCTTCTCGACCGGCCAATCGTCGGTCGAATTATCACAGCAGGTCACAAAACCCAACGCCTCTGCCGTCCGGTGCGCCGGATGAAGCAAGTCGTCCATTCCCAGGGTGAGCGAAAAGTACGATTTGCGGAAAGCCGGCTCGCTGGCCTTGGGCGTCTCGGGCATCTTTTCTTCGTCGAGCCACTTCTGCAACGCAGGCGAAAACTTCTCGCGCAACCCATACTCTTGAATAATCCGTTTCGCGTCCGCCGCCGTCGTGGGATCCGGCAGGGTCGGCCCAGAAGCCAGCGCAGACTCCTTGCCCATGGGCACATCGCTTACGCCCAGCGTGATCTTCGTCGCCCCGGGGGCGGCCGTCGCCAACCGTCCGCCCTTCACCGCCGACAAATGCTTCCGCACCGTATTGATTTCATCGATGCTCGCCCCGCAGCTTACCAGCGCGTTATGCAACTGCTGCACCTCCTCGAGCGTTTGTTTCGAATCGAGAGGCAGCTCCATCAGCGCTGATCCGCCTCCCGACAGCAGAAAAAACACTAAAGTCCTTTCATCACATTTCTTCAAGAGCGCCAGAATGGCCTCCGCCGCTTTCCAACTATCCTCATTGGGCATCGGATGGCCCGCCGCAAAATACTTCAGGCCGGGCACAGCCTTTCGTGGAGGAACGGGAGCCGACACTACTCCTTCAAATCCCACGAACGGCGCCAGCGTTAAAACCAGCCCTTCTACCATTGCGTGAGCCGCTTTTCCCACCGCCACCACGCGAATTTTCCCGAAGTCCTTCAGGTCGAATGTTTTTTCGCCGCAGGTGATTCGTGTGCCCTGCCGCCGCAGCTTCCTCTGCATCGTCGCGGGGATATCAATCGCGGCAAGGGTCTCATGGAAAATTTGGCGGGCGAGTTGTTTGAGATCCGCCATGAGAGGATGGTCCGAGGCCCCGGTTTATCCCTTCAGCACTTCCGGATTCAGCACGTTCGCAGGACGCCGCCCCTTAAAAACTGCGACCACGTTTTCTGCCGCCATGGACGCCATCTTTGTTCGCGTCTCGAGCGACGCCGAAGCCATGTGGGGCGCCAGCACCACGTTCGGGCGCTTCAGACCCGGATGAATCGCCGGCTCTTTTTCAAACACGTCCAGCGCGGCGCCTGCAATTTTCCCGTTCTCTAGAGCCGTTACCAGCGCCGCCTCATCCACGACTGGCCCGCGCGAAGTGTTGATCAAAAAAGCCGTCCGCTTCATGCGCTCAAATTTCTCGGCATTGAAAAGCCCTCGCGTCTCCGCAAGCAGCGGCGTGTGGATGCTAATGAAATCGGACTCCGCCAGCAGGGCATTCATGTCCCGGAACTCCACTCGCAACTCTTTCTCCACCTCCGGTGTCGGGCGCACTGCGTCGGTATAAATCACCTTCATCTGAAAGCCGCTCGCTCGCCGCGCCACGGCTCGGCCAATGCGTCCGAATCCCACGATCCCGAGAGTTTTCCCCCATACATCTGTTCCTACCAGCTGATCCAGGTCCCAGCCTTTCCATTTTCCCGAGCGGGCCAGCGCCTCACCCTCACCCAACCGCCGCGCCACTGCCATCAGCAGGGTCCACGCAAAATCCGCGGTCGTTTCGTCCAGCACGCCGGGAGTGTTTGTCGCCACCACTCCGCGCTTGGTGCACGCCGCCACGTCAATATTGTCGAAGCCCACCGCCACGTTCGCCGCAATCTTCACTTTGGGCGCGGCCTGCAGCAATTCCTCGTTCACTTTTTCGGTCAGCAGGCAGATCAGCGCTTCTTTATCCTTCACCCGCCGCAGCACTTCTTCGCGTGGCGGCCGCTCGGGCTTTTCCCAATACTCCGCGTCGCAATGTTCCTGCAGAATTGTTCTTGCGGGTTGAAACAATCGGTGGGTCGCAAGAACCCTCGGTTTCGCCATTTTCCCTCATCTGGTCCTGGGGAGTTCACACTAACACATTCGCTCACCCTGCATGCAACTTCACGTTGCGTGTTTCCTGGAAATCTCACTATAGTGCCAGATGCGCCATCGAAGGCGCTCGCTATGCACGCTGGCCTTCTTCGCGATCTCGAAAAGCTTCTCGGTTCTTCCTCCGTTCTGTTTCAGCCGGAAGACGTCCTGCTCTACGAGTACGATGGGTCGGTCGAAAAAGGTCGCCCGGACATCGTCGTCTTTCCCACCACCACGCAAGAGGTCTCGCAAATCGTCAAACTCGCGGTGAAGGACAACGTCCCCATCGTCGGCCGCGGCGCCGGCACCGGCCTTTCTGGCGGAGCGCTCGCGCGCATCGGTGGCGTCATGATCGTTTTCGCGCGCATGAATCGCATTCTCTCGATCGACCCGGAAAATCAGCGCGCCGTGGTGCAACCCGGCGTCGTCAATTTCGACCTCACGCTTGCCGCCGAGCCTCACGGCCTCTACTTTGCACCCGATCCCTCCAGCCAAAAATCCTGCACGATCGGCGGCAATGTGGCGGAAAATGCCGGTGGCCCGCACACGCTCGCTTACGGCGTCACCGCCAATCACGTGACCGCACTCGAACTGGTCCTCCCTGACGGCGAAATTGTTCGCGTCGGTAGCGCGCAAGGCGACGCTCCCGGCTACGACCTGACCGGCCTTTTCGTTGGTTCCGAAGGCACGCTCGCTCTGGTTACCGAAATTACCGTCAAACTCACGCGCAAGCCGGAAGCCATCAAAACGCAACTCGCAATTTTCGATTCCGTCGACGATGCCGCCGAAACCGTCGTCGACGTCACCGCGCGCGCCATCATTCCCGCCGCTTGCGAAATGCTCGATGGCTGGACCCTTCGCGTCGTCGAAGACTTCGTTCACGCCGGTTTCCCGCGCGATTGCGCCGCCGTGCTGCTTCTCGAAGTCGAAGGTCTCGCGGAAGCTGTCACGGCACAGGCTGCCGCGATCACCGACGTCTGCAAAACGCACCACGCGCGCGAAGTTCGTCTCGCTCGGGACAATGCCGAACGCGAACTTCTGTGGAAAGGCCGCAAAAACGCTTTTGGCGCTCTCGGCCGCCTCGCCCCCAGCAACTACGTCCTTGACGGCGTCATTCCTCGCACCAAACTTCCACAAACGCTTCGCCATGTCCGCGAAATCGGCGCGCGCTACGGCTTCGACATTTGCAATATTTTTCACGCTGGCGATGGCAACCTTCATCCCATCGTTCTTTACGACCCGCGCGACAAAGGCCAATTCGAACGCGCCATGCAAGCCTCCGCCGAAATCATTCGCTATTGCGTGGAAGTCGGCGGCACGCTTACCGGCGAGCACGGCATCGGCATGGAAAAGGCCGAGTTGATGCCGCTTCTTTTCTCCGACGCGGATTTCGATCTTATGCGCCGCGTCCACGACGCTTGCAATCCCGCCTGCTTGCTCAATCCCGGCAAAATCTTTCCACTCAGCAAAGGCTGCGGCGAAATCCGCATCCGCGCTAAGTCCTCTTCTCGCCCGAGCCCGTCATGATCTGGTTCTTTTTGTCTCCTCGCACAGATCGGCCCGGTTGCTATTCTCCTTTGCGATGGTGCTGCTCTCGCTCCTGTTTCTCTGCGTTTCTCTGCGGCTCGGAGTTGTCTTTTCTCTTCTTCTTTTTTCCTCTTTCAGCTTTCGACTGTCGACTTCGTCTCACTGCCGTTGTCCCATGACTAGCGCCGCTTCCAACTTCGCCGCCCGCCTGGCATCCGCCATCGGCGCTTCTCGCGTCTCCGCCGATCCGGCAGAATGCACGGAATACGCCGTCGACGAAATCGTGCCAGCCGCGGTGGCAAAGCCTTCTGCTACCGAAGAAGTCGCCGAGATCGTGCGCTTCGCCGCTCTCGAAAAGCTCGCTCTCATCCCTTGCGGCAATCGCAGCAAACTCGAAATCGGCATGCCTCCTTCGCGCTACGATCTGGCCTTAGACATGACCGGTCTCAACCAAATCGCCCACTACGATCCTGGCGACCTCACCGTCGGCGTCGATGCCGGGGCGAATTTCAACGATCTTGCCGCTCCCCTCTTCAAGCAAAAACAATTTCTCCCGCTTTTGGTTCCTTTTTATTTCGAATCGACCATCGGCGGCATCATCGCCTCGGGTCTGGACTCCTCGCTTCGCCATTCCTGCGGCACTGCCCGCGACTTCCTCATTGGAGCTGAATTCGTTGATGGCACCGGCCGCCTCTGTAAGAGCGGTGGTCGCGTCGTCAAGAATGTCACCGGCTACGATCTTCACAAGCTCCTCATTGGCTCGCTTGGCACTGTCGCGGTGATTACCCGCCTCAATTTCCGCACTTTTCCCGCACCGCCAGCGAGCCGCAGCTTCGTTCTTTCATTTAGCGCGCCTCGAGATGCTCTGGTTTTCAGCAATCTTGTGGAACGTTCTCCTATCCGCCCTGCCTCCCTGGATCTCGTAAGTCCTCGGCTCATCGAACTGTTCGTTGAGGCAGAAAAAAACTCTAGCCAGCCTCCAACTGCGGCCCTAAAAGGAGAATTTCCCGCGGGTTCCTGGCATCTCTGCGTCAGTGTGGAAGGCAGTCCCCAAGTTTGCGAACGCGCCTCCCGCGAATTTGCCGAGCTCGCGGCTTCTTCTACGGCGAAGCCTGCGCAATTCGTCACCCTCAACGAGAACGAAGGAGCCGGCCTTTGGCATTACGTCAGCCAGTTCATCTCGTTTCTTCTCGAAGCCTGTCCGCTCACCGCCATTTTCAAAATCACAATTCTTCCGAGCCGCCTGGCTCCGCTTCTTGAGCAGTTGCGCGCGCTTGCAGACCAAGCCTCTCTTCCTTATGCGGTTCTCGCGCGCGCTTGCGGCGTCCTCTACTTCAGTCTCCTGCTGCCGTCAGATGAACACGAGTCATTGAACTCTGCCTCGCTTCAGCCTCTCGCGGAAGCCACCTCTGCCGTCTTCTCCTTTTGCACTTCCGAAAATGCTTGCGCCTACCTCCCTTGGTGCCCGAACCAGCTCAAGCGCCAAGTCAACACCTGGGGCTCTCCCCGTGCCGATTTCGGCCTCATGCGCCGTCTCAAGTCCGCCTTCGACCCGCAAAACCTCTTCGCCCCCGGCCGCTTCCTCTAGGACGCCCGCCGGCATTCCGCGCCACTCTGAAATTGCCTCTAGAAACCAGGCCTTGCCACATGCGCTCCTGACCCTTCTTGTGTCCTGCGGTGTTCAAACTGACTTTTCCGGCTGCTCACAACCTCGACGCTTAGAACTGTCTGCCTTTCATGAAACTGCGAAGGCTCCACGCGCCGTCACCCCGGGAAGCGATGAAGAGAAAAACGAAGCAGAACAGCACGGCGAGTTCGCCGTGATTGCGAATCGGCCAGAAGCCGTGCGGAGCATGGCCCAGAAAATAGCCGGTAGCCATCTCGCCGCTGGCGATGAACGCGGCTATGGCGGTCAACATTCCAAGCGCAATGAGCAAGCCGCCAAAAAATTCGATGATTCCGGCGGTCAGCATCAAGGGAACATGAATCATCCTCTCGCTGCCTAGAACCCCAAAGAGTTTCTGCGCGCCGTGGCAGGCGAACAAGAAGCCCGCGATCAACCGCATCAGGCTGTAGATGTGCTCCGAGAAGCGCTTTAGAAAATGCATGGCTTGGCCTCGCTAGGGTTGGAAGTGTTTTCAACCACGAGGCCAGCAGCCTACCTCCCTAGAGTGCGCGCCGCAAGCCATTCTGCAGGGCGCCTGGTCTTGAGAGAAGCCGCCTTCCGGTCCGGCCTGCTTTCCCTGACTCACCGGTCCGAGGAACGGGCCATTACCACTTCTCCCTTCCTTGCGCAGCCGTTCCGAGAGGTTGGGCCGCCGCATAAGCCTCCGCCATCCTTGTTCCACATACGAAGAGTAGAATGGAGCGAAGTGCTGGAGGTTGGTTCGTTCGGACGAAACTGCTATGACGAGTTTGGAGGAGCCCATGATCACATGCGACCTTTGCGGTAAAGCCAAGGATTGCCTGCAAAAAGAAATTGACGGCAGGCAATACGACGTCTGCGCCGAATGCTGGAACCCGCTGGCTCAGAGGCTCGAAGGGAAGGGCAGGAAAATTCGGGAAACGGTGTTCTTGCCGCCGAGGCCGGTTAAAGAGCGGGAAGAGGAGGAAGAACCGCTGCCAGGAGGACCGCCAAAAATCTGGGGCGCGCTCGAAGCTTAGCATTGAAACGCATGCGAACGAAGCGTTCCTGCTTGGTGCTTTGCCCCTTTAGCTCCAATGAGCGCGGTTTTTTAATACCGTCGAGGCCCTGACGAAAACCCGGGTTGTCACACAGACTCTGAAGCCTCTCAATTACAACTTCTGCAGCGGAACATTCTGGGGTTGCCGACCAGGCGGAGTTGGAGAGGTTCGCTTCGTTCTTCGATGAGAACGCGGTTTTACCACGATCAGGGAGGAGTGACCTCTGGCGAAGTAAGCCGCCTGTGCGACAGCTTCTCTAAGGCTCTTGAGTTTTGGGCGTGGGTGAGGGCGGCGTTGCCGAAGCGCTAGGAGGCGCAGGATCGGCTGGTGTGGTTTTGGGGGGACTGGCGGGTTTGGCAGAAGCGGCGGACTTGGACTTTTGATACTTGCGTTTGACCTGGTTCACGTAGGAAACCGTCTCGCGGTAGGGCGGAACGTTGCCATATTTCTGCACTTTGTCCGGGCCAGCGTTGTAGGCGGCGAGCGCGAGCGTCAGATTGTTGTTGTAGAGTCGCAGCAACTCTTTCAAGTAGTGCGTGCCGGCGTCAATGTTCTGTTGCGGATCGAAAATGTCTTTCACGCCAAGCCGCGCAGCGGTTTCCGGGAGCAACTGCATCAAGCCGCGCGCGTTTTTGCGGGAGACGGCCCTGGCGTCGAAATGAGATTCCACTTCCATCACGCTCGAAATGAGCTCGGCATCCACGCCGTAGCGCGAAGCAGCGGCGGCGACCAGGTCGCGATAGGGCGGCACGACGGGTGCAGGCACGAGTGGCGGATCGGGGGCCACCGGCGTAAACACTTCTTCCGGCTCGATTTTCACGACGTCCGCAACTTGCACATCTACCCAGCCGCCTTGGAGTTCCAGGCGGTACTTGTCTCCCAGGAGCTGGTAGCCGGTGGCGTGAATGCGTTCACCGCTGCGGAGGACGATGTACTCGGCGCGCGCAGAGGAGGCGGTGAGAAGAAGGAGAAGCGCCGAAAGAATGCTTGCGGCGGTTTGCGACGCTTTTATGGGACCGAGTAAGGCTACGGTCCAGCCAGGATTCCTCGCTGCGCTCGGAATGACAGATCGTTGAGTGCTCGGAAGGGCGAGACTTCCTGCGCAAGTGGCGTTTAGGCGCATGGCGCCGCCTCGCGTAAGGCAAATTGTTCGATGGCGTGGGCGACGCCGTTCTCGTCGTTGGTGGCGGTTTCATGCCAGCCAAAGGTTTTCAATTCGGGCACGCTGTTGCCCATGACCACGGGAATGCCGGCAAAGCTGAGCATTTCGAGGTCATTGTGATTGTCGCCGATGGCCATGACTTCCTCGCGCGCGTAGCCACGCAGCGCGGCCCATTCGGCGAGCGAAGCGCCCTTGGAGCAAATCGGGTTGAGCACATCAATCATGGCGAAATCACGGCGCTCATACATGGTGACGGCCAGGGCGAACTCGGCTGCGAAGGCGGCGGCGCGCAGGGCACGTTCCGCGTCACGCAGGGGAGCAACCTGCCCGGAAAGCATCACCTGAATGGGGTCTTCCGTCAAGCAGGTTTCTAAGGGATTCGCGAAGCCAATGAATTGTTTGTTTCGCGAGTAATAGGCGTACCGAAGGGAGTCGCCGGGGTCGAGCCGCTCGAGCATGAGTTGATTTTTCGCGGGACGGTCGAAAACCACGGCGGCGCCTTCGCGCCAGGGTTTTGCAAGATGCAGAACTCGCTCGGCGACTTGGCGGGGAAGCAAGTGGCGCAGATGCGTGCGGCCATCATTCGAGCGGATGAGCGCGCCGTTGTTGACGATCATGGTGAGCGGAGCCTGGAGTTGGCGCGCTACGGGCATGGCGAAGTCGTAGCGGCGGCCCGTGACAAGGGCGACCTCGATGCCGCGGCGAGCCGCTTCGGCGATGGCGGCGCGGTTGGCTTCCGACACTTGCCAACGGCTGTCGAGAAGGGTCCCGTCGATGTCCAGCGCGATGAGGCGAACGGGCATGGTTCTATTGTAATGGGGGGAGAAGGTTTGCAGGTTGAGAAGTTTGTGAAATGCAAGTAGGAGCGCAGTGCGGCGCGATGAAGGTGATAGACTGACATAGCTATGAGTCCAAAGGCGAGAATTGTGACTATGAGTTCGAATCTGATCGAGCTGGAATGCTCGGCGTGCGGGAAGAAGTACGACGCGTCGGTGGAGCAACATTTGTGCACGTGCGGGAAGCCGCTGCTGGCGCGGTACGACCTGAAACATGCGGCGGGGACGTTTACGTTCGAGACGCTGAAGGACCGCCCGAGAACGATGTGGCGGTACGCCGAAGTGCTTCCTGACGATCCGCCGGTGTCGTTGGGAGAGGGCATGACACCGCTGGTGCACGCGAAGCGCCTGGGTGCGTCGATGACCTGCGGGACGGGATACCTTGAGAATCTTTACGTCAAGGACGAGGGGCTGAACCCGACAGGCTCGTTCAAAGCGCGAGGGATGAGCGCCGCGGTGACCCGTGCAAAGGGGCTCGGCGTGAAAGCTTTGGCAGCGCCCACAGCAGGGAATGCCGGAGGTGCGCTGGCGGCGTATGCGGCGGCCGCGGGGATTCCCGCGGTGATTGTGATGCCCGCGGATACCCCTTCGGCGAACGTGATGGAGTGCCAGGCGTTTGGCGCGAAAGTGGTGAAGCTGAACGGCCTGATTTCCGATTGCGGGAAATATGTCGCGGAGCACAAAGACCGCGAAGGATGGTACGACGTTTCCACCTTGAAAGAGCCCTACCGCGTGGAAGGCAAAAAGACCATGGGCTACGAGTTGTGGGAACAATTTGGCGGGAAACTGCCGCATGTGATTTTTTATCCCACAGGCGGCGGCGTGGGATTGATTGGGATGTGCAAGGCGTTTGACGAACTGCAGGGCATGGGGCGAATTGCCTCGGAGCGGCCGCGCATGGTGGCGGTGCAGGCGGAAGGTTGCGCGCCGATCGTGAAGGCGTGGGAGGCGCACCAGAGTTCGGCACAATTTTTCCCCAACGCGGCGACGATTGCTTCCGGATTGCGAGTGCCGGGGCCGCTGGGAGATCAGTTGATCCTGCGAATGCTGCGGCAGACCAAGGGAACGGCCATCGCGGTGACGGATAAGGAGATGCTGCACGCAGGAAGGGAACTGGCTTCGCTGGAAGGAATCTTTGCGGCGCCGGAAGGGGCGGCGACCGTGGTTGCGGCGCGCATCCTTGCAGCGTCAGGGTGGATCAAGCCGTATGAGACGGTGGTGCTGTTTAACACGGGAACGGGGTACAAGTACTCGGAGGCGTGGCAGAAGGCGCTGCAAGCGTAGTCCGACCTTACCAAATTGAGATGCACGAAGAAGAAGGCCACCCCAAGCGCGGCTGCAAAGGAAGGCAAGAATGCCCCTGCTAGCACGCCCACCAAAATCATGGCCACGCGCAGGCTGTATTACGACGATTCGTTCCTGAAGGAATTCTCAGCGAGAGTTTTGAGTTGCAGGCCCCGGGCGACGGCTGCATCGGCGGCAACGAAAGCTCCTTCCTGGGAAGTGATCCTCGATCAAACTGCTTTTTATCCGACGTCGGGTGGGCAGCCCTACGACTTGGGGAAGCTGGGGGGCGCGGGAGTTTTGGAAGTGTGTGACCGCGACGAGGAAATTGTTCACCTGGCTGATAGGCCAGTCGAAGTTGGCGAAGTGAGAGGTTGCATCGATTGGGCCCGGCGGTTCGACCACATGCAACAGCACACCGGGCAGCATTTGCTGTCCGCGATGTTTCAGAAGCATTTTGATTTGCCGACCGTTTCGTTTCATCTTGGCGCGGAACTGTGCACGATTGACGTGCGCGGAAAGGAGCCTTCGGAAGAAGATCTGGAAAGGGCGGAGCGCGCGGCGAATGAGATGATTTTCGAAGATCGCTCGGTGAGCGTGCGTTACGGGACGGCGGAGGAATTGTTGCGGCTGGGAGTGCGGAAAGAAGTGGACCGCGAAGGCGTGCTGCGGGCGATTGAGATTGACGGCGTGGAGTTGCAGCCGTGCGGCGGGACGCATGTCAGGAGTACGGGGCAGATTGGCATGATTCTCGTGCGGCGTTGCTCGAAAATTCGGCAGGATTGGCGAGTGGAATTTGTGTGTGGCGGACGGGCGGAAAAAACGGCGAGGCGGGATGTTCAGTTGTTGCGCGAGGCCGCGGAAAAGTTGCAATGCGCGCCCGAAGATGTGGCGTCTTCTGCCGGGCGGGCACTGGCGGAGCGCGATGCGAATTTCAAGAAGATTCACGCGCTGCTGGAGAGGTTGGGGGAAGCGGAAGCCGCAATTGCCTTGCCATCGGCTGCGGCGGGAGCTGATGGCTTGCGTATCGTCTCACAAGCTTTTGAGGATGTTCCAGCGGAGTACCTCGGTTTTTTCGGCACAGCGATTGCGAAGACGGAGAAAACCGTGGCGCTGCTCGGTCTGGCCGGTAGAGGCGATTTGCTCTTGGCGCAGCATCCTTCGTCGGGAAAAGATATGAACGCCGTTTTGAAACAGGTGTTCGAAAAATTTGGCGGCAAAGGCGGCGGAACGCGTGACTTCGCGCGCGGCAAGCTTGTGGATCCCTCACAAGTAGGGAATGCACTGGCTTTAGCAAGAGAAAAGTTGTCCGGGGCGTAGCGCTGCGCTATAAGGTGTCCACGATTTGCCGCCAGAAGTGAGGCGAGGCACCGGATGACCGAGAAGATGACGCGGCGCGACGCATTGAAATGGGGCACAAGCGCGGCGGTGAGCGCCACGGTTTCGCCGCTGCTTCGGTCGGCTGCGGGTCACGCGGGCAAAATGAGCCTCGCTTGGTCGGAGACGAGTGCGGAGTCGACGGTAATGCCTCTCAGTACGGAAAACGAAATCTGCTTTCTGCCTGCCGAGGAACTCGCCGGAATGATTCGCGAGAAGAAAGTGTCGTCGCGCGAAGTGATGCAGGCGCATCTGAAGCAGATTGCGCGAGTGAATCCGAAAGTGAATGCGATCGTGACGCTGGTTCCGGAAGAAAAGTTGATGGCGCAAGCGCTGGCGGCGGACGAAGCGATCGCGAAAGGGCATTGGCTAGGGCCGGTGCATGGGCTCCCGGTGGGCGTGAAAGATCTGCACGAGACAAAAGGGGTTCGAACGACGCACGGGTCGCCGCTGTACCAAGATCACATTCCGAATGCGGATTGTCTCGTCGTTGAGCGGGAGAAAAACGCGGGCGCCATCGTCATTGGCAAGACGAACGTGCCGGAGTGGGGTCTGGGTTCGCAAACGTTCAATCCGGTGTTCGGGCCGACGCTGAATCCTTATGACTTGACTAAAACTTGCGGCGGGAGCACGGGCGGCGGAGCCGTGGCGCTCGCGTGCGGGATGGTTCCACTGGCCGACGGGAGCGACATGGGTGGCTCGCTGAGGAATCCGCCGAATTTCTGCAATGTGGTAGGAATTCGTCCTTCGCCGGGGCGCGTGCCGAATCCTCCGACCACGCTCGGATGGTTCACGCTGAGTGTGGATGGACCTGTAGCGCGGAATGTGAGCGACTGCGCGTTTTTCCTGAGGGTGCTGGCGGGTTTTGATCGCCGGTCGCCCATTTCCATTGATCAGACGGGCAGCCAATTCGCGCAACCGCTGGGCCGCGACTTAAAAGGCGTGCGTGTGGCCATGTTCAGGGATATGGGGCTTCCGTGGGAGCCAGCGGTGCGTGATGCCGTCAAGGCGCAGCGCAAAGTGTTCGAATCATTGGGCTGCGTTGTGGAGGAAGCAGAGCCGGACTTCCGAGATGCGAACGAATGTTTCTTGCTGTGGCGGCACTGGTCGATAGAACTGGCCTTTGGCGACATTCTGGAAGCGAACGCGGACAAGTTAAACGAGTACGTGCACTGGCACGTGCAAGAGGGCCGCAAGCTCACGGGGCCGCAGCTCTCGCGTGCGGAAGCGAAACGCACACAGCTGTATCAGCGCATGCGGCAGTTCATGGAGAAGTACGAGTTCTTCGTTCTGCCGGTGAACCAGGTTTCGCCTTTTGATGTGAGCACGCATTACCCGACGGAAATTGCCGGGGTGAAGATGGAAACCTACATGGCGTGGATGAAATCGGCGTACTACATTTCGGCGGTCGGGAATCCGGCGATGAGCGTGCCGTGTGCGTTTTCCGAGAGCGGATTGCCTATCGGTATTCAAATTGTGGGCCGTCACAATGATGATTGGGGCGTGCTGCAGATGGGGTATGCGTTCGAGCAGGCAACGAATATAGGTAAGCGCCGGCCGCCTATCGTATAGACGGATCGTTGTGAGTCCCCTTCGATTTAGGAAAAAGTGCATGCGGCACCCTGGAAAACGTGCGCGAACACGTTCTGGGGCGCAGTGCAGGTCCACCAGAGTCAGGAAATCAATCGTCGTAAACTCGCGATCACTTGGGAAAATGCTAGTGAGAGTCCGCGTAACCTCGAACCCGAACCCAAGCCATGGAGCTGGTTACGGAAGGAGGCTTTATGAGAAGGCGATTGTTTCTAAAATCGGTAGCGGCAGGAGTGTACGCTTTCGCGCGTGCTCCGCTGCTGTACGCGGCGCTGCCGAAGATGAAGATCAGGCGCGTACGGGCTTACGCGCCGCCCAACCCGAACCCCCTGTTCAATCAAGCCGACACGGTAGTGACCATTGAGACCGACGCGGGAATCACCGGCATCGGGGAGGGCGGCTTTCCCGATGCGCTGAAGCAGTGCGCCGGACGCCTGATCGGGCAGGACCCACAGCACATCGAACGATTATGGCAGGACATGTCGCGCTCGTACTTTTATCCTCCTGGGCGGGAAAAAGAGCATGCGCTTGGCGCCCTTGACCTTGCGTTGTGGGATATCAAAGGCAAGGCGCTGAAACTGCCGGTTCACGAAATCCTGGGCGGCATGGTGCGAAATTACTGCGAATGCTACAACACGGGCGGCATCATCCCGGGTATCAAGCCGGGCATGAGCGTGAAGGAACGCGCGGCGGCTACTGTTGCTGCCGGTTATCGGGCTTTCCGCATGGGCGCGGCCGATACGCAAGCCAATACTACGTACAATACACGCCAAAAGGTGAATCAGCTTTACGAGGAATGCGTCGAGGCGCGTGAGGGCGTGGGGAACGACGGGGATTTCTGCATCGATTTTCACCAGCGATTCGACCTTTCGGATGCGATTCGCGGATGCGATCTGATCGAAAGACTTGCCCCGCTGTTTGTCGAGGATCCCGTGCGCGCGGAGGCCTTCGGGGAAGACCTTCCGCGTCTGCGAAGACTAGTCAAGGTTCCGATCGCGGCAGGCGAGGAATGGGGGAATCGATGGGACTTCAATCCTCTTGTGGAAAACCACGATATCGACTACGTCCGCGCCACGCTGCCGAACGTAGGAGGCATCACCGAAATGATGAAGATCGCAGCGATCTGCGAGACGCATTTTGTGGGCATTGTGCCGCACTTCACCGGCCCCATCGCCACCGCGGCGCTGGTGAATTCGCTTGGCACATTCTCTGGGCCGCTGCTGATGGAGTATGGATTTGAGGGCAAGGAGATTCCACATGTGCCCGTCGGCCTGGATTTTAAGAACGGGAAGCTCTACTCCAACGACAGACCGGGACTCGGCGTCGAGCTGGATATGAGCAAGCTGACGCCAATATTGGAAGTCACGAAATATGATACGAATCGCGCGCAGACGTATTTCAGGCCGGACGGGTCCATTACAAATTGGTAGGGCCGCGAGCAGGGGAGTTCACCTGATACCGAAGATGAGGCCACCAAGTCCTACTCACAATGATGGTGGCAAGGAAACCTACAGGGACAAGGATTTCCCTCTCAGGAGGGGCGTTAGGTGAGTTTGCAACCCGACACCTGTTCGATTGCGAATGGTTAGAAGAGTGGTGGACGAAAGGAGATTCCCGTTCCGGAGCTATGGAGTCGCGCGTTGCTGCCTGTTTTTGAGCGCCCCGACTATCTGAAAGGCCAAGACAATTCCGATGCCTAGGTAGAGAATCAGCCGGAACGAGAGAATGCGTTTCTCGACGTGCTGGAAAGCTATGGCGTGGGCGGCGGTAAGCACGGCGGCCGCGTACGCCCACCTCTGAAGAGACTTCCAGCGCTTGCCACCGAGTTTGCGGAGAGACATGTCATTGGAAAGCGCCAAGAGTAAAGCAAAGACCATGGCGGCAATGGCGCCTGTGTAATTTGCAAAACCAAAGGCGTCCCGTCGCAAGTGGTGCTGGGCATCGACGAAATACAACCACATCTTGCCGCGCAGATGAACGTTGAGCCCGACCGCCGTGTGCACCAGCGCGCAAATTCCGGCCCAAATCCCGAAGTCACGCCGCAGGTCGAAGCTAACAGGGTTGAGTTTCCGCAAAAGCACATTGAACGGACCCAACAGCAGCGTAATGGCAGTAAGAAATAACGCAGGGTAGGCGGTGCCGATGCTGAGGCGGGAGATCAGATCGCGCTTGGGAAACAAATGCATGAAGATGACGGTCAGCGCGACACTACCAAAACCAAGGAGAAGGTGCTGGAGCAAACGGCGGCGCAGACGACTGTCGAGCATTCGAAATTGTGTGTTTAAGGGGAGCGCGTTGTAAACCGGATATAGGGCTGAAAACGGGCCCCCTCGGGCTGTCTGGTCAGACCGCCGCAGGAAGGAGTGACTTCGTTCGGTTCCCCCGATAGAATTGCTCGTTGTTCGTCTCGACGAAGGACAAGTTGGAAGTCAGCTCTGGTTGGCAGTCAAGAATTCTTACAATGCCTCCGCATTCGATGCATCTGAAAATGACTCTCAGGAATTCACGGTCCATGGTCCTGGGCCCCATGCTCCTGAGCTTTTATTTAGGGATTCTCTGCTGTGGTCAGAGTATCGCGGCTCAGGGCATGACCGCAAGGAGAGTTGATGTTTGCCGAAAAGGCCTTGGGAACTTTGTTGCGCAAGCTTTCAGTGGCCAGGAAGCCCGTGGGCAGGACCAAGCTTCGCAGACACAGGCTCCGCAGTCTTCTCCCTCCCCACAGGTGCAAGCAGGTCAGACCCTTTTTGCCGCCCAGTGTGCCTTTTGTCATGGACGAGACGCGGCCGGCGGCGAGACCGGCCCGGATCTGACAAGTTCCGAAATCGTGGAAAAGGACGTTGGGGGAAACGAAATTGGCCCGGTGGTTCGCACAGGGCGGGCGGATAAAGGAATGCCGCAGTTCAACCTCTCAGATACCGACCTGGCGGCCATTGTTGCATTCATTCACGACGAGAAAGCAAAGGCCGAGTCAAAGCCAGGCCGCCGTCGTAGCGTTCAACCGGAAGATCTCCAGACCGGCAATGCCGAGGAAGGAAAACTGTATTTCAATGGGGCCGGGGGCTGCTCGAAGTGTCATTCTCCCACTGGTGATCTGGCTGGTATAGCCAACCGGCTGCGAGGATTGGCGCTGTTGCAGCATATGCTGTACCCCAGGCCCCGCAAGAATGGCCCTGCCGATTCCCCCGCGACGGTCACTGTAAGATTGGCTACGGGGCAGACGGTAACCGGCAAACTGGCCTATCAAGACGAATTCGTGATCGGACTGACAGATTCTTCCGGCTGGTACCATTCCTGGTTTAAAGACGAAGTGAAGTTCAAGGTGGTCAATCCGCTCGATGCGCATAGCGAGCAACTCGGAAAGTACACCGACGAAACGATGCACAACGTTCTGGCTTACCTGCAGACGCTGCGGTAAAGCAGGTTTCTTTTCGATGGGCCGCGTTTCGGTAGTACGCGGATCTCGTGTACGGCG
>QHYI01000172.1:20341-22231 GCA_003223245.1 Acidobacteriota bacterium
CGGAACTTACTCTGGTCAGCACCACAGCAGCCTGACGCAAATTACTCCGGCGAATGTCTACCGAATCACGCTGGCATGGGCCTTTGAGACCGGTCAAACGGCGGAAATAAAATCCACGCCGATCCTCCTCAACGGCATTTTGTACGAAACGACGCCGGATAACGTCTGGGCGCTCGACGCTAGGTCCGCTAATGTCGTGTGGCACTATACCTACCCATCCAACCAGGGCCTTCACATCGGTCATCGAGGAGTTGCGGTTTACAAGGACTCTGTGTACTTCACAACGCCAGACGCACGGCTGATCTGTCTGGATGCGAGAGACGGGAAGGTGAAGTGGAATGTTGTGATCGCCGACGTAAAGAAGGGGTATTGGACAACCATGGCGCCGCTGGTGGTTCGCAACCACATTCTTGTCGGCACCTCCGGAGATTTCGACAACCTCCCGGGCATGTTGAAGTCGTTTGATCCGGAAACCGGGGACGTTCAATGGACCTTTTACAGCACTCTTCCTCGAGAAGCACCGGAGGCTTTCAGCGGTGGCGCCACCGGAGGAAACATGTGGATTACGGGAACGTACGATCCACAGCTCAATCTTGTTTACGTGGGAACAGGAAATCCCACGCCTGTGCTGGCTGCCGAGGAACGTCCGGGAGACAATCCCTGGACATGCAGCATTGTGGCGCTGAGTCCCGACACCGGCAAGCTGGCTTGGGGGTTTCAGGCGTCGCCCCACGATACGCATGATTGGGATGCCGTCGAGGTTCCCGTCCTGGTGGATGGCAATTTCCAGGGTGTCCCCAGGAAGATGTTGTTGCAGGCTTCTCGAAACGGTTATTTCTTTGTGCTGGACCGCACCACGGGCAAGAGCCTTCTTACGACTACGTTCGCGGCTGTCAATTGGTCCGCCGGGTTGGACAAGAACGGCCGCCCAATTCCCAATTCGGCGAAGGATCCGGCGCGTGACGGGCGACTGATTGCGCCGGACGAAGGCGGCGCGACGAATTATCGCTCGCCGAGCTTTGACGCTAAGACCGGACTGTTCCTCGTCAGCGCGCGGGATGCCTACGGCATCTATTTCTCGAAGCCCGGGGACGGTGAGTACGGCTGGGCTGGGGCGGATTATGGAGTCTTTGGAAAAGGAATGCTAGAGGCGATCGATTATCAAACGGGAAAAGTGCGCTGGTCGCACGACCTTGGCGGCGGAGCCAGCGCGGGAGTCTTGACTACGGACTCGGGATTGACTTTCACCGGGGATTCTGAGGGAAATGTTCTTGCCCTTCGGACGGCCGACGGAAAGACCCTTTGGCACTCCCGTATTGGACATGTGACGAACTCCCCCATCACGTATGAGCTGGATGGGCGGCAGTACGTCCTGGTAGCCAGCGGCGGAACGCTGTATGCCTGGGCGCTGCCAGAAATGCCCCGGGCCGTCAAGCAAGGAAACCGGTCGCCAAGCAATCCAAAATCACACTGACGTGACGCAGTCGTTTGGTTTTCGAGATCGCGAGTGCGGGTCATGCTGAGGTCGGTAACCGCGCCAGTAGCGCGAGGTGTATCGGTCGACGAAGAAGTTCGATCAATACTTGGTCGCTGGCGGCGAAGGAAAAGACGCTGTTCGATCTGGACGACACCGTCTATCTGTATGACTTGACGTCGACGTACTTCGAAGGGCAAGCCACGGCCAACCCACAGGCCAAGCGCGGATACTCGCGGGACAAGCGTCCGGATTCCAAACAAGTGGTGGTGGGATTGGTCCTGGATCGTGATGGCTTCCCCAAAGCCCACGAAATCTTCGACGGCAATACGCAAGACCGGCGCAGCGTGGATCAAATGCTGGATGTGCTGGAGAAGCGGACCGGCAAAAAGCTTGGGGCCACGGTGATCGTGGAT
>QHYI01000173.1 GCA_003223245.1 Acidobacteriota bacterium
CAAGCAACGCGAACGCGGCCTACGAACTGGGCGAATTGCATCGCCGGGCTCGCCAGATGGATGAAGCTCAGCGGTACTTTGAGCAGGCGCTTGAGTACTATCCGAATTTTGCCGAGGCGCATTTAGGGCTGGCTGCCGTGCTCTTGGAGAAGAAGCAAGCGGAACAAGCCCTGGTGCACGCCAAGAAGGCGGTGGCTGCAGATCCGGGAAATGAAGTTGGCTGGTACCGTCTCTCGAAAGTCGAACGCCTTCTGGGAAACAGCACCGAGGAACAGAAAGCCATGACGGAATTTCAAAGGCTTCATTCTAGGAAAACAAACGAGCCAGAATCTGACAGGAAACTCTTCTCGCCTGAGGAAGTAACCAAACAGGAGGTAGACCCAAATATTCCAAACTGACCTCTTCCGCGTTCTGCGCTACAAAACTGTACGCCCTGTTTAGCTCCTGAAAAGCAATTTCTTGGTCGGCGGGCCCGATGCCGGGTAAGTTCCGGGTAGTCCACGCTTCCCATGGTCTGCTCCGCCCGGTGTCAGCATTTCGCTTTGCGAAACCACAGTTCTTCGCCCCCGCTGAATTGACCGTCCCGTCTCTGGATGCCAAAATTCCCCCGCTAATTTCGTTTTCGATTGCGCGGTTAACCCATGACGAATTCTAATTGCGAGGTGTCTCGCATGAAAAATCCAAGGATGCGAGTTTGGCTAATCCTTTCTTTGTTAGTTCTTGCCTCTTGCCTCTTCGGTTCCGCGCAGCAAACCAACGACCCGCTGCTCGCCGGTTTTCAAAATCCGCCTGACTCCGCTAAACCGCGGGTCTGGTGGCACTGGATGAATGGCAACATCACGAAAGAGGGGATCAAGTTAGATCTCGAATGGATGAAGCGTGTCGGAATCGGCGGTTTCCAGAACTTCGACGCCGCATTAAACACGCCAAAACTTGTAGATAAACGTTTGGTTTACATGACCCCGGAGTGGAAAGATGCATTCAAGTATGCCACTACGCTTGCCGACCAGCTTGGCCTTGAAGAAGCCATTGCGGGCTCTCCGGGCTGGAGTGAGTCGGGTGGCCCGTGGGTGAAACCCAGCGAGGGCATGAAGAAAATCGTTTGGAGTGAGACGAGGATTGAAGGGCGAAAGCCCTTCTCAGGCGTACTGCCGCATCCGCCCACGACAACAGGGCCG
Source organism: Acidobacteriota bacterium (assembly GCA_003223245.1). Classification (GTDB taxonomy): domain Bacteria; phylum Acidobacteriota; class Terriglobia; order Acidiferrales; family UBA7541; genus Acidiferrum. The sequence goes on from QHYI01000173.1 coordinate 1,179, forward strand.
TTTCAGAACGTTCCCATCTTCGATTTCCTAGCGGCTATAGGCGGCCAGCCGCAACCGTCATCTCCGACGTTCTACGCTGACACTGCAGTCATCGCCTATCGAGCTCCGGAGAGCGAGGTGCCCGTTAGGGCGCTGAATCCAAAGATTACTTCCAGTGGCGGAAACCTTAACCCGGCTGTTCTAACAGATGGCGATTTGGTGAAACCGACTCAGCTTGCAAAAGCTCCGGTAGGTCAGGAGGCCTGGATTCAGTACGAGTTCTCGAGCCCGCAGACCATGCGCGCAGTAACCTTGGTGTTTAATGACCCGTTTGCAGCACGAGCCAACATGTTTGGCGCTGCACCCTCCATTGCCGCCGTAGAGGCGAGCGACGATGGTCAAACCTTCCATAAACTGGCGGACATTCCCTCTGATGGTGGAATAGAACACACCACGGCGTTCCCGGCTATTACCGCTCGGTTTTTCCGCGTGACATTCACCGATAAGCCGCCGTCGGGATTCAGCAGCATGACCTTCGATGTGGAGAATCCGTTCGGCGATTTCAGCCGAACGAAGTCCAACCCCAACTTCGAAATCTCGGAATTGGTCCTTCACCCAGGAGCCCGCATTAACCGTTTTGAAGAGAAAGCGGCCTTCGCCAAGCTTGCCAGCCTTGATAAATTTCCGACGCCTGCGGTTCGGGCCGGCGATGCGATCCGGAAAGAGGATGTTATCGATCTAACTTCCAAGATGCAGCCGGACGGCAAGCTCGATTGGACTCCACCGGCTGGGAACTGGGTCGTTCTCCGGTTTGGCTACTCACTATTAGGCATCACCAACCATCCCGCCTCGCCGGAAGGCACGGGTCTCGAAGTGGACAAGCTCAATCCTGACGACGTAGCCAAATACATGAATACCTACCTAGACAATTACCAGGACGCGGTTGGCGACCTCATGGGCAGGCGTGGTCTCGAATACGTGGTCAATGATAGCTGGGAAGCGGGAACCCAGAACTGGACCGACAACCTGATCGCGGAATTCACCAAGCGGCGTGGCTATGACCTACGCCCATGGATGCCTGTTCTGACCGGCCGCGTAATTGAGAGTTCTCAGGCTAGTGAGGGATTCCTTTGGGACTTTCGCGAGACATTGGGAGATATGCTGGCCGACTATCACTACGATCTGATCACCAAGATTCTTCATGAGCGGGGGATGGGTCACTATGGTGAGTCGCACGAAGAAGGACGTGCGTTCATCGGCGACGGCATGCAGGTGAAGCGCAGCAACGACGTACCCATGTCGGCGATGTGGACGCAAAGACCCGGCGTGAACAAGGAGCAATACGGCTACGACGCGGATATTCGCGAGTCCGCCTCCGTCGCTCACATTTATGGCCAGAATTTAGTTGCGGCAGAGTCGCTCACGGCTTCTTCTGGCGCATATGCCTGGTCGCCCGCGACTCTGAAGCCTACCGCAGACAAAGAGTTAGCCATGGGTTTGAATCGGTTTGTGATTCATACCTCCGTACATCAGCCGCTGTTGGACAAGAAACCCGGGCTGTCACTCGGTCCGTTCGGGCAATGGTTCAATCGCAACGCAACGTGGGCCGAGCAAGCTAAGCCTTGGGTCTCGTATCTCGCGCGCTGCTCCTACCTGTTGCAGCAAGGAAAGTTTGTGGCGGACGTAGCTTACTTTTACGGTGAAGACTCCAACATCACCGCGGTCTTTGGCAATCATTTCCCCGATGTTCCGGAGGGTTACAATTTCGACTACGTCAATGCGGACGCTCTTATTCATGAGTTCTCGGCCGCCAACGGAATACTGACAACTCCGGGCGGAACGAATTATCGTGTACTGGCACTCGATCCACGCAGCAAGCAGATGTCCCTTCCTGTTCTAAGGAAGATCAACGAGCTGGTTGAGGCGGGCGCGATTGTCGTTGGCGCAAAGCCGGAGAACGATCCTAGCCTAGCCGATGATCAGGCGGAGTTCCATAGCTTGGCGGAAAAGCTTTGGGGCCCGGGCAACGGCGCCAGCGTTGGGGAGGGAAGAATATATGGTGCGCAGAACCTAGCGGATGTGCTTCAGAGCCTCAACGTAGCGCCCGATTTCGAGTATACGAAACCCAAAACCGATACAAGTATTCTTTTCGTCCATCGCAAGCTTGCGGACGGCGACCTCTATTTCGTTGATAACCGCAACGAGCGCGACGAAGCTTTTGACGCAACGTTCAGAGTACAAGGCAAAGTCGCCGAACTGTGGCACCCCGACACCGGGCAGACCGAGCCGGCCTCATACCAATCCGCCAATGACCGCACGACTGTGCCGTTGCGTCTGGAACCGTGGGGCACGGTTTTCGTCGTTTTCCGACATCCCGCGGAGTCTCCGTCTCGGGCGATTCCAGGCGTTGTTGAGCAAGTCATTGCGATTGTCGAGGGACCGTGGGATGTTGCATTTGAGCCAGACCGCGGAGCACCACCCAAAATCACTCTCGCTAAGCTGATTTCCTGGCCAGAGAGTTCCGATCAAGGCGTGAAATATTTCTCTGGCACTGCAACATACACAAAAAGGCTGCAGGCTCCCGCAGATTGGTTCAAGCCTGACGCGCATCTTTGGATTGACCTGGGAGAAGTCAGAAACCTTGCCGAAGTGTCGGTTAACGGCAAGCCACTAGGGATTGCCTGGAAGACACCTTATTGCTTGGACGCCGCCGGCGCGCTGAGGCCGGGGGAGAATCAAATCGAAATCAAGGTCACGAATGGTTGGGCAAATCGCATCATCGGCGATCGTCAACCGAACGCAACCAGGACCTACACCTTTACGTCTCCGAAATTTTACAAGGCCAATTCACCATTGTGGCCGTCTGGGCTATTGGGGCCCGTACGGATTACTCGCACAACCGCGGGGAGTTGAATCATGAGCACCGACCACCACGCAGTCCATGCGCAGCAAGGACGCTAGTTTCTGCAGCTTGCTCGAAATGTGCCCTACACCCACTGCACAATGATGCGCAGGCCCCTCGGCGTTCCACTCGTTCATGAACGCCCGAATACCTTTTCCAAACCGGTAGCGGCTGTTGGTGTTACCGATCTCGAGGATGGGGCCGGGTACAGATTCTCCTTCTGCGGCCAATAACTTCAGTTTTCCATCAGAAGTTTGGACAACCGACAAAAGCGTGACGGGGCCGTGCTTGACCGTCATCTCGACAGATAGTCCCCGACCGACTTTGCCATGATAAACCTTGAGAGGGCGCACTTTTGTCTTCCCTTCGCCTATCGCGATATGCGCTGGACCGTCGTGGCCCATCAAGATCACATCGTTGTTGAAGTCGGCGGCGTAGTACTCCGTGAAAGACCCGCCAGCCCGGAAGCAGTCCATGATCTTCATAGCCTGCGCATTTTGCACTTCGTATTCGCCCGCGACGGGAACTCCGTGGGCCGTTAGCCAGCTTGTTCCCAATATGATGGAACGAATGGTTTCCTCGTTGTCTTTGTTTCCCGTGCCTTGATAGTAGTACGCGAGAGACCCCAGCCGATGCCTCTCGACTAATGCGTCCAAGGCCACCGAGGTTCGAGCCGACAGCTCCAACTCTTCCTCCGGGCAATCTGCCTGTACGTCGAAGCGCTGCCGAAATTCCGCCACGCGCCGTTTGACATCCTGGCCGGCAACTCGTTTCCGCAAATCCGACAGCTCATCAACTTCGATGACCTCGATGTGTCCTCCGAAGTACGCGCATTGTTGCGTCAGGTCGGAGTAGATATCCAGCATTCCGCCATAGTAGTGGCCCATCACACCAAGCCGATTGTGCTCCAACGCATGAGCGACACACCCGGCTTCCAACCACTCCGCGACCTCATTCCACGCTGCGGGATCTCCTTCAAGCATTCCTGTCACTTGAAAGAACGGAATGTGGCAGCGATTGAAGACATTTGCGATCTCCGGGACCGGGCACGCTTGGCAGTAAGCGAGCCACTCGCCGGTCATTTTTGTACGGTCATTCAGCCGATTGAACCACTCGTAGTCGATCGCTGCGCTTGGTGTGAGATTGAGAATAATCACCGGCACTTTGGCGCGCCGGACGACGGGAAGCACAGTCGAGGAAAGCGCGTAGGTTGTGACATACAGGAGGATCAAATCCACGTCGCGCCGCCGGAATTCGTGGCCGGCCTCAAACGCTTTCTCCGGCGAGTCCACTAAACCCAGGTTGACCACGTTCGTGCCAGGCTTTTGCAATTGTTGCTCGACTCGATCAATATACGCCTCCAATCGCTGCTTCAGTCCCTCAAACTGGGGCCAGTACACGTCGAGGCCAATCCCGAAAAGACCGACCGTAAATTCGCTGTTGCTACTCTTGGCGTGCATCCTAGAGGTCACCGCCTTGGGAGGTTTGCTCTCTCGTGGGAATTGACGACGGGCAAATTCTACACCAACAGCATTTATCCGTTGAAAAGACCCGCTCTATGGGAATACCGTGTTAGCCCGCGAATAGGTCCTTGCTCTCATTCAGGCAGGGCAGTCGCCAGCTTTGGGCAACCGAAAGAAGACGTCACTTTCGCCGGAGGCTCGATGTATTGCCCCACCTACCAACGATGTCTGATATTGTTGGCACTGGTCATAACAGCGCCACTCCCGACACCTGCCCAAGATGCTCCCACTAGCGTCGTGATCCACTGGCAACGGATTACGCGCGTATCGAAAACTACGCCCACCCTTCAAGTAGTTGTGAACCCGCCGCTTCGCCGGGGAACACCGATTCACGACAATGCTTTCCGTGCCTTACGCGAGCTTCAGGCTGACTACGTTCGTTACGTTCCCTGGCTTCCTTATCCAAAGCTCGGCGTTGCTGAACTCGACCCTCCAAAGGACGGCAAAACATCCTGGGACTTTTCGCTGATCGATCCGATGACCATCGATTTTCTGGAGGCTACAAAAGGTCATTCCGTTGTCTTGAACTTCAGCACCGTTCCTCAGTGGATGTTCAAAACGGAAGCTCCGGTGCCTTATCCGGCCGATCCGAACCAGGTAACGTGGAACTACGAACAAGGCCGCGAACTTCGCGATGGAACGTTCAAGGAAGTTGCCGACTACTATGCACGCCTTCTCGCTTGGTATACGCAGGGTGGTTTCACGGATGAATTCGGCAAGCGTCACGAGTCCGGCCACCACTACTCCATTCCCTGCTGGGAAGTGTTGAACGAACCGGATATCGAGCACCAAATGCCTCCAGAGCTGTACACAGCCATTTACGACTCAGTTGTGGCCGCCATGCGCAAGGTCGAACCGAAGACGAAATTCGTGGCTGCCGCTCTCGCCTTTCCGTCAGGAAATCCACACTTCTTTGAATACCTTCTCGACCACAAGAATCATCAACCGGCCATCCCCCTGGATTTCATTTCTTACCACTTTTATGCGGTTCCCACTTCGGATCAGACCGACGAGGTCCAGCAGTACACATTCTTCGCGCAGGCGGACGGATTCTTGAATATCGTCCGCTACATCGAATCCATTCGGCAACGGCTCTCTCCGGAAACCGGCACAATGATCAACGAGATTGGCGCAATCTCCGCCGATGACCTAGCGCAAGGTCAGCCGGGCCATGTCACCAGACCAATTCCAAATTCCTACTGGAATCTGACTGGCGCCATGTACGCTTACATCTTTGCGGAGTTATCTCGGATGGGCGTCGACGTTGCAGGTGAGTCGCAGCTTGTCGGATATCCCACGCAGTTCCCCAGCGTTTCGATGGTGGACTGGGAAACGGGCAAACCGAACGCCCGCTACTGGGTTCTCAAGCTTTTGCATGACAACTTTGCTCCGGGAGACAGGTTAGTCGAGGTGGAATCAAACAACGCATACGTGCATGTCATGGGGGTGGTGACTCGTAATGGCAAGCGCCGCGTGTTGCTCATTAACAAGCGCAACCGTCAGATCGAGCTTTCGATCCCCGGCGCGGCGAACGGCCAAGAAGAATTCGTGGATGTCACGACCGGGTTTCAGCAGCCTTCCTCTGCGAACCTAAGCTCGGACAAAATCACCCTGCGCGGTTTTGCTGTGGCGGCGGTCACTTTCCCATAGGCTGCAGACACGGTCAGCGGGGCACCGGTTCGGGATACCTCAGACTGGTCGTTCGACAAACTCCCGCTCGGCAGGGTGAACATCGGATACGAGAAAGCAATTTCCGTCATTTCACGAGCGGCGTGATCGTGATCTTGCGAAAGTCTACCGGCCCATGATCGCCCTGGAGCGCGATGCCTCCAGGCTCGCCTTCATCAGCGTTGTGCCCCATCGCGGTCAAACCCTCGACGGTCCCCTTGTCAATCACTTTTTTCCCGTTGAACACCACCGTGACCTGCCGGCCGACCAACCGGATGTCGTAAGTTTGCCATTCGCCTGCGGGCTTGCTGGCGTTCTCACTCGGCGCAATGCGGCTGTATAGCGCGCCCGCGCTGTGGGTGTTCGGCGGGCGGCCGTAGTCCTCGAGCATTTGCACTTCATAGCGATTCCGCAGCGCGACGCCGCTGTTGCTGTGCTCGGCCAGACGGAACTCCACGTGCAACTTGAAATTCCAGAACTTCTGCTCGGACACAAGATCTTGACCTTTGCCCGTGGAGGCCAGCGTGCCATCTTTCACCGACCAGCCCACCGGTGCGCCGCCGTCCCACGACCTCCAGCCGCTCATATCTTTGCCGTTGAACAGCTCAATGGACTTTCCTTCCCGCCAGCTTCCGTCATCTGTTTCTTTAATCTCAGGCGCGCGCACTCCCGTCCATTCGAGCGGCGGCTGGTTCGAGCCTTCCACTTCGAAGGTCCCTTGAAGCCTGCCGTTCACAAGCTTCGCGGTGTAAACCAGTTTTCGCGTCGTCGGCGCGGCATCCGCCGTCGAGCGCTGCTGCCGCGTCCAGCCGAAACGCAGAATGCCTTCATGGATCGAAATTTCTTCGATCACATTCAAGTCGCCGCCAAACGCGCTGATGAACTTGCCCTTCGGCTCAGCCGTTCCCGCGTTTTCGATCTCCAGCCACCACGCCCGAGGATGCTCCTCGGCGGTTTTGATGTCCCAGCGGCCGTTGAACTGTTCGTCTCCGCTTGCAGCCGGTGCTTGTGCTGCGGCAAACGCCTGGGCAGCCGGCAAAGAAAGCAGCAGAGCTGCCAGTAGGCTTATGCCCGGACTAGGTCTTGACCGATGGTCCCTCATCACGGCTCCTTATCGTCCTTAATGCCCTTATGGCCAGGATACGTGTCCTGTTACTTTGTCTCTGCGCACTATAAGGCACTCCGACTAAGTGTCAAGGCCCAACGCACCAGCAAATTTTGCACGGAACGCCGCCATTCGCCACGCAAACGTCTCTCCATCGCTCCATTTCGTGGCATAATCGCGACCCGAAAGCATGCTTCGTGTATAACGCGCCATCACCGAGACGCAAAACCGTAAGTTTGGGAGGTAAACCTTGATGGGCCAGAGCTCTTTAACTCGCCGGGAATTCATTCGTGTCGGGACAGGCGCAATGGCAGCAACCACAGCCGCGAAAGTCACCATCATCGAACCCAATCCGGGCTTGGCCCGCTCTCGCGCGGTCGCGCCCAGCGACACCGTGCGCTTCGCTTCTATCGGCACGGGCGTGCGCGGTTGCGAGCTGCTCGAGGCTTCGCTTCGCGTGCCTGGCGTTGAGTGCGTCGCTGTTTGCGACCTATACGATTCGCGCCACGACGCCGCGCGCGAAGCAATCAAAAAGGACGTTCCCGCCACGCGCGACTATCGAAGCATTCTGGACCGTAAAGATGTGGACGCCGTCATTGTCGCCACCATGGACCACCAGCATCGCAAAGTGGTTGTGGACGCCTGTGCTGCCGGCAAGGACGTCTACTGCGAAAAACCGATGTCCCACACCGTGGAAGATGGCTTTGCCATGATGGACGCGGTGCAAAAGGGGAATCGCATCCTGCAGATTGGCAGCCAGGGCGTTAGTTCCATCCTTTATGCCAAAGCCAAAGAAATTTTCGACTCGGGAAAGCTCGGCGGCGTTTTCATGATCGAAGCGTATTCGGACCGCAACAACGCCAGCGGCGCTTGGGTCTATCCCATCCCCCCGGACGCCAGCGAACAAACCATTGATTGGAACGCTTTTCTGGACGGCGCGCCGAAGCGCCCCTTTGATCCCGTGCGCTTCTTCCGTTGGCGCTGCTTTGCCGATTATGGCGAAGGTTTGGCCGGCGACCTCTTTGTGCACTTGATTTCGGGCATTCATTTTATCACCGGCACGAACATGATCGCCCAGCGCGCCCAATCCACCGGCGGCCTTTTCCGCTGGAAAGACGGCCGTGATTTTCCGGACCTGATCGAGACTTTCTACGATTACCCCAACTTCCGCATGGTCCTTCGCTGCAACCTGAACAATGATGCCGGTGGTCTTCTGGCGTTTTACGGCACCAAAGGAACAATGACCGTCAAGGACTCGACGGTGACGTTTAAGCCCCAGGACACTCGTCCGCAGCCGGAGGGCTACTCGATCTACGGCTGGCCCGCAAAATTGCGCGAGGAATACCTCAAGAAATGGCGCGAAGGAAACCCGCTCCCGGCGCCTCTCGATTTCCTCGCGGAGGAAGAAGTGGAGACGTTCGCCACGCCCCCGGGCTACGATCCCGTTCCGGATCATCAGGCCCACTTCTTCAATGCGGTGCGGAGCCGAAAGCCGGTGGTCGAGAATGAAGTCTTTGGCAACAACGCCGCCATCGGCTGCCATTTGGCCAATTTCGCCTATTTCAACAAAGCCGTAGCGCTGTGGGACCCCAACTCCAAAAAGATCGTCAAGGGCTGACTCCCATCGTTGTCATCCCGGTGCCGCGTAGACCTAGAAGGAAGCGCGGCCCTCAGGTTTGATTGAATTGGGTGATCTATTCGGCCCTTAACGTCTGGTCCGGATCCGTCGCCCCGCCAGCGATGAAGCCACGGCCAGCGTCAGAACAGACGCCACCAGCACGCTGACATCGAGACGCTTCACCAATCTTCGTCTCACGGATTAGAAATGGCTGTCCTGCGGCAGCGCCTGGAGGACATTTGCGCAGCTTCTCTTCTGGCTGCTCCCTGGCAACGAAAAGGGGCATTGACGTGGCGCGATTCCTTCAATTCTCTATTGACATCCCATAGGTGGAGAGCATACTTGTATTGTTTTCCCATAGGGGGAGTATGGGCGACAAAGCAGACGTTTGGCAGGGCACGCTTGCTCTCATGATTCTGAAAACTCTCGAAACGCTTGGGCCTCTCCACGGTTACGGCGTTGCGCGACGCATCGAGCAGACGAGCGGCGGCCTTTTGTCTCTGAATTATGGAACGGTGTATCCGGCTTTGCTGAAGTTGGAACAGGAAGGCTCGATCGAGTCTGAGTGGGGCGTCTCCGACAATAACCGTAAGGCGAAATATTACAAACTCACTCGCGCGGGCCGTAAACAGCTGGAACGCGAAACGCACGATTGGAAGCAGGCACAAGCGATCCTCGCGAAATTCCTGTCCGCAGAACCGTCAACATGAGCGAAACCTGGAAATCGTTTCGCGCTCGGCGTGGAATTGCGAGGAAAAGAAGAAGGGGCAGGTCGCATGAGTTTCATGAGGTCGATGCGCGCATTGTTTTGGCGACTTTCTGCTTTTTTCCGTAAGCAACAACGCGACGCGGAATTTGCTGCGGAGTTGGAGAGCCATCTGCAATTCCACATCGAAGACAATCTCCGCGCGGGAATGTCTCCCGAGGCGGCCCGGCGCGAGGCGCTCCTCAAACTCGGCGGCTTCGAACAAACCAAAAAAAACTACCGCGACCGCCGCGGCTTGCCCGAGTTGGAAGCATTGTTTCAGGACCTGCGTTTTGGCTTTCGAATGCTGCTCAAAAGCCCGGGATCGACCGCGGCCGTTGTCATCGCTCTGGCCCTGGGCATTGGTGCAAGTACGGCAATGTTCACCGTGGTGCGGTCTGTCCTTTTGCGGCCGCTGCCGTTCAAAGACCCGGCTCGACTGGTTCGGTTATACGAACACAGCGCGGACGATAAATTCCCATACAATCAAGTCGCGAGCGGCGTGTTCAAAGCTTGGAAAAATGAAAGCCACGGTTTTTCTGATCTCGCAATCGTTTCCCTCGGCGCGGAGTACAACCTGTCTGGACAATCCGGTCAGCTTCCGGAAAAAGTCCGGGCCGCCGAGTGCTCTTGGAGTCTGTTTCCTACTCTTGGGGTAGAACCGGCGCTAGGACGAACCTTTACTCCCTCGGACGATCAACCCTCAGCGAATGGCACCGTTGTTCTGAGCTGGGCGCTGTGGAAGAGGCGTTTCGGCGGCGACTCTTCGATTCTGAACCAGAAGATACGTCTTGATGCAAAGAGCTACGCGGTCATCGGCATCATGCCGTCCTGGTTTACCTATCCCGAGCAGCGAGTGCAATTGTGGACTCCCGTTTACCACGAACAATCTGCTAAGGATATGGAAGTTCTCGATAGCCATGACTTCCTTGCAATCGGCCGCCTCAAGCCGGGAGTAACCGAAGCTCAGGCAACTGCGGAGCTTTCCGTCATTGTCCGGCGGCTACACGATCAGCATCTAGACGATCCGTTTGTGAGCAAAGCCGCAAACAGCCTTCCCTTGCTCGATGACGTCGTTGGCGATATTAAGACTTCTCTCTACGTGCTGCTCGCGGCGACGCTTTGCGTGCTCTTGATTGCCTGCCTGGACGTTGCGAGTCTTCTTGTCGCACGCGGAGCCGCTCGACGAAAAGAGCTGGCGATTCGCTCGGCGCTTGGGGGGAGTAGGTGGCGACTGCTTAGCGAGCACTTGGTCGAGAGCCTGCTATTGTCTGCTGCCGGCGGCGGCCTCGGCCTTCTTTTGGCCTATGCGGCACTTCAATGGTTCGTCGCTACGCGCCAGGACATTAGCCGCATCGAAGCGATCGACATGGATGCAATCGTTGCCGCCTTTATCCTGGGTCTGGTTCTGCTCTCCGCATTGGTAGCGGGGATCGCCTCTTCAGTGAAGATTAGCGGCGATCAAGTTCTTTCGGCACTGCAAGAGTCCTCGCGTTCGCACAGCGCGGGACTAGAGCGCGTCCGCCTTCGCAAAGGTCTGCTTGCTATGGAAGTAGGGCTCACCGTGATGCTTCTGATTGGGGCTGGCTTGCTGCTCAAGAGCTACGGTCAACTGCGTTCCTCAAGTCTTGGCTGCGTCACGGATAACGTGCTCACAATGCGCTTCAGCCTCCCCGAAGAGAAATATGCCCAGCCGTCGCAACGCGTAAGTTTCTTCGAGAGTTTGCTCGAGCGCGTCCGCGCCCTCCCCGGCATCCAGTCCGCGGCGCTCGTCCGCGCAGTTCCGGGACAAGGTTACGCAGGGGACAGCGGTTTCTGGATTGCCGAACACCCCCCATTACCACAGGGGCAGGGCCAATACGCGTTAGCCCGTTGGGCCGATCCTGGATATTTCGCTGCTCTTGGAATCCCACTTCTACGTGGACAGACCTTCGACGAAAAAGCGCGGCTGGACAGTCCTCTGCAGGTCATCATCAGCGAATCGTTTGCACGGCAATATTTCCCGGGAGAGGATCCCATCGGCAAGCACTTGCTGACAATCGGTCGCCGGCCGTTCCAAATTGTCGGCGTCGTTGGCGACACACGCTTCACGATTGCGGAGGCGGCACGGCCAATGATGTATTTCCCCATTTATACGTCTCTTTACGGGAATGTTCCGAACGAAGCGACGCTGGCGATTCGTTCCTCTCGCGACGTGACTTCTTTCGCCGTGCCGGGCCAAAAATTGGTTGAGCAGCTTGACCCGGAATTGGCTGTCTCCGATGTTCTGACAATGGACCAACTCATTGGCAAATCCACGCTAGATGCGAGTTTTGACGCGACACTTCTTCTCGCCTTTGCCGTGTTGTCGTTGCTCCTGGCATCCGTCGGTTTGTTTGGCGTGCTTTCTTATATCGTCGCGCAACGTACGCCGGAAATCGGAATCCGTCTGGCGCTTGGCGCGCAGAGAGGCCAACTGCTGCGCCTCACGCTAGTAGACGGTCTAAAGCCTGCTGTCGCGGGACTGGTTCTAGGTCTCGCAGGAGCCGCGGTAGCAACGAGAATGCTCAGCAGCTTGCTGTATGGCGTGCAGCCTTTGGACGCAACGGTGTTTGCCGGCGTTCCCATACTTCTGCTCGCTGTGGTTGGCATCGCATGCCTGCTGCCTGCCTGGCGCGCCTCGCGCGTCGATCCCGTAATCGCCCTGCGCTACGAGTAGGCGGAATCCGCTTTCTAAAAGTTCTCTCCTGATACATCAAAAAGGGTACATACTTTCCTGTTGACCGTCTAAAGGAGCCGTGGTATTCGTGGTGGCCACGCTTCCTGTTGAGCGTCTAAAGGAGCGATATGCCCCCGAAAGCGGAAGTTTTGCAAGGCACGCTGGACCTGTTGGTCCTGAAAACTCTGGACACCCTGGGGCCGATGCACGGCTTCGGCATCGCTCAGCGCATCCAGCAGGTTTCTCAAGACTTGCTCTGCCTGAACCAGGGCACTCTCTATCCCGCCCTGTTGCGTCTCGAACAGCGCGGCTGGATTTCCTCCAAATGGGGCGTCTCCGACAACAACCGCAACGCCAAGTTTTATTCGCTCACCCGAAGGGGCCGCAAGCAGCTTCGGGAAGAAGCAGAGGGCTGGAACCAAATGGCGGCAGTCATTAACCGCGTGCTGAAGGCCACCTCATGATCGAATTCGCTCGAACGCTGGCCGCCCGCCTCCTCGCGCTATTTCTCCGCCGCAGCCTTGATCGCGACCTCGACGCCGAACTCCGCTCTCACTTAGACATGGCCGTCGAACGCAACCTCGCTCAGGGCATGAGCCGCGAGCAAGCCCGGCGCCAAGCGCTCCTCGACTTCGGCGGTGTCGAGCAAACCCGCCAAATCTATCGCGAGCGCCGTGGCCTTGCGTTCCTCGACACGTTGTTCCAGGATCTCGGCTTCGCCTTCCGCATGTTGCGCAAGTCTCCTGGCTTCACTGCCCTGGCTATCCTCACGCTTGCTCTCGGCATCGGCGCCAACACCGCCATCTTCAGCATCGTTGACGCTGTTCTGCTGAAACCGTTGCCTTACAGATATCCGGAGCGGCTCACGATCATCTGGCAAAGCGACGCCGCACACCGGGCAAGCGGCGCCTGGTTCGACACTTATCGAGAATTCGAGCAATGGGCGCAGTACAGCAAGGGCTTCGAGAAGTTGGCAGCATTCACATGGGCCCATCAACCCATCACCGTCCGACTGCAAGGCAAGCTGGAGCGCGTCCTTGGGATTCCCGTTACCACCAGCTTCTTCTCGACGCTGGGCGTAAAAGCGGCCCACGGCCGAACGTTCGCTCCTGAGGATTCCCAAAACGCTTGCGCGGTTGTGCTCTCTGACGCCTTTTGGCACGGCGAGCTTGGCGGCAGCGATATTGTAGGGCGCACTCTGATCGTCGACGACAAACCTTGCCTGGTGGCCGGCATCATGCCGAATGATTTTTCTTTTTATCCCAAGCGAACGCAGCTTTGGATGCTCATCCCCCCGCAGGGCGAATACGCAAAGCATCCCTGGAACTCGATGGTTGGCGTCGTGGGGCTCCTGTCGCCCGGGGTAACTCGCGCGAGCGCTGAGGCCGAACTCACCGCGCTGCAGGCGCAAGTCATCAGCGAGGCGCCTCCGGAATCCGTTCTGCGCAACGCAGAGCCAGTCGTTCTCGACTTGCAATCTGAGTTCGTGTGGTTGACGGGGCGTAATCTGCGCGTGAGTCTCATCCTGCTTTTTGCCGCGGTAACCTTCGTACTGCTGATCGCCTGCGGGAACGTCGCAACATTATTTCTAGGCCGAGCTGCGGAACGCCAGAGAGAGTTCGGCGTTCGAGCTGCTCTCGGTTCATCCCGGCTCCGAATCATTCGGCAATTGTTGACCGAGAGCCTGCTGCTATCCGTTTCTGGCGCGGTGTTAGGCATGTTCCTGGCAACCGCAGGCATTCGCTACCTGAACGCCGCGAACCCGGTCGACCTTCCGCCGGGGAATCCCATCACCATCGATTGGCAAATTCTTGCTTTTACCGCATTCCTCGCTATTTTGAGCGCCGTGCTCTTCGGTCTTGCCCCCGCCTGGAAAGCATCGCGCTACGATCTGAATGCCATCCTTAAGAATGCAAGTAGACGGTCGCATCTCAGTTCGAAATATTTTGTCGTCAGCGAAGTAGCGCTTTCTCTTGTGCTCCTTGCCGGGGCGGCTCTGATGATCGAGAGTTTGCACCGTCTCATCTCCACTCCGCTCGGTTTTGAGCCTGCGCATCTCTTGGCCGCTAATATCGATCTGCCATCCAAAACCTACTCCACTGCCGACCAGCGGTTGAATTTCTACCATGCGCTGAAAAACGGCGTGCTGGATCTCCCCGGCGTGCAGGGTGTGGCTTTTGCTCCACTCTCTTTCTCGGGATCTACCGCTCTGAGTGTTGAGGGAAAGCGTGGAGAGTATCACGGCGCAGTGGCAAATGATGTCAGCGAAGCGATTGTTGACGCGGATTACTTCCGCGTGACGGAAGTCCCTCTCTTGAAGGGGCGAGAGTTCGACGTCACGGACCAGCAAAAAACTTTGCCTGTGGCGATAGTCAACGAGGCTCTCGCCAGGAAATACTTCCAGGGCGATCCTGTCGGCCAGCACATCAAATTGGGCAAGCCAGAGGACAAAAACCCTTGGCTCACCGTTGTCGGCGTCGTTGGCAATGTGAAGGGTTTTGTAGTCTTCAAGGAAATGGGCTATGTCACTGACCCTTGCGTTTATCTTCCGCTGACGCAAAGCCCTGATTCCAGAGTCGCCATTTTTGTGCGCAGCAGCCAAGATCCTAGGGTCCTTACCCTTGCAATCCGCCGCGAGTTTTCTCACCTCGACGGCAGCCTGCCGCCGCTCGATCTCACTACAATGCACGACTGGCTTTCCCAGTTTTACACTCAGCCCCGCCTCCGCGCCCTTTTGTTAAGCATTTTTGGCTCGCTGGGACTGGTGCTTTGCAGCATTGGTATTTTCGGAGTTGTCTCGCAGTCGGTGGCTCAGCGTCGGCACGAAATCGGCATACGCATGGCGCTAGGAGCCCGGCAGCGAGATACGCTTCATCTCGTGTTGCGCGAAGGACTGGGATTTGTTGCTGTCGGCATCCTGATCGGCGCCGCAGGCGCATTGGCTCTAACGCGTGCAATTTCAGGCTTGCTCTATGGCGTCACACCTACCGACCCGCAGACTCTTGCGGCCGTCGCGGCTCTCCTGATCTTCGTGGCGCTTGCGGCCTGCTACATCCCCGCGCGTCGCGCCATACGGGTCGATCCCATGATCGTGCTGCGTCATGAATGAGGGAGATTGAGGCTATGGACGTGCTACCGTCAGACGCTGCTAGCTTTCCGGTGTAGGTTGACCAGAAACGAATGGCACGACAAAACGAAATATCCTAACGGAGTCGCAACAAAATGATTACCTGGCTTCTCCAACTCGCCCATCGCCTGCGCTCCTTTTTCCATCGCAACCAGCTCGACCGCGACCTCGACGCTGAATTGCGTTCGCACTTGGACATGGCCATCGAGTGCAACATCGCTCAAGGCATGAGCAGTGAGGAAGCCCGCCACCAGGCGCTCCTGGACTTCGGTGGCCTCGAACAAACCAGAGAAAGCTATCGCGAACACCGCGGCTTTCCTTTCCTCGATACATTGCTCCAGGATCTGCGCTTCGCCTTTCGCATGCTCCGCAAATCTCCAGGCTTCACCTCCGTCGCGGTTCTCACACTCGCGCTCGGCATCGGCGCTAACACCGCGATTTTCTCGCTGACCGACCAAATCTTGCTGCGCGACTTGCCTGTGCCGCATCCAGAACAACTCGTCATTTTGCGCTCCCCTGGTCCGGATCACGGACATACCTGGAGCGATGTGGATGGTGGCGCGCAGTCGTTTTCCTACCTGATGTACAAAGATCTGCGCGAACGCTCTACGGTGTTTTCCGGCCTGCTGGCGTGCCGCGAAACTACGGTGAACGTTTCCAGTCACGGGGAGACGCAGAGGGCCAACGCCGACCTGGTCAGCGGCAACTTCTTCGAGACCCTGGAAGTGCAACCGGCGCTGGGCCGCTTGTTCATGCCCGGCGACGAGACCGCCCCCGGCGCGAATACCGTCGCGGTACTCAGCTACTCCTACTGGACGCGGCAGTTCGGCGCCGATCCATCCATCTTGAACAAGCCGCTCACCGTGAATGGCGTTCCGTTAACAGTTGTCGGCGTGACTCGCAAGGGATTCTACAGCGTGCAAATCGGCTCAACGCCGGACATTTTCATCCCCGTCACCATGAGGGAGCAAATGGCGCCGAACCCGAATCAAAAGCTCGAAGATCGCACCGATCACTGGCTGCCAGTCATGGGTCGGCTCAAGCCGGGAACAACACTCGCTCAAGCCCAGGCAGAGCTGCAGCCGATTTACCAGCCGATGCTGGAATCGGACGCAAAGCTGCTCGAGCTCTCTGGGAAGGATCTGAAGCTGTTCATCTCGAAGCCGCTGTTGCTGATCGGCGGCGGGCACGGACGGTTGGTTAGGCAAGAAGGTGCGGAAAAGCCGCTGCGCGTTTTGACGACCATGGTTGGGCTGGTCTTGCTGATTGCGTGCGCGAACCTCGCTGGCTTGCTGACGGCGCGCGGCGAAACGCGCCAGCGCGAAATTGCCGTGCGCTTGGCCATGGGCGCGAGACGCGCCCGGCTGATTCGTCAACTTCTTACCGAAAGTCTTCTCATCGCTATTGCCGGAGGCGCCGCGGGCATCGCGCTGGCGTGTTGGTGCTTGAACGCCATCACGGCCGCGGTTCCTCCGGACCAAGGGATGCTCGGTCTTGTGAGAAGCCCAGATCTTCGCGTGCTGTGGTTTGCGGTTGCTCTGACACTGGCAACCGCCGTACTTTTCGGCTTTGCGCCGGCGACGCGCACCACGCGCCTCAACTTGCAAACCACATTGAAAGATCAAGGTTCGAACGTTTGCGCCGGCCGCTCAAACCTTTTCCTCCGCAAAGTATTGATTGTTTCGCAAGTGGCGCTCACCGCCGTACTGCTGGCAGGCGCGGGGCTTTTCGCTCGGACTCTTGCGAATCTCGAACACGCCAACCTAGGCGTGAACACCAGCCACGTGCTGCAATTCAAGGTGGCGCCAGATTTGAACGGCAGCACACCTCGGCAGACGCTGGCCTTCGCGGATCGTGCTCGGAATGAAATTGCCGCGTTCCCCGGCGTGCGCTCCGTGAGCATTTCCACGGCTGCTATTTTTGACGGCGACGATTATGGTTTCAACATCACGCCCGAAGGCTATCCCATGCATCCTGGAGATGACACCGACGTCCTGTATGACTACATCGGCCCAAATTACTTTTCGACCATGGGCATCCCCCTGATCGCCGGAAGAGAATTCACCGAAGCCGATACGGCGGGGAGCCCGAAAGTCTGCATCATCAACGAAAAACTAGCTCAGCGATTCTTCGCGGGGCGCAACCCCCTTGGCCTGCACGTGACGCGAGGAGCGGGCAACACCAATACGAATCCTCCGATGGAAATCGTCGGCGTGGTTGCCAATAGCAAATGGGCTGACGCGCGCAGCGATATCGTTCCGTTTCTCTACATGCCTTATGCGCAAGACGCGAATCTCGGCCATCTGGCATTCTACGTCCGCACGGAACGCGATCCCTCTCCCATGGCCGCCTCGCTCCGTTCCTTGATCGAGCGCCTCGATTCGAACTTGCCTGTCTACAATTTGCGCACGCTCGAGGAGCAGGTCAGCAATTCGATGTTAAACGACCGGCTGGTCGCCGGGCTTTCTATTTCGATCGCCCTTCTGGCAGCGCTACTTGCGGCGCTGGGGCTTTATGCCGTGCTCGCTTATGCGGTCGCGCAGCGCACACGCGAGATCGGCATTCGCATCGCGATCGGCGGGGAGCGCGCGGACATCTTGCGGCTTATCGGCGGGCAAGGCGTGCGGCTAACGGTGGTTGGCGGCGCGATTGGAATCGTTGCCGCGCTGGTTGCAGGGCAATGGGTCGCGAGCTTGCTCTATGGTGTGACCGCGCACGATCCGCTGACGTTTGTCGCCGTCATCGTGCTGCTCGCGATGGTTTCCGTCGCGGCCTGCTATATCCCTGCGCGCCGCGCCATGCGCGTCGATCCCATGGTCGCCCTGCGTTACGAATGAGTGAGATTAAGACTATGGACGTGCTCCGGTTAAACCGAACGCATCTTTAGGTTGTCATTCCGAGGGCCGGTTTTGCCCGAGCAATCTGCTGCTAGCTAAGCTAGACTGGCGCCAGCGACTGCCAGCGCCCGCCTGATACGCTCTGCCTACTGAGCGCGCTTTAGAAGAAGTCGGCCATGGGAAGCCGCGTGGCGGCTCCGCCCAGGCCAGCCGTGTTTAGTCCAAGCGCCTCAGCGATGGTGCGCAGGATGCTGGCTTCATCGTAGGTGGTGTTGTAGTTGGCGGGGTCACCGGCCGTGGACTTGTAGGCCAGCTTGCTCAACGGGCTGATCAGCACTGTCTCGACCTGGCCGCCGCAGCCTTGCCCCATCGTCGTGGTAGAGCAGCTGGGGCTGCCCGACTTGTCGTCTTCGTCGAAAGTGACGATCAGCAAGCTGTCGCCTCCCGCTTGGAAATGGCTGCTCGCCAGCAGCGGCGCGATTTCCGTCTTGAGCCAGCTGTCGAAAGTGGACTCGGAACTGTCGTGCCCGTCATCTTGCCCGTTCGGCGCCAGGTAGGCAAAATTCGGCAGCGTATTATTGGCCAGGTCCGTGGCGAATTGGCTGAAGCACACGATGTTGGCCCTATTGATGTTGGTATAGTACTCGAGCGGATCGTGGCGC
>QHYI01000219.1 GCA_003223245.1 Acidobacteriota bacterium
CCTAGGAACGACGATCGGCAACTCGGTCGACCCACGGCATCCCCGTTTTTGTCGCTGCTCAGGTGCATTTCGCTTTCTCAAAAGTAGATCGCTGCGGTTCATCTGCATTCTCCCACGGGCAGCGTTTCCGGAGTGGACACCGGCTTGTTAATCCATACTTCGCTGGGAAGAGCCGGTGGTTTGGGAGCGCTTCGTACGAAGCGCTCCGGGTGACGTTGGTAAGCAACATCGAGCACATCCTGGCGTTGCCGCAAGACGCTTTCCGCTTGGCCATAGTGAACCGTGGCTGGCGTCAACAAGCCTATGCCAGAATGACGGTGCTCGTCGTTGTACCACCGAAAAAAACTCTGACAGAAAGCACGACTGTCCTGGATACACCCAAAGCGGTCCGGGAACTCCGGCCGATACTTTAGGGTTCGGAATTGGCTCTCGGAAAAGGGATTGTCGTCCGACACGTGCGGCCGACTATGCGTTTTCGTGACACCCAGATCGGCGAGTAAAAGAGCTACCGGTTTGGACCTCATCGAGGTGCCGCGATCGGCATGCAGGGTGAGTTGACCGGGCTGGATGTTTTGTTTCTTGCAGCTGTCCTCGATCAATCGCTTGGCCAACTCCGCGCTTTCGCGATAAGCGACCATCCAACCGGTGACGTAACGGCTGTTATGCCGCGTTCGGCATAACAGCCGGCATGCCGATTCCCTGATTATGCCGACTATCAACGGAATTCGGATGATAGGGAGGCGCTCGCGTTGTGTCCGGAGTCGGCATAATCAGAGAGTTTCCAAGAAGGCCAAAAGCTGGTCGTCGGGGCGGTATCGCCCCGGTTTGATTCCGAGCGCCTCACTGTGCGAGAGCGCTTTTTCCTTTAAGCGCATGTCTGCATGGAGGTACACGTTTGTTGTTTCTGCAGATTCGTGCCCGAGCCAGAGGGCGATCACCGAGCGACCAACGCCATGATGAAGAAGGTCCATCGCTGCGGAGTGTCGACAGACATGCGGGGAGACTCGCTTCCCTCTAAGCGAAGGGCAGGTCTGTGCAGCACGATGGGCGTACTTGGCGAGGAGATGCTCAATCGCGTCGCGACTAAGTCTGTCTCCCCGGATGCTGGGAAAGAGCGGATCTGCAGGCTGACCTGCTCGTTCGCGTAGCCAAGCGTCCACCATCTTTGCCGTTTCCGGACGGAGCGGCGTGCAACGTTGTTTCCTGCCCTTTCCAATGCAACGCACGTGGGCACCGGTCCCCAGCGCGACATCCTGGCAATTCAGCCCAATCAACTCGGAAACTCGGAGTCCCGTCTGCACCGCGACTAGAAGAAGCGTTCGATCGCGGCGGCCCAGCCAGGTGGAAGGATTTGGAATCGCAAGCAATGCGTCGATCTCTTCCCGGGTGAGAAAGTCGATCGGCCGTTGTACGTGGCGTTTGTTTGGCACCGCCAGGATCCTCTGGCAGTGCAAGGCTTGCGCGGGCTCCTCTAAAGCCACGTACCGAAAGAAAGAGTGGAGGGCTCCAAGCCGAACATTCCGCGTGCGGGCGCTGTTTTTGCGATTGCCTTCGAGATGATCGAGAAAAAGGCAAACGAAAGGAGCATCAAGGTCTTCGATTCGGAGCTGGGAGGGCATTTTGCTGAGCCGTTCTTTAGCAAAACCCAGAAGCAGGCGGAAGCAATCTCGATATCCCGCGATGGTATGCGGGCTCGCTTGCCGTTGGCGAAGCAAGCGATCGGTAAAGAAGGATTGGAGAAGAGAAGGAAAGCTGGCGGAAATCATGGCTGTGCCTCCCGCTGGATCAGCCGGTCAATAGTCAGCTGCATGAGTTCGGGCACCGCTTCCAGGTACCAATAGGTGTCCTTCACATGGACATGCCCGAGATAAGTGGCCAGTTTGGGGAGTTCTCGTTCGGCATCGAGCCCGGCGCGATACCAGTCGATCAAGGTGCGGACAGCAAATCGATGTCGCATGTCGTGCAACCGAGGACCACGGCCGTGATGCGTGGCCTGTAGGCGAAGGCCGATTTGTTGGGACAGCTTGGCAAACGTATATTCCGTCGTCCCATTGGTAATACGAGTGCCGCGCTCAGAGAGAAAAAACGCCAGAGTGAGTGGTGAGGGAAAGAGGTGATCTCGGGCTTGCGCGTACTTTTTCAGAGCCTCCACCGTGCTGTCATGAATCGGCAGATAACGCGATTTTCCAAACTTCCCGCACCGGAGGTGAAGTATTCCGTGGTCGAAGTCGATATCCGGTTTTTCTAAACCAAGGGCTTCACTCACCCGCATTCCGGTTACCACCAGCAGACCGAAGAGAGTCGTAAAGGTGTCGGCGCGAAGTCCCTTGGGAGAGGGGAGCTGTTGGGTTTTGCGAAGGAGCCTTTCGATCTCTTCGTCGCTAAAGATGTGAGGAGGCTTACGCCGGTAACGATGAGGAAGAAGGTCTGCCGGTGGAATTTCGGTGAGAGGTTCGGTGGCGCTGCACCAAATAGCGAAGCGTCGGACCATACCCAGACGTGCAGTCCAAGTCGAAGGTTGGACCTTCGCAGGTCGTGAGGCCCAGCGAAGAGCCAGTTCCCGGGTGATGTGCGAGGCACCCTCGGCTTGGAGAAACACCACAAAGCTCCGTAACAAATTTGCTGGTGTCTGGAATCGGAATCCCAAGCTGCGCCGAACGCTGACGTAATCGTTCAATGCCTGTTCCAGCGGCTTCACTGTGCACCTCCCATCGGCCAGAAATGAGCCAGTGAGCGCAGGCCTTCGAAGTCAACCTTGGCGTAGATCTCCGTCGTGTTTGTACTTTTATGCCGGAGAACCTCTCCAATTTCTCCCAGCGTCGTCCCGGAGCGTAGCAAGGAAGTCGCCAGGCTATGTCGAAACAAGTGCGCTCCTTTAAAGGTGGGGCGTAGGTCCGCGCGCTGGAGTGCACGGTGGACGATCCTCGCCAGTGCCGACGAGTGAGCAAAGCCACGGTATGGCGCCTGCATGCAAACGAACACTTGACGCGTTCGACAGGCAGGACGGTCTAGGCGTAAGTAGGACGCCAGGGCCTCGCCAACATCCGCAGGCAAGGGCATCCGTTCGTGAAGCTTCCCCTTGCCCCGAACAAGGAATTCGCCGGCTCTCCAGTTAATGTCTTCGATTTGGAGAGCCACCACCTCACCGGCGCGGAGACCGAGACGCGCAAGCAGGAGCAGGATGGCATAGTCGCGGCGGTCCATTGCCGTGCGGCAGGGACAGGCCTTGAGCACACGTTCAACCTCCTCCGCAGTCATATATCTGGGTACGGTTGACAACCGCCAATTCGCTACTGTGGGTAACGAAGCCGCTAGATCGGCTTGCAGCTCTCCCTTCTGAAACAGATATCGAAAGAAAGAGCGTAAAGCCGTCGTCATCAGCTTTGCACTTGCGACACTCTGGCTCTGGCGACGCCGCAAAATGAAAGCTGAAATATCGGAAGCTTTCACTTCTTTGGCAAGGAATGGTCCGTTTGGGAAGCGCTCGAGCAAAAACTTGCGGACGAAATGCTGGTATTGAGAGCTCGTGGTGGCCGTGAGCCCACGCTCTGATCGCAAATACTTGTCGTACTGGCTCAGAAGGTCAGTCGGCTGGTCGGGAACCAGTTTTCGATCTTGCACCACCTCACGCTCTCGCAAATGATCGAGAAACTGCCGGAGCGCTCTTAAATCGCCCCACCGCACTTGCCTGTGTTCAGCGAAGGCTTCCAGAAGCCGCTCATCAAGATGGGGGGTGCCGCGACCGTTTCGTCCCAACCATTTCCGTAAATCCCCAACCAATCCTAATTTCCCCTGTATGACTCTTTCTCTATAGCCGTTCTCCCTCAACCACGTAGCGAACACCTGAAGGTCAAACTCCAACGGGTTACCTGGATTTACTCGCAAGAAATTTTCCTGCATCGGGTCTCCTCCTTTTCCTGGCATCACTGCCAAGTCAGAGAAGACCGCACGATTATGCCGAATGCAATTCGTGGGTAGAGCGTGAAACCCCGCACCAAATATCGAGGATCAGAAAACCGTCAGTCCGGAGTCGGCATAATCGGGGAGTCGGCATGCCGGCTGAACACATCGAGGAGGACGTACAAGTAGAAATAACTCCACTTCGCGGGGCCGAGTAGCTTGGTTATATCCCAGCTCACTGCTGTCCGGTTAAAACTCGAACAAAATCAGTTGGTTAGCGTCTCCGCCTAACTCGTTTTGGGAGTCGATCGCTTCCAAGGCCCGTAAAATGGGCATTTTCTCGAAAAGCGTGAGACTCAAAATCTGTAGAATTTGGTAAGAGCTCACTTCCAGTCGCAGGCGCTTCCGGACGATCGCAACCAGTACGTAAATGGAGACCGCGCTCCAAATTTGGGTCTTCACGGCGTTCTCACTGGTGCCATAGAACGACTTGATGCGGAGGTGCTGTTTGATAAATTTGAAAAAAAGTTCCACCATCCAGCGTGACTTGTAGATTTTTCTTCCGGGTCCACGTCGGGAAGGGGGTTCCCCAACAGCGCAGCGACTTTTTTTTGAACATCGATGATGAGCTGCGCCTTACGTAAATCTTCGGTCAGACGCGCATTCTGCCGACGCAGTTTCTGGTTTTCTTCCGCCAATGGGTTACGTTGGGATCGGGGACCGCGTTTGCGCGGCTTCAGGGCTTCGAGGATGCCGGCTTGACGTTCCCGCCGCCAGCTCACCAAGTGCGAGGAATACAAACCCTCCCGGCGAAGTAGTGCTCCGACTCCACCCGGAGTGGTGGCGGCAGCATCGGCCTCTTCGAGAATACGGATCTTGTACTCCATGGGAAACGTACGACGCTTGGCTTTGGCCACGACCTCGGAATCAGGTCGCGACGAGAGTCCAGGCACGGCGCCCGCTTCGGCTGCCGCTGCACTCCGCTTCGGCTCGCCAAAAGACGGCGAGCCTTCGCTCCGTTCCGCGGCAGCCGAACCCCCAGAAGAAAGAACAACACCAAGAGAATTACCGTTCATCGCCTTCCTTTTCCTTCTCGCCCTGGTCATTAAATTAGGGTACTAGACTTGTCTAAGCGATGTTGGCACGGAGGGGGGGGTACACGCAGGAAACGTAAGCTCTGTCTGGACAGACTCTATTTCTTGTACCTATTTTGTGCCTTTTTGTGCCCACGCGAAAATGGAGCACTTCTGGTAAGTCCTTGAGAATGAATGGCGGGGACGACGAGACTCGAACTCGCGACCTCTGCCGTGACAGGGCAGCGTTCTAACCAACTGAACTACGTCCCCAGCCGTGGAATCAACAACTTAGCGTAAAACCTTGCAAACAAGGGCTTTGCAAGATTTGCATATAGCGCACCCTTCGCTTGCGGTGCATACGGTAGCAGCTGTCCCTGCCGAAACCGCCAATAAACCGCTAATAAGAATTTGTGTGCTCATGCGGGATTCATACTAGCACAGATGCAGCAGGCGACGAAACACGTCTCGACGAACCTTGGTCGTCGTCAAGATCAGCGCACTACTACGAAAAGGTCTTCGGCGCTCGCATTCTGAGCCTGGGCGACGGCAACGCCCCCGGGTACCTTCAGGTTGCGAATATCTGGATGATTCTGAACGTTGGCGGTGGCCCGACGCCCGACAAGCCTACGGTAACGCTGAGTGTCCCCGACCCGAACCACATCAACAGCTTTATGAATTTCCGCGTTGCCGATATTCAAGCCTGCGATGAATTATGGAAAAGTCGAGGGGCCGAGTTCATCACAAAACCAATACCCAAGTACGGCGAAATACGCTGCTACATCCGCGATCCTGACGGTTACATTATCGAGGTCGGACAGAGCACCGATCTCACGTACGGTTAACGCGAAACAACAACAGCGCGATTTGACGAGTCGTGGTCTCCGATTCCGCTATACATTTAGCCATTTATCAAACTGAGAGACCACCGGAGGCGGCTCTGCTGTGGTTCGCCAAAACTCTGGCCGACCCCTAATCTTGGCCGCTGTAACATTGCTACTGTGATGATTTTGACGAGGGACAGGTAGGGAAACGTGCCTGAAGAGAGTGCTATACTGTGCGTAATGGAGATCGTATGAGCTTGAGGGACAGCGTGATCGTCAAAAATCCAAATATCCTGAGCGGAACGCCGGTTTTTCGCGGGACGCGAGTACCCCTCCAACTCCTGTTCGATTCCCTGGAGAGGGGCCACACCCTTGAAGAATTTCTCGAAGAGTATCCGACTGTTTCACGCGAGATGGCCATCGCCGCACTGGAAGAAGCTCAACAGCTGCTGTCGGCCCAGGCATGAATGCGCGTCCTCCTCGACGAGTGTGTGAGCGAAGGACTGCGCAACTATCTCGCCGGGCACGAATGTCAAACCGCCCGGTATGCTGGCTTCGCGGGACTTGAGAACGGTCAGCTCTTGACCGCAGCCGAGGCCGCGGAGTTCGACGTTCTCCTGACTGTGGATCGCGGATTTGAATAGCAGCAGAACCTCGGACATCGGAAAATTGCGGTCATTATTTTCTGTGGTAAATCCGTCCTCTTGGAAGACCTCGTTCCTCTCATGCCCGTGTGCCTCGCTCACCTCGAGTCCATCGCGCCTGGCCAGGTCGTCAGAATCGAAAACAGCGGAAGTGAAGCGAAAAGCTGACTTGGCGGTCGGCAGCACGCGCGCGGCCGACTCACACAACTGTTATCAACACGCGGATTGGCCGGCAAGAAGGCTTGCGGCAGCGCCTCCAACCCCTTTAGATCGAAGAGAAGAGGAGGTTTATAGTGGACCCCGAAATTTAGACCACCCGATAAGTTAAGATTTTGACGAAGTCGTTGACGCAAAGGGGAGCGATGAAAACGACGAGGAATCGTTACAGTGCAAAATTCAAGGCCCGGGTGGCATTGGAGGCAATTCGCGGGGAGAAGACCCTGAGCCAATTGGGGTCACAGTTTCAGGTGCATCCGGTGCAGATTGCGAACTGGAGGAAGGCGGCCCTGGAGCAATTGCAAGAACATTTTGTGGATGGTCGTACGCGGAAAGCTCGCGACGGGGACTTCGACGCGGAGGCACTGTACGAGCAGATCGGCCGGCTAAAGATGGAGTTGGAGTGGCTGAAAAAAAAAGCTGGCCTGCTCGAATGAGGATCGACGCGGCTGGATAGAACCGGAGTATCCCGAAATCAGCATCCGGCGGCAGTGTGCCTTGTTGGGGTTGAGCCGTGCGAGCTTGTATTACGAGCCGGTGGAAGAGAGCCAGGAAAATCTACGGCTGATGCGGTTGATCGATCGGCAGTACACGCGGGTGCCGTTCTATGGGAGTCGACGAATGACAGCTTGGGTGCAATCTCAGGGCCATGCGGTAAACCGCAAGCGGGTGGTGCGGCTGATGCGAGTGATGGGTATCGAGGCGGTGTACGCGAAGCCGAAACTGAGCCAGCCTGGGGAAGGGCACAAGATCTATCCCTACCTGCTGAGGCGGTTGAGGATCGAGCGGCGGGACCAGGTGTGGTGTACGGACATCACCTACATTCCCATGGCCCACGGATTTTTGTATTTGGTGGCGGTGATGGATTGGTTCAGCCGATTCGTGTTGAGCTGGGCGTTGTCGATGACGATGGAATTAGAGTTCTGCCTGGAGGCCTTGCGGGGCGCACTACGAGGGGGCCGTCCGGAAATCTTCAACAGCGATCAAGGATCGCAGTTCACCAGCGAACGGTTCCTTGGTGAATTGGAGCGGCGCAACATCGCGATCAGCATGGACGGGCGGGGACGGTGTCTGGACAACATTTTCATCGAACGTTTGTGGCGCTCCCTAAAATATGAGGAGGTCTACCTGAGGGACTATCAATTAGTTCCAGAGGCGCGTACGGGGATCGAAAAATACTTTCATTTTTATAACTTTGAAAGATTGCATCAGAGCCTGGATTATCAGACGCCAGCGGCGATGTACTTTGGAAAAGGGCAATGCGCCTGAAGAGCGGCCAAACCGGAGATGCTGTGGGTCGGGCGAGTTGGCGATCATCGTTCCTAGGCCATCCTGGAGAGAAATTTCTTTGTGGAAAATTGAAGAGAATCACGAAGAAAGAAAAAAGTAGCAAAAAAGAAAGAAGGGAAGGCCTGTGGAAACTGACGCTGCGGTGGAAATCCGCAAAGAACGCGGATTCCCCCCGCAGCTTGAAAACAGCCTCGCCAACAACGCTCGGCTTTTTCACAGTTCCCACAGGCCCAACAACAACAAACCGACCTCATCCGAAATTAACTTATCGCAGCAGAAAAATGGTCTTGACATTGGGGTCCACCACCGTTACGCGTTGGACGAAAAGGTCTGTTCTTTTCGGCGGACACACCTAAGGTCCGACTTCGTCAAACGTCTAACTTTCAATTCCGGGTCCTTCCATTGCATATCCGATGGAGAGGACCCAAATCAAAAGAGATCTTTTTGGCGCCCTTTCAATACTTATTTCTTGTTTATTTTTCGGTCGAGAAACTCATGCATTAGCGACCCAATCCGATCCACTTCTTCTTCCAACGCGAAATGGCCCGTGTCGAGAAGATGGAGGTCTGCACCGGGAATATCTCTTTTAAAGACGAACCATTGGCGATGTTCCGATCGGTACGGGCTATGTCGTTGTTGATGGGGCCGTCGCAGCCCTCATCTTTGGCTGGCTTTACAACTTCTTTGTGGGCCAGGCACGGCCGTAGTCGAGCGCTCCCCGCAAATTCACTCGAATCATGCGGAACTAGCAGCGAACCATGAAATCAACTTAGCGTAAAACCTTGTAAATAAGAGCTTTGCAAGATCACATACAGCGTGATCGTTCGAATGGTACGCATGCGGTACTATCTGTCTCTGCGAAGAGCCCCGTAAGTTCTTGACGAGTCCCTGTTGCTCCGCAGCCTCCTATGTCATACAGATTGTAGTGTGTAGTACGATAGGGTTATGAGATCAGCGATTCAAGCGAGACTGGATGATCGATCGCGGAAGAGACTTGCGGTTCTGGTAAGAGAATTGGGTTGGACTCCTTCGCAGGTGGTACGTGAAGGGCTGCGTGTTCTGGAAGCGAGCTATTTGCGACGAAAGAAGCGCGGCATTATCGGCCTCGGCAAGTTCGAGTCCCATGTGCGCGACCTGGGATCGAGTAAGAAACACTTAAGGGACTTTGGGCGATGAAGCCGGTCCTGCTCGACACGGGTGTCATCGTTGGCCTCCTGGATCGTGGTGAGCGTCTGCACCGGGCGTGCGCCGGAGCGGTTCAAGAATTGAAGGCGCCCTTGATCACCTGCGAAGCAGTAATTGCAGAGAGTTGCTATCTTCTGCGCAACTTGCGGGGTGCGCCAGAAGCGGTGATCGAAAACATTGCCGCGGGTATTTTTCAGATTCCTTTCCAACTTTCGCGGGAGAGCACTTGTGTAAAGCATGCGCTGCGGAAGTACCGCGACCGTAGTATCGATCTTGCCGATGCTTGCCTGATT
This sequence comes from Acidobacteriota bacterium, assembly GCA_003223245.1. Lineage (GTDB taxonomy): Bacteria > Acidobacteriota > Terriglobia > Acidiferrales > UBA7541 > Acidiferrum. The sequence continues at coordinate 9,426 of QHYI01000219.1, forward strand.
TGTTTGGCGGACGAGTTTGGGACGGGAGAGATATTGACACTGGACCAAGATTTCGCGATCTACCGTTGGGGAAAGAACAAGACTTTTCAAATGTTCCCCGTTCCGAGTTAACAGGGGAAAAGTAGAATGTCTAGCGACCGGATCCAAACTGGTCGGCCGTGGAAGTGCGAGATAACCAACGAGAGGGCAGCGTTCTACCCAACTGAACTACATCTCTATTTGATAAATTAGCAACACCGGGCTCCCATTCGATTCGCAAGTGCTTTTTCGGCCGTCCTGGTGGCTGCCCAAGTCGTGCCGCAAGCCGCGCATAGGCCAAGTCCCTCTCATTGAGAGCAGGGAAGTCCTCGGCGACCTCTTCGTCCGGAACGTGCTTACGGAAGAGTGCCGTTGCAAAGCATCCGCAATGCGGAAGATTTAGTTTTTGGGCATCAGTACTATTTACGGCCAATTGATTCGGTCGAATGCTGGCTAGTAGCATTTCGCAGGGCCAACTGTAAGTCTGAGGAGGCTTCACTATGCTGCCGATTGTCATGAAGCTTTTGACCGATGAAGCGCAGACCCTGGAGGGAGACGCCCGCCGAGTCGAAGCTATGCTTCCGAAATTGCCTGACTCGGAGCGCGAAGCGTGGAAGGAAACCGCGAAGGGATATCGGCAGCGGGCTAGGGATTACGAATCCATCATCGAGGCGATGAAAAAGACGTGAAGCGCCGCTCTTGCACCTGATCGCAGTAGCGCTCTTTGTGGGTACGATTGTGGCTCCCGTGGGCCTGTTCCGCTTCGTGTATCGATTTGTGAAGAAGCCCGCAACCCGGCGATAGCCAGCTTTGCTTTTTCTCCATCGCGGGCGAGGGCTACCGAACACTGAAACGGGCGATTACGTCGAGTTCGAGATCGTGCAAGGATCGAACGGCCCACACGCGACGACCGTTGTTGTCAGCAATGACCGGGAGGGGTTATTCCTCGGACCGGGGAACTATCCCCCGGTGAGCTTCCCGGTTAATGTCGGGGGTGTCGCATCCGATGCCGTGCTATGACGGTTGCGCCGCGCAATCAGCCGAAGATTTGAATTCCAACCACGTGAACCGCGGTCGGCCTGACGCTGACTCCGCACCGCCGAAAATTGCCCAACGATAGACGCGACATCAGGCTGCTGACGTCGTTGGTGTTTTTGAATCAGCTCGCTGGCTGAGTCAACTTTTTTACACCAAGCGCTTCTCCTTTGACCTATACATTCTACGTTTCCTATAGATCTGTGCATAAATAAGGCAACATGCGCATAATGGGTGTTCAGGAGGCAGAACACCTATGCCCAGACCGAAGGGGAGCGCCGATCTGTTGGAAGACCGGCGCAGGCGAGCTTTGGCGTTGCTGCGT
>QHYI01000233.1:0-2151 GCA_003223245.1 Acidobacteriota bacterium
TAGTGTGGCTGCCGAACGCAGGGCGCGAACATTCTTGACTACGCGATCCCTGCCGACGCGAAAACGCACGTGCTGTGCTCCGAGTGTATACGTATGACGGACGGCTCCATGCGTCATATTGGGATTCGTGTAGTTCAGCAGATGCAGCGCGTATCCGGGTTCAGTCTCCCACGCAAATGCCTCAATAAGCCCCTCGCCAGTGATCGAAACACGGGGCTCTGGCCCGCGCACCCACCTGATCGCGTTCTGTAAAAGCTGACTGATGTCCCTGTTTCCGGACCGCCAACAAGTACGGTCGACGTCTCCGGCGAAATAGACGATGCGTGATTTTCCTTTTTCCTGGAAAACTGCGGCCGGCTCGGTCGTCCGTGGCGTCCGGGGATAAACCATTTCCGGCGGGAAGGCCGGGTACGCGGGAACCACGCTCAACGTTAGCGGAACCGCCGTACTGATCGGTACGCGATTCTCGGCTCCGGGAAGCAGAGCAGTGCCATTGAAGCCTTCGAGGACCGGATGGCGAGCCTCTATGCGTGCGTAACTGTTCCCATGTGGACCGATGACGTCGCCCGTCACATGCGCGTCAAAGAGATCAGCCAGTTGGAAATCATTTCGGGGTTCTCCCCACTCCGAATAGCGTGAACTTTCAAAAGTGGCGAGAAGCGAACCGCCATCCTTCACATACTGCCGGATGGCTTCACACTGAGCTTCGCTCAGATACGCAGCGTTAGGCAAAAGTAAGACGCGATATTTTTTAAGATTCGCCGCGTCGAGATTTCCTTCGTGTACCAAATCGAAGAAGAAACGGCCTTCGAGCAACGCGTAGTAAAGTCCTTGCAAATAATCGATGGGACCACCGCGATAACCTGGCCGCTTTGACTCTGGCCGCGAGTAGAATGCTACCGTGCGCTGAGGATAGAGAACGGCCACATCAGCAATCGTGCGGCGGTTGCGGAAGTGCACTTCGTTTGCCGCCAGCCAGTCAAAAAACGAACGGCCCACTTCGCGCCACCGGTTATCCTCGGGAGAGCCGCCAAGCCAGTGAAACCACGGCACCATGCCACTGGCTGTGGTTTGGGCCATCCAAAGGGTTAGCTCTGCCGGGGATTTTGAGACATGCCGCCAGACAGGTTGCGCATTGCTGTAAGCCCCTGAAACATTCGTGATAGTGCGGCCCTGCATAACGGAATAGGCTACGCGTCCCTGCTGTGCGCAACTCCATATCGGCGTCTCGCCAGCACGCCCCTGATGGTCGGCATTGAACCAGGCGGCAACGCTGCCGAGCTGCTTCAGATCTTTCACCGTATCGAAGCCGCCGCCAAGGTTCCCCGCGTACACCGATTGCGAGTTCTTCTCTCGCGCAATGTTGTCCCACAGACGCCAAATCTCCTGTATGCGATCCATGTACGCTTGATAGTAGTTGCGATAAAGCGGATTCGAGATGTCGGTCTCGGCAGGCGGCTCTCCGCCTAGTTTTGCAAACAGGTTTCGGCAGTTTTCGCAGTAGCAAACACGCAGCGGGCCTGTCGAGGGCCAGCCATTTGTAAAGAATCCGTCGATTGAATACCGTTGGTTGATTTCGCGATAGATTGCAGTCATCTGCTCGGTGAAATACGTGCTGAACATGCACGTTGCAAATAGCCACGGCGACTCGGCATGAGGTCTTGGCGCTCCATCCTGATTGCGCTCAAACCATTCCGGATGAGCTTTCAAGGCATCTTCATAGGCGAGGTTGCAATCCATACGCGCGACGGCGCGAATGTTACGCCGTTTCATCGCTGCGACTAGCTCTCCAAACAGGTCTCGCGTGCCGAGGAACTGACTGCGACGGTGATAAGGCACTTCCGTGGGATAAAAAGCGAGAATGCCGCCGCCGTTCAGCAGCACGGCATCGACCTTCAGTGACGCCCAATAATCGCCCCACGCTTCGGTATCCATCGTCAGCGGATCGCGTTCGTTGTAGTTGATCTGTCCGCACCGCCGCATCGTCGCGTACCACGCACTTGTGTAAGCCGGGCTTGCGGAACTCCGGGATGGTGCATTGGCGAAAGCGTCGACAAGGTCGGCGGGAGTTGCTGCGACTGACGTTGCGGTAAGCAAGAGAATTGAGCGCCTATTCATATTGCAAGCCCTCCCGCGCCGCTCGGAGGTTCG
>QHYI01000233.1:2299-2808 GCA_003223245.1 Acidobacteriota bacterium
AACGCCATTGATCGCGCGTCGGGTTTCACTTTCTACGTAATCCGCCGACAGACCTTTGCGGGGAAGCTCCGCGAGATTCGCTTCCTCGTAATCCAGCACTTTATACGCAGAGCCGAGCACTTCTTCGGGCGAGAAATCGCCAAAGATTGTGCGGCTCACGCTGTTCACGTAGGAAGCAAGCCGAGGTCCCCCGCAGTTGTTGTACATCACCACTTTCAGGAAATCGGAATACTTCCGAAACTCAGCATAGTCCTGCTCGGCACGGTAAAACGGGCTGAAGGAATTGTTATGCCAGATGTGCCAGCCGACCATGAGTGTCGGACGAATGGATTTGGCGAATTGATAGATCCTCGCATACGTGCCGCGCTGGCCGTCGTTCCACAGCTTTTCCCAGGCAAGAATTTCCGGATACTGGACGAGCAGACGCCAGTAAGAAACGAAATAGCCGTCATTTGGACGTGAACCCGCTCGGGACTCGCGGACCAACGATGCGAGTTTCGTGTAGCCGT
>QHYI01000234.1 GCA_003223245.1 Acidobacteriota bacterium
TTTTTTGCCAGACAGCGTTACTTCCTGCAAGCGGTCGATGCCCTCAAGATCACGACGAAAGACGTCTTCATACCAGCAGAAAGTTTTCATATTTCGTGACTGGGCCTTCGGCAGAACGCTTGCGAGTACGTCGAACCCGGGATGATCCGGTGACTGAATTTTTCTCAGTGAAGTACGCGCGTAGAAGCCTTCATGGGTGGTTGCAAAATTGCCGCCGTGAAAAGCCGTGTCGTACTCCTGTTTGCCGTGGTCCGGTAACGGCTGTCCGGGAACTTGCCTCCCGGCGATTCCGCGCCCGTAGGAGAAGGTTGCAATGAATAGGCCATTGATGTGCGCATCCCGTTGAAAGCGATCCAAAACTGGATCAATACCTTCATCGACGAAAGAGGCCGCTCCTACCTGAATGCCGATCATGGGAGCAGGGCGTTGTCGTTGTGGTGTGTCCGCCGCCCTGGCAGTGTCCACCGTGAGAACGGCTGCACCGAGAGCGGTCTGCATGAACTCGCGTCTGTTCATTTGGAAGTCCTCAGAAGGCGAGCCGCAGTTCAAACTGTAGATTCCGGCTGCCCAATTTAGATGTAACCATCATGAACGTCGAGCTAAGGGGATTGGAGTTGACCGTTCCCCAATTCGGATGATTTATTAAATTAAACGCCTCGGCGCGAAATTGAAGGTGCAAGGCTTCCTTCAGTGGAAATGATTTGTACGCCGCAAAATTCCATTGCCAGAATCCCGGATTGTTGAACATATTTCTTGTATCGCCCGTCGCAAAAGCGCCTTGCGCAGGCGCGGTGAATGCGCTCTTGCAGTAAACTGTCGCCCCGACTCCCTCAAACGGCGTAGAGCAGCCGTTTGGATTGCCGGACACGATCCAGAACTGGTTTCCGCTCCCCGGCCCAATTCCCGCATAGTCGATGTTCGTGCGCACCGAGAAGGGTACACCGGAGTCAAACTGATTTATTCCGGAAATTGCCCATCCACCGATCATCATTTTCGTCAATGCTCCCCGACCACGCATCGGCAGGTTGTAGGTGTAGCTCACAGTCAGTGCCTGCGGCACGGTGTAATCAGACGGCCCCCAATAATTCGCATCGTTGTACGAATTGGGCAGCACATCGGTAAGCGACGATGTATTGTCTAGAGAACGGGAATAAGTGTAAGACACACCGAACGTCAGCGCCCCGATGATCTTCCGCACCGTTGCTTGGAACGAATCATACTTCGACAGACCGGAGTTTTCTGAGATGTCGATAATTCCCGCTCCGAGATAAGGCCGCAGCGCGTTGGGGTTCACCGAAGGATTGGCGTAGGTCGTTCCCGGCGCCAGGATTTGATTGATATTCCGTTTTCGCTGCAGGTGCAAACCACGATTTCCGACGTAACCCGCAGAAACCGCCACGCCTCTGGCAAATTCCCGCTCGACAATGGTGTTGT
>QHYI01000220.1 GCA_003223245.1 Acidobacteriota bacterium
TGGGGAGCACTGGAGCGATACTGGAAGCCGATCTGCGAGAAGCGCGAAGGCGCAAGGCGGAAGTCCGGAACGTTGCATCTCGCGCAGGCGCAGTCCAATCGCGGGCGGCGCGGACGAAAGAGGGATTTCGTCGATGCCGAACGCCTGGTGAAGCGGCTGGTGGCCCAGGAATTGACTCTGAGCTTTGTGCCCGATGCCGAGCAACGTCTGTGGCGCACAGTTACGCGCAAGAAGTACCACTTGAGGTGCGATCGGGTGCGGCTGCAGAACCAATTGGAGGCTCTTCTAGAAGAGGCTCACATTAAGTTGTCCAGCCTAGTCTCGGATCTGCTGGGCCTCAGTGCCCGGCGGATGCTGAAGGCCCTCGCTGACGGGGAAACCAACCCAGCGGCTCTGGCCGCTTTGGCGGATGAGCGCTTGCGCGCCACGCCGGAACAGTTGTGCGACGCACTCGGCGCACGCATGGAGTTGAACGCCGTCTACCGGCGGCTGCTGAAGATAGCCTTGGAAGAATTGCGATTGATCGACGAGCAGATCGCCCAACTGGACCAGGAGATGGCCGGTTTGCTCCGCCAGCACCAGGATGCCGTCGAACGCCTGGCGGAGGTGCCCGGTCTGGGCGTTGACTCTGCACAACAGATCATTGCCGAAGTCGGCCCCACCGCAGCGACGTTTCCCTCCGAGAAATGTCTCTCCTCCTGGGTTGGTGCCTGCCCCGGCGACCACGAGAGCGCCGGCGTGAACTACAGCCACCGGTCGCCGAAGGGCAACCGTCACATGCGGCGCTTACTCAATCAGGCTGCTAATGCCGCAGCCAGGACCACCAGGACCAAAGGAAGTATTTTCGAGATCGTGTATCGCCGCTCGGTCCCGCGCCTGGGACACAATCAAGCCATCGGAGCTATAGCCCATCGATAGTGTCGGCTAATCTGGTTGATCTTGCATCAGGGCGTCCGCTACGAAGAACGGGGCCCAGCCGTCACCAAACAATCGAAGCAAAGGCGCACAGCAAGAATGATCCGGCAACTCCAAAGCCTCGGCTATCGGATCGAAGCGCCCAATCCTCAACCCACCCAAGCACAAGCGCGGTGATTTTCGAGCCTGTGAAACGATTTTCATCCGGAGCGCCCAAAAGCACGCTTCAGTTGCAGGGATGCCTACGGTTTAGGCGCCAGCCGGAAAGCGTCAGGCGGGTCCAGATAACATTCCTTCCAGAGGAATTGCGATGGGGAGCGACCGTCTGCAAATCAGGGGTTCAGAAGAGAAACCCTTCGTCAGGAGGTACTGCTCGCTCTGCTGGCACTGCGGCTGGTGTCCGGTTTTTCTAGTCGCCACTGAAACGGCCGGAACTCTGCAAGCTTCCCAAAGTCACGCGCATTGGCCGTTATCACTGTCATTCCCAAACGGCCTGCGCTCATTGCAATCAGCGCATCATTGGTCAAGCGCCCCTTCCCTATTTGCTCGTAATCGTACTTGGCGGCCAGCAGAGCGAGCACTTTGCCCGTCTGTGTCCAGTCCGTAAGGTTGGGAACCAAGATACGGCCGGCTCTGTGGAAGTCGCGCTCAAGGCGTTCAACAACGTGCCGACTGTGCGTGCTCACCCCCGCATAAAGTTCTTCGAGCACGACGGAACTCAGCCAAGCGGGGGCGCCAGCCGCAACTCGCCTCAGCCCCAAGGCTGCCTCATCCCCCAAGCGCAAGGCCGTGATGTAAATCGATGTGTCGAACAGCACCGGCTGCATCTACCGCTCCAGTGTGCCGTAGACATCCTTCGCGGCTATACCGCTTTTCACGAAGCGCTCATTGGCTTCCGCAGCCAACCGGTTCCTCTCGTGTTCGGAAATCACCAGATCCAAGGCTCGCTCGATGGCCTCTGTTTCCGTGCCGGCGCCTAATACCTTCTGTGCACGCCTGATTTTCGCCGCGGTCAAACGAAAGTGCTTATGTGATCGCGATTTGGTCGTACGCATCCGATTGTCCCCTTGTCCAACTATAACACGGGTATGTACACAAACCTACATCCTATGAACACGAGAAGATTCCGAAAAGTAGGGACCACCTGCGGCTTGCAGGCTGTGGCTGGCGAATTGTTGTTTCGCCGATATTCCCTCAGGATTTCCCGTCCTGCTACGCATTCTGCGATGAGCAACCTGGTCATTTTTTATCCATTTCACTGCTACCCTGGCCCGCTTGCTCGGTCCTGGCGGCGTCCGTTCCATCGTTGCGGAGTCGCTTCTCCTCAAGCACCAACTCTTGGTCGTGAATCTCGGACCGCATCCTCGCCGGCTTGCTGGCGCTCTTGGTACGTCCCACTCGTCTGCTCCGTTCCGCAATCGTTCTGAAGCCTTCGACACTGCTTGGCCTTCACAAAGCCTTGAGCAAGCAAAAGTACCGCGTGCTGTTCTCCCCGAATCTCCGTCGGAAGCCCGGCCCGAAAGGGCCGAGCACAGAGCTCATCCGTGCGGTCGTCGAAATGAAACAACGGAATCCCAACTGGGGCTGTCCGCGAATCGCTCAACAGATCGCCTTGGCGTTTCAGATCCAAATCGACAAAGACGTGGTTCGCAGGATTCTCGCCCAGCACTGCCGGCCGGGGCAGGACCCCGGTGGCCCTTCCTGGCTGACTTTCCTTGGGCATATGAAAGACAGCCTCTGGAGTATCGATCTATTCAGGTGCGAGTCGGCCACCTTGCGGTCCCACTGGGTCCTGGTGGTCATGGATCAATTCACGCGCCGGATCATCGGGTTCGGCGTCCATGCGGGAACGGTCGATGGTGCCGCACTCTGTCGGATGTTCAACCGCGCTATTCGAGGGCAACGCTGGATGCCGAAGTACCTAAGCTCCGACAATGATCCGCTCTATCGGTTCCACCAATGGCAAGCCAATCTGCGGATACTGGAGTTGACGCAAATCAAGACCATCCCCCACGTGCCCCTTTCCCATCCATTCGTGGAAAGGCTGATCGGCACGCTGCGTCGGGAATACTTGGATCACCTGTTGTTCTGGACGACGGCAGACCTCGAAAACAAGCTGCTCGATTTCAGGACCTACTTCAACAACTATCGCACGCATAACTCACGAGACCGGATTATGGAAGAGTTGCCCATCCGGCCGCAGGCGGCAGAGAGCCTCCAAATCGGGCCCTTTCCATGTTCGGGTTGTTGGACTACCGTGGCTGGGCCCGTCGCAGACTCCACAGTCCGCGCGCCGAGAGGATGAAGGTGAAGCCCCCGAGCCCGCCGAGCGCCCACAGTGTCCAGACGAAGAAGAAGCCGCCGGTGGACTTGGCGATCTCGCCGTAATGAGCCCCCCTCATGTGGATGACGGGCATGGCTGCCGCGAACAACCCGACGAGCAGCATGATGACGTACCCCGATCTCCGTTCGGCGAGCACCAGCGTCCCGTACAGCAACACCACGAGAACGGCCAACGCAATGTTTGAGGGCTCGGCCTTCGATATCCCACGGACGATGTCGTCCGTAATGTGAAGCGTCAGCAAGAGGATCGAGAGCAGAGACGCGATGGTTAACATCACGTTTTGTTTCATTGGATATTCTCCTTGTTAGATTTGTGTGTGCCTCTCAGTGAGGCACATGACGCGCGGCGGTGTTGACGAGGGAAGGTGCAAACCCCAAGACACTGACGATGATGGCGCAGATGGCCATCCCAATGCAGAACCAGCGAATCTATTGGGAGTCTGCGCACCACTCGGGCTGTTGCCACCTGGAGCGCCCTGGTCTTGCATGCGCGGAGGATACCACTTTTTACCCTAGGTGAATGAGTGCCCTGCTCGTCAGCTCGGAAGAGAATACAGCTTCCTCTATGCTTTTTTCGGGGTGTGATTCATAGGATTGGCCGGTAATAATCGGCAACCCTTACCTAATCACGTTACGTCAGAGTTGCCCCACAAGAAACGCCACGATGCGACTTTACGGGAGTTTGGTCGGCGCTCCAAAACTATGTCTTCTGTGCGAAGTAGTAGTGGTTCTCGCCTTCATCAAGCCGTGTGCCAACAAGCGACATACCCTCGGCTTCTAACGCTTTTCGGTATGCCTCGTACCCCAATGAGATTGACGTTCGCCCGGTCATGGCATCGGCCCAGGAACAGCTTTCACTCGGAGCAGTGAACAGCAATCTGCCACCGCTTGGCAGGACGGCGGCGACTTTCGCGATCAATCTGCGTTGGACTTCCGCGTCCAGCAGAAAGAAAAGGCCCCAGGCGACCACACCATCAAAAGTTCGACCGAAGAAGTCCGAATCCTCTACAGCGGCACACTCAACTGGGACGGTTGGAAAGCTGGCTCGGAACGCTGCGACCATCCTGGCTGAGGCGTCCACTCCGTACACATTGAACCCGCGTTCAATCAAAGCTTGCGAAATCGGCACGCCGTTCCCGCATCCCAAGTCGAGGACTGTTGCACGGTCCGGAAGCTTCTGGGACCAGTCAGTCACAACTGAGGCTCCGACGCCTGAATGGTTCCGCCCGCGCCCAGATATGAAGATCGCCGCGATTTCGTCGTAGCCATTCGACTTGTCAGAATTTGCCACGGCGGCAGTTTAACACTCGAAACCCTCAGTGTTTTAGCGGCGGCTCTGAGTGTATCGTCAATCCGGAAGTAATTCAGGCGGGCAGGGGGGTGATCAGCACCGGGAGTCGGCTAGTGTAGAGCCATCGAGCTATCCAAGGCTGCGGGTTCAGTTGGGCGCACTACGGCATACTCAGGCAATTGTGGTCTTTCCTCGCTGTCCGATTCTTCTGCCGCTCGAAGCTCGAAGGACCTGTCGATCAGTCAGACCATATGGAGTCGCTTCACAGTAGAGGGCCACTATTGGGGGACTCGGAGTAACAGACACGCTACGCTTTTTTTAGTCTTTGCTGTTTGCTTTGTCGGCTTGCCGGCCGTTCCGCAGGATTTTCGCACTTCTGAGCCGACCGCTAAACCTCTTATTGCCCACTTCTGCCCACGCGCGAAACTGACAAGTCCTTAGCAGTGAGGAAAGCTGGTAGGGGCGGTGGGGATCGAACCCACGACCTTCGGCTTAAAAGGCCGCTGCTCTACCACTGAGCTACGCCCCTAAACGAAATCTCTTTGCTTGCGTGGTAACCGAACGTGGCGCGCAACATTTTCGACCGTTGCCCCGTCTCCGCTCCTCCTAGGCAACCGCCCACCACACAGCTGCGCCGCGCTTACTTTCGCAATCTTTCGATTTTATCAGCAGGACCGTTTCTCTCCAAACGCAAACAAAACCAGGGCCGGTGTCATTGTGTCATCTGTCTACTGAGAATCACAGCCACAGAAATGCTTAAAGAACGTGGCGTGAACAGAGAACGGAATGCAGACGACACCTGCACCCAAAATCAGGTCCAAACAAGAATTGCGCACCAGTTTCGGGCGCTACAAAAAACATCATTGTTTACCGTGTGGAGAACCGCGAAAACATGAGCTCCAACGATTTGCCTGTCTGAAAGCCTGACCTTCGGTTCCAGCCTTGAAATTAGTTGAAATTAAATTAGGGCTGGCGAAATCCTTCCGATTTTGTTAGCGTAAGTTGCCAGAGATAGGATCCGATGTTCTCGGCGACTCTGCGCGAGTGGAAACGCAAGATCGAGCAGCTTCGGCAGCGGTGGCGTGCTGTCCGCCAAGAGAATGAACGGCTACGCAAAGAAA
>QHYI01000174.1 GCA_003223245.1 Acidobacteriota bacterium
CTGCATTGGGGAAAACGGTGACACGGCCATTGTGTACTGTGGCACTGTGCGGTGGCGAACGATTGTCCTGCCCTATGCAAGCGTGTTAGAAGCGATCGCCGTCAATCAGCCCCGCACGGGATACTCCCTCAGAAAATGCGCGATGCCCGTAGAAGAAGGCACCACCATTCGATGGCAGAGCAAATCGCTTAAGACTAAAGGCGCGTGGGAGCGGCTCGATCGTCCTTGTGATGTCCGGATTTATGAGTCGCGCGAGGGCGCGATTGAATGGCATTCGGTGCATCCGCGAGCCCGCGCGACCGTGGATTTGGGCGATGGGGTTGTCATACAAGGGCTTGGATACGTCGAACGATTGGAGATGACCGTGGCACCGTGGAATCTGCCTCTCGAAGGACTTCGGTGGGGCAGGTTTTTGAGCGATTCAGGCTCGGTAGTCTGGATTGATTGGCAAGGTGAGTACGTCCGCAAGATTGTGTTGGAAAACGGAGCACTGGGAAGCGTGACTGCGGTCGCGGAAGCGTGAAAGGCTGAAAGGCTAGAACAACTGGCCCTGAGTTGGAGTGTCTAACGTCACAGGCGACGCGGCCTCCGCATCGTCAATTTTTGAATTGTTGAGTTTCCTGCTGACAGGATACCGACGCATCAAGTTCGCGTCGTAGGGCTTGAGAATGTCACGAATCGTGTTGAAGTCATTCACGTCGGGATCGAGCCACACATCGTACTTGTCGGGCGTCACGATGACGGGCATACGGTCATGCAGATCGGCTACGAGCGAGTTCGGACCGGTCGTTAAGATCGTGCAACTTTCAATGATCTCTCCATCCGGGCTCCTCCACTCATCCCACAGTCCGGCGAATGCAAAGACTTCACCCTCACCAACCTCGAAGCAGTAAGGCTGCTTTACCGATCCCATTTTTCGCCACTCGTAAAATCCATCCGCAGGAATGAGGCAACGTTTGGTAAGGATCGAATCTCGAAATGCCGGTGTGTTTGTCACGGTCTCCGACCGCGCGTTGAGCGTCCGATTTCCGATGCTCATGTCTTTTGCCCACGACGGAATCAATCCCCAATGCATGGTTGTGAAGCGGCGAATCTTCTTGCCTCGTTCCTTTCGGACGATTAGGACGGGCTGCGTTGGCGCAATGTTGTATCGCGGATGCGCTTCAATTTTGTCATCCGCAGCTTGAAAGCGCTCGGCAAGGTACTGCTTCGAGTGCGTCAATCGGTAACGGTTACACACGCGATCATTCTCGCAGATTCGGAAGCGGTCTCGCTAAACCGAATTCTCGCCTTACTGCCCTTCCTGGCTAAACCCTGCGCCTCATCCGTCCGCTTGTTCTGTCAAGGCTCTGCGCTTCGCTTCGATGAACGCCGACCCCGCGGCCTTGACAGTGCGGACGGACACGCGCGTTACCCCGCCACGAAGGGCATTTGCTTCTTTTTTTCAAGCGGAAATCACGCTTGAAAGAAGGAAGAAAGAGAGAAACGAACCGATGCCAGACAGACAACATGCCAGTTGGTGCGGGTTCCGGAAACTCTGGCCCCATTCATTCCGGAAATTCTGGCCGGTCTAGTACCAAGCAGAAGTGCTAAGAATCTCCCTTTGCCATCGGTCGTTAGGCCGGTCGGGCGGAGGGAGAGGGATGATTGGGATGCTAAAGCGTCACAAAATCGAGATTCTCCTCAAGGCAGCCCACTCGCAACCGGAGGTGGCCCGTTTGCCGCCGAGCGGGCGAAACGGCGGATTGGCAGGCCGAACGTCGTGAAAGATGCGTTCTCGATCGATGGTAGTATTCGAAATACGATTGGAGCGCTCTTCGTAGCGAGCTTTTGTGGAACACGATCACATGATCGAGGCACTCCCGACGAAGCTCTTACCGGGGAGGGCGGGGAGGGAGCAAGAATGCATACAAAGCGAATCGGGATTTTGTTCTTCATCGTCGCGGGACTTTCCATCGGCGCTTCGGGTACCTGGGCTCAGACAGTGACAGGAACGTTGAGCGGCCATATCTCGGACAAGAGCGGCGCCACCGTACCACAAACGAAGGTCACTGCCATCAACGAGCAAACGGGAGCGATTCGTGAGGCCACAACGAATAATGATGGTTTCTATCAGTTCAGCTTTCTTGCCATCGGCAGCTACAAAGTGACCGTCGCTCTGCAAGGCTTCCGGAGCGTGGAAAAGGACGGCGTGGTGGTGGAACTGAACAAGAATACCGTATCCGATTTTGTTCTGGAGCCATCCGCCGTGTCGGAAAAGGTGGAAGTCCGCGCCGGGGAAATTCCTCTAATTGACACGACGGGCGGCGAGGTGAAAAGCACCCTTAACGAATTGCAGGTCGAGGCAACGCCGCTGCCCGGTCGCAACTTTATCTCCCTCGTCGAGCAGGTTCCTGGCTTTCAGCCAGCGGCTTTCAACGGCTCTTCCAACAACCCGACGAACTCGACCGGATCCTACGCCGCATTCGGCGGCCAGGGCACGCGCTCGTCCACGTTTCAGATTGACGGCGTGAACAACGACGATTCCTCGGAAAACCAGAACCGCCAGAACGTGAACATCAGCACCATCAAGGAGTTTCAAGTTCTGACCAATGCTTATTCGGCGGAATTCGGGCGGGCAGGCGGGGCAGTAATTCTGGTGCAGACCAAGTCAGGCACAAACGAATTCCACGGGGACGCGTACGACTTCATCCAGAATGACATCTTTAATGCCAACGACTTTTTCCTGAACCAGGCGGGAGGCAAACGGCCACCAGTACGCCGAAACCAGTACGGGGGGACCATTGGCGGGCCAATCCTGAAGAACAAGCTGTTTTTCTTCGGCAGCGGGGAGAAAGTATCCAACGTAGGCAAAGGTAGCATCTCGCGATTTACCTGGCTTCCGACAGATGGTCCCAAGGCTTGTAACGCCGGCGAAACTCCGCAGCCCGGAGGGCCTTACTGCGTTGATCCAAACACTCATCCCAATCTGCAAAGCGACCTCAATTTCATTAAGTCGGTGATGAATCTCTGGAACACGCCTGAACTCCAAGGGAAGACTCCGAATGATCCGGCGGCTTGTGCGCAAGTGATTCAGAGCGGCCGACCGAACCGCTGCGTGCTGGTTTCCGGTCTGGGTTTCACATTTCCGGACTCGGATTACACGGGAAGGATGGACTGGAACACCAACGCAAGCACGACCATGACCGCACGTTACCAATACAGCCGCCAGATTCGGCACTCGGCCCGAATCATCCTGGGGGATAATTTCGGCACGAACAATAATCGGCAGTATAACCTCGGGTATACGCTCACCCATGTGTACGGCCCCCGGCAGACCGGGGAATTCCGTTATGGATTTGGCAACCGCAATACCAACCAGGATGTTACCGATGGCGATCAGGTTCCCACCGTCCGATTTGCCACGACGCTAGTGAACCCGGCAGCTTCCAGCGACACAATTCCTTTCGGCGGGACAATCATCGGTACCTCCACTAACGTTCCAATCAACCGCTATCAGCGCGACCATCAGCTCGTCTACAACCACACCATCGTCTTCACGCGCCACACGCTCCGGATGGGCATAGACCAGCGATTTCAGGCGCTGGACGATGTCGCGAGCGGCACGCAGCGCGGCTTCTGGACCTTCGGTAGCATCAATACGGGCGCTCAGGCATTGGCCGGAACAGGTTTTAGTGGATGGGAGGACTTCCTGGATGGCGTTCTTACAGGCTACAACCAGGGATACGGTTTGCCGAAAGCGGAAAATCGCTTCGGCGAGACAAACCTTTACGCCCAAGATGATTTCCGGCTTAAGCGCAACCTCACCCTTAATTTGGGAGTGCGCTGGGAAGGCGTCCGGCCGCCTCACGAGATTAAAGACCGCTTCAGTTACGGCTACGGAGGAGATTACAACAACGTGGGGCCGCGCATCGGTTTCGCCTGGACGCCGGAAGCGCAGAACTCTTTCCTTAGAAAGATTACGGGCGGACCGGGTGACTTCGTCATCCGGGGCGGCTACGGCATTTACTACGACCGAGTGTTCCAGTCGGTCTTTTCGCAAAGCGGCTTGAACTTCCGTTTCCAGCCTCCCAACGGCTTCCTTTTGACTTCGTTCGCGAACCCCTGCTTGGCAAACCCGGGGGCGAATGTAACGGATCCAGCGGGGACGGTATTCGTCAACGGCGGACAGTTCGAGGTTTCTGATCCATCCTGCGGCTTTCAGTTCACCCCTGGCGCCGCCAGCCGCTCTGCCGTGGCTGCCTGCAGCACCACGGCTTCGGGTTGCAACGGTGTGAAAGAAGCGGGAGGCCAATTGCTGACTTCCCTTCTGATTCCCGACCGGAATTTCCACCTGCCTTATGTCCAGCAGTGGAACCTTACGGTCGAGCGCAAGATGCCCTGGAGTACGGCCCTGCAGGTCAGCTACGAGGGAAACCGGGGGATAGGATTGCCTTTCTTTAGTGGCATCAACGATGCGCGCTTCCCCATCACATCGCCTCTGGTCACGGTGAATGTGGGTGGCGGAAACTTTCAGCCCGTGGTGTTCGACCGAGTCTGCGCGGACTTCAGCGATCCTATCTGCGACTCGCTTGACACCAGCGGCAACTTGATACCGGGTTCAAGCGGTGCCCTGAAAGCATTCTCGTCGTTGACCAGTACAACAGCGTCCTTAGCACAGAAGGGCATCATGATCGTCAATGGCGTACCGCACGGGTACGTTTCCCTGGGTAGTACGACTTCTGAACGCCTTGCGGAGCGGCGTCCCGACCCCACTAATGGTCGCAACGTCCTTCTAAGCAACTTCGCTTTCACCTACTACAACGCAATGCTACTGAGAGTTACCAAAGCAACCAGCCATGGCCTGACTCTCTCTGGCTGGTGGACCTGGAGCAAGACGATGGATACGGGGTCCGAGGCCACTTTCACGGGCTCGGATGTGAACGCTCCGGTGGGCGCAGTTAACCCGCAGGCTTCTCTGCGCGGGCTTTCCAGCTTTGATCAGACGCATCGCGTCGTAGTTTCCGCAACTTATGATTTGCCGTGGATGAAGAGTTGGCAGGGCGCGTTCAGTCCGCTCTCGGTCGCCTGGTGGGTGAGCCGTTGGCAAATCAGCGGCGTAGCCACTTTCGCGTCCGGGCTGCCGTTCACGGTCCTTTCAGGATATGACGCCAATTTCGACGGCGTGGGCGGCGACCGCCCGATCCTTCTCGATCCTGCTTTGCTCTACACTTCTGTTGACAACGGGCGTGCACAAAGTAGCTGTCCGACGCCGCTGGTGCCACCAGGGCGCTGCCTAGACACCCAATCGGAGCTTCAGTTGCCAGGCACCGCCTTCCAGCCGTCCCAGGCGAGCTTGAAGTCCGGCGACCAGTTTCCCGTCTCTCCAGGACAGGATTTCCCAGCAGGCGCAATACCCCGCAACTCCTTCTTGCAGCAGGGCCAGAAGAACGTGGATGCAGCGTTGGCCAAGACGTTCAAAATCCGCGAGAGTATGGGCTTGCAGTTGCGGATGGAGCTCTACAATGCGTTCAACCGCGTGACCTTTGGCTTGCCGGCACGAACGGTGAACAGCACCACTCCGCTAGGTCAAATCTCCAGCACCATCAACTTGCAGAACTACGTCAATTCGGCCCGGAGTACCGGCGCCCGCATGGGCCAGTTCGCGGTCCGCTTTGTGTTTTAGCTTCTTGGCTCCGCTGGGTTGCATGAAGGCAGTGTGCCCGTTTCTTGTTTGATGGCACCTGCAACACGGGTTCGACTGCCACCCCTGCTCTCAACTTGCAAAACGATGTGAATTCTGAGTTTGGCAAAATTGTTCCAGGCGTGTTCACGCTTGTCCTAGCGAAACACAGCAAGAACTTCCGTCAACCGGCTCAAAGATCTGGGGCTGAACAAGGGATTGAAGAATCTGGACGCTCTCCGTAAGAAGCTGCTCGAAGTCACCGATCGTCTAGCTGGCATCGAAGGGGAATTGCTCAATGTCCATGTCGACTTTCCCCTGTTTCAGCGTCTGGCTCTTCCCGTCGCTAGGGGAAAGAGCAAAATCCCGGGCATCAAGATTCACGACACCCGCATGATGCGCCTCCTGGAAGTGCTGCTCCACGGTGGGCCGCAAGTGAACGGCTGGCGTACCGTCCAGATCTGGGAAGCCCTGCGGACTGCTTTTGCCCTTTTTCCGCAAGCCTACACCCTCAATCAGCTCCGTTACGACCTGCGCAAAATGAAAGGCCACGGCCTGCTGGAGCGCGTGGGCCAGCACTACGCCTACCGCCTCACCGAAAAGGGAACCCGTGTGGGCGCCCTGTTCATCCTCTTCCACAAGCGCATCTGCGGACCCCTGGCCAATAGCTTGTTTCATCACCGGACCAACATCCAGTTCCACGCCCCCGGTCAAAATTGAGGTCGCCTATCACAAAGCGGATGCGGCCATTAAAGACCTCATTGATAAGCTGGCTGCTTGAGAAAAATCTGAGAGACAAATCCTCAGATCAGTCGGGCTAGAATCTTGAACACAAGTGGGATTGGGTTGGAGCGGAGGTTGAGTTCAGGCGCGCATTGGAGTTAAACCCTCAATATGCCAATGCGCACCACTGGTACGGCGATTATCTGTCGATCCAGGGGCGGCATGATGAAGCTCTGGTTGAGGCGACGCCCAGATTTAACTATGCTCAGGAATCGCCAATAGAGCGAGCTGCACCGACTTGGACCATTCAACGAGGGGGTACGAGATCGGATTCGAACCCTGCCCACCTCATTGCGAACGACGTAGGAAACCAAAGGGGAAATCATGAATCATTAGGCTACTTTGTCGGAACGGCCCGAGGATGAACGGGCTCGATGCCTCTATAACGAGCAAAATCCCGGTCATTGAAAGTCAGAATCCGCGTAACGCCATGTACTTGCATCGCGGCGGCTAGCCGTGCATCGTGAACCTGAACGCCAGACACCGCATACGTGACAAGTAATTTCCGCCACTCTTCATGCACCGCCAGGCTGTCGGGAAGCAGTCGGAGCTTTTCTTCAAAGAATTTCGCCCGCCGGTCTGTTTCTTGAGGAGAAAGAGCGTAGCCGTTGCGGTTGATAGGGCGGGTACACGTGTTCCAGAATTTACCGACATTCTGCGAGGTATAGCAGAGCTCGCCACCGCGTCGGAGAATGGCTTCGATGGCGGACACTACGAGAGGATAATCGTTGTGGTCCGGCTTGACCGGAGCGGAGAAGGATGTTGCTATCGAGGAGGTACGGCGCCCCTGCCATCTAGCCGGTCCTCATAGAAACTTTCGCGCGAGAAGCTTTCAGTCGGTAAATTCGGCAGTTTTTCCGATCCCTCTGCCATGCCTTCAAGCATGTGGTGAAATTCATCGACCGTCAGTACTCCCTGAGGGAGCGAACTGACGGTCAAAGCCTCTTCGAGAAGTCGCTCCGCCAGCTTCTCCAAAGGCACACCTTGAGAACGGGCCTCGGCAACGAGACGGGCTTCCATCTCTGGATTGAGTTCAACCCGAATGGTCATCGTAATGCGCCTCTGTCAAATAGATTAGACGCGTTGGGATCGAAATACCAGCAGCAACATCCATGTGATCCATGTGCCAACGGAAATCGAGGCTCGACGTTGCTATTTTGTCTCCCGATACTTTTCCCGCACATTACCGAAAACTCTGTCCGCACACACGAACGCTCTGATTGGAAAATTGATCGCGGATGGAGACCAATTTGACGCGGCGAAGCAAGTCTGGTCTGAAGCCCAAATCGGCAAGTGCAAGTGAGGAAGGTTGTCGCCGGGAGGAAATGCGGCTTGGGCCGCGAGAGTTTGCTTTGGCTCGCGAGACCTGGAAGGGAAGCTAAATTCGTCGGGTCTAACTATGCTGCCTGGCGCTGGTATCGGTGGTGAAGTCCCCTGTCACTGGCGAATTGTTACGGCAACCGATCGTACCGGCGATCGCGCCGTATCCGGTTGGTGTGAACGATGAGATCCTGCGAAACGCGCTGCAATTGAGAACACCAAATGATTTCTTTGGAAGTATTGCCGAGGTGGACTAATACCACAGCGAGCGCGAGTCTTTGACAAATCAGGCAGCCACCGGGGTCTGATAGAGGGCTCGACACTGAGGTTGCCATCGAAACGAGCGGAGAATGGCTGGTGGTCGTGACGTGGGCGTATCCGGCGTTTGCCCTTCCAGTGAAGTGCGATGGTTGTTGAAGTAGGTCCTGAAATCGAGCAGCTTGTTTTCGAGGTCTGCCGTCGTCCAGAACAACATGTGATCCAAGTATTCCCGCCGAGGAACCGACACCAAATAGACATGAAGAACCCGCTCTTTGGGGCTGCGAACTTTGAACTCGCATCCCCGCTCGCGGCCTCGGTCGCGACCCTTACCATATTCGAGTATCGCTTCCTCGAAAGACAGCGGAGAAAATCTCTATGCCAGTTTTCGCATCCCGGCGCGCCTGAGGCTTGTTCCTCTGTGATGGACACCAACTCTGCGGCCTCCCCGTGCAAGCTGGATCAAGACCTCCGCCGGTATGTCGAGTTTCTCGTGCAGAGTACGAATCATGTTGAGAGATAGCGGTCTCTTGCCGTGCATTACCTCATACACGCGCGTCCGCTGGCCAATGACCCCAATTAACGCCCTGCTGTCTTTGCCCATCTGTTCGAGCCGAAACTTGATTGCCTCGATCGGATCCGGGAGGTCAATCGGATAGTGCTCCCGCTCATAGGCCTCAATCAGCGTGGTCAGAATCTCCAGTTCATCGCTTTCTGGTGAGCCTTCCCGGGAATCCCACAGTTCTTCCACGCGGCGCAGCGCTCGCTCGTAATCGGCTTCTCGTTTAATCGGTTTGATGTCCATATGTCACCGTCTTCACATCAATCTTGTCGTAATCCGCGTGTGCTCCAAGCCATTTGATGAACACGATCTGACGTCTGTAGTTGATGGCCACCACCAACCGGTAGTCGTTGCCCTTGATGTTAAACACCACTCGGTCCGGCCCCACAATGCTGGCATTCGCATAGGCTTTCAAAACATCGGCAGGGGTGTTCCACTCGGCGTGCAGCACCTCATGGAACCACGCGTCGAGTGCTGACTTGACCGCCTTGTGATCCTTGCTCCCTCTGAGCTTCTCAACGAACTGCCTCAGCGTCTTCCGCGCGATTATCCTCACGGCCAAGTCTCACGCGACATAGTTTCATTATACATGTGTTCCCAAAATGGGTACAGCTCAATGAGGGGTCGAATCAACACGTCATGCCTCCCGGAACGCGGCCTGCGACGCCGTAGGCGGAGCGATTAGGCCGCAGTGGAGGGAGACGCCAGTGAATCGGCGAGGGAACAGGAGGAACAGGATCCCCCCCTTGACAGCCTAGGAGAGCAGATTTATATTCCTAGGCCATCTAGGAGAGATTGCTTTCGTGGACAAGCAGCTCGATCTTTTGCAGGGCACGCTCGACATGCTGATCCTCAAGGCCGTTTCGCTCGGGCCTTTGCATGGCTACGGTATTCTGTTGCGCATCCAGCAGATTTCAAAAGATCGCCTCGAAATCCAACAGGGTTCTCTCTACCCGGCGCTGTACCGCCTGGAGCATCAGGGCTGGATCACCAGCGAATGGGGCGAGTCGGAAAACAAGCGGAAAGCGAAATATTACAGGCTGGCGGCGGGCAAGCGCAAATTGCAAACGGAAGCCGAAAAGTGGAATCGCATGGCGGACGTCATTGCAGGAATTTTGCAAAGCACACCAGAGGAAGTATGAGGATATGGAGCCGGATTCGGTCGTGGATGCGCGCGGTGGCCCGGCGTTCGCGGATGGAACGGGAGATGGATGCGGAGTTGCGCTTCCACATCGAGGCGTTCGCGGAGGATTTGGTGCGCAGTGGCGTGCCGCGCGGAGAGGCGCAGCGACGGGCGCGCATTGAGTTTGGCAGCTTCGAACGCGCCAAAGAGGAGTGCCGCAAAGCGCACGGCGCGAACTTCATTGACAGTCTCGTTCAAGACTTGCGCTTTGGATTGCGCATGCTGCGCAAGTCACCGGGATTTACCGTGGTCGCGGTCCTCACGCTGGCGCTCGGAATTGGTGCGAACACGGCTATCTTTAGTTTACTGAATGCGGTTGTTCTGCGCCTGTTGCCCGTGCCCGACCCGCAGCAACTCGTTCAATTTACATATACGGGAATCGGGGACTGGAACAGTTATTTTGACTATCCACAGCTCGAACGCCTCCGCATGCAGGCCGGTATGCTATCCGGGATTTTTGGTGGTGTCGGAGTGAATCAGGTGAATGTCGTCTGGCGCGGAAGCGCTGGATTGGCTCAGTGCGACGCCTACACCGACAATTTCTTCTCCGTTCTCGGAGTCGCCCCACAGCAAGGTCGTCTATTCGCCCCTGGGGACGATCACGAGGGAGCCGATATTGTGGTTCTGAGCGATCGGTACTGGCGCAGCCGTTTTGCCGCCGACCCAGCGATCGTCGGCCAAACCATCCTCATCGACCAACTCCCGTTCACCGTAGTGGGGATAACACCACCAAAATTCTCCATTTATGTTGGTGGTGCGCGTGATCTTTGGGTGCCGTTGCATGCGCTTGACCGCCTCACTCCCGATCCAAATCGCTGGCAGGCTCCCTTCACGAGCTGGTTGCTTATTGCCGGCCGCCTTCGCCCTGGCGTTTCGCTGGAGCAGGCACAGGCGGAACTCGACATGATTCACCGCAGGCTACTGGCGCAGCAACTTTTGGAAGTGGAACAGCCGGGGCAGAGAATGCGGCAGTTTGTTAGTGCGAGCCACCTCGTGCTGCATCCCGCCGCGAATGGCATGTTCAGCGGCCTTCGGCACACGTATGCGCTTCCGCTAGAGCTGCTCATGGGTGTAGCGAGTATCATGCTGCTGATTTCCTGCGTCAATGTGGCCAACCTCATGCTCGCCCGCGCTTCCTACCGCCGCCCGGAGATCGCGCTGCGCATGGCGTTAGGCTCGGGAAGAACGCGCGTCATTCGGCAACTGCTAACGGAGAGCCTTCTGGTTGCTGGTGCGGGGGGCGTCTTGGGATTGGCGATTGCCTGGTGGGGCGGCGCGGTGCTGGTCCGCATGATCTCGACCGGCGACTCACCGGTGCCGCTCGATGTGCGACCTGACTGGCCCGTCTTCGGCTTCACCGCGGCTGTATCGCTCGCTGGTGGGATTCTGTTCGGCCTCGTACCTGCCATCCGTGGCACACGGGTCGATCCCGGCTCAGCCCTGAAGCAGGGCGCACACGGGATCACTGGACCCTCGCGTTTCCTGGATCGCGTGCTGGTTGCGGTCCAGGTCACACTATCGCTGGTGCTGGTCACCGGGGCAGGGATGTTCCTGCGCACGCTCAAAAATCTCCAGGGCGTTGACGTCGGCTACGAACGCGACAACATTCTCATGTTCTCCGTCGACGCCAAGCTCGCAGGTTATCCCAAGGAACGTGCCGCCGCTCTTTATCGGACGATCCTCGACAAGGCCGCCGTCTTGCCAGGCATTCAGTCCGCCAGCGTGTCCATCGTCCGTCCCGTGGACGATCAATATTATCTGGTTGACATCATCGGCCAAGTCGACGGCCGGACGCTCCCTGAGGCGGAACGGGTCAAGGTCGCCTGGAATGCCATGAGCCCCGGATATTTCCCGACCGTCGGGACACCCATCCTGATGGGCCGCGATTTCGACCTGCGCGATAGCAGGGCGGCGTCGGGCGTGGTGATCGTGAACGAATCGCTGGCCCACCGAGTCTTGCCGGGCCAGAATCCGATCGGCCATCGACTCGATGGCGCTGAGATCATTGGCGTGGTGAAGGACTCGCTCTATGGCGGCGCACGCGAGCAGCCCCGGCCAGTTTTGTACCGATCGCTGTTTCAAGGCCAAGGTGGCACCGACCCGGGCGAGTGGGTCGGTATGGGTGCCGTTTCCTTTGAACTCCGTTACCGATCAGGCGCCGGCCTCGTGGACGAGGTGCGCGAGGCCGTCGCATCAGTGGACCGCAATGTACCGATTTTCCACGTCAAGACCCTGCGCGCCCAAACCGAGGACTCGTTCCTCCGCGAGCACCTCCTCGCTACGATTTCTGGCTTCTTCGGCGGGCTGGCGCTGCTCCTTGCCTGCCTGGGCTTGTATGGTCTTATGGCGTATGCCGTCGCTCGCCGCACCGCCGAAGTCGGAATCCGGATGGCTTTGGGTGCACGCCGACGCGGAATTATTTGGCTGATCGTGCGCGAAACGATGTGGCTGGTATTGGCCGGCGCTGCAGCGGGAATCCCATTGACCGTCTGGCTCTCGCGATATGCAAAGGCTCTTCTATTCGGAATCGGCTCTGCCGACCCAGCGGTCTTCGCAACTTCGGTTGCCACTCTGATAGGCGTCGCCGTGCTTGCCGGCTTTTTGCCGGCGAAGCGGGCGATGAAGGTCGATCCGATGGTGGCGCTGAGGTATGAATGATGCCTAACTTTGCTGTAGGAATTATGACGTTGTGGAGCCGAATTCGGTCGTGGGTGCAGGCGATGGTGCGGCGGTCGCGGATGGAACGCGAGATGGATGCGGAGCTGCGTTTTCACATCGAGGCGTTCGCGGAGGATTTGGTGCGCAGTGGCGTGCCGCGCGGAGAGGCGCAGCGACGGGCGCGCATCGAGTTTGGCGGCGTCGAGCGCGCCAAAGAGGAATGCCGCGAAGCGCGCGGCATCCACTTCATCGACAGCCTGCTCCAGGATTTGCGTTTTGGAGTACGCATGTTGCGCAAAAACCTCGGCTTTACGGCGACGGCCGTTCTCGCTTTGGCCCTCGGAATTGGCGTCAATACGACAGTGTTTACCGCGTTTGACGCCCTCACGATGAGGCCGCGCGCCGTCAAAGATCCGGACCGCCTAGTAGGTGTTTACCGCACGAAGGAGGGAGAAAGCCGCGACGCTCTTTCTTACCCCGATTACGTTTATTATCGCGACCACAGCAAAACCCTTTCCGACTTGGCGATGTTCGGATTTGGAATGGGGGTCACCACTTCCGACCTGCCTCCGTCTAGTCCCGACGACATGCCACGCATGGCAAGCGCGATCGGCTTTCATTTGCCGCAATTGCTGCAAGGAAGCGGACGCCCGCTCATGTGCTTCTACGTTTCGGGCAACTACTTCCGATTGTTGGGGGCACACCCTGCGGCCGGCAGATTGTTCTTGCCCGAGGACGACCAACCCGGTGCGCGGCCTGTGGTCGTGTTGAGCGGAAATTTCTGGCGAAGCCAGTTTCATTCGAGCCCTAACGTCATTGGGTCCACGATTCACCTTAACCGCGTGCCTTTCACGATCGTTGGCGTTACGCCCGTGGATTACCTGGGGACACTTCCAATGGTGCCTGTTCTTTGGGCGCCGATCGCGGTGCGGCCGATCTTGGGCAGCGGCACCCGCGAGAGCCTGGAGAACCGCAGCGAGCGCGCGGGCATCGTGTACGGACACTTGAAGGCGGGTGTTTCCCTCGCCGACGCGGAAGCGGAACTAAATGTTCTGGCGAGTCAGTTGCGAGCTGCCTTTCCGGAGATTGAGCGCAACAGCGGCGTTAGTGTCGTCAGCGAACGCGAGTTCGCTCATATGGATTCGGAAGGATGGCCCGTCGTGGCCGCGGCGATGGGCGCCGTGGCACTTCTTTTGCTGATTGCATGCGCGAATGTGGCCAGTCTTCTGCTGGCGCGGGCGGCGACGCGCAGGCGTGAAATCGGCGTGCGCCTTTCGCTCGGAGCCACACGCAGGCGGCTGCTACAGCAACTGCTGATTGAGAGCAGTTTGATCGCTTTCCTTGCCGGAGCCGTGGGCCTTCCTATGGCTTCTTGGGGGCTGCATCTGCTTGTTGCTGAAATCTCTTCTTCCCTTCCGTCGTACTGGGGTTCCATCGCTTTGCAAGCCACTCCAGACATCCGCATTTTCGCGTACACCGTACTCATTTCGTTGCTGACGGGCGTGGCGTTTGGTTTGACTCCAGCCTTGCAGAGCTTAAAGACCGACGTGAATTCGGCGCTCAAGGACAGCGGCAGCATGCTTGGGGAGCGACTGAGCAAGTCTCGCCTGCGCAACATACTCATTGTTGCGCAGGTTGCGGCGTGTCTCGTGCTGCTGATTAACTCAGCGCTGCTGTTGCGCGGGTCACAGCGAGCGCTTCGGATCGAACCCGGATTTGACAGCAAGCATGTTGTGTTCCTGGAATTGTATACACCGGCGCTGTCAGGTTACAGCGAGGCTGAATTACTTCATCTTGGCCGGCAACTGAGAACTGAACTGGGAGGTCTGGCAGGCATCACTTCTGTGACGCTGGCGTCTCGCGCGCCGTTCGCTGGCGGCAACCGGTTTGTACCCGTCGGGACCGCCAAAGCGGGGCCGCCAGTGAATGACGCAGGCGAAGACCAACGGCCCGCCGTGAGCTACAGCTATGTTCTGCCAAATTATTTCGAGACGCTTGGCATTCCCATCGTGAGGGGCCGGAGCTTCACTCTGCAAGAGGCTGAAGGGGAGGCCCCTGTGGCCATCGTGAGCGAAGCAATGGCACGCCGTTTCTGGCCCGGACAGGATCCAATTGGGAAGCGGCTCGCAATCGGATCAGCGCATGGCCAGCCTCCCTTTCCCGGCGAAACGGCTCCATTCTTTCCCGAAAGTGAAGTCGTCGGCGTAGCGCAGGATGTACGAAATCTGTCCTTGAGCAAAGTGGACGACTCGTATCTTTATTTGCCGCTTTCGCAAAGCAACCGGTTGATGGGCGTGATCTTGCTACGCACCAAAGGTAACACTTCCAGCCTGCTGACATTGCTCGGCGGCGCCGTCCGGCGTGTAGATGCCAATCTTCCCGTCCTTGCCGCGCCCCTCGATTGGGCGGTTTCGTTTGACCCTTACTTTGTGATTTCGCGGATAGGCGGGATTCTTTCCAGCATTGTTGGGGCGCTGGGTTTGTTCCTGGCATGTCTGGGCGTCTATGGCATGGTCGGTTACAGCGTTGTGGAGAGAACGCACGAAATCGGTATCCGGATGGCGTTGGGCGCACAGCGCCAGCAGGTACTCGGCCTCGTGCTCCGGGAAAGCGCGCGGCCAATGTTGTTTGGCACGGTGATTGGAATCGCCGTGTCGGCGGCAATTGCGCGATTGATTTCGGCCATACTCTTCGGGCTGAACCCCATGGATGCGATTTCGTTTGCGGGAGTTTCTTTGTTGCTCATCGCCGTGGCGCTGTTCGCAGGCTGGTTGCCGGCGCGGAGAGCGATGCAGGTGGATCCGATGGTAGCGCTGAGATATGAGTGAGGAGAAATGACAATGTGGAGCCGCGCTCGGTCGTGGGTGCGCGCGATGTTGCGACGGTCGCGGATAGAAAGCGAGATGGATGCGGAGCTGCGTTTTCACATCGAGGCGTTCGCGGAGGATTTAGTGCGGCGCGGCGTGTCGCGAGAAGAGGCGCTGCGGCGGGCGCGGATTGAGTTTGGCGGCGTTGAGCGCGCCAAAGAGGAATGCCGCGAAGCCCGCGGCGTCAACTTGATCGACAGCCTGGTTCAAGATTTGCGCTATGGCTTCCGCGTGTTGCGGAAATCCCCTGGATTTACTACAGTCGCTGTCCTCACTCTCGCGCTGGGGATTGGCGCAAATGCCGCAATATTCAGCTACATCGACGCTTGGTTTATCAAGCCGCTGCCTTACCCACAACCAGACCGGCTGGTGATCTTCGAGGCGCAGGACAAGAAACACGGATGGACAAGCGGGGGGGTTACTTCCACAGCGGACTTTTTCGATTTTCAGAAGCAAAACACTTCGTTTGAGCAAACCGTAGCTTGGGGCGGTGCGAGTCTCAATCTAACTGGGGATGGCCTTCCCGAACTAGTCGACGGCGGCCGAGTGAGCTGGAATTTTTTTGATACGTTGGGCACCAAGCCCATCTTGGGGCGAACCTTCACGGCGGAGGATGATCGCTCGGGCGCGCCGCACGTGGCTATTCTAAGCCAGGGACTATGGCAAGGCCGCTACGCCGGGGACCCAACAATCATCGGACGCAACATCGCCATCGGCGGCGAAGCGTACACAGTAGTCGGGGTTATGCCCGGAACTTTTCAATTCCCGCTTATGGGCATCGCCAATTTGTGGACGCCGCTTGCGTTGACCGATATGCAGCGCGCGAACCGCGGCAACGTTTGGCTTCCTGCCTTTGGCCGACTGAAGCTAGGCGTAACGCTAGAACAAGCTCGGGCGGAAACGGCAACGTTCTTTGCCCATATCGAGAAGGAGTTTCCGAAAACTAATACCAACCTGACTTGGCTCGTCAGCTCCATGACGGACAGAATCCGTAAGGAAGAAGGCGGGCCCGAAGTAATGATCTGCTTCATAGTTGTCGGCCTGGTTCTGCTTATCGCGTGTGCAAACGTGGCGAATCTGATGCTGGCTCGCGCGACAAGCCGCACGAGGGAGTTCGCTGTGCGCGGAGCCCTTGGCGCGACGCGCAGGCGTTTGGCGGGGCAGCTCCTGACAGAATCGTTGTTGCTGTTTTTGGTCGGCGGCGTGGCGAGCCTGCTCTTTGCCTCATGGGGCATGCGCTGGATTGAGTCACAGATTCCCGGTCATATCCGCGGATACATTGTGAATTATGGCCACGTCGAGCTGGATTTCTCCATGCTGATGTTCACCCTGGGAATTACGTTGCTTTGTGGATTGGTCTTCGGCTTCGCGCCGGCATTCGAGAATTCGCGGCTTGATGTAAATCACACGCTCAAGGAAACATCCGGCCACACGTCGGGCAGCAAACGCGGCGCGCAGCTCCGGCGGGTCTTTGTAGTCGCGGAGATTGCTCTGGCAGTAGTGGTGCTCATCTCGGCGACGTTGCTCGTGAAGAGCTTCATCATTTCTGTGCGCTCCAGTCCTGGCTACAATCCGGCCAACGTCCTGGTGGCGCAGCTCGCGCTCCCGAAGACGAAGTACACAGAGGACTCGCAATTGCGAAATTTCAGCGATGAAGTACTGTCCCGTATTCGCGCCCTGCCTGGAGCGGCTTCCACGAGCGTGGCGAGTCATGTCCCATTTGGCGGCTTCGGCCAGGGCCTCGAATTCCAAGTGGTTGGAAAGCCGCTTCAACCCGGTGAGAGACACGGGGCACCCTTCACTGCAGTGTCAGCGGATTATTTCTCGACGATGCAGATTGGGTTGGTCAAAGGCCGCTTTTTTGATTCCTCCGACGCGTATGGAACTTCTCCTTCCATAATTATCAGCCAAACTATGGCTCGACAGGTTTGGTCGGGCGAAGACCCCATTGGGAAGAAGCTTAGATTGGGCGAGCAGCATTCCGTCGGCACGATTGTTGGCATAGTGCATGACATTAAGATGTACTACCTGCGTGAACGTCCCGGGTGGCACATCTATGTTCCTTTGGCGCAATTTCCCTCAAGGACTTTCGGATTCGTCGTACGCTCGTCCGGTGACCCCACGATAATGGCCACAGCTATCCGCGACGCGATTTGGGCTGTGGACCGCGACCAGCCTATCTCTTCGGTCGAGCCACTCGAGAACCTGATAGCTGCGGTTAACACGGGGGACCGCGTGGTAGCCGACCTGATGGTTTTCTTTAGCGTTCTAGCCATGTTTCTGGGGGCGATCGGGATCTACGGCGTGATGGCTCATCTAGTTTCGCAACGCATCCACGAAATTGGAATCCGCATGGCGCTGGGAGCAAGTCCGGTACACGTGATGCGCATGGTCCTCAGCCAAGGCCTGAAGCTGGCATTGGGCGGAGTTGGCGCGGGCGCGCTTGCTGCGCTCGGAGCGACGCGGCTGCTCGCCACGGAGCTATACCAGGTTACACCAACCGATCCGCTGACGTTTATCGTCGCGCCGCTTCTAATTGCTATCGTTGCCCTGGCTGCATGCTACGTTCCTGCGTGGCGGGGAATGCGCGTGGACCCGCTGGTGGCGCTGCGATATGAATAATATGAAAAAAGAATTTGATCCCTGACTGTTCGCCTGCCGTCATGAATTCTCAGGTCTTTTCCTCATGACTTTTGCGGTCTTCTCCCCTTGACAACCAGTAGAAGAAGCGTATCTTCCTCCTGGTAGCCAAGGGGAAGAAGGTTTATGCCAGACACGCCGAGTGATCTCGTCCAGGGCACGCTCGATATGCTCATCCTGAAAACGTTGGCGCTGGAACCTATGCATGGGTATGGGATTTCCGTGCGAATCGAACAGATGAGCAAGGGCGTTTTCCGCCTGAATGCGGGTTCGTTATTTCTCGCGATTCAACGATTAGAGAGGGACGGGCTAATCGATGGCGAGTGGAAACCTACCGAAAACAACAGGCGAGCGAGGTACTACACTCTGACGGCGAAGGGACGAAAGAGGCTCGATGGCGAAACACGAGAATGGGGCAGGCAGGTGGCCGCAATCGGCAGAATTTTGGAGGCCTCGTAGGGAGCGAACCATGTCCTTATTCAGAAATCTTGCAACCGGCCTTCGGTCGCTTTTCCGAAAGAACCAAGCCGACCGGGAGTTGGATGAAGAACTAGGCGCCTATTTGGAGATGGAAGCGGCGGAAAAGGTGAGGCAAGGCGTAAGTCGTAAGGATGCGCTTCGCGAAGTGCGATTAGAGCGCGGCAGTCTCGAAGTTACCAAGGAAATCGTTCGCTCTGGCGGCTGGGAATTTTTTGTGGAGACGTGCTGGCAGGATTTGCACTTCGGCCTGCGCATGCTGCGCAAGAATCCCGGTTTTGCTGCGATCGCCGTGCTGACACTGGCGCTGGGAATCGGAGCGAACACGGCAATTTTCAGCGTGGTTGACTCTGTGCTGCTCCGCCCAGCGTCCTACGCGAAGCCCTCTGAGCTGGTGGACATCAACGAAGTGGGGCCCGAGACGGCAGCGGGCGCGATTAATGAGGTTTCTCCAGGAGACTTCATCGAATGGCAAAAGCAAGCGCAGGCCTTCCAGGGAATCGCCGCTTATCAGCGGTGGGAATTTCACGCCTTGACCGGTACCGGCGAACCGGACGAAGTGTGGGCGGTCCCGGTCACCACAAATCTTTTTAGCGTTCTGGGCGTAAATGCCATCCGCGGGCGTACGTTTGCCGAGAACGAAACCCAGGCTGTGGTTCTGAGCTACCAATACTGGGAGAGTCACTTCTCGTCGGATCCCAACATCATTGGGAAGGCGCTTGCGCTCGATGGCAAATCCTACACCGTGCTCGGCGTCGCTCCCGCTGATTTTGAGTTCCCAAGGGCCAACACGCAAATATGGGTCCCTCTAACGTTCAGTGCCGCTGAACGCGCCGATCACGCGCACCGCACACTCAGCGTCATCGCGCGGCTGAAATCAGGGGTCACTCTCAGACAAGCTCAGGCGGTAATGGATATCGTGTCACGTCGCCTGGCCGCGCAGTTTCCGAAGACGAACGCTGGATGGAGCGCTCCGGTCAGTCTCTTCAAAGGCCCGGTGGCGGAAGACGTCCTGCGTACGGCCATTTTCGCGCTCCTGGGGGCAGTGACTTTTGTGCTGCTGATCGTCGGCGCGAACGTGGCCAGCATGCTACTCGCTCGTGGCACAACACGGCAGGGCGAGATGGCCATCCGTGCCGCGCTGGGCGCGGGCCGTCTGAGGTTGATCCGGCAGTTGGTGGTCGAAAGCGTACTTCTGGCAGGTGCAGGCGGAGTCGGCGGCCTTATGCTGGCACGTTGGGGCCTGCGCATGATCGTCAGTCTGGTGCCCAAGTACAACCTCGTTGAAACCGAGAGCGTACACCATATTTCGATGAACCTCACCGCGTTCGCCTTCACGGCAGCTCTGTCCCTCCTGACCGGAGCTGCGGTTGGACTGCTGCCCGCCTTGCGGGTCTCGAGCCTGAATCCCAGTGAGTCCTTCAAAGGGCACGGACGGACTTCAGCGGCAGGGGCCGGCGGCTCGCGCCTGCAGCGCGTGCTGGTTGTTTCCGAGGTCGCGCTTGCCTTGGTGCTCCTGGTCGGTGCCGGCTTGATGATTGAAAGCTTCGAACACCTGGAAACGGCTCCTACCGGATTCAATCCCGACCATCTCTTGACGGTGCGCGTGCCGCTGATGAGTTACAAGTACTCCCGTCCCCAGTCGGCGGATTTTTACCGCGAAGTGCTGGACCGTATCCAAGCCATTCCCGGCGTGAAATCAGTGGGGATGGCGAATAACCTGCCCTTCATGGGATTTCATCTCTCCCTCGATTTCCCCGCCCCACCGAACTCGCCGGGCGGCTCAGGGCCCGTCATGGTTGCTGGGCGCAGTGTGAGTCCAGGTTACTTCCGGGCTATGCAAATACCGCTCATCAGCGGGCGTGATTTCACCGAAGCGGAAAACCAGAAAGATGCTCCCTGTGTCCGGATTGTCAATCGTGCAATGGCCCGACTCTACTGGCCGGGAGAAGACCCCGTTGGCAAGCAATTGCCGGGCGGCGCCTGCCCGAATGCTGCGCCCGCGACAGTCGTGGGTGTAGTTGCGGATTCCAAGCAGGACTCCGTGGATTCCGAGCCCCACCCGGAGCTGTACGAGCCTTACGCCCAGCACCCATTTGCATCCTTCCTGGTTACATTGGTCATTCGCACTGCCTCAAACCCGACGGGCGCTGCCGCCGCCGTGCGTGACGCCGTGCGGCAGGTGGACAGCGACCAGCCAGTGATCCAGATGCGCACCATGCAAGACGTAGTCTCTGAGTCGATCTGGCGGCAGCACGTCTCAGCTTCCATGCTGGGCCTGTTCGCTGCAATCGCTCTGGTGCTGTCCGCCGTAGGCATCTATGGAGTGCTTTCCTATTCTGTCAGCCGCCGCAGGCATGAGATTGGCATTCGCTCAGCTCTCGGCGCCACTCGGCGGGACATCTTGCGGATGGTGGCCGGGGAAGGGCTCCTTCTCACTCTGATGGGCGTCGGCGTCGGGGTAGCTGTCGCCCTCGGACTCACGCGACTTCTTACCGGCTTGCTATACGGTGTCCGACCGAGAGACCCGCTGACCTTCGTTGCCTTGGCCCTGCTGCTGATAATAGTGGCTCTGCTGGCCGTGTATGTGCCCGCCCGCCGGGCGACCAGCGTCGATCCCATCGTCGCTCTGAGATACGAGTAAAGAGATGTCCTTGCTGCGAAATATAAGGAGCGGCCTTCGCTCACTGTTCCGAAAGGAACAGGTCGACCGGGAGTTCAATG
>QHYI01000221.1 GCA_003223245.1 Acidobacteriota bacterium
GACTGAGCCTGCAATCGCTAACAGCGGTGCAGTAATGCTGCTGACTGAGAAGCCCCTGGCTTCAGCCAGGGGAGTAAGTCACTCACCGGCAGACGCATCAGTTTTAGGATCCCCGCGCGCAAGATTTAGCTCGCGAATCGCGCGGCAGGATGACAACGACGGCTGGCTGGACCTTTTCATTGCCAATGGTGGCGTCACGCTCGGAAGCGCATGGCCCGCCCGCGGATTCCGATATGCCCAGCGCAAGCAGTTATTTCATAGCTCCCGGTAACCTCATGAAAAACAAGCCGGAAAATAACGAAAAATCGTGCGCACTGCGCCTTTATGGGCGGCAGACAAGCGACGATTTCGACGGCCAGATTGCTTGGCGACCGGCTCGGACCTTGCGGGCCTTCGAAAACCATTGACAATCGAAGCGACTTCCATCAGATTAGCCGGCAACCGGTTGCTCAAGCGTAACCTCAGCAACTTCGGCTTTCCGTAGATTCGGTAAGAGGGCGCCGATGAACGCTGCATACCTTTTCAAATCAGGACTCCTTCGTTTTCGATTTCCTTGTCGTGCTCTTGTTCTGGCGGCGTTCCCTGAGGCACGACATGGGCAAGCGCAGTTCGCGTGCCCGGGCTGGTGAACCTTGGTTTCGGGGTTGTTCGGCAACTTCATCAAGATTCGGAGGCTCTATGCGTGTTCCTAAGGTTTCCTTTCGATGGGTGTCGAGTTTCGGACGGCCGTTCCTCTGCGGTCCAGTCCTTGCGACCTGGACCATTGGGCTGGCGATCGCGCTGACTGCTGCTCCTCCAGCTTCTGCACAAGTGCTGTACGGGTCCATTGTCGGCAATGTGGTGGATCAGAAGGGGGCAGTGATCCCGGGAGCAGCAGTTCTTGCGACCAACCAGGGTACCGGTGTGGCGGCGAGCACGACAACCAACGGGGTGGGCGAATACAGCTTCGTGACCCTTCAGGCCGGCACGTACACCATCAAAGTTGCGGCGGCCAGCTTCAAGACCTTCGAGCGGCGAGATCTTCTGGTTGAGGCCAACAATATCACGCGCACCGATGTGAAACTGGAGGTCGGGAGCAAGGAAGAGTCGGTCACCGTCACCGGCGAAGCACCAGAACTCCAAACCGATCGCGCCGAAACGCGCGAGAACGTCAGTTCCGTGGAGTTGGAGAATCTCCCCGTTCCGATGGGGCGCAATTACCAGCAGCTTTACCGCACATTGCCCGGGGTCGCGCCACCTTTCAACTCGCATTCCATTCCGACTAATCCGTCTCGCTCGCTAGAATTTCACGTGAACGGCACCAGCGACGATCAGAACAATACACGCATCGACGGCGTGAGCTCCACTACCGTGCAGTTGCCGCACATCGTTTCCTATATTCCGGCGCTTGAGTCGATCGAGGAAGTCAACGTAGTCACCAGCAGCTTCGACGCGGAGCAAGGCTTGGCCGGAGGCGCTACGATCAACGTGCAAATCAAGAGCGGTACGAATGCGATACACGGTTCGGCCTTCGAATACCACAGCGATCAGCACCTGAAAGCATGGCCGCAAGAGCTTGTTCCAGGTCAATCGGAAAAACCGTTGCTCATATACAACCAGTTTGGCGGCACGATCGGCGGGCCGATCAAGAAGGACAAGCTCTTCTATTTTGTCAGCTATGAAGGCAGTTCCGATCACCGCAACGTATCCCGAAAAGTAACAGTGCCAACAGACGCCATGAAGGCTGGCGATTTCTCACAATTTTTGGCGAGCGGCATCATTATTTATAACCCCTACACTGATGCGTCGGGGACTACGCTTGCTGACCGGTTTCAAAGGCAGCCGATGACCGCGCCCGGCGACCCACGATGCAACACGGCGACCAATGCGAACTGTGAGAACATTATTCCGGCCAGCCTCCTAAGTACGCCGTCAGCATTGATTGCGCAGAAGATCAATGCCCTATGGCCGGAACCGAATCTGCCCGGTTTGAAAAACAACTATTTCGCCTCGGG
The DNA here is from genome assembly GCA_003223245.1 of Acidobacteriota bacterium. Lineage (GTDB taxonomy): Bacteria > Acidobacteriota > Terriglobia > Acidiferrales > UBA7541 > Acidiferrum. Next base: position 1,995 of record QHYI01000221.1, read on the forward strand.
CGGCTTCGCGTTTGACCGCCATACGATCGACAGCAAAGTGAACTGGAACATCAACCAAAAATTCAATGTTTTCGGGCGGTTCAGCTTTCTCCATTACTCCGACTTCACACCAACTGTTTTTCAATCTAGGGGGGCTCTGGGCAGGCCAATTGGCGGCAGCAGTAACCCCGGCCACGGGCACGGTGAAACTTACAGCACGACTTTTGGCTCGACCTACACGTTCAAGCCGAACTTCATTATGGATGCCTATTTCGGCTTCACGAAGCAGGGGACCAATTCTGAACAAACCGGGCTCGGCACGAATATCGGTCTCGATGTATTGGGTATCCCTGGAACAAATGGCACTCGCAAGTTCGAAAGCGGCTGGCCCGAATTTGATTTTGGCGGCACCAGCGATTTTGCGACCATGGGCGTTAACTCGAATTTTATGCCGTATTACCGGCACGACCCACAGTATCAATACGTTGTGAACTTCAACTGGACCCATGGCAGGCACAACGTTCGATTTGGGACAGACATTTACCGCCAAGGCCTAAATCAAACGCAGGCGGAGTGGATCGGCGGCGGCTCATTTTTCGGGTCGCAAGGCGGATTTGATTTCGGGCAGCATATCACGGCGAAGTGCAATCCGGATCCGCAACTTGGCTGCACGAGCAGCGCCACCAATCGCGCGAACAGCTACGCAGCCTTCTTGCTCGGCTTGCCTGACCAGGCCAGCAAGTCACTGCAATTCCCCGACGCGTATCACATCCGTTCGATGCTGTACAGTGCTTACATCCGTGACCGCTACAACCTAACGCCGCGCGTGACCATTGACTATGGCATCCGCTGGGAGTACTTCCCCTATCCAACCCGCACGGACCGCGGGTTAGAGCGCTACGACCCAACCATCAACAAAGTTCTGATCTGTGGCATGGGGCAAGTCCCGGCCGGCTGCGGCACCGAAATCAGCAAGAAGCGCTTTTCGCCACGGCTCGGCATTGCTTGGCGGCCCACCAGCACGTTCGTCATTCGCAGCGGCTATGCATTGATCAATGACCCATACGAGGGGCTGGAGTTGATGCGGAATAATTACCCGATTATGGAACCGTTTGGGATCCAGACTGCGAACGACTTCACGCCGGCAACCACGCTTGCACAAGGGCTTCCGGCCATCGCTCCTGTGACCATACCCACTAGCGGGATTCTGGATTTACCTCTGGATGTCGGCTTTGAAGGTCAACCGAAGAACTTGCACCGCGGATATATTCAATCCTGGAATTTGACGTTGCAAAAAGAGATCGGCTGGGGCTTTACCGGAGAGGCTGGCTACGTGGGAACCCGCTCCATTCGCCAGCTCGGGTTCATCGACATCAACGCCGGGCAGACCCCCTTTACGGACACGACCACGCAGCCCCTCCTGCAGCAATGGGGACGAACGGCGGCAACCACATTCCTCGAACCCCTCGGCACCGGCCACTACGATTCGCTGCAGGCCTCTTTAAAGCGCCGCTTCAGCGGGGGCTTGATGCTCAACGTGAACTACACGTGGGGCAAAGGCATCAATTTTGTAGACTCCAGCTCCTCTACTCCGAATATCCAGTCGCAATCCTACATGAAGATGAATCGGGCACCGACCGGATTTGACCTCACACACAACCTCGCAATGACCAGCGTATGGGATCTGCCGTTTGGCCGTGGCCAGAAGTGGCTGGGCGGCAAAGGCGCTCTCTCATCTGTGGTGTCCGGATGGCAGGTGAACAATTTGGTCAGCATCTTTAGCGGCACGCCGTTCACCGTTTTGGGCGATTGTGACGCCGCCTGGCCAGGCAATTCTCCGCCGATGAGCAATACGTTCGGGAGGCCGAAAAAGATCGGCAGTACCTCCGGCTATTGGTACGATCCGTTAGCTTTTGGGGAAACCTACGACCCTAGCAACACGGATCCCAACAACCCGGTTTGCCTTGCCGGCTCTCTCGGTAACAACGGCTTTAATAATCTGCGCGGCCCAGGCATATTTAATTGGGACTTCGGGGCATTCCGCGATTTCGCGGTGAAAGAGAAGATGCACATACAGTTCCGGGCCGAGGCGTTCAACTTCACGAACACGCCTCACTTCTGTAGCAACGCTCTCGACAATTCGCTTGGTGACGCAAAGGCCGTCGATCCGTTCACCGGTCGGGTGACGGATGGTGGTGACTTCATGACATTTAACGGCGGCATAAATGGAAATTGCGACCTGGCACGGGAGGGCATTGACGAGCGCCAGTTCCGCCTAGGCCTCCGCTTCCAGTGGTAAGCCGTAAGCGAGCAGCCACCACTGGGCAATACCATGGCCTCATGCGCGCCTGTTCCTCTGGACTCCTCTTGGCGCTCGCCGCTCTGTCGATAAGTGCGCAGGGCCAACGCCTACCGGAGCTGCCTCAGGTCGACACGTCCGGCTTTCTGCCAGCCATTCGGGCTCAGGTCGAGCTAGCGGAACGGAATGCCAGGGAGCGGCCGCGCGATCCTGCCATCGCCGGTGCGCTGGCCATGACGCTTCATGCCTACCAGCAGTACGATGCGGCCGAGCGCGCCTATTCCCGCGCAAATTTGCTAGATCCACAGAATTTTGATTGGCTTTATCTCCTCGGCGCCGTGCAAATGGCCCAGGGAGCATTCGATCGTGCCGTGAAAACATTGCAGTCAGCGCTGCAAGTCCGGCCCGGCGACTTAGCCGCCGAGATGCGCCTTGCGGAAAGCCTGACCGCTGTTCCCGACTGGAATGGCGCGGTCGCGGTCTACCGCCGTATTGTGGACGATCGGCGCGAATGTCCGCAGGCGTGGTATGGCCTGGGGCGGGCGCAAGCAGCGAAGGGCGACCATGCGGCAGCCATGGAATCTTACGGCAAGGCGTGCGAGCTGTTCCCGGCTTACGGTGTCGCACACTTTGCGCTGGCCGCGGAGTTTCGCAGGCTGGGTCGCAAAACGGAAGCGGAACGGCACATCGCAGCTTACGCGAAGAATGTCACAAGCGAGCCACCGCTTGACGATCCGCTCTTTCAGCGAATCCACGAGCTGAATCTAAGCTCGCAGGCGCACCTCGAGCGCGGCGCGGAACTGGAAAAGGCCGCCCTGCTCGACGAAGCGATTCGCGAGCACGAAGCCGCGCTGGCCAACGATCCTGGTAACGTGCAGGCGCATGTGAATCTCATATCGTTATATGGCCGGACTGGTGAACCGGGGAAGGCCAAGCAGCATTTCGAAGCGGCTACGAGACTGAACCCTGGCCGATCTGATGCCTGGTGCGACTACGGCGTTCTGCTTTCCATGCAAAAGCATTTCGATGAGGCAGAAAAAGCATACCAGCGCGCACTGGAGATTAACCCGGATTATGCCGAGGCTCGCACCGACCTGGGTGCCATTTACGAGCAACTGGGCCGCCTGGCAGACGCGGAACGAGAATTTCGGGCGGCCATTCATGATCGTCCGGATTATCCGCCCGCTCGCTTTCATCTCGGCCGCATTTTAGTCAACGAGCAAAAATACGATGAGGCGATCGAGCAACTCCAGCGCGCCCTGACGCCAGACGATGACAAGACGCCAGTCTACCTTTATGCGCTCGGTGCGACTTATGCCCGAGCCGGAGATCGTGCACACGCACTTGAGTACCTCCAGCGTGCGCATGATGCCGCCTCTCGCTACGGGCAGTCCCAATTACTCGCGAGTATCGATCGCGACCTGAAGGCGCTGCAGAGTGCAGAATAGTAGAGTGCGCCGGGCGTGCCCGGTCCCGACAGCGTTTCACGAACTTTGGTTCCGCCCTGAACCATCAGATCAGACCTGCGACCGTCAGGGAGCGGACAAGGAGGCCCGCTGCGCCGCCGCGATTTTCTGAAAGCGCTCGCCACCATCGGCCTGGGCGTCCCACGCGTCCGGGCGCAGGCCTCTCCGCCCTTCCGGGACGTGGCGACCGAGGTCGGGCTCAATTTCCGGCATTTCAACTTTGCCACAGGCCGCCACTACGTGCCCGAGATTAT
>QHYI01000175.1 GCA_003223245.1 Acidobacteriota bacterium
AGGAACACTGGCCGGAGCGATATTCGCGCTCCTCTTCTCGTTTATCCTTGTGAACGCTCTTCGTCGCGCGCCGTTGCCGCTGAACCCAACCAGTCCGGTGTCGTACGGACTTGTATGCGCTTCGCTGATCGTCTCGGCGCTTGTCGCGATGATCGGCCATGCGCGCCGCGCCGCTCGCATTCAACCCCTAGTTGCGCTGCGCGAAGAATAAAGAGGGAGCTGCCATCGGTCCGATTCCTAAGTTAATGGGCCAATCAGGCGGCTAACGACCAGCTCCGAGTGGATCGTCGACCAACCAGAAGTTGGCCATAAACGGGGTTCGGGGAGATCAGAGGTTTTTCAGAACTGCGTCCGGCGCTCTCAGCGTGACCAAACATAGAATCAAGTCTTAGAATTTTTGTCGCCAACCCAGGCTTAGTTGTGAATCCGGTACGATGCACCAAGCGCTCTAAATAGGCCTGCTGCTTCGTCATTCTGCAGAATCGTCTCCTCCCGGTCGGCAGCGATCTCACGCGCAATGGCTTCAACCTGTTGAGCATCTCTGAGTTTAATGACCAAGACGTCCATCTCCATCAGCTTGAGGTCGCTCCCTACACGGGCTGGAAGAAGGTCAGCATATGTTGCGATTTCGGCGAGATCGCCACGAGCCACGCGATCTGTCCGAGCACCTTCTGCCACTCGTTGCAGCGTGCTCGCAATGCCCTCGAACTATCGGGCTAATTGGTCACATTTCTCCCTCCGACCCTTAGTGAGTTCCTGCCGTGTGTTGAACACGGCGCGCACCGCGTCGAAAATATCCTTCACCATTTGCGTCCACACCGTTTTGGCACACGGGGAACTTGCTTCTGCTTCTCCCCATGGTGGCCCACCCTTCGTTTTTTGAGGGTGGGATTACATGGTCGCCTCTCGCCAGAAGCCCCACTCCGAAAAGAGCGGCGGTCGTTAAGAAAACAGCCATCATGTTTCTACCTCACCCCACGCGAGTCTCGGGGACGAATCGCATTCAGTGTGATCGATCTTCTGGGTTACTACTTTGCTCTGCCTCTGCGCAGAAAAAAACAAAAAGACCCACTGCGGCGTACGGCATTGAAAACATGGCCGAGACGCGCGTCTTCCAAACAGCAAGCCATCGAATCGATGGTCGCTATGCGTCAAAGCGCCTCCGCAGTTCCGGAGACAGAACTGGACAGAAGTCTGCTCGAGTCCCAAAAAACTCCTTTCGAGAAGCAGCGATTCGGTCATAGAACCAGTCGAGGACAGAAGGCGGAACCACAGCAAGAGTCGCTGCTATTATTCGCCACAATCCTCCCAAGCTTCGAAGCACGTGCAGTACGGCGGCGGAGCGGGCAAGCAACTCATCTTCTGTAAGTACAACGAGACTGTCAGGCAGTGAGTGGCGTTTTTCTGCCGGGATGCGCGTTGCAAACAGCCTCCCCTGCAACGGTGAAATCCGAAAAGCTTTTCCGTCCGTATCCTCTGCAAGCGCGAATCGTACCCATCCTTGGCATAGGGCGCAGTGCCCATCGTAGAAGATCCACGCGGAGCGATCCGCCGTTCTTGGCCGAAGCCATGCAGGGTTGAAAGTAAAGAGGTGCACCAAGAGCATGCCTGCGGTCAAATCCGCAAAACTTACTAGCAGCAAGAGCCCCGCGTGTAACCCCACCATTGCGGTCCAAATCCACGGCCGGGCCCTGCGCAACAACGCCAGCGGCACAAAAGTCAATTCGAGGGCCAGCGCGGTCCAAGTCGCAATGCGGAGGCTGACCGGTGGCATTGCGAGTAGCAAACCTCTCAGCGCCGTGGGTCGGGCCAGAGGATTTTCTAGAATGTGAGTGAAGGCGCTCCCATCTACCCAGGATGGGCTCACCAGCTTTGTATAACCGCTGTAGGAATAAGCTGCCGCCATCAAAATCCACGCGAGCGCGAAAGCCGATTGCGGCATATGCCAATTTCCTCGCGGATCGTCCCGGCTGCGAGCCTCCCAGCTCCCATACGGTGCCTTTGGCAGAACCGCGTGTAACAGGAGCAACCATCCGACGAAGGGGAGTGCGGGATTGGAAATTAGAGGATTACGGCCAAGCAAGCAAGCCCACAAATACCAGAGCGCGAGTGCAGCGGGCCGGTCCCAAAATCCCATAGTGAGGAAGGTAGACAAGAGTGCGCCCAATGTCAGCAGAAAAGCTAGGAATACCGGCTGGTCCCAGACCGCAAGCACATTGGGGAATAGATGAATGAGCGGGCTCGCCGCCGCAACTGGCAAGGCACCGCGATTGGAAAATGCCTCCGTGCCCCATGGAAGCAGTGTCAAGAAGTGCTGCAGAAGGTAAAGTCCCAGTACGATACGAAAGATACTGTACTGCCCACCTGTCCATCCGTTTTTCACGGGCAACTTGACCGTAAGATAAGCGGCAATTCAGGGGGCGGAACTCCGGCCCGAGTTTGCAAGCGGATGCGGAGAGATCCTCTTCCGGCTTCGATTGGGATGCCTAATTCGCGGAGCAGTGGTGCCTCGCCGCATAGCGCGTAGCTGGAAACCGCATTGAACATTGGGCGAGTGCGCGGATCGCTTACGAGTACCGGACCATACGCAAGCACTGCGCCATAGACGTTACGCCTGTTGTAAGGGCCGCGCAGATGTGCGTAACGTTCCGGAGTAATTTCAACGGAGTGTGAAGCGCCCGTTTTGTCGATCCACTCGACGAAGTACTGCGTCGAGAAAGTCTCCAAACCCTTCACCGCGGAAAAGACTTTGGGCGCAGGTGACGCCCCGGTGGCGGCCGCTATGCCTTTGAGAGCCGACAGGTGAAGAAGGTCACCGGTCATTTGTGCAAATCCGATCAGCGCCAGGACGCCGATTGCCCAAATGCGGAAAGCCGGTTCCGGTCGATTCCCGCCTTTCACTCGTTGACCTTTGGAATGTCTGTCTGGTTAATGTCCACTCCGCGCAGCATTTCGGCGAGACGGAATTCACCGGCTCGCCCGAAGCCACAGCGTCCTTCCCATTCGAGAGGATTCCGGTAGGTGCCAAAAAGCATGTCCCACACGGGAAGGTCGGAGTAGTTGAAGGCGTGGACACCTTCCTGGTGATGGATGCAGTGGCTCTCGGGTCGCTGAAAGATGTATCCAAGCCAATGTGGTGTTTTCACATTCCAGTGATACACCAACTCGGCCAGGCCGCTCAACATGACTGAACTTGCGGCCGCTCTCGGTTCAAGGCCCAGTCCAACGTACAAAATGGCGCTCATGAACAGACTGTCGAGGAGGACTTCAAATGGATGTTTGTAAAAGCTCGTAATGACTTCTATCCGTTGCGGGCTGTGGTGAATCTGATGAACCCACCGCCAGAGAAACGGCGAAGCGTGGCGCCAACGATGCCACCAATAAAAAACAAAGGTAATCGCGAAATAACCGAGAAACGCCTCACCGTAAGTACCAATCCACTCCGAAGACCAAAAGCGATGCCGCACCAGCCAGCCGTCCCACGCCACTCCTGCGAACCATACAGAGAAGACCTGGAAGCCGTTAAAGAGTATCGCGCGAAGCCACCAACCCCGCACGGCTGGCCAATTTCGGCCAGGGCGCGAGTATTCGTAGATAATCATGCAAATCCCTGCGGTGGCCACGATCAATAGAATAAACAAGGCCGTTGCTCCTGGGGGAGGCCGCAAACCCAAACAGGAATTTTCTCATTTCTCTTAGGTATCTACGTACAGTTGCTTGGAAAAGTTTCTTGTGGCGGCTTCCCTCAGGTTTACCGTAAGACAAGCAAGTTGCGGTGTTTGCGTGGCAGTGCACCGGTGCGTTACTCGCAGCACTCAGCTTCAATGCCTTAGCGTTCCCTCGCATTTCTTCTAAGTCCTTTGAATTCTGGCCGGTATTGTTTTCGATCCCCACCGTACCATCGGCACAGCATTGTTGTCCCGATGCGCAATCGCGGGGAAGAGGCGTGAGGTGAAGAGCAAGGAGTTTCAGGCTCGCATCCCAATTGGACTCAGCAGGTTAAGCGACTCGCCTGAAACTCGGATGACGGGTAACAGGCAACTTGTACCTAAACGGCAGGACTAGCGTCTTCGGTGCATTGCAAGCCCCCGCAATCAATCGATGAGTTTCGCAGGGATCACAGGAAGAGCGGAAGAGCGTGGTACACACCGAGGTACACAATAGCGATGTCTAAGACTGTCTTACAATGACTTGGGATGCCGTCCGTGCTCTTGTAAGTCGTTGCAAGTACTTATGAATCGCTCACTGAAAGTCCTGGTTGATTGCGAACCGGAATTCGATGAGTTCATCGAGAGGATGCACTTTTTAGGCGACGAACTCGGGAATTTCGCGTGGATGGGGACAAAGTAACGCTGATGGGTGCAGTGACCCGTCCGACGCTGAAATCCGATGCAGAAGCCGCAGTGAAAGGCATCGAGGGCGTGGCCTCAGTGGTGAACAACATTGAAGTTCTTCCCGTTTCACCAATGGACGACCAACTGCGCCACGCGGTGTATCACACGATCTACGGCGAGCCAGGCTTGCAAAAGTACGGTTTTCAGGCAATTCCGTCGATTCACATTATCGTGAAAAACGGCAACGTCACGCTGGAAGGGGTCGTGGACAACGAAGCGGACAAAAATCTAGCGAATTTGCGCGTGAGCCAAGTCCCCAATGTGTTTTCGGTGAAAAACAACTTGGTCGTGGCGGGCAATTCCAAATAGCGGGTTCTGCGAAATAGCGGCAGCCTTGTTTCGCTCCAACGCACGTGAGAGCTCTGGCTCTCAAGCGGCGCCTGCGGCTCCCCTTCGATGTAGTTGGCGCGTAATGCGCCGCGCAGTTTCTTTCAAAGCCTCGGCAATGCGTGGCATGCTAGCCTGATCGACCTGTGTCAGCGTGCCGCTGGCGCCCAGCGCGGCCACGACGTTTCCGGTGACATCGCAAACGGGTGCGCCAAGGCAACGCGCCCCGAGACTGTTTTCCTCGTCATCGACGGCATAGCCTTCCTGCTTGACGTGTTCCAATTCGGCCAGCAGCCTCGTCATCGTCGTGATGGTCTTCGGCGTTCGCTTCTTCAAACCTTGCTGTTTCACCAGCGTTTCCACGTCGTGTTTTGGTAACCAGGCGAGCAGGCATTTGCCGACGCTCGTGGAATGCAGAAACATGCGGCGGCCCACCCAGGTGTTCACTCTAAAAAATCCCGGCGCTTCCACCTTTTCGATATAAACGGCCTCGCCCTGATCCAACACCGCGAGATGCACGGTCATGTGGATTTTTTCCACCAGCGCGCGCATGAACGGGAGTGCCACGTCGGCGATATCGAGATTGGCCTGGGCGTCGCCGCCGAGACTGAGAATTTGCAAGCCAAGCCGGTAACGGCCGCTTTCCGCTTCGCGGCGCAAGTAGCCGCGCCGCTCGAGAGTTCGAAGAATGTAGCTGGCGGAGCTTTTGGGAATGCCCAGCTTGCGGCTGATTTCCGAGTTGGTGAGTCCGTCGCGGCGGTGGGCCGCAGCTTCGAGGATGTTGAGCGCGCGTTCGACAGCAGTGACGGGGCTGGCGTCCGAGACCGGCATGGAAACTCCTGACAGAGAATTAAGGAGTTCGTAGTATAGAATATTTGTTCAGAATATTGAACAAGATCTTGCAAGCAGCGGGGTTAGCACGGTAAAAGGAGCATGGAGGTTGAACAGATGTTCAGCCTATTGAACAGGAACGCGGAGCGAGGAAAATTCCGGGCGAGGAGGTGCAAAATGCTCAACTCTTGGTCCCAAATTTCCGCAGTGTTTGGCGGGGTCTTTCGCGGTCGCGCTATCTTATTGCAAGCAAGAGGCTTAGAAGCGTGCATTCCGGCCGCGTTGGGCATCCAATTGCCTTGCTTGTCCGCCAACCGGCCCTGATTCGAATTCGCAGCAGAAAGGACTGACCAAGCACCATGGCAACCGCTACTACCAGGCCGAATCCAGCGCTTAGGCCGATGCCCTTTTCGCACCCCATCGTGCCGGTAAACACCGCTCCGCCGGATTTTAATCCGCAGCGCGATCTTCCGGAAGGGTTCCTGGATTTCCTGGCCCCGCTGCATGCTGCGCTGACGCTGCGGCAGAGGGCGCTGGTGGCGCGGCGCGAGTACGCCCTGGCAGAAGCCCACGCGGGCAAGGTGCCTTCGTATTTGCCACCTTCGGTGGCGACAATGAGCCTCTGGCGAATTGAGCTTCCGGAGTGGTGCGCCGACCAGCGGAATCAGATGACGGGTCCGGCAGATGACGCGGAACTCGTGGTCAAAATGCTGAATTCCGGCGCCCGAGGGGTGATGCTGGACCTGGAAGACTCCACGGCCAATACCTGGGAGCACAACGCGCTAGGTATTCAGAACATTCTGGAAGCGCTGGCAGGGCGGCTGACGTACTTCGACCGCAAGGGCAACAAAAAGGTTGGCATCCGTTCAAGCACGACGGTGATTTTCACGCGGCCACGCGGCTTGCACCTGCATCAGGCCGGCATTTTGCCGGGCGAACTTCTGCCCGCTTCGCTGTTTGACGTGGCGATGGTCGCGTACCAAGTGGATTTCAACGCGTTGAAGCACCCACTGTGCATTTACATTCCAAAATCGGAGTCGGCGGACGAGGCGCTGTGGTGGCGCGATCTGTCCCAGATGATTGCACGCCTGAAAGGTCTGCCGACGAGCGCCATCAGGTGCATGGCCCTCGTGGAATCCCATCCACTGGCATTTCAGATGGAAGAACTCGCCTGGAATCTGCGGGACCACATTGTGGGTCTGAACCTGGGCCGCTGGGACTACATGGCCAGCCTGATTCATTGCAATCTGGAAAATCCGGAGTGGGTGCTGCCGGATCGCAACACCATTCCGCACAATGTGGCCTTTTTCCAGAATCTGCGCAACTTGATTCCAGAAATTTGTCACAAACACGGCATGTTGGCGATTGGCGGAATGACCGCCCTCTATCCGAGCCGCGAAGACGCGGAGCTGAATGCGCGGGCGTTGAAAGTGCTCGCCGAAGACAAGAAAAATGAAGCCAATTCGTTGATGGATGGCGCGTGGACGAGGCATCCCGATCAAAACGAGATCGCGGTAAGCCAGTTCCCTGTTCCCAACCAGTTGCAGGCGCGGCCGGCGAATGCCAACGCGCATCCCGACCTGCGGCCGCTGCCGAGCGGCGTGGGCAAGCGCACGCTGGCAGGCACTCGCGCGGTAATTCGCTATCGCAACGGCGTGCTGAACGGAAAAGGTGCGAGTCTGCTCGATGGCTACATGGAAGACCTGGCCACGGACCGCATCTACCGCTTGATGATTGCCCAGCGTATGCGCCATTCACGTCAAGTTGAGATCCTCGACGACAGCGGTGTGGCTGTGCCGCATACGCCGGAATTGATCCGCAATTTGTTTGACGAGGAGCTCGACCGGCTCCTGCGCGAAACTGCGAAGAACGACGATCCGAATGCGGCGGCAACGCTGCGCGAGGCGCGCGGTATCAGCGAGGAAATGATCCGGCGAGAAGAGTTCAATCCGGTATGACGCAGAACTTTAGTTTGTGATTTTCGGTTTGGGTTCGTAGTTCGAGTTTGCCGTTTTGGTGCTAGTCGCCAAGAAAATGGGTCCCGGGTACGGGCGGGAACACCTCCGTCCCCGGTCCGGTGAAGTGTTTTCGATCGGCAGTAGCAAAGGAAACAGCAATTCGGAAGCAAAAAGACAGTCGGAGTAGGGATCATGATTACTCACAACCCCCTCCACGGATCCGGACGGGCGGATTTCCCGCATCCGGCTCTTGCCTTAGGTGATAACGCCCATGCGGCGCAGGGGATAGGGATGGCAGATGGTAGGCAGAGGCAGCCAGCGAGTGATGAGGCGCCGCATACGGTCCCAGAGGACGCGTCCGTTCTGGCTACGTCGCGACAGCGTACGATGCCAGAGCCGTCCCACTTGGAAGCGAAAAAGAGCCAGCGCCGGGTTATTCATGGGCACTCCGTAATACCGGAGATGCCCACGCACCACCGCTTGCAACCACTTGCCCTGTTCGGGGATGGGTTCGTGCATGCGCCGCCGAAGCTCGGCTTTCACCTCGTTCAGTTTCGCCTGCAGCCTTTTGCGGATCGTTTGCCGCAGTACCGTGTACATTCCGTTGCTCCTCTTCTTCACGCATATGTGCGTAAAGCCGAGAAAGCTGAATGTCTCGGGCTTCCCTTCTCCACGCCGCTTGCGGTTCTCGATCGCGAACGGACCGAACTCCAGAAGTCGCGTCTTCTCGGGATGCAGCTCCAGGTTGAACTTCCTCATTCTCTCCGTAAGTTCCACCCGGAACTGATCGGCATCCGATTTCACCTGAAAGCCAAGCACGATATCGTCCGCAAAACGCACCATGATGACATCTCCGTGCGCCCGCTTCCGACGCCACGCTTGGGCCCACAGGTCGAACACGTAATGAAGATAGACGTTGGCCAAGAGCGGCGAAGCACTCCCGCCCTGGGGCGTCCCTTCTTCCACTCGTATTCGTTTCCCATCCTCCAGCACGCCGGCGTTCAGCCATTTCTGGATCAGCCGCACGACGCGCCGATCGCCAACCCGATGCTCGACGAACTTGACCAGCCATTCGTGGGAAAGCCCATCGAAAAAGCTTTTAATGTCAAGATCGAGCACCCAGTTCACCTTTCTCGTCAGCAGTCCCGTGTAGAGCGCGTCCAGCGCTTGATGCTGGCTTCGCCCCGGTCGGAACCCGTACGAATAGCCGAGAAAATCCGTTTCATAGATGGCGTTCAACACCTCGACCGCGGCGCGCTGGACGATTTTGTCTTCCAGCGCCGTCACTCCGAGCGGTCTTTGCCGCCCGTCGGCCTTGGGTATATACACCCTACGCACCGGCTTCGCTCGGTACGCTCCTCGCTTCAGCCTTTCGGAGAGGTCCTGGAGATTGCTCTCCAGTTCTTCGCCGTAGTGCCGCCACGTCTCCCCGTCCACGCCCGGCGCAGCTTCCTTCTTCAAAGAAAAGTAGGCCATGCGCAGCGTTTCGAGGTTGTAGATGTGGTGCAGGAGCGCCGTGAACCGCAACTGCTTATCCTTCTTTGCTGCTTGACGTACCCGCTCGAGCGCACTGGGCGCATCTTTCCGGCTCGGTGTCCGGGACGCGTTTTGCTGGAGCAGGTTCCCTTTGGCCAACCCCTTTCCCTCCATCCCCTCCGCCGCGGGTTGTCCGGCGTTGTTCGGGGACTTCCCAGGTACAGTAGGGCTGTCCGACTTCCCAGGTCCGTTCGTCATCGGCGTGCGTCCTTAGACTTCCCGATGCGTCCCAAGGCTACTGCTGCCCTGGGCAGACTTGGGATCTCCCGGTTCCCTTGCGAGGTGTCTACGTACGTGCACGGGGGCTCTGACCGCGCGGGACTCTGGCACACCTCGCGATATCGGTGCACCCGATGGAGCCTTCCGCTTTCTCCTACAGCGTCGGCATCCCGGAGGAAGGTTCTTACGCGGCTGAATACCCGGCCCGCACGCTCCCCTGTCAACGCTTCGACACCGCCCTCGCGAGCGGCTCCGCATGACTCGGGGCCGATGTGGGTCGCTAATCCACCACTACCGTGTGACTTTTTCATTCACTACAACCTCGCCGGTTTTAACCGGCGCACAGGAGAAAAGAAATGTCAGCAAATGGAGCCAACCTGGCCAACGGTAAAGGCAATGGGACCAATGGAAACGGGAGAATAAATCTGCCGATCGAATCGTGGAGCACGGAACCTCGCTGGGCAGGCATCATGCGGCCGTATTCGTACTCCGATGTGCTGCGGCTGCGCGGCTCGATTCAGATCGAGTACACGCTGGCACGGCTGGGTGCGGAGCGGCTGTGGAACTTGATGCAGACCGAGCCGTACGTCCCGGCGCTGGGCGCCATCACTGGGAATCAGGCAATTCAGATGGTGCAAGCCGGGTTGAAGGCGATTTACGGCAGCGGCTGGCAGGTTGCGGCGGACAACAACACCGCGGGCGACGTGTATCCCGACCAGTCGCTCTATCCTTGCGACTCCGCGCCGCACCTGGTGAAGCGCATCAATCGCGCGCTGCTGCGTGCGGACCAGATCGAATCCGCGGAAGGCAAACACTCGGGCACATATTGGTTCGCACCGATTGTGGCCGATGCCGAAGCTGGGTTTGGCGGCTCGCTGAACGCTTACGAGATCATGAAAGCGATGATCGAAGCGGGCGCCGCAGCGGTGCACTTCGAAGACCAGCTTTCTTCAGCAAAAAAGTGCGGGCACCTGGGCGGCAAGGTCGTGGTACCCACGCGGGAATTCCTGGAGAAGCTGATTGCCGCGCGCTTGGCGGCAGACGTCTGCGGCGTGCCGACGATTCTCATCGCGCGTACCGACGCGAATTCCGCGGGATTACTGCTTTCCGACGCCGATCCGCGCGACCGCGAATTCATTTACAGCGAGCGCACGACGGAAGGTTTCTATCAATTTCGGGGCGGAATCGATGCGGCCATCGCTCGTGGCCTAGCTTATGCACCGTATGCCGACATGCTTTGGTGTGAAACCTCGACGCCGGATTTGGCCGAAGCAAGGAAATTCGCGGACACGATTCACGCGAAGTTCCCCGGCAAGTTGCTGGCATACAATTGTTCGCCGTCGTTCAACTGGAAGAAGAAGCTCGACGAAGTGACCATCGCGAACTTCCAACAAGAGCTGGGCAAGATGGGCTACAAGTTCCAGTTCGTCACGCTGGCCGGGTTCCACGCACTGAATATCTCCATGTTCCACTTGGCGCGGGGCTATGCACAGGCGGGAATGACCGCGTATTCGCGATTGCAGCAGGAAGAGTTCGCCTCGCAGGAACTTGGGTACCGTGCGGTAACCCACCAGAAATTCGTCGGCACCGGCTATTTCGACGAAATCGCACAGGTCGTGTCCGGCGGCCATTCCTCCACCACCGCGCTCGCCGGCTCAACGGAAACGGCACAGTTTCACGCTAACGTGCCGCCAACTCCAGGGAACGAGCACAGCGCCGAAGCGCGCGCCTGAAGAAACGGCTTCACCAAGAGCTCTCCTGGCAACAAAGGGGCTCCATCAAAGAAATTGCAGGAAGTTTCTGCCCCCATGACTTGACTGGGGCTCTCTCCCCCGAGCGTCGCTTCCAGAAACGGCGCATACGCAAGCATCCCGGAGAAGAAATTGTCCTGCGAGAGCGCCCGGCGTTGGGGCGAACCTTCGTGGAGGCGGATTGCAGCGCGCTCGGTGCAAGCCCCGTCGCGGTTCTGAACGACGATCTGTGGCAAACGCGATTCGGCGCGGATCCGTTGATTGTGGGGAAAAGTATTTCTTTGAATCACGCGAAATTTGTGGTGATTGGCGTTGCCGCGCCGGGCTTTCGCGGGCTCGATCCCTGGCCCAGCGCGTTTTGGGCGCCGGTAACGATGCAAAAGGCACTGGAACCCGACGTTGATTTGCTTCTCAACGACTACACCGGCTGGCTGGCCGTGCTGGGACGCATGCGGCCAGGCGTTTCGCTCGAGGAGGTGCGCGCAGACTTGGGTGTGATCGCGGGGCGGATTGACCAGCAATATCCCGGGCGGACAACCACGTTAGCTATTCATCGCGCGACATTCATGGGGCGGCCTGTGGAGCGGTCGGTCGTGTTTGGAATCGGGGCCATAGTGCTTGCGGCTGTCGGACTGGTGCTATTAATTGCGTGCGCCAATGTGGCGAATTTACTATTGGCGCGAGCCTCGGCGAGGCAGAAGGAGATTGCCATCCGGCTTTCGATTGGGGGAAGCCGCTGGCGGATTGTCCGGCAATTGCTCACAGAGACTCTGCTGATAGCGTTTGTTGGCGGGACGCTTGGGTCGCTCGCGGCGTTCTGGTCAATCGAAGGCATCGCTCGATACGTGCTGGCGCACTTGCCGCTCGTCGGACCGGCGCTGGCGTGGAACGTAAACCCGGACCTGCACGTTTGGGGATATTCGCTGGCGCTGAATAGTCGTGTCGTTCGCCAAAACTCCAGCCGAGATCCAAGACGGGGCGGTTCTTGGTGGAGTAGGCAGGCGGTTATCGGTTCGATAGAGCAAGAAGACTCTGGAGGGGGCCAACCCGCGTGCGCGTGGAGCGCACATATATAAAGGACCGGTCGAAAATCGATCCGGACTAGGCCGCTCGATTATAACGATGGTGCAGCCCTCCGAGTCGCTTCTGTGAAAGGACTCGACCCGAAGCTTGGGAACGAATTCTGCCCTCGGGTGTCCCCTTCCCAAGTCCGAGATGCGTGCGGTCCTCATGATGGTAACGAACGTACTCGGAGAGCAAGCGCTTCAGATGGCGTTCATTGAGCGCGACGATGTGGTCCAGGAGGTCTCGTCTACAGCTTCCCACCCACCGCTCCGCGACGCCATTCTGCCAGGGACTTCGGAATGACGTTTGCTTGGGAATGATCCTTGTGGCTTTTACCGCCTCGATGACCTCGAACCCGAACTTCTGATCGCGATCAAAGATCAAATATTTCTGAGGGGCTTCAAAAGGAAATCGGCGCCAAGCGTAGATAGAGCGACGAGTTGCGGAGTCGTTGTGTGGTTGGCAGCGGCGGGTTAAAATGAGACAGGGAATTTTGAATGGGACCCCGACAAAGCAACGCAGAATCGCAGAATGCACAGGGTTTCATTCCATGAGGCTGCTACGGTTTTTGCCGATCCGTTGGCGGTGACTTATCATGACCCGGATCATTCGATCTCGGAAGAGCGGTTCATCACGGTTGGAATGTCGAGGGTCGGCCGGGTTTTGATTGTGGCCCATTCCGACCGCGGCGAGAACATCAGGATTATCAGTGCCCGGAAGACGACGATGCACGAGCGAAAACATTATGAAGAAGAGAACTGAGAGACGGAAACTAACTGACGAACTACGTCGAGAGTACGACCTGTCCAAGTTGAAGGGCGGCGTCCGCGGCAAGTACGCCACGCGCTATCAAGCAGGGACCAATCTCGTGCTCTTGTCACCGGATGTGGCTGAGTATTTCCCTGACGAGCGGGCCGTCAATACGGCCTTGCGCAAATTGATTCACGTGGCCAAGGTCAAGAAAATATCTTGATCTCTTCAGTCCGTTCGATGCCGTCGCTCTATTTTTAGTATCCCTGTGCCAACGGCACATCGGTAATGGTGTGCGCTGTCAGAAAAACGTAATACTAATGGTGGTGAATGGCGGCATCACAGCTATTTTTCCGGATAAAGCAACTCGGAAGTAATGCCTCCCGGTTGGCAGATTGTTCCCGATAAACGACGCCCTAGCCGTGACCGTTGGACTGCCAGCGACAGGCCGACTTATCGTTCCCAATCCGCGGTTTGCCGAAAATACGTCAAGTGGATTTGCGATGGGTAAAACACTACGGCGTTTCTTGGATGTTGTCCGGTTTCCGGCTGGCACAACTCCCTAACGCGATCGGTCTACGCTCGCATGGTGTCGAATTTACATCTGTTTCGACGACAAGTTGAGCCTCACCCACGAACGATAGTTCTTGGGTACGTCGAGCTTCTTCAGCTTCTTCCAAGCGCGCAACGCCTGCTCCCACGTGGCGACTCTCTCTCCAGCGAAGAAGTCGCTCATGAAGTTGATGTACCTCCCATGTGGGATTTGCGCGAACGGCTCTTTGGTCAGGTTCAGCCGAACGTATTCTTTGACCAGGTCTCCGTAGCTGAGCTTGACGCCTTTGCCGAGTTGCTCTTCTCGCCAGCGATTGAGCCGATATCGCGCGCCGGATTTCTGAGCTGTCTCCACCGACATTCTGCACTTTCGCGCGCGAGTTCTCGGCGTTTACGGCCAGGGGCTGTTCCATGGGCAGCCTCTGACCCCGGAGACGGATTCGGCCGTGCCGTCGAGCGACCGCGTGGTCCGGTTCTCCCGGCCGTCGCCTCCAAGACACACGGGCCCGCGGGGCCTGCGTCGCAGGGGACGGTCAGCAGTCGGTGGTCACGCGACTGTGTCGAGTGATGGACACGTCTTGCAGGCCGCCGATCTGTTGGCCTCAGCGCGGGCCCGTCGTGCGGCGGCCGCGCCTGACGTCAGGTCCGCGGGGACCGTAGCTCCCGTGCCGAAGTACATCTCGTCCGGCGTCTGCCCGCGAAACGCCGAATGCGGAAGCACGCGGTTGTGTTCGTCGACGTAGAACTCCACGAGTCGACGGACGGTAGTGACGCTGTCGAGCGAGTGGAGGAACAGCCACTGATGTTTGAGCGACCGCCACCACGCCTCGATCATGGAGTTCGAGAACCGCAGCTCGGTAAAGGCCAGCACACGGCGCAGAACACCGGTGATGATCAATTCCTCGACTTGGGCGTTCCCGTTCTCAACCCCAGCATCCGCCAATACGACGGGGGCGGTGACGGAGGGGGTTGCGGCCCGACCGGCGTCGAGCAGCACGGCCACGCTGTTCACGGGCGCGAACGTCTCGGCGACTGGCCACGCCAAGATCCGTCGCGAGAAGTTGTCGATCACAGCGTGCATATAGGCGCGGGTCCCGTCCAGCAGGCGAATGACGGTGGTGTCGATATGCCACATCTCGTTGGGTCGCGTGGTTCGAAGCCCGATCTTGGGTTTCACGGGGTGCACGCGGAGCCGGGGCCGTCGCCAGGCGAATCTCCGCACGAGGCGGTACCAGGTCGAGGCGGAAGCCCAGACCGTGCCGAGCCGCTGGGCCAGGACCGCCAGCGTCCCGGTGGGCACGTGACGGTACTCGGGCGACGTCACCATGTCCTCGATCACCCGGACCTCCGATGGCGTCAATCGATGCGGGGAGGTGCGCGGACAGGACGACTGATCGTCGAGTGCACACGCGATGCGCCGGCGTCGCCACGCGTGGAAGCGACTCGGCGATAGACGTAGGAGCCGCAGGAGTGCCCGCAACGGGATGCATGCGCGGGCCTGATCGATGGCACGTAGGATCCGCAGCTTATCGCTACCATCGAGCAGTCGCTCGCCTGACAAGGTGAAGCCCGAGACGCGCAGCAGGACCAGTGCGCGCCGGAGCAGCGCCGCGAGTTTCTGGACGCGTCGTCGGAGTGTGAGGAGCTCTTGTCGGAGTTCCAGCTCGGTCAGGTCCGCCACTTCCAGACTGACCACCACGGTCGGCGCGGTGCCCGAGCCACCCCCGCGCCGTCGACGGAGGAACGCCGAGATCAGTCGCGATGGTCAGGTCCCCGGTGCGGTGGACAAGCTCGCGCAGCCGGTGGTCGTAGCATTCCTGAGGACGGGCCGTGGTCATAGGACTGATCATCGGCCTTCGGATCACCGCCGATCAACAGCGCCCGGAGCAAACGGGAGGACCGCCGCAGTGAGACGATCCGGACAGGTGAAAACGACAACTCGCGCGAAAAATGCAGAATGTTCGTGGAGACAGCTCGGTTATGTGTCGCAAAACAGGAAGCGACCTGACGCTTTTCGAAAGATAGAAGTGAAAGTCACTATCACGGGCCGTGGCAAGCTTCGCGTGCGGACCCGGCAGGGTTACTCTCCCGCAGCGGAGAAGCAGCCCACCGCGCAGTCGGAGCCAGGGACAAGATGAATCGTCCTTCTCATCCACCGAGAGCAGTCTCGACAAGGCGAGCGTACATCCTCCGAGGTGCTTACTACTTTTTCTTCATCTTCGGGATTTTCGCCCTGAGCTACGCCGGCTTCGTGGTTGCAAATTCAAGGTCTTATCAAGCCCTTGAAATGAAGAAATTCCAGCAACCTATCAGTCTCTCGGAGCCGCACATCTTAGGGGAAGGCGATGTGATTGGGGAAATTCAAGTGCCCCGCCTGGGGATCGATGCTGTAGTTGTCCAGGGCGACTCACCTGCTAACCTGAGGCGGGCCGTTGGTCACCTTTCAAAGTCAGCTCTCCCTGGCGAGCGGGGCAATGTTGCTTTGGCCGGGCACCGGGACACTTTGTTCCGTCCACTACGAAATATACGACTGAACGACGAGATCCAATTCAAGACTCGAGAGCGCAGTTTCGAGTACCGTGTGGAGTCGATTGAAGTCGTTGCCCCCACGGACATTCGTGTCCTGGAATCATCGACCGGTCACGACCTGACCTTGTTCACGTGTTTCCCCTTTTTTTTGTGGGACCGGCGCCGAAGCGTTTCGTTGTACGTGCTCGTGAAGTTGACGAAGTTAGTACCCCTCCACGCCGGCCTGAAATAGTCGAAAGTGTGCCTAAGTGAACAGACACGTCATTTCGGTCCGTCTACCATTAGCTATCCAGGAAATCACCAAGCGATCTCCAGGTGCCGCACAAGCGCTGTAGACATGGGTTTCTTATGAGATTGGAACGGTGTGCTTTGGACAATTCTTGCAGTGTTGTTTGTCCTCTGGCTCCTCGGCGCGGTCACGTCCTACACGCTTGGGGGATTCATCCACGTCCTTCTGCTCGTGGCTCTGGCTATCTTTGTAATTAACTTGATTCAGGGCCGAGGGCGGAGGGTCTAGTTGCGAAAGCTAAAAATATGAAACCGACCATTTGGGTTGGAATTCTTTTGATTGTTCTGGGCGGGCTGGCCCTCGCCTATCAGGGATTCCCCTACACGCATCGCGAACGAGTAATGGATGTAGGGTCGATGCATGTCACCAGGGAAGATCATGACCGAGTTTCGATTCCGCCAATACTCGGTGGGCTGGCCTTGGCCGGAGGAATTGCCTTGCTCGTGGTTGGAGGCAAGAAAAGTCTTAGCCCGAAATTACGTTAATGACCCGAATGACCCGCCTGAGAGTCGGGCAACGCATGACCCTCTCGTGACTTAAACGTGTTGAAAGTACTTCAGCCAAGAATCGGTTTGGAAGCAAAACGTCAGCAGAAAAATTGTGACCGTGGAGGTCAGCGATGAAGAGATTTATGGTTGCCGCAGTATGTCTTACCCTCGTAGCAGGAGTAGCGTATTCCCAAAATTTGAATAAGGAGCAAAAACGCCTCGAAGAGAGTGGCGTCGTAATGCAGGAAGTGCTCAACATTCCAGACACCATTCCCCACGATCTTTTGGAGAAGGCGGAATGCGTCATTGTATTTCCTTCCGTCAAGAAGCTGGCGTTCGGAATCGGCGCAGACTACGGACGCGGAGCCATGGTGTGCCGGACCGGGGAGAAATTCCGCGGGCCTTGGGGAGCCCCAGCCATGTACGCGTTGGAAGGCGGGAGTGTCGGTTTCCAAATCGGTGGAGAAGCGACCGACTTGATCCTCCTAGTCATGAATGACCGAGGTATGGAGTCGATCCTAAGCAGTAAGGTTAAGTTGGGCGTGGATGCTTCTGTTGCAGGTGGACCTAAGGGACGTGACGCGTCCGCAGATACCGACGCTTGGATGCGAGCCGAGATCCTCAGCTACTCTCGTTCCCGCGGTTTGTTTGCCGGCGTCTCCCTCGAGGGCTCTACGATCCGTCCCGACGACGAAGCCAGTGAACAGGTCTATGGCCACGCCATTAAGGCAAGGGAAATCGTCAGAGGTGAAAAGATGAGCGTGCCCTCAACAGGCCGTAATCTCGTTAACGTTTTGCAGAAGAGGGCACCCCACAACGAATCCGAGCGCGCCGCTTCGGATAAGTAGTTGGAACTGACCAGCGCGCCTTGGTTTTTCTAATCTCGGCGGATAGTCAACCTTCAGAAAAGAGGTTCAGCCGGAGTATCCCGCTGAATCCGTTCACGGGCCAGACTTCAAAGGTCGCATCACCTAAAACATCCTTTGAAGTTTGGCCCCAATCTTTTCAGATCATCAAGCGCTTCGGACTCCATTTGCTAAACTCCGGGGCAATGACTGAAGAGAGTGTGCGGGCGCGAATGCAGTTGATTTATCAGGCTGGCGCATTCCTCCTCATTGAAGAAGGCAATCAGGAACTGCCCCCAACTCCTGCAGCCACGCAGCTTGGTTCCGGAAGACAGTCGGCACGGTGATTGGTCGGCATGGGCGCACAGCCGAAGCCCTCCGTACGATTTTCAGTGCAGCGCGCATGAAGCTGCATAGGCACGTTACGGTGGAAATCCTCGACGGAATGTCCATGCGCGGAGCGATATCTACATGTATATGGATACTCACTTTGCCGTACAGGCTATTCGGACCTATTACGCGGATTTCCTGCGGCTGAAGACTGCGCAAACACCTCCCGGCGATATCGCTTACGTTAACCTACTCGGGCAATTGTCAGCCGAACTGGAAGGTGAGTATCCGGGCGAAGGCGGTAACGCAGTAGCCGCATGTGGGAGCGCCATCACTTCCACGTTCGTGGACATGATGGTTCTCGCGTACCCTAGACTGTTCATCCCACTAGACAAGAAGTGAAAGCCTGCTAGAAGACCCCGCCGGGCGAGACGATTAAAGTTCGGGGCGACCCTCAAACGGTGCGGCATAACGGATATATAGTAAGTGGATGAAGAAAGCGGCTAAGACATCAATCTCGAACACGAATGAACAGCTCCCAGGGACAGGGCTCCCAGGAGTTCTTTCTGGTTCTGGCAATCCATTGGAACAAACGATAGGCCAGCCATAGCAACGCTTTGATGTGAGAGTCGCAAGCAGGCATATTTTCATCCTTTCTGGTCCGTTGGGACCAAAGTTGGGACCATCTAGAGGCTGTTTTTGATGATTAAAGAAGGAAGGACTGAACGATAAGAGGCGTCGAGTCAATAAGTTAGGAAGATTTCTCTTCCGCTTTGCTGGCCGACCGAAGATCCATCCGGAGATAGAGAATCTGGTGGTGCGGATGGCGAGAGAGAATCCCGGTTGGGGCTATGATCGCATCGTAGGAGCGCTGGCAAATCTCGGCCATCGGATTTCGGATCAAACCGTGGGCAATATTCTCAAACGTCATGGCCTTTCTCCCGCGCACAAACGGAGGCAGACGGTTGGCTGGAAAGATTTCATTCGCTCGCACATGGCGGTTTTGGCAGGCACGGATTTCTTTACGGTGGAAATTCTGACGCTGAAGGGACTGGTGACTTATTACGTGCTGTTCTTCATGCAGCTAGGGAGCCGGAGGATTCGCATTGCTGGAATGACGCCCTATCCGGATGCGGAGTGGATGGACCAGCAGGCGCGAAACGTGACCCTGGAAGACTGGGGATTCCTTAAAGGTTGCCGGTACCTGTTGCACGATCGTGACGCCAAATTTAGTTTGTCGTTTCGGCAAACGATGAAATCGGGAAACGTGAATCCGCTTCGATTGCCAGCGAGAAGCCCGAATTTGAACTCGTACGCAGAACGCTGGGTGAGGTCGGTCAAAGAAGAATGTCTGTCAACCGGATCTTGTTTCCTTCGCAGACGGAGGCAAGAAGGAACAGGGGAGCAGTGCGGTGTCGACAACGACTGGGCGGCCTGCTGAAGTATTACGAAGGGGAAGCGGCATAAAGTCGAAACGACAGCGGGAGCTGGGCTCACAACCAGCGCATATATAAAGGATGCCGGGAATCCCCCTTTGGCAGGGGGCTCCCAGGTCTGATCTATCATCAGCAGGGGCAGAGCAATGAGTTCTTGCTCCGCGCAGTGACCGGGACCAGTTTTTTGGCCATACGAGAAGCACTGTCGAGGCTTATACCAAACGCCGATGGCCGCCTGATTCTAGTAATTCGCCACCGACAGGGGTTGCTTACCGGAAATATTGCAGCTACTAATCGGAGCATAAAATAGATGACATATAGAAAATAATGTGTTAGTGTGTTGGGTATGGGAAAACAAGATGCTCGCTCACTGCCGGCGGAAGCTCAGGAAGACCTTCGCCGGCGAGTCGTGGAAGCTGTTCAGAAGGGGCTTTCGCAAACCGAAGCGGCTCAGGTGTTCGGGCTAGCTCGAGGTACGGTGAGCCGCTGGATGGGACTCGTGGAACGCGCCGGACGTCGGGCGCTGAAGGCTCGACGTCGAGGACGGCCTCCGGTCTCGCGATTGAAACCGCATCAAGCAGCTACGACGGTGCGGCACATTGTCAGTGGTTGTCCGGACCAGTTGAGCTTGCCGTTTGCGCTGTGGACCAGGGAAGCGGTGCAAGAGTTGCTGTCGCGAAAGTTCGATGTGCAGGTTTCGGTGTGGACGGTGGGGCGCTATTTGCGAGCCTGGGGTTTGACCCCGCAGAAGCCGGTGCGCCGCGCGTACGAACAAAATCCGACCGCAGTACGGAAATGGCTGGAGGAAGAATATCCCGCGATTCGAGAACAGGCGCGCCAGTTTAAGGCCCAAATACATTGGCTAGACGAGATGGGGCTCCGTTCCGACCATCAAGCGGGAAGATCCTACGGTCGGCGCGGGGAGACGCCGGTGGTCTTTGGCACGGGGCAGCGCTTTCGCTGCAACATGATCTCATCCATTACCAATCGGGGGCGGCTGGCCTTCATGATTTTCCGGCAGCGTTTTACGGCGCGGGTATTTCTGAATTTTCTTGGCCGCCTCCTGCGCTTGACGCGGAAGACCAGGAAGAAGGTGTTTCTGATTGTGGATGGCCACCCGGTACACAAGGCGCGATCGGTGAGTCGTTGGCTGGCAGAGCACCGTGAGCAAATCCGGATTTTCTACCTGCCGGCGTACAGTCCGGAACTGAATCCGGATGAATTACTAAACCAGGATGTGAAGACGAACGCGTTGGGCCGTGTTCGTCCCGTGAACCTCCAGGAAATGATGGGGAACGTTCGCTCTTACCTCCGGATCACGCAGGCGAGCCCCAAGGCGGTGAAGAATTACTTTCGCGAAAGCCACGTTAAGTACGCGGCCAGCTGAAAAGTGTCATCAATTTAGTGCTCGG
>QHYI01000113.1 GCA_003223245.1 Acidobacteriota bacterium
CGCCGCGAAATAGCCCTCGAACGTTTTGTGATAGTCCATGTGCTCGCGCGTCAGGTTGGTGAACACCGCGACCTGGAAATGGCAGCCCCACAAGCGGTCCAACCAGAGCGCGTGCGAGCTCGCCTCGAGGACCGCGAACTTTCCACCGCCGCCGCGGATTTCTGCGAA
Organism: Acidobacteriota bacterium; assembly: GCA_003223245.1. Classification (GTDB taxonomy): domain Bacteria; phylum Acidobacteriota; class Terriglobia; order Acidiferrales; family UBA7541; genus Acidiferrum. The sequence continues at coordinate 169 of QHYI01000113.1, forward strand.
AAACCTCTGAAGATCCACGGACTCGGGAGTGGTGTTCGGCGCGGGATAGTCGCCTAGCGGCGTGTGGTAGGCGATGGTGCCAAACAAACCGGTCTTGGCCCCGGAAGCCTTAATGATGGCGTCCACGAGCGAAGCGGTGGTGGTCTTTCCGTTGGTTCCTCGCCAGCGCCCTCCGCGCCTGTTTTACTTCAATCCAAGCCGCTCCACTCGCGAGTTTCACCGGCCCCGGTTCTTCGCTGGCAATGGCCACAGCGCCCCGTCTTACCGCGTCTTCGATAAACGTATTTCCGTCCACTTGCGCGCCGTGCAGCGCAAAAAACAGCGCGCCCTTCTCGACTTTGCGCGAATCACAAGTCACCTGCTGGATCTCGAGGCGCTCGGCGGCAGACAGAATCTTAGCCTCCACGCCACGCAGCAGCTCACTCAGTTTTTTCCCCATCTTCGACTCGGTGGCTTGGACAGAGTGTTTCCGAGGCGTGTCCCGCTCGGTGGTGGGCTTCACCAGTTTATTGTGCCCCAATGCCATCTTCATCCTAATGCCTGCGCTTTCGTTTCGGCCTGGCAATTTTGGGGGCCGGTGCCCCGAATTGCACGGTCAGCTTCGCCCCAGGCCGCACCTTCAACCCCGCCGCCGGCGCTTGACTTGTTGCAAGACCGCTGCCAACCAAAAAGGGATCCAGGCCCAGCTTCAGACACCTCTTGGTGACTTCGCGCATGGTCTTTCCGGCGAAGTCGGGAATAAGAATGTCGCCGCCTTCATCGACAGCCACGGTCACAGCTGGCATATGGTTGTTGGCGCTCCGCGCATTTGTCCCGGAGGACTTGGCTGGGGGTAGGTCCGGTAGAGCAGCGAAATCAGTTGGAGTGAAGTCCGCGAGCGCTGCTAAGTGTGATGCATTTCTATCCTTGTAGGCAACTTGAATCAACCGGGGCTCGATGGGCACGTCGCGCGGCACATCCAGATACGGCAGCGCTTGCTCGGCAATGCGCTTGAAAACCGGCGCTGCTACCTGTCCGCCTTCGTGTTCTCCCACGGGCGAATCCAGCGAGACGAGAATTGTCACCGCAGGATTATTGATTGGCGCAAACCCGGTGAAGGAAGCAATCAGTTGCGTGCGGGAATAGCGACCCGTGGTGGGATCAATTTTTTGCGCCGTGCCGGTCTTTCCTGCGGCGGTCCAGCCATCCAAGTGTGCAAGCGGCCCCGTGCCGTTCAGAATCACGCCTTCCATCAACCGCCGGAGCGTCGCGGCCGTATCGGGCCGGATGACACGCTTTGCCTCAACAGGAGTGAGTGGTCCTTCCGGAGGCAGAACCTGATTGTCGCGGCGCAGTTGCGCCACCACATGAGGCCTGTAAAGAAGCCCTCCGTTGGCGATCGCCGAAACGGCAGTAACGAGCTGGATGGGCGTGACACCCACCTCCTGCCCCATCGAAATCGATCCGATGGAGATTGCCGACCAATTCTCCAGCCGCCGCACCAATCCCCTGCTTTCCCCAGGCAGGTCCACGCCGGTAAGCTGGCCGAATCCGAACGCGCGAATGTAATCGTAGAATTTCGGTGCGCCCAACCGGAGCGCAATCTTGATTGCTCCGACGTCGCTCGATTGCGCCAGGATGTCCGAAACTCGCAGCAAGCCGAATGGCTTGTGGTCGCGAATACGGTGTCCCGCCAAGTACACGGCGCCGTTTTCGCAGTCAAACACTTCTTCCGGCCGGATGATGTCCTGATCGAAGGCCGCCGCCAAAGTAATCAGCTTGAATGTGGATCCCGGCTCATAAAGAGCGCTAACGGCGCGGTCCATCCGCGCTTCGGCTGACGCCTCATTTGCGGCGTTGGGATTAAACTTCGGCCAGTTTGCCAACGCGAGAATTTCCCCCGTGTTGGGATTCATCACCACGACCGTCCCAGCCTGCGCATGGGTCTTGGCAATAACCGCGGCAAGTTCGCGTTCCGCTATGTATTGAATCTGCTCGTCGATCGTGAGGACTACGTCCGCGCCGCGTTCGCGCTGAGCTTCCACTCCATCAAACCAGCGCTGCCGCGCGTCCGCCAGCATCACGAATTTTTCGCTCTTGCCGCGAATTTGGTTGTCCAGCTCGTACTCGATTCCGCCGAGGCCTTTTTCGTCGAGATCCACAAAGCCCAGAACATGAGCAGCAAGGTCGCGCTTGGGATAAATGCGCTGGTTCTCTTTCTGAAAGTAAATACCTTTCAAATTCAGCGCCTCGACTGCTTCTTTTTTGTCAGGCGGTACTTTGCGGGCAATCCAAACGAAATTCTGCGCTGAGCTCAGTTTTGCTTCCAGTACGTCGACCGGAATTCCCAGCACCCTCGAAAGCAATTGCGCTGCAAGCTGAGGATCCCCAACATCAATGGGATCCGCGAACACCGAGTCCACGGGAATGCTCATCGCCAGCGGATCCATGTTGCGGTCGTAGACGGAGCCGCGCTTCGGGGTGATTTCGATGGTGCGTTGCTGCTGTCGAGCCGCGCTTAGAAGGTATTCCCGGTGACGGACGAGTTGCAGGTAGCCCAGTCTGAAGAGAACCGCGACGAAGCAAACGAGAATTAGGCTGGCAACAAGGAGGAGCCGCTCGCTCGCCGTGAACTCATGCCGGTCCATCACTCGTTTGCGGTCAGCCTTCACGACGTGCGCGCGGTTTCGGGACATGATGGGTTCAGTTCGGCCAACGCACCGCCTCACGGTTCATTGTTGGGGGTGCAAAATTCTGAGGATTTCCGTAAACCTCGCCCGCGAGCAAACTTATTGCGAATTGTTCTGCCGCAGGAATCTCGCCGCGGCTACTTGCGCTCCCGGCGGAGATTCGTACTCCCGCACTTGCGTCGGCAGCGGCTCCGTCAAGCCCAACTGGCGGCGCGCAATCACGTCAATGCGCATCGGGTTTCTCAAGCTGGCAATCTCCAGTTTTAGGGAAGAATTCAGCGTCGCCGCTTTCACCTGCTTTGCCTTGACTTGCTCCAATTGGAAGCTCAGATCGATGCAGCGAAAATGCTGGTAGATGTAAAGCATGAAAAAAGCAGCCACCACCGTGCCGAGCGCCAGCATGCGGTAGTAATATCGCAGCTTGACCGGTTCAAACCGGCGCACCAGGCGCGAATTGTCAATTCTCTTTACGGTTTGGAACTCGCGCATCGGCCTTACTTTTCTCCTGCTGGTCATGACTACACTCTTTCCGCGCACCGCAGTTTCGCGCTTCGCGAACGCGGGTTGCCCGCCATCTCTTCCCTGGTGGGCTGGATTACATGTTTCGTTAGTACGCGGAGCGTTCCCGCCCGCTCGCCTTCCTGAAACGCACGCTTAACGAGGCGATCCTCCCGCGAGTGGTAGCTCAGCACCACCCAGCGTCCGCCCGAATTCATTGCGGCGGGGGTCCGAGAAAGAAACTGCCCGAGTTCCTCCAACTCTCGATTCACCGCTATCCGCAGCGCCAGAAACGTTTTTGTTGCGGGATGCAGTTTCTGCCTTCCCCATTGTTTTCGAACCCCTGCCACAACCGCTGCCAGGTGCGCAGTGTCGCGTATTGGGCGCGCTCTCACGATCGCCCTGGCGATCCTTCTGGAATCGTGCTCATCCGCTTCGTGGTAGAGCAAATCGGCCAACTCCCGCTCCGGCCATCGATTCACAATGTCGTCTGCCGTCAATTCATTCTCGGTATTCATACGCATGTCCAGCGGACCAGCCTCGCGAAAAGAAAAACCTCGCGCCGCCTGGTCAAGCTGCATGCTCGAAACTCCCAAGTCGGCCAAGACCCCGTCCGCCGGCGGAATCCCCAACTCGCGTGCGACCTCCACAATCCTCGAGAACGGGGCGTGCACCGCTGTCACTTTCGCCCCAAAGATCCTCAGCCGCTCTCGCGCCATGGCGAGCGCCTGTGCGTCCCGGTCCAGACTGATCAGCCTGCCAGAGGTCAACCTCTCTGCAATTGGCGCCGAGTGCCCGCCCGCCCCTAACGTGGCGTCGATGTACGTTCCGTCCGGCTTTACGCGTAGCCATTCGAGCACCTCTCCCAACATCACCGGCATATGTGGCGGATTGTTGCTTTCTCGCCACTCGCCACTCGCCATCTCTTCCCTTAAATCCCCAAGTCTTCCAATGCCTTGTCGTCCTCGTCCGTGTACGGCTCGTTCTTGAGTTGATCCAGCATCCGCGTATGATTCATCACTTCCAAATAGTCCAGGTTGCCCAGCACGTCCACGTCTCCCTTGGTCTGGGCCGATTCCCGGAGCACGGGTGGCAGAAGCAGCCTGCCCTGCCCGTCCAGTTCCACGGTTTGCCCGTAGTAGCTGGTGCGCATCAAAAACTTCCGCTTCGCCCGGTTTGCGCTCGGCATCTTCTCTAGCTTGTCTTCAATCTCCGACCAAACCTTCATCGGATAAATCCGGGCCGTCTCACCGGTCGTGCTGGTGATGTAAAACTGGTTGCCGTACTCCTTCAATTGCTCGAGAAACACCGCGGGTATCTTCAGACGCCCCTTCTCGTCGACCTTGGCCGGACAGTTTCCCCGCAGCTTCATATGCACCGCACAGTTCGACCCGGTTGCGAGGATCGAACGCGAAAATGTGGTCACGAATGGTCAAAATGTCCGCTTTGGCCACAAGTTGCGCCGAGCTTCTACTTTGCCCTACAATTTTCTAGCGAATGCCCCTGCATCCCACTTTCTACCACTTTGCGCCCCATGCTACCCTCTTTTGTGCGCTTGTCAAGAGAAAACATGCGTTTTGGTGAAAAAAGTTGTGAAAATGAGACGAGGATTCGCCCTAGCTTTTCATGCGCAACGAATTGTGGGTCATGCTGATATTGTCTTCAACATTTAGCGGTGGGGTTCCAGAAGCGCCCGCAGGCAAGAACGAGCTTCGTGAGAATTAAGTACTAATTGTGCCGCCCGGAGCTTCTCGGTCTGGCGGTTTCGGATTCTATTTTCGCCACGGTTATCGTATTCGTCTTCGGATCGAGTGTGCCAACGACTTTCACCTTCTGCCCCGCCCATCCCTCTGCCACGGCCTGCGCCTGGAGCTTGTAAACGTTGTCCTTGGCCTGTAGCACGTATCTTCCGCCGCGTTCCTTGACACAATAGCGGGCACACTCAGCATTCGTTCTGATTTCCGGCTTCATCTGTATCATTTCCTTGTGAGACTGGCTTAGCGAATGCACGTTCAGCGCGCACTGCGTGTCGGCGATCTCGCCCAGGAAGGTCTTCTCGCCTGCTCCGCGCACGCGGGCCGCATTAAAGGCGCCCCCAATCAGCACCGCGATAAAGATAATTGTTCCTGATTTGTTGGTCATTCGTTTCTCTCCCTGCCTGCGAGAGGATTGCGGCCGCAACAACGGTTCACGGCTGCACGACAAGCTTCATTTCCATCCCTTCGTGGTCCTGGCTGCAGATCACGGTGCATACCACCACGTATTCTACTGCTTCGTTGGGCGCCGTCACCGAGAATTCCTGAACGCCCGGTTTCAGCAGGAAGTCCCACCCATCGACAGGGCTCCTATCCTTGGCGCGGAGCAAGCTGAAGCCATGAATCGCGCCGTCGCGATTGACGTTTTTCGCCTTCTTCGCCGTGATCCGCAACGTAAGTGGCTCGCCCGCCTTAACGGTAATTACAGGTTGCTTCTGCCCCGCCATTTTATATCGGCTATCGTGGTCCGCCAGGATTTCAATCACGCGTAATGCCGGTTGTGGGCTCTGTCCCCAAGCCGAGGCGCATAGCGCCAGCGCAACTAGAGGCCAGCGCCAAAGGAACATTGTTTTCAGAAAGCCGGTGTTCGGTCTCATTGCGTCATGTACTTCAAGATCAGGCGCATGTCCTCATCGGTGAGCATGGCTCGCACTCTCATGTGTCGAATCGCCGTGGCCATCACTCTCGGCGGAAACTTATGCGGCGGCTGATGACAGCGCCCGCAATTCGTGCGGAACCGCTTTTCGCCCTCTATTCGCGCTGCTCTGTCTTCGCTTGCGGAGCTTCTAAAAGCCTGCGGGGACGCACGGTCATGGCTCGGGATGGAATTGGTAGCCGAAAGGCCGGCAGTTGCCGCGGATTCCGAAGCCTTTTCCGATTCTTTGTGCTCCTGGGCAATCGCAGTTCGGACCAGGCAGGCCGTCACGCCAAAACAGCAAAACAGCATCCAATTTCGCCTCATTGCGCGCTCCCTGTTGGCCCGAGCGGAACGACAAATCGATACGTAAGGGCCATGGTCCAAACATTCAGGTTCCCCGCAGCACTAAATTGGCGCCCGTAATTGCTGGAAGCCTTCAATCCATCCATGAAGTAGTAGTTCACGCCGAATTCGAACTCTTTGGTATTCACCGAGGGCAGCGCGTCGTTGGGCAGCTCTCCGGCAAAAAACTGCTGATACCTCGCGACGAGTTGCGTGCGCCGCATTTTGTTTCGCAAGAACGGGAGCTGGCTCAGTTTGTAGGCGGGTTCTACCCAATAGCCGCTGCCGCGCCTGGAATGGGCATATTCGCCGCGGATGTCCAGCGGGAGAGGCGTCGGTTGCCAGATCGTATGAAAGCCAAAGAGATTCGATCGCTCCTGTTGCAGCAAATGCTGGAAGGAGCCCCCGATTTCCAGTCTCTCGCTGGGCACAAAAATCCCAGCACGCAGCCCGGCAAATCGGTCGGAATCGACCGGGCTCCTCGTCGAGAGCGCCGAAAAGTAAGCCGTGTAGTTGATGTTGAGCTGCGGATGCGCCTTAAACCCTCCCCGAATCATCGTCCCAGTGCTGGCGTTGCTTGGCCCGATTCCGATGGGCAGAATCAGCGGGTCAGACTGCAAGTTTCGAATCCACGCCGGATAGAGCCGTTCGTTGAATATGCCAAAAGGCGTCAGGAATCGGCCCACAGTTACCGTCATGTAAGAATTCGCGATGAAATCGATTTGGGCGTATTCGACTTCCTTTTGAACAGGGCCACCGTGAAACCCGCTTCTTCCCGGCACTTGAACCAAGTCGTTTTCGAACGTCGCGCGCGTTTCGAACAGCCATCTCTGCCCGATGGGCAGAAGCACCACCGGCGCGGCAATGGGATGCAAATCGGGTTGCCCGCCGGTGAAATTGGTGATAAAGCCCACGCTGCCCTGAAGTAAGGGGACGGGCTTGACGTCCTCGTCTGACACCCCCTGGGCGGACACCGGAGTGGCGAATGGATTTAAGGCCAAGGCGAAGGACAGCAGCGCAAGCCCCGCACGGGCTCGAAGGCGATCTGCCGAAATCAGGAACGTTCTGGTCTTCTTCACACCCCACCTCAAAATGACCGGCTTGGGCTTTAAAATCTAGCTTGGGTAAGGTCGCTTGGGAACGTCAAGTCACGTTATGGATTGTGTGTCCGGTTTGGTAAGTGGCGTCTAGTCGCAGGCAATTTTCATTGCAATAGCCCTTGCCCGAACCGCGCTGACTTTTTCACACTGCCGCTAGCCTCGTGCTTCTCCAAAGTTCAGCCATTCCAAGCATTGCCCATCCCCGTTACCTGCAGCTCGCCCTTCCTTTTTGGTCCGATACGTGCTAGTTTAAGCGCCTGATGCGCGTAAGAGTCCTCGGATCCGCAGCCGGGGGCGGCTTTCCCCAATGGAATTGTCAGTGTCCCAACTGTGGCGCTTTGCGGCGCGGCAAGATAAAAGCTCGTCCGCGCACGCAAACCCAGGTCATCTTCTCCCCCGACTCCAAGGTTTGGTTTCTGCTGTGCGCTTCTCCAGACCTGCGCCAACAAGTTCTCGCGGCACCGGAACTCGCTCCCCCTGCTGATAGACCTTCCCCGCCGATTGGCGGCGTGTTCCTGCCCAACGCTGAAGTGGATTCGGTGATGGGGCTGCTCCACCTGCGCGAGTTCCAGACCTTTTTTGTCTTCGCCACTCGCGGCGTGCAGTGCGTTCTTCAAAGAGAAAACCGGATCTTCGGCGTTCTAGAGCGCGCTAATCCTCCGGTGAAATGGCAAACCTTATCTGCAAAAGGGCGCCTCGGTTGTCATATGTCTGAGGATTCTTCCGGACCGGCTGACTTCATCTGCGCGACGGTGCCCTTGGGTGGCTGTTATCCCGATTATGTCAGCGAAGAGATGCTCCGCGCAGTCCCGCCGGAAGAGGCGTCCATCGGCTTTGTCATCGAGCAAAGCGAGAAGCGCCTCTTCTTTGCTCCCTCGCTTTCAGGGTCTTCGGCGATGTGGAAGTCAGAAGTGGAATCCGCCGATGCCACTTTGATTGACGGGACCTTCTGGAGCGACGACGAACTGATGCGCACGGGCCGTAGCAGCAAAAGCGCGCGCGAAATCGGCCATGTGCCGCTGTCTGGGCCTGGCGGCCTGCTGGAGCAATTCCCGACGAAAGGCAAAGGCCGCAAAATCCTGATCCACCTCAACAATACGAATCCCATTCTTGACGAAGACAGCGCGGAACACCGTATGGTGCTGGATGCCGGTTTCGAAATCGCCTACGATGGCATGGAGTTCGAACTATGACCGTGCCAGTGGCAAGCACTCTCGAAAGGCCTTCCCTTTCCAAAGCCGAGTTCACCGCTGGCTTCCATGCCATTGGCGAAGAGCGCTATCACCACAAACACCCATTTCATCTGCTCATGCATGACGACAAGCTCACCCGCGGTCAGCTTCAAGCCTGGGCACTCAACCGCTACTTCTACCAAAACCGAATTCCCGTCAAAGACGCCGCGATTCTCGCGCGCAGAGAAGATCCGGCGTTCCGACTTGCCTGGCGCAAGCGGATTCCCGATCACGACGGCGACGGCACAAAGCCAGGCGGGATCGAAAGATGGTTGAAAGTCGTCGAAGCGACCGGCCTTTCTCGCGATCTCGCGTTGCGCGGTGACGGAATCCTTCCTGCCACGCGCTTTGCGGTGCAAGCCTATGTGGATTTCGTCTCCACCCGCTGGCATCGCGAAGAACAAGATAAAGCACACGCCGCTGTGCGCGCGAAGTGCGACATTCTCCGGGCGCAGCTCGACGCCCTGTATTTCGCGTACGTGAATCCCGGCTGGCCTCCTCCGGGCGCGTTGCAACCCGCCAAGGAAAATGCATGAGTGTGGACTTAAACAGCAAGCCGCGTCTCGCCGCAGGATGCCGTATGGGAGAAAACAATAATCAGCGCGTTCTGCTGATGCCGAAGCGTGCTTGGCGCCTTAACGGTCCGAGCTTGGAAATTGTTTCCCGCTGCGATGGCGAGCACTCTGTGGCCCAAATCATCGGCGAGTTGCAATCGATCTATTCCAAAGCCGAGCCGCACAAAGTCGAGCAGGACATCCTCGGCTATCTCGCGCTTTTGCAGAAGGAACGCGCTCTCGATTTCGAATCAGGCGCCGTGTAACACCCCTTGCCGCCTAGCCTGCCTAGCTCATAAAACCCGCTCGCCCTGGTCGCCGGACTCACGCATCGCTGCCCGCCTCCATTGCGTCTATTGCTCGAATCCTCTCGAACTGCAATCGCGTTCGAACGAGCTCTCAAGTGAAGTTTGGTCCCGCGGCGAAGACTGGACGCAAGAACCTTGCAAATCCTGCGATCGCCGTACGCAGGATTTTGGGTGTCGGCGGCGGCGAAAAACTGGTCCACTTTGGCGGCAGCAGGTGGACCGGCGAGGTGGTTACGCTCTGTAGGGTAGTGGCCACGTTGAGGAATGCGGGCCTTTGGTGTATCGGTCAGTTCTTTTTCTATGCTGGACGTTCCCCTTCTTTGGGGCCGTGTGCACGGTACGACCGGCCTTTAATCGTGAGGATGATCGCTCCCTCCACGATGCGATCGAGGAAAGCCATGGCCACGGGCCCATCGGGCAGATACTCTCCCCATTTTTCGAAGTCCACGTTGGTGGCGAGCGCGGTGGACTTCTTCTGGTTTCGCCGGGCGATGATCTTATAGAGCAGGTGAGCCGATTACGGGCTTGCCTCCCGCTCGATTTTGTCGCATCCGAATTCGTCCACGATCAATAAGTCCGGACGCGCGTAGCGGCGCAGCTTTTCGGGAAGCGTTTTGTCCGCGAGCGAAGCGGTCAAATCCGAAATCAAATCGGCGGAGGTGCGATAGAGGACGCGATACCCATGGACACAGGCCTTTTGCCCCAGGGCCTGAATAATGTGACTCTTTCCAACTCCGCTCCAACCCACCAAGATCACATTGGCGCGACGCCGGATGAAATCTCCGGTAGCCAACTCTTCGATCTGCTGGCGGTCAAAGGCCTTGGGGTTGAACTTCCAGTTGAAGCCTTCCAGGGATTTGTCCTCAGCGAAGTGCGCTTCCCGGATGCGCCACTGAATGGAACGTTCGCGGCGAGCGTTGGCTTGCTCGCCGATGAGCTGATCGAGAAAATCCAGATGCGAGAGATTCTCTTTTTCGGCTTTCGTGAGCAGTACATCCAGCGATTCGGGTCGGAACGGAATACCCAGAGTCGCAAAGTGGCTCAAGCACCGATCACGTAGATGCGTCGCCTTGGTCATGTTCGGTTGGGTTCTCTTGTCGCGCACGCGCTCGCGGTAGCGTCGGCTCTGGACTTTTCGCTTGAGCGTCACACTCATCAAGTCTGCATACACGTATATGCATATAGACATGAGTCGTATGCGCTTTTCTTTACCCCGCACAGTTGCCCGGTACTTCTGCTGCGCCTTCCATGCGGACCACTCCCGCGCCTCCTCTCGACAGCGAGCACTGCAGTAGTGCTCCGAGGCTTGGTGAGGATGGAAGGGCTGCTCACATCCTTTCAGCAAACACATCCGCGTTCGCGGCTGGCGCGCGAGAAGCACGCATCTGCTTGCCTCTTGATTTTGGGGAGCGTCTGTAGGACGTTCAGGAAGGCCCATGGGAGGTACTGCTCCCAGAAGCTTATGCCTCGGAGGGGAACTGCTAATTCCTCTCCGGGACGCAGCTCTTCGTTCACCGACCGTGAATCAGAAGTCCACGCGGCGCAAACACACTCTACCTCAACTCATTCCTTGGCAGGGACACGATCGCTTGGCTCGCAACTCTTCCCCTCCACTTACCGCCACCGACTACTGGTGGTCCGGCCTACACTGGACCGCCAAAGTGGACCACTCTCAATCCGCCACTAACATTTTGGGGGTTGCCGGTGTCAGGCCATTCGCGGGGACCCGTCCGCGACCGATCCTGTTTGCTCGCTCACGCCGCAGCGCCCCAAGGTGCACGCAATCCTTACCAACGTGAACGCGCATGACGGCGTGGGGGCGAGGCTTGCCTCGCCCACCGCAGCTTTGCCCAAGATCAGCTGGCTCGATCGCCCCAACCCTGCCTGATCTCGATTAGCCTGGCCTCGCGTTCAGTGACTTTTCGACCAGTGGTATCGCACGCCGCCCGAAAACAAAATCGGCGTGCCGATCTGCGGAATCGGAGTGGTCTGCACAAAGTATTCGCGATTCAAGGCATTCTCCAAATTCAAAAACCCACTCCAGCGTTCTCCTAACGCGCGTGAAACTTCCAGATTGAGCACAAAGTAGCTCCCGAGTTTTCGTTGATTGAGGCTGTCGTCGAAGCGGTAGCTTTCGTATCGGCCTTCCAGGCTGGCGTCAGCCCATTTTGGGTGCGAATAAAGAACCCTTGCGCTGGTTCGATGCTTTGGCACCTGCGGCAGAAGATTACCGACAATCGCCGGATCCGCGGCAAAACTCCCCACCACCGATTGGTTAAACATATACTTCGCGTCCAGTCCCCAGCGCTGTTCCAACCGGTAGCCGACCTCTGCTTCAGCGCCCTTGACGTTGGCGTAACCGAGATTTTCTCGTTGCTGGGTAATCAAGGTTGGCGTCGTGCTGATGGTTACATTCGAGACGACATTGTCCAACCGGTCCGCAAACAAGGTAGCTCGCCAGAAAATCCGAGACGTCACCTGCTGATTGACGCCAAACTCATACCCGTTTACGTGTTCTGGCCCCAGGTTGGGATTAGCGTTCGTCACCACGTTGCCGACGCGAAAAGAGCGATACAGCTCATCGAGCGTAGGCGCACGGAACCCCTGATAAAAAGCGCCTCGCACGGAAACAGCTCGCGTTGCTCGAAAAACCAATCCAGCGCGCGAGGTCACGGTCGTCTTCGAAACGTCGGGAAATACCGTTGTCGTGGTCGTATTCGCAGGCAGGACGGTCTCCGTCTTCGAAGCGCCATAGTTTCGCCAATAATCCACCCGTGCTCCCGCGATGACATTCACCCGCCACCAAGGACTCCAGAAATCCTGAAAAAACCCTCCCCCGAACATTTGCTCGCCCGGGATCCGTCGCTCTCTGGTGATTGTCCCCGCAAAGGCGTTCTCATGATCCCGCGCATAGATCCAGCGTCCGTCTCCTCCGATCATCAAGACCTGGGAACCCGGGAGCGGCCGCAACCACTGACCATTTCCTCCGTAGCCATACGAAGGTTCGCCTTCTAGCAGCGTCAGTGTTTCGCTTTGCCGGTTTGGCGCAATTGCACTGAAGCTGCTTCGGATTCTCTGGTCAAAGGAATAAAAATTCCCATGCCAATCGCTGCCACCGTTCGTGTGCGAACGCAATCCTGCCTGCGAAAACCCTTCTCTTGTGCCGTTGGTCTGGAGTGGTGTTCCGTTGTCACGAACCTCGTTGAAATAGCGTCCGCTTAGAAAAAGGAGCGTATTTTTGGACACCTGAGCGTCCACGCGGCCGTTAACCGTTTCGTGCTGAGAAGCCGCGTTTACGTCTACCGCTCCGCGAAAGGCTTCCGGTGTGAGCTTGAACCCGTCGGTTCGAAACAAATCTCCGCCTAGGCTGTAAGTGATCGGACCGCGCCGATCACCCGCAAAAAGATCCAGGTCGGCGGTTCCGCGCGTGCCCCCTAGCCCTTCCACTTCCAGCAGGGCTGCCGAAGGCCTTCGCGTCGTGATATCAATCGCTCCCGCCATTGCCGAGCTTCCATAGAGAGCGGAAATCCCGCCTTCATCGACCTCGATTTTGTCGATTTGCATCAGCGGAATTTTTGACCAATAGACCCAACTCCCCACGGGATCATTGAACGGTACGCCATCGAGCAGCACCAAGGTTCGGCTCACGCCGCTTGCCCCAATCCCCCTCAAGGACACCCCCTGCGTCGTCGGATGAGAAACCAGGCTGCTCCCTCGCCGAAACAAGCTGAAGCTCGGCACCTGCCGCAACAAATCGTCGAGGGTCAGCGTCGCCGCGCGCGAAACATCTTTTGCCGACAGCACCGTCGCCTGCGCAGGCAAGTCGCCAAGTTGTTCGGCTGTGCCGGTCTCGGAAACCACCACGGTTTCGTTCACAGGAAGAATTTGGAGGCTAATCTGCAGCGATTCCGCCGCCGCGCCTTCGCGCAATGTCACTTCCCGCGTGACCGGCTGAAACCCGGGCGCCTCCGCACGCAGTGCGTACTTCCCCGCCGGCAAATCCGCAAAAGAAAATTTTCCGTCTGACCTTGCCACGGCATGGCGCTCCACGGACCGCTCGCCTGCTTTCGTTTCAACTTGGCGCAACGTCAGCGCAACCCCCGCGACCCCCTGCCCATCCGCGGTTCGCACAACCCCGTCAATCCAGCCTTGTTGCTTTTGATGGCTCTCAGCTTGCTGCTCCTGTCTAATCCCGAACTCCGCTCCAGGAATAGTTTCCGCAACTCCGAAGTTGCGGTGCGAGCTGGCAGCCGCCAGCACATTCACACCTGCGAAAACAGCAATCGATGATGCTCCCGCAACTCGTCGCAACGACTTATTCCAACTCAATGAGGATCTCCTTGGTTGCAGTATAACCATTCCGGAACGGACATCCTTCTGGCCCTTCCCTCACAGAGAACCGCAAGCATCGTATCGGAAGACCTGCGGCGAAGAAATGAAATAGCGGAGGGACAGAGGAGAGCTCACTTCGCCACAGCTTTTGCGCGGTGCCGCTCTCCTAGGCTTGGGAAGCCGTCTGGACCCGCCTCGGCTTTGCCACCACTCGCGAAACGAAGACCAGACTCCCCAGCAGTACCACGGATCCGAATACAGAGAGCGTGTGCGGCGCACCGATGTGCTTCGCCACTCCGCCAGCCAGCAGCGCGCCAATCGGCTGCACGCCCATGAACATCGTGGCATACACAGCCATCACGCGGCTGCGCAACTCATCGGGCACGCGGTTTTGAATCAGCGTATTCGTCGCTGCCATCTGCGAGGTCGCCGCAAATCCCACCACGAACAGCACCACCACGCACAACCAAAAAACCTTGGCGCCGGAAAAAATCAGCAGCCCAATGGCGCACGTTGTCGAAGTCGTGGCAATCCAACGCGCCAGCCCTTTGTAATCCGTTCGGGCCGCAAAGTGCAACGCCCCCAGCACCGCCCCGACCCCTGCTGCGCTCATTAGGTATCCTTGTATCTTGATGTCCCCCTTCAAAATGTCCATCGCGTAAATCGGCATAAACACGGAATACTGCAAGCCAAAGAGGCTCAGCACGCTAAGCAACGAAAGCGCCGAACGCACTGGAAAATCACTCATCGCAAAGCGGAACCCCTGCACCAGACTCCTCAGCGGCCGCTCCTGACTCGGCATCGTTTGCATCCGTTCTATCTTCATCATCAACAGCGCCACGATGACTGCTATAAAGCTCACTCCGTTCAGAAAAAAGCACCAGCCCTCTCCTACCCAGGCAACGGTAAAAGCGCCGATTGCCGGGCCCACCACGCGCGCGCTATTAAAGATCGAGGAATTCAGCGCAATCGCATTCGGCAGATCATCCTTCCCCACCATCTGCACCAGGAACGCCTGCCGGATCGGCACGTCAAAGGAGTTCACCACGCCAAGCATGAATGCAATCACAACGATCACCCACGCTCCGTGCCAGCCCTGAATCTTGCCCATCAGCGTCAGCGCCGCCAGGACAAACGCCAGCACCATCGAAGCCGTCTGCGTAGTGATCACCCCGCGGTGCCGGTTGTAGTGATCGCCGATGTATCCGCCGAGCGACGAAAGGAACAACAGTGGCACCTGGCTCGCAAATCCAAAAACGCCCAGCAGTACGGCGGAATGCGTCAGCTCGTAGACCAACCACTGCTGCGCGGTCGTCTGCATCCACGTCCCGATAAGCGATATAAGTTGTCCCGCGATGAAGAGCTGGAAGTTGCGATGTTGCAGGGCGCGGAAGCGCGTGGAAACACTCTCGCGAAGGCGCGTGGATAGGGATGCGATAATTTTCCTCCACTCGTTCGATGCGGCAAATCTAAACCAGTGCCGTTCTTGCTTTCAGCAATGACTGATGGCCTCGGTAACCACGATCCCCTGCCGCGATGGATCATGCGGGAAATCACCTGGTTGGAACGGCACCAGTCACCATGCCGTGAACTAGCGGAGGTTGTCAACGCTGCGCCCAACCAGGGAAACCGCCGAATTGGCGTGCGCGCTGAATTCTCAACTCGTGATTCTCGTCTTCAACGCCCATGAGCGGGGTAGCGATGTCATCTGCAAGGACATCCGATGAGGGCCTAAGGAGCTCCATCCGATCCATCTCGTTAGAGGAGATTTCAGGTTTTCTCTGGAACTTAAAACTGAGAACTGACAACTGAGGACTCTTTCATTCCCCTGGCGGGTCCGGCGCGCCCACATGCATATGGCTCAGGTCTCGAAGCAAGGTTTTATCCTCTTCGCTCATTCCGCGCGTGAAATTCGGATCGTTCAGATGCTGATTCCGCGCCGATTCCGGCATATTTTGCAGAACATTCAGGCGGCTCTTGATGGCGTTCCGACGCGCTGCCGGCAACTGTTTCCATTCCGGAAGGATGTCGTTTCGAATGTGGTTTTGTTGCTCCGGCGTCAGTTTCGCCCAAACGCGTGCGCGTTCCCGCATTTCCTGTTGTTGCTGAGGTGGCAGTTGCCGGAAACGTCGCTCATCTTGCTGTAATTTCTGGCGCTCCTGGGGCGTGAAGTTACGCACGCGATTCCCCGCATTCGGTGGCCGATTCGCATTGAGTTCCGGGCGCTGCCCGGATTCGCCGTGCGGCCGATTCCCCCCAATCATGCCCATCGATTCCGTTTGACCGCTTGAAGGCTGCCGGCCCGGCGCCATATTGTTGTGCGGCCGATCATCGCCAGGCCGCCCGTTCGGAGCCCCCTTTCCTGGTTGCTGCTGCCTGCGCTCCTGTCGCGCCGCCTGCCTTTGCGGTCTCTGTTGTTGCGGCGGCCTATTCTTGTTGCGATTCTGCGCCGCGCAGGGAATGACCAGCCCTAGGCAGACTCCCAGCGCAACCAGCAGCTTCCCGAATTGCATTCGCCGTGTCATTTTACTTTTGCTAGTTCTGCTGCTGTCCGCCATCATCTACCTGCGCAGGGGGCGGCAATTCCGTCAGCACATCAAAGTTGGAAAGCACGTCCATATTCTCGAGCACCGGGATATCATCCTGCGCAATCTGCGGCTGCGTGTTGGTGGGGCGTGTGCTTACCCAGACTGTCGCCACTACCAACGCCGCCGCGACAATCGCCACGCGCGGCGACGGGAACCATGCCCGCCAGCTGTGCTTCATCGGTTCCGCCGCCACCCGCGCATGCACGCGCAAGTCAAACGCCGGCGATGGCTCGATCGTTGGCAGTTCGTCCAGCAAGCCGTTCACTGCTCGAAACCCATTCACACGCAGACGGCACGCCGCGCAACCGGCGAGGTGCTTCTCCACCTCCAGCCGCTCGCTTTCCTTCAAGCGTCGGTCGAGGTATCCCAGAATTTTCTTTTCCATCCGGCTGCAACTCATGACTTCCCCTTCCTTGGCCCAATAGCTAGGACTTCCCATGCTGCGCTACGAGGGGGGCGAGTTCCACGCGCAGCGTTTCATAGGCCCGGAACAGCAGCGACTTCAGCGCGCTCTCCGAGCATTGTAAAATCTTGGCGATCTCTCCGTAATCCAGCTCCTGATACTTGTGCAACAGCACCGCCGCGCGCTGCTTTTCCGGAAGCTTTTCAATCGCATGGCGGATCATCTTTTTTCTCGTCTCTTCCACCAGGTGCTGCTCGATATTCGGGTGTTTCTCGGCGATGTCCAGCGTTTTCTCTTCACCTTCTTCCGCGTCCACGGTCACCGGAGCATCCAGCGAAATCTCCATGCGCTGGTAGCGCGTGTCCCGCACCGAGTTCAACGCCAGATTCGTCGCGATCCGGAAGAGCCACGTCGTGAACTTTGCGCTCGGCACGTAATCTTCGCGTGCCCGGTACACCCGCAAAAAAACTTCTTGAGCTAGATCTTCCGCCTGCTCCCGGTTGCGCACCATGCGGTACAGGAAATTTACCAACGGACTCCGATACCGATGCAAGAGCAGCGTGAACGACTGCTCGTCGCCCGCCTTCACGTCCAGCATTAGTTGGACGTCCGACCTGGCCATCGCCGCCACACTGTATCAAACCCTTGTTGTCTCAGAAAGTTGCGATTGCCAGCGGTCCTAGACCGTAGCCTAAGATGTTCGAGGGCCGCGCTTTAGCCGAGCAGTTTAGGTAGCGTTTAAATCAGGTTAATCCCGGCTCAAATATGGAATAAGTGCTGCATTATCAATAAACTAGCCACGCCCACAAACACCAGCAGCGCCATCCGCCAGTTCGGCTCCCGGTTCACCTCGGGTAGCAGGTCGGTCGCCGCCACGTAGACCGTCACTCCCCCCGACAAAGGCAGAGCGTATTTCAATTGCCCCTGCAGGGCGCTCGTCAGCAGGACACCAAATATCGTCGCCGCACCTAATAACCCGGCTCCCAGAATCGCGTTGCGCTTGCCTCGTCCGCTGGCCAGCGCCACCGACGCAATGGTGAACCCTTCCGGCAGCTTGTGCAGAAATACGGCTACAAAGAGCATCACGCCCAACCAGGTCGAAACCAGGAATCCCGCGGCGATCGCCACGCCGTCAAAGAACGTGTGAATCGTCATCCCCAGCAGCACCGTTTTCCCGGCATGAATTCCGCTGAACTCTTCGTGGTGCGTCTCTTCCCCAAAATGGAAGTGCGGCGCAATTGTGTGCTCGAATAAATGCACCAGAAAAAACCCAATCAACACAAACAGCAAGGCGCGCTCGCCCGCAAGCCGCACCGACTCCGGAATCACTTCCACAAACCCCACCGCCAGCATGTACCCTGCGCCCAGCGCCAAAAAATATTGCAGATACTGCCGTGGCCAATGCTTTCGAACGACGAAGTACCCACCGAGCAAATTTCCCAGCGCTGCCAGCAATCCCAGCAGCACCGCGAGCCCCGTCCGAAATGCCACGTCATGTTCCATAGAAGAAGGTCGCAGTCGACAGTTCACAGTGGACAGTCAGAGATCGCATCGCGGGCGTGAATCCAGGGCACGCTTGCTTGCTCTGTGTCCTCTGTGCTCTCGGCGAACTCTCGGTGTTAGTTCCGTTTCTTCATCCCGAGTGCCGAAACAGAATCACATCTCCTTCCTGCACTACGTACTCTTTCCCTTCCAATTTCACATGGCCCTTTTCGCGCGCATGCACTAAATTTCCCGCCACCACCAAATCGTCCCAGCGCACCACTTCCGCGCGAATGAACCCCTTCTCGATATCGCTATGAATCACCCCCGCAGCTTTCACCGCGTGGTCTCCTTTGTGAATGGTCCATGCGCGCACTTCCGGCTCTCCCGCGGTGAAAAACTGAATCAATCCCAGCAAATCATACGTCGCGCGAATTAACCGGTTCAGCCCCGGCTCCTTCAATCCATACGAAGCCAGCAGTTCCGCCGCTTCTTTCTCTTCCATATCCGCCAGTTCCGCTTCCAGCCGGCCGCAAATCGGCACCACCGCCGCGTTCTTCCGCCCCTGGAGCGCGCTCAGCCTGTGCCGCTCCACCGCCGTATCCAGCTTGTCCGCTTCCTCGTCTCCCAGATTCAGCACATAGAGCACTGGCCGCGCTGACAAGAACAAAAATCCGCTAATGGACTTCTGCTCTTCCGGCGTCAACTGCAATTCGCGCAGCGGCTTTTCCGCCTCGAGTTGCGCTTTGCACTTTTCCAGCACGGTCTTCTCGGCTTCCAGCGCCGGGTCACGCTTCTTCTTCAAATCCTTTTCCACGCGTTCTAAGCGCCGCACGATCTGGTCGTGATCAGAAAGCATCAGCTCCAAATCCAGATTCGTCGCGTCCCGCAGCGGGTCAATGCTTCCCTCCGAGTGCGGCACGGTCGGATCCTCGAACACGCGAATCACATGCGCGATCACGTCCACTTCGCGCAATTGCGCCAGCGCTTCGCGCATGCGCTCTTTCTGCATGCCGCCCAAATCCACATAATTCACCGTCGCGTAGGTAATTTTTTTCGGGTTGTAAAGCTTCGCCAGTTCCAGCAAGCGTGGCTCCGGGACTTTCGCCACGCCCACGTGCGTGGCCGACGCTCCGCCCTTCCCTTCGACGTGCGCCTTGGTCAGAATCCGGAACAGCGTCGTCTTCCCAACTTGTGGTAGTCCAATAATTCCCGCTTGCATAAACCCGTAATCCTAACACACACGTGTCAGACACCCCTCTGCCCGAGCTTTGGTTCTGACTGCGGTTTTCAGCGCGCGAGGATAATGGACGGACGCAGAACAGCAGCCGGGGAGTACGATTTGTCGCTCCCGCCGCGCTTTCCAGCCACTTAGCGGCCCTCAAAGCTCTTTTCCTGAAACGTTAGCGTGTGCTGTGCCGTCTCAAGGCCTATGCTCGGCCACTACTGCCCATGAGTCTCACCGTTCTCGATCTTTCTGCCGACGTCGGCCTTGTGGCCGTTGGCGCGGTCACGCTGAACATGCTTCTGGGTGTTCTCATGGCCTTTCGGTATAGCCCGCATCGTTCCTGGCCCCATCAGCGGTTCAACTACTTTCGCGTGCACAACTGGTCTGGCTACATCGCCCTCTCCATGTCGCTGCTGCATCCGGCCATCCTGCTTCTGAACAAAGACCCGCGCTTTCGCGTCCTCGATTTTGTCTACCGAGTCCGCTCCCCGAGCCAACCGCTCGAAAACACGATAGGCGCCGTCGCGCTCTATCTCATTGCGTTCGTTGTCGTTACGTCGTATCTGCGCCTTCGCCTAGGACGCCGTCTTTGGAGGTCTTTCCATTTCACCGTCTATTTCGCGGCAGCGGCTGTCTTCTTTCACAGCCTCTTCACCGCTCCCGCCTTGAGGAACAATCCCATCGACTGGCTCGACGGCGGCAAACTCTTCGTCGAATCGTGTTTCCTGCTGATCGCCGCAACCAGCCTCCTCCGCTGGCGCCACTCCCGGCAAAAAGCGGCTCATCAGCGCCGCCTCTCCCCCCAAACCGCAGCCTCGACCGAGCCGCTGTAACGACAATTCTCTGCGGTTCCTCTGCGCGCTCTCGGTCTCCGCGTTTCACCTTCTTCCTATTTCCTTCCTATCGGTCAGTTGCGCCGTATGACGGGCCCCTCGAATTTCGATCTTCGAATTTCGCGTTTCGTTCTCCGACTGTTAATCTAATGGCCCCGTTTCCGGATAGGAGCTTCATGGTAGCCACGGAATACGAACTGCCGCCGTTTGATTTGCGCCTCGCGATGGACACGCTCGCGGCGAAGGACCCGCTTCTTGTCCGGCTGATCAAAGAAACGCGGGAGTTCCGCGTCGAAAAAGGCGACGCAGAGTCCCCCTACGAGGTCCTCGTCGAAGCCATCACGCACCAATCCATTTCCGGCAAAGCTGCCGCCACGATTTTCGGCCGCATCAAGGCGCTCGGTTCCAACGGGCGCATTCCTACGCCGCACGAAATGCTCAAGCTGCCTAAGCCTGCTCTCCGCAACGCCGGCCTCTCTCACGCCAAAATTCTCGCTATGAAAGACCTCGCGCAAAAAACCGTCGACGGCGTCGTTCCCACTCTCGAAGAAGCTCACCAGCTCTCCGACGAAGACCTCCTGAAACGCCTGGTTTCCGTCCGCGGCATTGGCGCCTGGACCGTCGAGATGTTTCTCATTTTCCGCCTGGGCCGGCCCGATGTTCTTCCCATCCACGATCTGGGGGTCCGCAAAGGCTGGGCCATCACCTACGGCAAGAAGCACATGCCCGCTCCCAAAGATCTCCTGAAATTCGGCGAACGCTGGCGACCCTATCGCACCGTTGCCTCCTGGTACATGTGGCGCGCTTGCCAGCGGGCCGGCAACGCCGCCCTGCGCAAAATCCGCCCCCCCAAAACCACTCCCCGCCGACCTACTCGTCCAAATGTCGGCCGCGCTTCTCGCAACGCAAAGCCCCCGGCCACAAGACGCGCGACGCGCAAGGCGCTGTAGTGCGCTTCTTCTGCGCTTTCAGGAGATCTTGAGCGCTAACTCTCTCACCAGCAAATAGATAGCAGCAAGTCCCGCCAGGAGCACGGCGCTTTCCATCGAAACCGAAATCGCGTGCAGCCGCGCAAACGCAGCGAGCAGGGGGCTGTCGGCGGCCGTCGCTTGAATCGAGCCCATGTGCATGCGCAGCGCAGCCATCTTTGTGCTGACCGCGTATTGCGAGATCGCCGTCAGCGCGATCATCAGCACTACGCAGAGCGCTGCGGGCGTGGCCAAGCTCGCAAAGGTCCTCGTCCGCGCCAGCCGAGCCGCCAAAATCACCAAGCCGCAGACGATCCCGCCGAGGTGCATGCGGTTGAGCGAAAATCCGACCATCGCCCCCGCCTGGTCCCGGCTCAAAATCCGGAACGCTCCCGGCGCCACCACAAAGCTGAGGAACAGATCGCTCCCGAGCCACAGGCTCAAACTTAGAAACTCAATCGCACGAAGCAAGGTTGACATGCGCTGATTTTAGCTAGAATGGCTTGTGGCGCAAACCAAGATGGTGGGCGACAAAGGACTTGAACCTTTGACCTCTCCCGTGTGAGGGGAGCGCTCTAACCAACTGAGCTAGTCGCCCAACGATTGCGGCGCTCCGGGGCGGCACCGCGAAGCGTCATCGCTTGCTAGCATCTATTTGTAGCAGGAAGGACCCGGGTTTTCAACACATGCTGACCGCCACCGCTCAAGTCGTCTCACAGCTGCAGCGCACCATCGCACGCGCCATTTTCGGCAAAGAAGAAGCCATCCAACTCGCGCTCATCACGCTGCTCGCGCGCGGCCATTTGCTTATCGAAGATGTTCCCGGCGTCGGCAAGACTACGCTGGCGCAGGCGCTCGCCAAATCTTTTCACTGCAGCTTCCAGCGCATTCAATTCACTTCGGACCTGCTTCCGAGCGACGTTCTCGGCGTCAGCGTCTATAACCCGGAGAATCGCGAATTTGAGTTTCGTCCCGGACCCATTTTCGCCAACGTCGTGCTCGCCGACGAAATCAATCGCACGACGCCGCGCACGCAATCTGCGCTTCTCGAAGCCATGAACGAAGCGCAAGTCAGCATGGACGGCAAAACCCAGCCGCTCCCGCAACCGTTCTTCGTGGTGGCCACACAAAATCCCGTCGAACACCACGGCACCTATCCGCTACCAGAATCGCAGCTGGATCGCTTCCTGATGCGCATCAAGATGGGTTACCCTTCGCACGAAACGGAGCGGGAAATCCTGCGCAAACGCATCGGTGCCGATCCGCTACAATCGCTCGAGCCTGTTGCGGACCTGAGCGAAGTGCTCGCCATGCAGGAAGCCGTGAACCGTATCAAGGTTGATTCCAGCCTGCACGATTACGCGCTGGAAATCGTCAATGGCACGCGCAAGACCGAGCAGCTTGCGCTCGGCGTCAGCCCGCGGGGCACTTTGATGCTCCAGCGCGCCGCGCAAGCCCGCGCGTTTCTTGACGGGCGCGACTACTGCTTGCCCGACGATTTCAAGCAGCTCGCGGTCCACGTTTTCGCGCATCGCGTGGTGGCTAGCTCGCGCCATGCTTCGCTGCAAAAGAAATCCGAGACCACAGAATCGGTCTTGCGCGAAATCGTTGAATCCGTTCGCGTGCCGTTGTAAGTTCAAAACTCTTCCTTAAAATATGGCTGCAATTCGTTCCACTCTCGCGCAGATGCTGGCCAAAACCGACCGTCCCGGCGTGCGCGCGTTTTTTCTCTCCATGGCCGCGCTTTCCGGCGCGCTTCTTCTAGCGCTTTACTCCAGCGCCGCTGCGGAACTCGGCCAACTCATTCTTGCTAGCACTTCGGCGCTCGTGGCCCTGGCCATCGCGGGATGGGTCGCGGTTACGCTGGTGCCGGCGCTGGCACGTCGCACGCCGCTGCGCTGGATCGGCTACAAAACCGAATACACAGTTTCTCGCGAGGGATGGGTTTATTTCAGCGGACTCCTGCTCGTTGCGCTTGCTGCTCTGAACACCGGCAATAATCTGCTTTTCCTGATTCTTGCCTGCCTCATTGCCCTCATTCTCATGTCCGGGATTCTTTCTTCCATCAGCCTCTCCGGTATCGAAATGCACCTCGTTCTTCCTGAGCACATTTTTGCCGCGCAGCCCGTGCGCGCTCATGTGGAACTCGAAAACCAAAAACTCACATTGCCGTCTTTTTCGCTGCGCCTCGAAGCAATCCCGGAAAAAGGTGCTGCCGCCTCGGCCATTCTCGAACAGCCCGTCTATTTTCCCTACCTTCCCAGGCAGGACCGCCTGCAGCAGGCCGTTCCAATGAAATTCCCACGGCGCGGCGTCTACCACCAGGACGCCTTCCGGGTCATCACCCGCTTTCCCTTCGGTTTTTTGCAGAAGGCGCGCCGTATGGACCTGAAAACGGAAGCGCTGGTCTACCCTTCAGTGGACCCCACGACGGAGTATCGCGACGTCCTGCCCGTCCTCCAGGGCATGCTCGAAAGCGTTGTCAGAGGCCGAGGCCAGGATCTGTATGGCGTGCGCGATTACGTTCACACCGACAGCGCACGGCTGGTGCACTGGAAGGCCACCGCACGGTCGGGGTCGCTCATGGTCCGTGAGTTCACGCGCGAGGAAGACTCGCGCGTGTTACTCGTGCTCGATCCTCATTCCGCGGATTCTGTGGCAGAAAAATCCGCACTAGACCCCCCATCAACTAAAATCAACGAGCGCTTCGAGCGTGCAGTAGCCCTTTGCGCCAATATTGCCTGGCACTTTTATCAGGCCAATGCCTTGCTGCAATTCCGCAGCGTCGACTTCGACACGCCGCTAGCTCCTGCCGAGAAAAATATTTTTGAGATTCTCAGGTACCTTGCTTTGGTGCAGCCGCTTCCGCTCGACCCCGAGCAAAAACTCATTGCGGAACTGGCTTGTTCGACGGAACTGTTCAAAATTATTGTCACTAGCCAGCCGCGCGGCTTTTTTCCTCATGCCGTGTGGAGTTCCTCCTTCATCGTCTTCCTCGACGAAGAAGTGCAATAGTGATCGCAGGAAAAGCGGCTCGAATCATCGGGCTAGTTGTGCGAGAATCGCGACGCGCCATGCTGAAAGGACCAGAACTCGCCGCATTCCGCAAACAACTGCTCGCCTGGTTTCGCCAATTCCAGCGCGACTTGCCCTGGCGGCGCACTCGCGATCCCTATCGCGTGTGGCTCTCGGAAATCATGCTGCAGCAAACGCGCGTCGCTGCGGTGATTCCGTATTACAAGCGCTTTCTCGAACGCTTCCCGAATGTTCTTGCGCTCGCCGCGGCGCGGGAAGAAGAAGTGCTGCGGTTGTGGTCCGGGCTCGGCTACTACAGCCGCGCTCGCAATTTGCAAAGATCCGCGCAGCAAATCGTTGGGGAGCATGGAGGGAAATTCCCATCGCACTCGGAAGATGTGCTCTCGCTCCCCGGAATCGGAAATTACACCGCGGCGGCCATCTTGAGCATCGCGTTCGACAAAAAACACGCCGTGCTGGACGGCAATGTGGCGCGGGTGCTGGCGCGCCTCGGAGCTGTTCGCGGAGATTTGCGTAGTTCACTCGGCCGGCAAGGATTGCAGAAATGGGCGGATGCGTATCTCGATAGGAAATCGCCCGGTGATTGGAACCAAGCCATGATGGAGTTAGGCGCTACTCTGTGCTCACCGAAGTCCCCGCAATGTCTTCTCTGTCCGGTAGCGCAATTCTGTGAGGGCCGGAAGCAAGGCATTGCGGACCTGCTGCCAGAAAAGCGCAAGAAACGCGCAACCGTAGAGATCCGTCTGGCTGCCGCAGTTTTTTCCGATCAGCAAGGACGTACGCTGTTGCTTCCTCCGCCCGAAGAGAAAAACAGGGAACCGCTCGTCGATCACGTGCCGACGCTCGTATCCCACCTGTGGCACTTTCCGACAATCCCTGTTAGCGGCGATGCCGTTGCGAAATTGCGTGGCCACATGCGGAGGCTTCGCGTACAAAGCCAGAACGGCGGTTTGCATTTTGTCGCCGCGAACAAAGTTCGCCACACGGTGACCTATCGCTCCATCACGGTTGAACCGTTTTGCATCGGCGTGAAGAAACTTCCTCGCATCAAGGGCGCGGAGCGCGTTCCCCTGGGCGAAATCACCATTCTTCCCGTTTCCAACCTCACGCGAAAAGTCGCGCGTGCCGCGCTTGCGGCAGCCTTCCCCGGGAAAAGCGCACATTCCTAAGCGCCTGCCGGCAACGGAATGCGCTCGGCTCCTTGCAATTTCCCGCTTTGCATCCCCAAAAGCGTTATCCCTTTGGAGCGTTTTCTCCGCTGAATGTCGCCGCATGTGCGTGCGCCGATGTTAGGATTGGCTATCATGGCCGCTACCGCTGCATCTCCCGCCGCACACGCATTGCCTGCCGAACGGTTTTTTCGCACTTCGCTTTCGCTCCTCGTCCTCACCTCGATCCTCACGCTGTCAAGCACTGGCAAGTTGGATTTGTTCACTTCCGTGGTTGCCCCACTAACGGCGCTGCTGAAAGGTTACCGCTGGTGGCATGGACGCCCGGCCGAACTCTCGCATCGCGTTGCGACGTGGTGCCTGCTGACGTACCTCGCATTCTTCCCGCTGGACGCGTTGTTTCTGTCGCGCTTCTTCGTCGGGGGCTCTGCGAATCCGCCGCTTTTCGCCTTGCTGCTGGCGGTGGTGCATTTCCTGATCGTTGCCATGCTGGTCCGGTTTTACAGCGCTTCTTCGGATCGCGACGCGTTGTTTCTCAGCATGCTGGCGTTTGCGGCGATTCTGGCCGCTGCGATTCTCACCGTCGATACGCTGTTCCTCACGCTGTTTTTCTTTTTCCTTTTGTCCGGAGTCGCTACGTTCATCGGGTTGGAATTGCGTCGTGGCGTTGCCGGAGCCGTTTCGCCCGCTCTCGCACTCCGTGAGACAGAAGGCAAACTCAACCGCTCGCTGAGTCTTGCCGCGTTTAGCGTGGCTATCGGAGCCATCCTGCTCGGAGGCATGCTCTTTTTCTTCTTCCCGCGGTTCAAGGCCGGCTATCTGGGCCGCGTCAGCTTCAGCCCAACGCTGATGACCGGGTTCACGGACGACGTCGAGTTGGGCCAGATCGGCGAGATCAAGAAAAGCTCCGAGATCGTGATGCGCGTGGAGGCTGGCAAGCCAATCGGATACGAATGGTTGCGCTGGAGAGGCATCGCGTTGACCACCTTTGACGGGAAGCGTTGGAGTTCCAGCGCGAGCACCTCGCAAATACTTGGAGTGCAGGCCGATGGCTGGATTCACACACCGGAAGCGGCACAGAAGGAGAACGATTCAGGACCGGTGATCCGTTACACGGTTTTCCTGGAGCCCGTTGCCACTAACGCGATATTCGTTCCAGGAAGGGTTCTTCTCCTGCAGGGCAACTTCAGCGGCGGCTCGGCCAATTCGTTCGCTGCATTGCAACGCAACTACCTCGACATGGACGCAACGGGGACGGTGAAAAGTCCGTTTCGCAATTTTACCGCTATCCGATACGCCGGAATTTCGCGCCTGCCGCCACGCGAGGTAACGAAGCTGCGGGCCGCCGGCACCAGCTATCCCAACGATATTACCTCGACCTATCTGCAGCTCCCGCTTGAGCTCGACCTACGCATACCGGAATTGGCGCGCGAAGTTACGAGAAATGCGAAAACCCCTTTCGATAAGACGATTAGTATCGAGGGCTACTTGCGCACTCGCTATGCCTATACGCTGAACCTGGCTGGAAGACCCGGCCCGGATCCACTCGCGCATTTCCTTTTCGAAACACGCGCCGGACACTGCGAATATTTCGCTTCGGCCATGGCCATCATGCTTCGAACACTGGGCATTCCTTCCCGCGAAGTGAACGGGTTTCTTCCCGGGGAGTACAACGATCTTGCCGGAGACTACATCGTGCGCGCGAGCGACGCACACAGCTGGGTAGAAGTGTACTTCCCCGGAAATGGCTGGCAAGTCTTCGATCCAACTCCCGCCAGCCTGCAAAGCGGAGGCGGATTTTTGGCGCGCCTGGAGCTATACATCGACTGGATGCAGATCACTTGGAATGACTGGGTGATTGGCTACGACTTCGCGCATCAGGTGATGATGGCGCAAAATCTCCAGCGCGGCTCGAAAAATTGGGGCGAATCCGCGCGGGGTTGGTTTGACCGCAAGCAACAGGAAGGCAAGCGTTGGCTGAAGTTGTGGCAGCTGCAGCATGGCTCGCTGGGGTACCTATTGCCGGTCGTGCTGGTGGCGTTGCTCCTAGCACTGCGCTACAACGCACCTGCGGAACTGATTCGTCGCGTTCGCCTGTTAGTGCGGATCCGCGCGGCGAAGTCGGGGAGATCCGATCCGCAACTTGCCTCGCGCTTGTATGCGGAACTGCTGCGAATTCTCGCGCGGCGGGGACTCGAACGCAGCGAGGCGCAAACGCCGCTTGAATTTGCCGCTGCCGTGAATTTTCCTCAGCTTGCTCCTGCGGTGAAGGAGTTCACTCAACTCTACGTAGATGCGCGTTTTGGCGGAGCACCCTGCGACACAACACGCTTTGGGCAGTTGCTTGACCAGGTTCGCGCTGCGCTCGGCACGCGATCGCATCGTTCCTCTGCCTATCGGTTTCGAGATTAAAATTCGCTGGTTTTCGTTGCGGTTGAGAAATTGGCTGCCGGTGAGGGTGCTGCCCCCTCCCGGCACGCTAAGCTAGCGTTTTCCAGGGCTTATAAGACCCCGCTCGACGGCTGGTGCCACCCCACCCTGTGCGAGGTCGTATTATCAGACCGCAAATCATATTCCAAGAAGATCTCAAGCCGTTTCGAAATCAACCGCTCCCTTGACACACGTTGACACACGGCAAAATCAGGCGGGACCGCGCGCGCATGTTAGAATTAGCGTTTACGCCAAAGGGTCCTTTCACTGCCTATGACGAAGGTTGGATTTGTGAGCCTGGGATGCCCGAAGAACCTCGTGGACAGCGAGGTGATGATGGGCCTTCTTGCGCGTGACGGCTATGAATTGACGCCTCGCGCGGACGAAGCGGAAGTGCTGGTCGTCAACACCTGCAGTTTCATCGAGGCGGCGCAGAAGGAATCGGTCGAGTCCATCCTGGAGATGGCGGAGCACAAGAAATTCGGTGCGGCGAAAAAGTTGATTGTGGCGGGCTGTTTGGTGGAGCGCTACCGCGAACAAATCCTGGAGCAAGTGCCGGAAGTAGATGCGGTGGTGGGCCCTGGAGAGGTCGAACGGATTTTGGAGGCGGTGCACGGCGATCTGCGGGTGTTGCCCCGAGAGCCTCCCACCTTTTTGTATCACGACTTCACACCGCGCATCTTGACCACCCCAAAATACGCGGCGTACATCAAGATTGCAGAAGGCTGTGATCATCCTTGCACGTTCTGCATCATTCCGGAACTACGAGGAAAATTTCGCAGCCGGCGGTTCGCGTCGGTCGTGCGGGAAGCGGAAAATCTGGCTGCGGCAGGCTCGCGGGAAATCACGCTGATCGGACAGGATACGACTTCCTACGGCGAAGACCTGGGCTTGCGCGATGGTCTGCCGCAATTGCTGGCGAAACTCGCGCAAATCGAAGAACTGCTGTGGGTGCGATTTTTGTATGCGTATCCTAATCGCGTAACGCAAAAATTGCTGGATACCATTGCTGAGCATCCGCGGTTGGCGAAGTACATCGATATGCCGCTGCAGCATGCCAGCCGGAGCGTGCTGGCGCGCATGAAGCGCGGTTCGAACGGCGATGCGTTTCTGCGTTTGCTGGAGCGCATGCGCAAGACGATTCCGGGGGTGTCGCTGCGAACGTCGTTCATCGTGGGATTCCCGGGCGAGACGGAAAACGACTTTCAAGAACTGTGCGATTTCGTGAAGGAGGCGAAGCTGGATTGGATGGGTGTGTTCGAATATTCCGATGTAGACAACTCGGAAAGCCACGCGCTCGACGAAAAAGTGCACGCCGCAACGACTGCTGACCGGCGAAAACGCCTAATGGCAATTCAGAAAAAGATTTCGCGAAAGAATCTGCGCGAGAAGTATCTCGGCCCGAGGGTGCGCGGTGGAAAGCATGAGTTGTTCGCCGCGCTGGTCGAGGGTCCGTCGAAGGATAACCCGATAGTCTGGGAAGCGCGGCTTGAAAGCATGGCGCCGGAGATTGATGGAAAGCTGTATTTGACGGATATCGAGTTGGCCAATGGCCAAGTGGCAGAAGGGGGGGACGTGGCGCGCGTGCAAATCACAAGAAGCGGGGCCTACGACCTGATCGGACGCGTAGTAGAAATTTTGCCGCGGCCGGCGGGGCCAGCGGAGGTAACGGACGCAAGGGTGTCGGCGACTTCTCCAGTTCCCGCAGCGGAGAAACTCCACAGGATTGCTACCGGAGCGCCGCTGCGTGTGCTGCGGTAGGCTATACTCTCCGGTGAAGCGACTCGCTTTCCAGCGCCTTGTGCGTCTCAACTGCGTTTTGGGTTTCAAAGGACAGGGAACGCAGAGAAGAAGTTTCGCCATGAAGCACAAATGTCCGATTTGCAAAGCGGAAACAGATTCGGAAGTACATGCGGATTTTCCCTTTTGCAGCGAGCGCTGCCGGATGCGGGACCTCGGCAACTGGGCGAGTGAGAAGTACCGGGTCTCCGAGCCGATTTTCGACGAAGAAGAAGCCATAGAAGGCGAGCGCAAAACGATCCTGCTCGATCTCGACAAATCCGATGACCACGAATCTTAGCGCCGCGCCCGCATTAGAAGCATCCCGCAAAAAGCCGCGCCTGGCCCTGACGCTCGCAACCGTTTTCGGAATCGGCTACGTACCCAAAGCGCCGGGAACTTTTGGATCCCTGGCAGGCATCGTGACGGCCTCTCTCGGTGCAATATTCTTTCTGCATCCAAGGTCCGTTCGCGATTTGCTTTCGCTGCATCCGCTGGCCGACGCGATCCTAAGAGAAAACTTGTTTGGCGCGCCAGGAACCAACGTGCACAACACCACGTTGATCTATCCATTGGTCATTGCCGCAGTGCTGTTCATTCTGCTGTCCATTCTCGGCGTGTGGAGCGCGTCGCGCGTGGCTTCTTACGCGTGCAGTGAAGACCCACAGCAAGTGGTCATCGACGAAGTGGCAGGCCAACATTTAACCCTGCTGCTGCCGCTGATCCCCATCGCTTTGCCACACCTCACGGCGCACATGGACTTCTCCCAGTACGCCATTTTTTTTGCCTTGAGCCTGGCCAACTGGAAATACCTGCTTCTGGGTTTTATACTTTTTCGGGTGTTCGACATCTGGAAGCCCTGGCCCGTTTACCGGCTGGAAAAACTGCGCGGCGGGTGGGGCATCATGGCGGATGACTGGATGGCGGGGCTCTACGCGGCAATCCTGCTGCGCGTGGCGTTATATTTCGGCCTTCTGACGGTTCATATTGGTTAGGCATGAAATTCGGCTTCAGTTCCTCGGCTGAAAAGAACGGCATTCCGCACATTGAAAGAGTTGCGCCTACAGCCGCGATTCCTGGCGGGGAGATGACCATCCACGGGCGCGGCTTCGTATCGCGCGCGCAGGCACGTCCCGTGGTGCACTTTGGCGATGCGGAAGCAAGCTTGGCACTGGCCAGCGAAAACAGATTGATCGCGCGCGTGCCGGAAGGCGCCAACGGTGGGACCGTGCGCGTGGCATCGGATGGGCGGGAGAGTTCGCCTCACCCCGTACACATCGGAATCCAAATCGCGGACAATCTGCATCCGGTGGCGAACCCTGCGGTGGATCACGAAGGAAATATTTACGTGACGTTTTCCGGGCCGCGGGGCCAGCGCGTCCCCGTTTCCCTATACAAAATCACGGCTAACTACGACGTGAAACCTTTCCTGACTTCGCTGGTGAATCCCACAGGTTTGGCGCTGGACCGCGAAGGAAATCTTTTTGTTTCGTGCCGGAATGACGGAACGATTCACCGCGTCACGCCGGACGGCAGGTCCGAGTCGTGGATTGAAGGCATGGGCATCGCCACGGGCATCGCGTTCGACCGCGCGGACAACTTGTACGTCGGAGACCGTAGCGGAACGATTTTCAAAATCAGCCCGCAACGCGAGATTTTTGTGTTCGCAACGCTCGAGCCATCGGTGGCCGCGTACCATCTGGCGTTTCATCCCAACGGCGATTTATACGTGTCCGGGCCAACGACTTCGAGCTTCGACCGCATCTATCGCATCACGCCGGGAGGAGACGTCAGCGTGTTCTTCCGCGGGCTGGGGCGGCCACAAGGGCTGGCGTTCGACCGCGAAGGGAATCTCTTTGTCGCTGCGTCTTACCAGGGTTGGCGGGGCATCGTGTGCATCGACGCTCAGGCGCATGCCAATATCGCGTTGAGCGGTTCGGGGCTGGTTGGCCTGGCGCTGCAATCCTCCGGGCGCGCGATTTTGGCCACCACGGGCGCGCTCTTCACACTGGATTGGGATGTGCGCGGCCTGCCGCTTGTCGGATCACTGAACTGATGAAAACCGAGATCATCGCGGTGGGTTCGGAATTGCTGACTCCGGACCACATAGACACGAACTCGCTCTTTCTCACCGAAGAATTAAACAAGCTGGGCATTGAAGTCGTTCGCAAAACGATTGTAGGCGACAACCGAGAATTGCTGGCCGAAACGTTTCGCGATGCGCTCGAGCGCGTGCCGCTGATTTTGGCGAGCGGCGGGCTCGGGCCTACGGAAGATGATCTAACGCGCGAAACCGTTGCCGATTTGCTGCATCGCAAGCTCATCCTGAATGAACAGATCTTGCATTACATCGAAGGACGATTCCGTCAATTGGGCCGTGAGATGCCTCCGGTGAACGTCCGTCAGGCGATGGTGCCGGAAGGCGCGGAAGTGATGGAGAACCCCCGCGGGTCGGCGCCAGGCTTATGGTTGGAAGACAAAGGGCGATGTATCGCGCTGCTGCCGGGGCCGCCGCGCGAATTGAAACCAATGTATCAGGAACAGGTATTGCCGCGGCTCGAGAAGCGGCGCTCGGGCGTGCGGATGTTTCACCGCGAATTGCGCGTCGCGGGGTTGGGAGAGTCGGCTCTCGAACAGCGCATCAAGGCGATTTACACCCGCTATTCCGACGTGAACACCACGATTCTTGCGGCGCCGGGGGAAATTCAAATCCACCTGCGCCTGTGGACCGACAACGCCATGCATGCAGAGAAAACACTCGATGAAATCGTGCAGGGCTTCGAGTTGGCGCTGACCGACCGGATTTATTCGAAAGATGGATCTTCGATGGAGGAAGTGATCGCCCGGCTGCTGACCATGAACAAAGCAACGATTTCCGCAGCGGAAAGCTGCACGGGCGGCTTGCTGGCCGAAAGACTGACGAGCGTTGCCGGGAGTTCTTCCTATTTTCTGGGCAGCGTGGTTTGTTACAGCAACGATTTGAAGACCGCCTGGGTGAACGTTCCGCCGGAGTTGATTCAGTCGAAAGGTGCGGTGAGTAGCGAAGTGGCAAAGGCGCTGGCCGAAGGCATCCGGCGCAGCGTGGGGAGCACTTTGGGTGTCGGCATTACCGGAATTGCCGGGCCGGGCGGCGGCAGCGAGGAGAAACCTGTCGGCACCGTACACATCGCGTTGTCGCATGCAGGCGGAGTGAAAGAACGCGGCGTGCGTTTTCCGGGGGACCGCGAAGCGATTCGCTGGCACGCCTCGCAGCTTGCGCTGGATATGGTGCGGTTGCACTTCCTCTACAATGGTGGCGAACCCCCACGACACGACATGAAAAGGCCCTGAACGGTGCGCCTCTTCATCGCGCTGAAAATTCCCCCCGCAGTGCGAGAGAATCTCGCCACGTTGCTTGCCACCCTGCGCGCTATTACCAAGGAGCCGCGTTGGGTGCGTGCGGAAAACCTTCACGTCACGCTGAAATTTTTGGGTGAAGTCGGCGAGGACAAACTACAGGCAGTTCGGAGCGCGCTTGGGAAGATTCGTTCCGAACAAGTGGTGAGCTTGGAATTTCGCGGCTTGGGATTTTTCCCCAACGAGAAAAACCCACGCGTTTTCTGGGCAGGCGTCGAGGCGTCCACGAACTTGAAAGCGCTGGCTGCGGATATTGAAGGTGCGATGGAAAAGCTGCGATTCCCGCGCGAGAAACGCGAGTTCTCGCCGCATCTGACGCTAGCACGCTTCGAAAGCTCGCGCCTTCCGGAAGCATTGCGCAAGGCCATCACGGAAAACGCACCGCGCGAGTTTGGGTCGCTGCGCACGGGCGAATTCTATTTGATTCAAAGTAAGCTCAGACCCTCCGGCGCGGAGTACGTTACGCTCACGACTTTTCCCTTCGCGCCGGCTATCAAATAACATTTCATGCTCGCGCTGCACATCTCGCCGGCCCTCGTGGCGATCCCGCTCGTCGCATATTTCTTTGGTTCGATTCCCTTTGGGGTGATTCTTGCAATGCTTTTCGGCGGCGCCGACGTTCGAAAATCCGGCAGCGGCAACATTGGCGCAACGAATGTGGTGCGCGTGGTCGGACCGCTAGCGGGCGCGCTCACCTTAATTCTTGATATTGCCAAAGGCGCGGGAGCCGTTTTGCTGGCGGAGAAGCTCATAAGCGAGAGCGCCACGTGGATGATAATTGCCGGATTTTCAGCGCTCGTGGGGCATTGCTTCCCGTTTTGGCTGAAATTCAAAGGCGGGAAAGGTGTAGCCACAGCGGCGGGCGTATTTCTAATGCTCTCGCCGCTCGCGTGTTTGGCGGCGGCCATTCTTTTTTTGCTGGTCGTGATTTTTTGGCGGTATGTTTCTTTGGGCTCGGTTTCCGCGGCTGCTGCCATGCCATTGCTGATTTACTTCCTTTGGGCCCCGCGCCACGCGCCGCCGCTGGCAGTCATAATTGGGACTTTGGCAATGGCGCTGCTTATCGTTTACAAGCACCGTGGAAACTTGCAGAGGCTGGTTGCAGGCACTGAACCGAAATTTTCTTTCTCCAAGAATAAGGATGTGCAATGACGCGGATTGCCATTCTTGGAGCCGGAAGCTGGGGAACAGCGCTGGCGGTGGTGTTGTCCCGCGCGCGAAAACCGCACGAGATTTCGCTGTGGGTACACAGTCGGAGACTCGCCGAGGAATTACAGCAAAAGCACGAAAACAGCACATATCTGGCCGGAGTTCGTTTGCCGGATGGCATTCGCGTGACGCACGACATGCCCGCGGCGCTGGCCGCCGCGCAGGTTGTGATCGGCGCAGTCCCTTCGGTGCACGCGCGAGCGGTCTACTCGGAGGCACTTCCCTGCGTTACCCCGGAGATGGTGTTTGTAAGTGCGACGAAAGGACTTGAACCCGCGACGCATCTGCGCATCAGCCTGGTTCTCGCGCAAATGCTGGCAAAAGCGGGAACCGTGGAGCCGTCCGAGCGCGTGGCCGTGCTTTCCGGGCCGTCTTTCGCCGCAGAAGCCGCGCGAGGGGAGCCGACTGCGGTCGTGCTAGCCGCACAGGATGCCGCGCTCGCAAGCCTGCTGCAGGGAGAACTCTCCGGGCCATCGTTTCGGCTGTACACCAACGACGATGTACTGGGCGTGGAATTAGCCGGCGCCATGAAAAATGTGATCGCCATCGCGGCGGGAGCTTGCCAGGGCCTGGAGCTGGGGTCGAACCCGTTAGCCGCGTTGATCACACGGGGCCTTGCAGAAATGATGCGGCTGGCCGCGGCAGTGGGAGCGCGCCCGGAAACGCTGAGCGGGCTTGCAGGCTTGGGTGATCTGGTTTTGACTTGCACCGGCGCGCTCAGCCGGAACCGGTACGTAGGGATCGCATTGGGTAAAGGCCAGAAACTTCCCGAAGTCCTCGCGGGTATGTACATGGTCGCGGAAGGTGTGGAAACCGCTCGACCGCTGCTGGCGCTGGCTCGCGAACAGGGGATCGAAATGCCCATTACGGAACAGGTAGAGGCTATTCTGCATCGCGGCCAATCGCCAAAGGACGCCATTCGCGAAATCATGGATCGGCCGCTAAAGCCCGAATAACGTGAAAAACTGTGATTTACCTGCTTCCTTGGCGCTCATTAGTACCAAAGTCCTAGTTGCAGTTGCGTGACGGCCTCTCGTACTTGCCCGCCTGCAATCCTAGTCCCACCCTAAAATTAAGAATAAAGATGCCGCCCACCGCTCCATCTCTTTGGGCCCTCTGGAAACGTCTGCGCGCGGGCCACGTGCGCGTCCTCTGGCTCGTTCTTGGCGCGCTCCTGATGGTCAGCGTATTGCCTCTCGGTCTGTATCACCGCTTGGTGCTGCAACTTAGCCAAGACAAACTTGTGGATACCGAGCGCGTGCAGCAAACCGACCTGGTGCGCTCGCTAGCGCTGGAAATCCAGCACTTTGAATCCAACCTGAGGCAGCAACTGCTGAGCGAACGGCAAATTCTGGACCTCACGGGCCTCATTGACAACGTGGAGGATCCGGCCGCCGAACCCAAAGTGACCCACCTGCTGGAGAATTTCGTCGAAAGCAACCCCAACACGTTCATTTACCTGACCGCCGTGGGCAAGTCCGGGCGCGGTACCAGCGCATCGCAAGGAAATTTCCGCGCAGACCAGGATCCGTTTGTGGCGAAAGCACTGCAGCGCGCGTTCGTCACCTGCCTGCAATCGCAGCAACTCCAGGTAACCAAGTTTCGCAGCGATCCCCTGGCACTGGCCCCGGACAATCGGCCGGCGTTTGTGGTCGCCGTTCCATTGAAGGATATAAACGACAACTTCACCGGCATGCTGGCGGCGGTGGTTTCGCTCGATCCCATCCTTAAGCGGCTGCAAGATGCCAGCGTGCGTGGCCGCTCTGTTTTTATCGTGGACCACAACGGGCACATCGTAGCGCATCCCGACACGAACAATTTCGTTCCTGGTGCGGATGCGCGGGACAACACCCTGGTCGCTCAAGTCCGCGCCCTTCCTCAGGACCTTCGCAACACCGAGACGAAGCGGTTTTCTGAAACCGTAAAGAAACGTTCGGTCGAAATGATCGGCACTTACAGCACCTTTCCGGAATTGAACTGGGCGGTCATCACACAACGGCGTCTCGATGAGGCGGAGAGCGACACCGGCGTCGATGAGCTGAACCGTCAGGCGCTCGTGTTCGCCGGCATCGTGGTGCTGGCCGCCATCGTGGTCGGGTATTTCTTTGCCGTGGGCATCAGCGGACCCATCCGTGGCCTTGCGGCATCCACGCGCGCGATCAGCCGCGGCGAATTTCATCAGCGGTCCGTGGCTCGCGGCGCGCTGGAGATCAGCGAACTCGCCGAAAACTTCAACAAGATGGCCGCGGACATCGAAGAATTCATCGAAAAGCTGAAAGAAGCTGCCGAAGAGAACCGCGAGCTGTTTATCGGCTCGATCCGCATGCTCGCAGCGGCCATCGACGAAAAGGACCCATACACCCGCGGTCACTCCGGGCGGGTGGCGAAGTATTCGACATTGATCGGGCAAGAACTGGGGCTTTCGACCGAAGATCTGGACAAGCTGCGCATTTCCGCCCTGCTGCATGACGTGGGAAAAATCGGCGTCGAAGACCGCGTGCTGAAAAAGCCCGGCGCGCTTACCCCCGAAGAATTTACTTTGATGAAGCAGCACACCGTAAAAGGTGCAAACATCATGCGCCCGGTTTCCCAGCTAAAGGAAATGCTGCCGGGCATCGAATTACATCACGAACACATCGATGGCCGCGGCTATCCCTATGGATTATCGGGGCCGCAGATTCCGTTGATGGCGCGCATCATTGGCGTGGCCGATACGCTGGATGCCATGACCACGAACCGCCCGTACCAAACGGCGATGGAACTTGACTACGCCATGGAGCGCATTCGCGCGCTGGCCGGCACGAAGTTCGATCCCGTGGTCGTCACGGCGCTCGAATCCGCAGTACAGCATGGCAAGGTGCGACTCAGCGCGGTGGAAGTTCACGTCTAACAATCGTTTCCCACCGTTTTCTGAAGGACCTTTCCGCTCCGGGTGGCCGGAATCGTATCTGCTACAATCTTAGGTTGCGCAAGGAGCGGAACGCGCGACCGTATGATCTCCCTGTTTGGAAAAAACGAACCGGAACCGACGTTTCTCGACAAGTTGAAGAAGTCTGTCAGCAAGACAAAGGCGGCGCTTTCGGAAACGGTCGATACGATTTTCCTCGGCGCGCGCAAGATTGATCCCTCGATCCTCAAGAATCTGGAGACTGCGCTACTCTCGACCGATCTCGGAGTAAAAGCGACGCGAGAAATTCTCGACGCCGTGCGCGAAAAACTGGATCGCCACGCGCTTTCGGACGCAGCACAGCTCAAGCACGAAATCAAATTGCACATTCTTCGAATTCTGAATGCCTCGGCAAAACCGGACGGGCCGAGCGCAACCGGTGTTTCGAATTCTCCGAACGGCGCCGGAACGCGCGTGATTTTCATTGTGGGCGTGAATGGCGTGGGAAAAACCACCAGCATCGGCAAACTGGCCAACCGGCTTCGCCAAGAGAACCGCAGCGTGGTGCTTTGCGCGGCGGACACGTTTCGCGCTGCGGCTATCGAGCAACTCGAAATCTGGGCGCACCGCAATGGCGTGGAAGTCATTAAGCAAAAATCCGGCGCGGATCCCGCCGCGGTGGTCTACGACGCAGTGGCTGCGGGCAAAGCGCGCGCGGCTGATGTCGTGATCGTGGATACCGCTGGACGCCTGCACACCAAATCGAACCTGATGGCCGAGCTAGAGAAAATGAAACGCACGGCGGCCAAAGTGATCCCCGGCGCGCCGCACGATGTCTTACTCGTTCTTGACGCAACTACGGGACAAAATGGCCTAGCGCAAGCGCGCGAATTCACGTCGACGGTCGGCGTCACCGGAATTATTCTCACCAAACTCGACGGAACGGCAAAAGGCGGCATTGTGGTGGCCATTTCCCGCGAGTTGGGCTTGCCGATTCGCTTTGTCGGAACCGGCGAGCAGATTAACGACCTGATTCCCTTCGACGCGGAAGCGTACACGAATTCCCTTTTCGATTAGGCCGTGAACGAACACGACATTCGCTTCATGGAACACGCGCTGGCCTTGGCGCGCAAAGGCGTCGGCTTGGCCAGCCCGAATCCGACCGTAGGCTGTGTCATCGTCCGCGACGGCCAGATCGTCGGCGAAGGTTTTCATCAATATGAGTTGCGCGATCATGCGGAAATCGTGGCCCTGAAATCCGCAAAAGAAAATGCCCGCGGCGCCACGCTCTACGTCACCCTCGAGCCCTGCAGCCGCACCGGCCGTACCGGACCTTGTACCGAAGCCATCATCGCAGCCGGAGTAAAACGCGTTGTCGCCGCGATCGAGGATCGGAATCCGCTCAATTCCGGCCGAGGCTTCGAGAGGCTTGGCTTGGCCGGCATAGAAGTAGTTACGGACATTTGCGAGGAAGAGGCGCGCCGCCTGAACGAGCCGTTTGCCTGCTGGATTCGAACGAAGAAGCCCTTCGTCACGCTCAAATCCGCGCTTACGCTCGACGGACAGCTCGCCCTGCCGCAATTGAAGAAGGAAACCGCAAAAAACCCCGGCAAGCGTGGAGGAGCCGAATGGATCACTTCCGAAGAGTCGCGCGCGGAAGTTCATCGCATGCGCCACGCGTCGGACGCACTGCTTACCGGAATCGGGACGATTCTTGCGGATGATCCGCTGCTTACCGATCGGAGTGGCCTGCCCCGGCGCAGGCGCTTGTTGCGCGTTGTGCTCGATAGAAAGCTGCGCTTGCCATCGCAATCGCGCCTTGTCGAGACGGCTGACGACGCCCTCCTGGTTTTTACCTGGGCTTCAACGAAGTCAACCAAGGCGCGCAAATTGCAAAATGCTGGCGTCGAAATCGTGCAAATGAAAACGAAGAACGGCCGCGTGGATTTACACGCCGTTCTCGACGAGTTGGGCCGCCGCGAAATCCTGAGCGTTTTGCTGGAAGCTGGTTCCACGCTCAATGGCGCTGCCCTGGCCGCGGGCATCGTTCACAAGTTTGTGCTCTTTTATGCGCCAAAACTTGCCGGAGAGCATACCGTTCCTTTCGCCCTTGTGCGCAATTTCAAGTTGCCGGCGCTCCAGAATGTCCGCATGCACCAATTCGGTCCTGATTTCGCAATCGAGGGTTATTTGCGTGACGTTTATAAGAAATGATCTCGCTCAGTCCGAGATGCGAAGCACCGCCGCGCCGGGAATGGCATCGTTCTTGAGGGCCTGCAGCGCGCGGTTGGCGTCGCGCAATGAAAAAATCTGCACATGCGTTTGAATAGGGATTTCCGCGGCAACACGAAGGAAATCCTCGCCATCCTCGCGCGTATTGTTGGCAACACTGCGAATCATCCGCTCCTGATACAGCAGATCATAGTTGAACGAGGGAATCGGGCTCATGTGAATACCGCCAAGCACCAGCACACCGCCTTTTTTCAGCGTCTTGAGCGCCGCCGGCACGATCTCCCCAGCAGGCGCAAAGACAATCGCCGCATCCAGCTTTTTCGGAGGTTCGTCGAAGGTTGCTCCCGCCCATTTTGCTCCCAACTCCAGCGCCAGCTTCTGATGCCGCGCATCGCGCGTGGCTGCATAAACTTCGACATTCCAATGGCGCGCCACTTGAATTGCCACATGCGCTGCCGCTCCAAAGCCGTAGAATCCAAGTTTCCTGCCCGCTTTGATGCCAGTGAGGCGCAGCGAACGAAATCCAATGATTCCGGCACAGAGCAGTGGCGCAGCTTGCTCATCGGGAAAGCCTTCGGGAAGGCCGTAAACAAAATTCTCAGGCGCGACAATGTATTCCGCGTAGCCGCCGTTGACGCTGTAGCCCGTAAATTCCGGGCGGTCGCACAAGTTTTCCGCACCCGCACGGCAGTACTCGCACGTTCCATCGGTTTTATGCAACCATGCGATTCCAACGCGTGTACCCATGGCGAATCGCCACGAGTTCTTGCCGAGCTTCTCGACCGTGCCCACGACCTGGTGCCCTGGAATCACCGGCGACTTCCGCGGCGGCAATTCACCTTCAACGACATGCAAATCGGTGCGGCACACACCGCAAGCATGCACCCGCACGCGGACTTCGCCTTCTCCCGGCTCCGGAACCGTGACATCGGCAAATTCCAACGGAATCGTTTCCACTTTCGCTGGCGCTTGCAAAACACAAGCTTTCATCGTTAAACCACCAAAACCGTTTTCACGGTTCCGTGCGTCTGCTGATTCGCCGCCGATTCACCGCCCATCGACCTTTAACTTTCGAATGAAGACGCCTGTATAATCAAGCAGAACTTCGCGGCACGTACTTCGGTTTGCTTCCTAGTTCGCACGGCGCTCAAGCAGGGAAAGGCATTTCATGTCGCACCAAACTTCACCGGCGGGAAGCAGCGAGCAGTCAACGATAGTCCATGACGTCCAGCGGTCATCCGAGACTTGCCATTTCGCAGCGGTGATGTCCGCAAGTTTCCTTTTGTGAGGGCAATCCATCGTGCTGTAGCGATACTCGCAGAGTCGAAGAACGCGGTCGACAATTTCAGGGTTGGGCATGGCACCTCCCGCACAACGAAAGTTCGCTCCGCTTTTCATGCTCCGGTCCGGCAAGGCGGCGAGTCAAGTGTGGGGCGCACAAAGCCTTGTGACGACTGGGCAGCCGAAGTTCTGTGCCTTGAGAGACTTTGGAACGCGGCGCTTTTCGCTAAGGAACAAGACATTATGTTTACGGGAATCATCGAACATCTAGGCACGATCGAATCCCTCGATTTGCATTCCGATGGCGGCCGCGTCACCATCCACGCGCCGTCCCTGGGACCTTCGCTTGCTGTTGCGAACAGTATCGCCGTCAATGGTTGCTGCCTGACGATCGTGAGAATCGACAATGGACGCTTCTCCGCCGATCTTTCCGGGGAAACGATTAGCAAAACTTCCTTCGGTGCAAGCGATAGCGGCCTCCGCATCGGCTCGCGCGTCAATCTCGAACAGCCGCTCACCGCGGGCAACGAATTCGGCGGCCACTTTGTTCTGGGCCACGTGGACACGGTCGGCCACGTAACCCATCTGACGCCAGAAGGCGAAAATTGGTGGTACGGCGTGCGCGTTCCCGAAGATTTTGCGCGCTACGTCGTGCCGAAGGGATCGATCAGCATCGATGGCATCAGCCTGACCGTCGCGCGCTGGCACAAGGTCATCCTGGAAGTCGCCATCATTCCGTATACCTACAATCACACCAACATCCGTGACCGCAAGCCGGGCGACGCCGTCAACCTGGAAGGCGACATCCTGGGAAAATACATCGAGCGCTACCTGGAAGCGCGAACCGCCGCGGTTTCTCCGCCGCCACTCACCGTAGCCCGCTTGAGCGAAGAAGGTTTCTAATTAGCCGTAAACTCCCGATTCCGTGGTTTTCCCGAGAGAGCTATCTCGCCTCGCTTGCTTTCCTACGCGCCCCGCGAAAATAAAGGAACAAACCGATAGCGAGCGCTACGCCAGTGCCACCCACCAATTTCATCTCGAATCCGAACTTGTTCGATGAATCCCCGGGCGGCACCAAGGAAACGATGATTCCAATCAGAACAATGACGAATCCCAGGCTGGAAATCAGCCAAACTCCGGGTTGGCCCCCGGGAATCAAAACTGCGTGAGGGTTTTCGCGGCGGTCCGGCGACTTCATCAATTTAATCGCTGCCGCAAACATGTAAAGGAAGGGAATAAAGTACAGAATGATTGCGGCATCCACCAAAAACTGATACGCGCCACGCGTGGTTTCGTTGATCTGGCTGACCAGTAGAATCAGTCCGGAAATAATGGCCTGCACAAGAATTGAAACGTACGGCGTTTTCCACCGTGAATGAATCTTTCCGAACGCCACCGGCAAATAGCGGTCGATGCCCACAACGAACGGCACGCGCGCAATGCCCGCGACCGTGCTGCCCACGCCGCCGGCGTTCCCGACAGTGACGAGCACCGCCGCAAGAATCCCAAAGAAACCAACCTTCAACGCAATCGAACCCACGGTAATCGCGTGAAAGACTCCGCTTGTCGTCGATACGCTCTCCGCTGGGACCAGCACCAGCACCGCCACCGTCCCCACAATGTACATCGCGGCGATCAGCACGCCCGCCCCGTACACGGCCTGCGGCAAGGTGCGCTGCGGGTCGCGCACTTCGGCGCTCATCGCGGAGACCAGTTCCAGCCCGGTAAACGCAAAAGCAATTTGCGACCAGAAATTCACCGTATCCCAGTTCCACAGCGGCATGACGTTGTGCCAACTAAAGTGCGTCACCGAACCGTGCCGCATCCACAGCAAGCCCGCCACGCCCACGAGCATCAGCAAAGGCAAGTAGGTGGAAACGCCGCCCGCATTTTGCAGCCACTTCCCAACGTTGAGCCCGATGATGTTCAGCACCACCGCCACGAGCAGCAAACCCAGGGAAACCAGCAAAAGAAAAGTGCGATCATGCTCCAGCCGCGCGCCGCTCTCCCCCATCACGTACGCGCTCATCGAAGCGCTGGCGAGCAACAATCCCGGAAAATAGAAAACCGTGTAAATCCAATAGCACCACCCCGCAACGAATCCGTGAAAACCGCCGAACGCTTCCTTGGACCACACGTACAATCCACCTTCCTGAGGAAACCGCGAGGACAGCTCGTTGATCACCAGAGCGGAAGGAACAAAGAAAAACACCGCCGCGATAATCCATAAGCTAATGGAGGACGTGCCGTTATGTGCGGCCGCAGCGATCCAGCGCGGCCCAAGGACCGTAGCGATGTTGAACAGCAGAACATCCCAGAAGCCCATCTCTTTGCGAAGCTGCCCGATGGGATTGCAGGAGATGGGATCCGAAGAGCCGCTCGCGGTCTGGCTCACAGAGTTTCGTCCAGCGCCGGGATGAGTTCGTCCTGTTTGCGGAAATTCACAATGAAAGGGTCGTCGGAATTTTCAAAGCCTCCCCACGGCCCGAAGTAAGTCACGCGGCCTTCTTGCAGAAAGACGACGGTATCGGCCAGCTTTTTTGCCAAGCGCGTGTCATGCGTTACCACAATCGACGTTTTGTGGAAGGCTTCCTTCAAGCGCAAAATCAAATCGCCCATGTGCCCGGCCATGATGGGATCCACCATGGTCGTCGGTTCGTCGTACAGAATGGCCTCGGGATTCTGCGCGAAGGCGCGCCCGATGGCCACCGCGCGCTTCATTCCGGTCGAGAGCTCGCTTGGCAACTTATCGAGCACATCGTTCACCTCGAGCAAACGCGCGATTTTCGCAACGTACTCGTCAATATCTTCAGGCGTCAGTCCCGGCTGCCCGTCCAGCGGAAACGAGATGTTCTCTCGCACGGTGAGCGAGTCAAACAGCGCACCGGACTGAAACACCATCGTCACTTTGCGCCGCACTTCCGCAAATTGCTCCTCCGTGTAATTCGTAACGTCTTCCCCGTCGACAATGACCCGCCCGGAATCCGCTTTCAGAAAACCCATGATGTGTTTCAACGTGACGGACTTCCCCACCCCGCTGCGCCCCATGATCACGCAGGTTTCCCCCTGCTTTACGCTGAAGCTGACGTGATCCAGCACCAGCCGTTCATCGAAAGCTTTGCACACATCGCGAAACTCGAAGAAATTCTCCTCACGAGGGTCGGCGTAGTCCTGCACCGTCAGCTCGCTCGCTGCGCGAGGAAAACTCAGCTTGGTAGGACCGCCCCGGTTGATGTTCAGAATGTCGGTCATCTTTCTCGCGATTCCAAAATTCGCCGCGCTTCCTCGTATTCTGCGGGCGTATTCATGTTCCAGAAAAGCCGGCCCGTCTTGTCAAACCGTGCCCAATCCCTTTCGTCAACAATTTCCATGCTAGCGCGTTTCATGGCCTCGGTCACTTTGCGTATGCCGTCCTCGAACGCATATTGCAACTTGCCAGTGGCGCCCGTATGCCAGCA
Source organism: Acidobacteriota bacterium (assembly GCA_003223245.1). GTDB lineage: Bacteria > Acidobacteriota > Terriglobia > Acidiferrales > UBA7541 > Acidiferrum. Next base: position 44,256 of record QHYI01000113.1, read on the forward strand.
CGCGCAGAGCGGCTCTAGTCCCGCAGCAGACTGCGGCGCGACCACCGCGCTACCGCTAGCCAGAGCGCGGTCTTTGAGATAAGTAAGCCAGTCGCGCGTGAGAAACGGCATGTCGCAGCCGATGATCATGCACCAGCGGTGCTGATGATTCTGCGCGTGCGCATCCATCAGCGCGGTAATAATTCCGCCCAGCGGCCCTTGGCCCGGCCAGTGATCTTCCACGAGTCGCTCTCCCAATTCGGCATAGCGCCCAAACGGCGCGACGACACTTACCGATCGCGTCACGTCCTTGACCAGCTTACACATCCGCGCCAGCATGGTCTCTCCATTCACTTCCGCCCGCGCCTTGTCGAATCCGAAGCGCGTGCTGGCGCCGCCAGCCATCACATAGCCTGCGAACCGCTCTGCGACGCTGGCCTCTCCCTCACGAGTCACAAGTCACCGGTTACAACTCACTCTTCTTCCAGCGGCTCCCGTCCTGGCCTTCGAATCCCCAACTCCCGCAACTTTTCCTGCAAGCTTTGGCGGTGCAGCCCAATGGTCGCCGCGGTTCGCGAAACATTCCAGCGATGCTCCGCCAACTGCTTGGTCAGATAGGCGACCTCAAACTTCCGCTTGGCTTCGCGGAAATCCGCCTCTCCCATTCCGTTATCCGGCTGGTCGGAACCGTGTTTCACGGAAATCGTTTCTCCCTCGACCACTTCCGCAGGCAAATCGTCGACTCCGATCTCCTCCTTGCGGCAGAGCACCACGCTGCGTTCCAGCGCGTTCTTCAGTTCGCGCACATTGCCTGGCCAGTCGTATTTCTCAACCGCTCCCAGGGCTTCGCGGCTCAATCGTGCCGTCCGGCCCAATCTTGCGCCGTGCATTTGCAAAAAGGCTTCTGCCAGCAGCGCGATATCGCCTTTGTGGGCCCGCAGCGGCGGCAACTCCACAGTCACCACGCGAAGCCGGTAGAACAGGTCCTCGCGAAATTTTCCATTCCGAATTTCCGCAGCCAGATGGCGATGGGTCGCGCTGATGACGCGCACATCCACGGGCAGCGGCTGCGTCCCACCCAGGCGTTCAATCGTGCGATTTTCCAGCACACGCAGCACCTTGGCCTGCGTGACCGGATTCATGTCTCCGATTTCGTCCAAGAAGATCGTCCCGCCCGATGCCAGCTCGAATTTTCCTTTTTTCTGCTGCGCAGCGCCCGTAAACGCTCCCCGTTCGTAGCCAAACAATTCCGATTCGATCAGCGTCTCGGGCAACGCGGCGCAATTCACGGCCACGTACGGCTTCCCCGCTCGTGGGGATCGCCTATGAATTTCCTGCGCCAGCAAATCTTTTCCCGTTCCGCTTTCTCCCAAAATCAGCACTGTCGAATCCGTCGGCGCCACGCGATCAGCCATTTCAAACGCGCGTCGCATCTCCGCCGAGCGCCCGATCATCCGCCCGAACTGCCCTTCGTTCGCCATGCGGCTGCGCAACGCAGCATTTTCTTTTTCGAGTGTTGCCAGCTTCAGTAGATTCGCCACTCGCTGCCGCAGTTCGTCCAATTCAAATCCTTTCACCAAATAATCGGCTGCTCCAAGCTGGAGCGCCTGGACCGCCGTTTTCGCCGTATCCAGCGCGGATACCATCAACACCGGCACTTCGCTCCCCTGCTCGCGCATCCACTTCAAGAAGGACATTCCGTCCTGTCCTGGCAGCACGAGGTCCAAGAGCACGAAATCCGGCTGCTCGCGCGGCAACGCCTCCCGCGCCGCTTCCGCGGAATCCGCTTCCGCAATTCGATATTTTGCTTCGAGCGCTTTGCGCAAACCGTATCTTGCCGCCGGCTCATCATCCACAATCAGTATGGTCTTCATTTGGCCCGCTTTCTTGGAGCGCGGCAGCCCTGCTGCCGCTTTTGCCGTCACTGATCCCTCGTAAACCTCGAAAACGGGAGCCGGTTTCCCGCATTCCATGAAACCCGAACGTTGCTTAGCTCCCGCGCGCAGCCCGACTAAGCAGTAGGCAGCGTTATCTTGAACCTCGTTCCTTTGCTATCCTTTTTTGGGCTTTTTGGGCTTTCCCAGTCGATTTTCCCGCCAAACTCTGCTACCCTGCGCGCCACAATCGCCAGACCCAATCCCGTTCCCTGCGCTTTCGTCGTAAAGAACGGCTGCAAAATCTTTTCTCGAAGAGCCGCAGGAATTCCAGGTCCGTCATCTTCCACGAGCAAGGACAAATTTCCGTCCTCCCGTACGGCGGTCACGCTTACGCTTCCTCCGCGCGGCGCGGCCTCGAGCGCGTTCACCACGAGGTTTGACACAATGTCATTCAGAGCCTCCGGGCTTACGGCAACACGCGCGTTCAGTCCGGAAACTTGCGTGCGCAGCTTCAGCCCACGGCGCTCCGCCTCATGGAACAAAACGCCTACCACTTCTTCGATCACTGTCGCTGCATCACAATGAGCTACCGCGTCTGCTAGGCGCACCGCCGGCCTGCTGAATTGCAGCAGTTGACTGAGCTTCGTCGAAAGCCTGCCAATCTCTTCCAGCACCATCTTTGTTTCGCCGCCAATGGACTCCGGCAACTCCGGATTCTCCAATTGCACCTGCAGAATCGTCTTGATTGAGCCCAGCGGATTTTTCAGGTTGTGCGAAATGCTCGCCGCCATCTGCCCTACCAGGGCCAGCCGCTCGCGTTCCGCCAATTCCCTTTCGAGCCGCAGCTTCTCCTCGATTAACCGGCACAAATCCAGCGCCCCCGGCAACTGCTCGCACAAAAACTCTATTGCCGCGGCGGTGTCTCCTGAAATTGTGGCCCCGTGAGGTTCGACGTGAAGCATGCCCTCAGTTTTTCCGTCGCGCAGGATTGCAAACTCATGCGGATCGAAAGCAAACGCCGCTCGAGGCTCGCCTGCTTCTGCACCGGTAGCAAGAAGCTTTTCGTTGCCTGGCAAAGCAAGCCGCGCCTCGCGCAGCTCAAACTGTTCCTTGATTCTTCGCTCCGTAAAACGAACGAGTTTTTCCAGATTGCCCTGACGCGCCTCTTGCTGAATCTGGGCCATCAACTTCTGCACCCGATCCATTTCCAGCTGAGCCGTTTCTCGCAAAATTCGTCCCAGCACCCGCTGGAGCGGCTCGATGAAGATCACCAGCACGAACAAAAGGATCGCGGCAGATGCCTCGGGCGGCAGCCACGGCTCTAACCACGTGCCGACGCGGCGAACCAGGCTTAAATAAAGCAGGGCCAGAAATGTCGCCGAAACGGCGTACAGCAGATTCTTCTGCCGCCCGATCTGCAGGAAGTTTCGCCGATACACGAGCTCGAGGAGCACCGTGAACGGCACCATGGGCAGCAGAAAAAACGCCGTCTCCAGCGCTTCGCTGGTTGGTTTGGAAATGGGATAGGGCGCCACATGCAGCACGCCAGTTCCCAGGAAAGCAAGGGCAAAGAAGAGCAGCAGCGCGCAATGAAAATAGCGTTGCGCTCGGTCCGGAGCTGTTGTCGCGAAGCGTCTCTCCCAGCCGGCACACCAAGCGAGCGCAACCGACAGCACGATGGCGAAACCCGTTCCCAAAGAGTTTCCCGGCCCAACGAAATCGAAATGCCCGCCCCGCACAAGCAGCGGAATGCGACCGAGTGCCAGATACAATCCTGCAAGATAAAACAGCGCCAAGACCGCGCGCTTCCACGCCTTGACCTGAAGCAGCCCGCGCGTCTCTGCATATTCCATGTGCAGGTGCAGCAGCAGCGCGGGCAACAGGCACAGGCCTGCCGAGATGATCACGACGGCGAAGCCTTCGACCCCTGCGGGTGGCTTCCGGTAATAGATTTGCGAGTTCAGCGCGAGAAGCGAGCCGCCGTAGAGAAGAAAGAACGCCATGCAGAGAAAAAAGAACACGCGCTCGAAATTGCGCTGCCGCCGGTAGCCGAGAATCACGACCATCCAGAAAAGCTCGATCAGCGTGCCGGCCGAGTAGCCAATCAGCCTGAGATAGAGCAATAGCCCCACAATGAAGTCCGCTTCAAAGAATTTTGGCCAAAGAGGAGCGTGAAGAACTGCCTAAATCCTACTCTGAGAAGCTAAGCAAGGCAATTGCCACGTGCAAGATTTTTCTTGCACCATACAACTAATTACAATAAAAGGAGTTATACGATAACTTAGCCCACGGCCAGCTTCGGTGAAAAAGTCAGGCAAATGCTTGACATGCAAGACTTTCATGCTATATTAGCACTCGGTTGTGAGGAGTGCTAATCCTCATGCACTCCCAAAACCACTTTAAGCCGCAACATCAACCTACGGAGGTTCTCCAGATGGCAGTGCATCTCACCCCGCTTCACGACCGTGTCATTGTGAAGCGCATTGAAGAGAAGGAAACGGTCAAGGGTGGCATCATTATCCCTGACTCCGCAAAAGAAAAACCCATGGAGGGCGAAGTCATCGCTGTCGGCGCGGGCAAGCGCGAGAAGGGCGAGTTGATCCCTCTCGACGTCAAGCCCGGCGACCGCGTCCTCTTTGGCAAGTACAGCGGTACGGAAATCAAGATCGAAGACGAAGAATATCTTATCCTTCGCGAAGAAGAAATTCTGGCGAAGTTGAGCGGCGCCGCCAAGGCCGCAGGTTCCCGCAAGTAACCTCGCAGTTGCTGTAGCTCAGGGCTTCAGCCCTGAGGGTTTTTCCAGGATGGCCGGGCTCTAGCCCGGCAGTAGTGGCGGGTCTTGTTTTAGGCTGAGGCTTCTTGCCAAAGCCAGACCCGTGGTTTTTCTCTTAGGAATTTGGCAGTTTGGTCGAAGATTCATCAGGAGGAACTAACAAATGGCGAAGCAGATTGTTACAGGTGAGAATTCCCGCCAGGCGATTTTGCGCGGCGTGAACGTTCTTGCCGATGCAGTGAAGATCACCCTTGGCCCCAAGGGGCGCAACGCGGTGATCGAAAAAAAGTTCGGCGCGCCCGTCATCACCAAGGACGGCGTGACCGTGGCGAAGGAAATCGAGCTGAAGGATGCCCTCGAGAACATGGGCGCGCAGATGGTGCGCGAAGTCGCTTCCAAGACTTCCGACGTTGCCGGTGATGGCACCACCACGGCCACCGTGCTCGCGCAGGCCATCTTCCGCGAAGGCGTTAAGACCGTCGCCGCCGGCGCCAGTCCCATGGCGCTCAAGCGCGGCATCGACAAGGCCGTGGAAGTCGCCGTCGACGAAATCAAGAAACAGCACAAAGACGTCAAAGGCGACATGATTGCCCAGGTCGGCACCATTTCCGCCAACAACGACAAGCAAATCGGCGGCATCATCGCCGAGGCCATGAAGAAAGTGGGGAAGGACGGCGTCATCACCGTCGAGGAATCCAAGACCATGGAGACCACACTCGAAGTCGTGGAAGGCATGCAGTTCGATCGCGGCTACCTCTCCCCCTACTTCATCACCGACCCGGACCGCATGGAGTGCGTGCTCGAAGATGTCCGCATCCTCATCCACGAAAAGAAAATCAGCTCCATGAAGGACCTGCTGCCCTTGCTCGAAGGCATCGCCAAGGCCGGCAAGCCCCTCCTGATCATTGCCGAAGAAGTAGAAGGCGAAGCGCTCGCCACGCTCGTGGTCAATAAGCTGCGCGGCACGCTGCAGTGCGCTGCGGTCAAGGCCCCGGGCTTTGGGGACCGCCGCAAGGCCATGCTCGAAGACATCGCTACCTTGACTGGCGGCAAAGCCATCACTGAGGATCTCGGCATCAAGCTTGAGAACGTGAAGCTCGAAGACCTCGGCCGCGCCAAGAAGATCACCATCGACAAGGACAACACCACCATCGTCGAGGGCGCCGGCAAGCCGTCCGAGATCGAAGGCCGCGTGAAGCAAATCCGCCAGCAAATCGAAAACACCACTTCCGACTACGACAAGGAAAAGCTCCAGGAGCGCCTTGCCAAGCTCGTCGGCGGCGTGGCCGTCATCAAGGTTGGCGCAGCCACCGAGACCGAACTCAAAGAGAAGAAAGCGCGCGTTGAGGACGCCATGCACGCCACTCGCGCGGCCGTCGAGGAAGGTATCGTTCCCGGCGGCGGCTCCGCGCTGCTCCGCGCCATCCCCGCGATCGAGAAGCTCAAGCTCCACGATGACGAGGCCGTTGGCTCGGGCATCGTGCGGCGCGCTCTCGAAGAACCCGCCCGCCAGATTGCTCTCAACGCCGGCTTTGAAGGCGCCGTCGTCATCGGCAAGATCCGCGAAGCCAAGGAAGAGAACTTCGGCTTTAATGCGGACACCGGCGAATACGGCGACATGGTCAAGATGGGCGTCATCGACCCGGCCAAGGTCACCCGCTTGGCGTTGCAAAACGCCTCCTCCATTGCGGGCCTGATGCTTACTACCGAAGCACTGGTTGCCGAGCTGAAGGAAGAAGAGAAGAAGGCCGCTGCCGGCGCTCCGGGCGCAGGCGGCATGGGCGGCATGTACTAAAACCATCCGCCTGCCTGCCGCTGACAAAAACAGGCTTCAGCCCGGTGTCCTTCTTTGCGGGCCAGTCGACCGACTGGCCCGCTTTCTCTTTATATAGGGGCGCAGCCTGCTACGCCCCATCTCGGCAAGGTTAAAGCGCTTAGGCGTTCTCCGCTCATCCCAATGCTCGACGCAATCCCGAAAGGACGGGCGGAGGTATCTAACAATTAGGCCATACTGTTCGAATACCGCAACCCTGCCGGCCCATAAAGGCTGACCATCTGAAAATGTACACTGGCTTCGATTGCCTCCCCTGCCCTGCTTCGCTTACACTCTCCCTGCCTCAGCCACAGACTCTTCAGGGGGGAGTCCCACAATATGCCCGGACTTCTACAACGCTTCCTGCCGCGCGAAGAGGGTTTCTTCGACCTATTCAACAAACAAGCGGCTAACATCCACGACGGGGCGGAAGCCCTTCTCAAAATGCTAGAACATTACACGGGGGTTCCGGAGCAGGTGCAAATCGTCAAGGCCTTCGAGCACGAGGGCGACGAAATCACCCACGCCATTTTCACCAAGCTCAATCAGACCTTCATCACTCCTTTCGATCGCGAAGACATTCACGAGCTTTGCAGCCAGCTCGACGACATTATCGACCTCATCGACGCCGCTGCCAGCCGTTTCGTTCTCTACCGCGTCGACTCGGTTCGCACCGGCACGCTCGACCTCATCAAAATTCTGGTGGCCGCCACCTCCGAAGTCGAATCCGCGGTGCGGGCCCTGGGAACTCCCGATAGCGCCATTCAGCATTGCATTGAGATCAATCGCTATGAGAACGACAGCGACCGCATCTGCCGCACTTTGATCGCTCAGCTCTTCGACGAGGAAAAGGATTCCGTCCAGATCATCAAATGGAAGGAGATTTACGAGGTCATCGAAACGGCGGTCGACAAATGCGAAGACGTTGCCAACGTCATCGAAGGCGTCATCCTCAAGTCCGCGTAATCTCGCGCCAATGCCTCCTCGCTTCCCACACATCCTCGCCACTAGCCACTCGCCGCTTCTTCGAGGCTTCTTGTGACCAGCTTCTCTCTCTTTCTCGTTGTCGTCTTTCTCACCCTCGCCTTTGAATTCTCAAACGGCTGGCATGATGCCGCCAATTCCATTGCCACTGTCGTTTCCACACGGGTTCTCAAACCCTTCACGGCCGTCGCCTGGGCTTCCTTCTGGAATTTCATCGCTGCCTTCTTTTTCGGGACTGCAGTCGCTGGCACCATTGGCAAAGGGCTCGTGCAAATCGACTTGATCAACCAGCAGGTGATCCTCGCAGGTCTGCTCGGCGCTATCACTTGGAACCTCACCACCTTGGTTCTCGGCTTGCCCACGAGCTCCTCGCATGCCCTCATGGGTGGTTACGGCGGCGCCGCTGTGGCCTACGCCGGATTCAAGGCGCTGATCCTCTCAGGCTGGGTCAAGCCGGTTCTTTTCATTGTTCTCTCGCCGATTGTCGGCATGGTGCTTGCCATATTTCTCACGAGTCTCACCAGTTGGATCGTTCGTCGGCAGATGCCCTTGAGGGTCGACCGTTGGTTTCGCCGGCTGCAGCTTTTTTCCGCCGCCCTGTTCAGCCTGGGCCACGGCACCAACGACGCGCAAAAAGGCATGGGCATCATTACGGCAGCGCTAGTGACCGCCGGCCTTCTCAAAACCACACCTGAAGGGAGATTCCCCGTTCCCTTTTGGGTCATTATCTGCTGTCACTTGGCCATGGGCGGGGGCACCATGGCCGGTGGCTGGCGCATCATCAAAACCATGGGCCAGCGCATCACCAAGCTCACTCCTTTCGGCGGCTTTTCCGCTGAGACTGCCGGAGGAATCACCATCGTCGCCAACGCTTTCTTTGGCATTCCAGTGAGCACCACGCATACGATTACCGGCGCTATTGTCGGCGTGGGCGCGGCCCGGCGGCTTTCGGCGGTCCGCTGGGGCATCACCCGCCACATTGTCTGGGCCTGGATCCTCACCATCCCCGGTGCCGCGCTGTTCGGCGCCGTTCTCTTCAAAGCCTTGATTCCCATTCTTCGCTAAGTCATCCTAGGTAGTTGCGCAGGCCCCTCGCCCGGTCCCGTTTTAGCTCCCCAAAAACGCTTGGCCTGGTCTCGCGACCTTTGCTAATACTCCATCGCCCAGGAAATGGAGGCTTTCATGACCAACGGAACTACACTCCCACCCATGCCCACCCCCGGAACCTCTTCGACATCGAATTTCGCCCTTCTGGTCCTGCGCATCGCTTGCTCGCTCCCGGTTCTTTACCACGGCAGTGGCATCCTATTCGGAGCCTTTGGCGGCCCAGGGCCAAAGGGCTTCGCGGCTTACGAGCACCTGTCGGTAACTTACGGTTATCTCGTTGGTTTGGCCCAATTTGCCGGCGGGTTAGCGATTCTTCTCGGCGCCCTACAGCGCCTTGGCTCGATCTGCGTCATCATCGTTATGATCGGCGCAATCCATCTCGTACACTGGCCCAACGGCTTCGATATCAGCAGAAACGGCATGGAGTTCGCCCTCACCGAGCTTTTGCTGGCTCTCGGGCTCTTAATCACCGGCTCCGGCTCATTTGCTCTTGGCCGCATCCTCGGCCCCTTGAAAAAGCTCTGAGCGGCCATTTTGTTGGCAAGCCCCAAACGTACGCCCATCGGCTTTGAGCTGGCAATCGTGCCTCTGCGGTTCATGCCTCCCCTTACTGGCGAATGCAATCTTTTTGACCAGGAAAGGCAAAAGCTTGCACAAATCCGCGTTACTCCCGTGGTTAACATCCTATAAATCAGTGGATTGCCGCTTAGCTATCTTGGTAGGGTACATGCTCCCCACGAATGACAGATATCCCGGCCGAGAATCGGCAACCTGGGTTGGTGTTTCGCTTGGCCGCGTTTGGGGGCGTGCTATGGTCTTCCTGAATCCATCTGAAGCCGAAACCTTTCAGCAATTCCTGAACGGGGAACGCCTCTGGTCCTGGCCGAATGGCAGAGTGCAACTCGGTCAGAGCTTCCCCGACCTGGGCATCGTCAATCACTTAGTGGGCCAAGGTTTTCTCAACCGTGACTACGAACCCACCGAAGGCGGACGCGCCGCCTTGCAATCCTGGCTCAACTCCAAAGGCTTGCCAGCCACGACCGTCCTTCGTACCCCCGACGCCAGCCTCCGCCCACGCTTGTCGTAGAACTACCGGATTCCGAGATTGATCGCCCAACAACAGTGGTTTCCGGTTAGCTCATAAAGGTATAGGGGTGGCTGCTCGTTCGCCTACACGGAAAACAAAAGCGGGAAAAACTGCCCGCCCATCTTCTCCCCTCGAGGAATTACGGGAACGCCTTCGAGCAGGGGCTCATCGGAATTTGACTTCACTCCATCCAGAAAAACGTTGATCACTGTCGCGCGCCGTGGCCGCGGCGTATCATTTGCGCCCGAGCCGTGCATCGTTCGCGCGTCATGAAACGAGCCTTCCCCTTTCTTCATTTCCACGGCCACCGGCTTGAACTTTTCTTGCAGCTCCTCCGGCAAACTTCGCCGGCTCTCTTCCAGTCCGCCCGCCAAAACTGGCTTCGGCAAGTCCGGCCACTTGTGGCTTCCCGGAACATAATGCAAACAGCCATTCGCTCGCGTCGCGTCGTCCAGTCCAATCCAGCACGTGAGGTGCGCCAAGGGAGTCGTTCTCGTCCAATACGAATAATCTTGGTGCCACGCCACCACGCCTCCATGCCGCGCCGGCTTGCAGAAAAGCTGGTCATGCCAGAAGCGCACCGGCCCGCCCAGCAATTGCGAAGCGGGCACGAAAAAGGCTGGATTCCACAGCAAATCATGAAACCCCGGAAGTACGCGCCACGCGCCCAACGCATGAAACAGCACGCGCTGCGGGTCCGTTGATTCGTTGGAATGATATTCGTGGAATAGGCGCCGCCCCGGATGCTCGGGATTCATCAGTTGCTCGAGCTCGCCGCGCAGCATTTCCACCTGCGCGTCGCTTAGCATGCGAACCCCTTTCAAATAGCCGTTCCGGCGAAAAAACTCGACTTGCTCTTCACTCAAACGATACCGCTCCCAGTCCTCTGCCCCGAACGCAGGAGCGAGCAGCTTCCCAATCGGATGATGGTACTTCGACAAGTCTTCCACGGGCCAAATCTCCACCCGAGTAGCTTAGACACGACCTCAAGGACGCGGGTTGCCGACAACGCGGCGGTCCGTCTGCTTTTCCGTAGGTGCAACCCGATCAATCACTTATATCACTTATAGTATTTACTATACGCGTAGGGAATTTGCGCTATACTGCGGGGGTGGAGTGATGCCCTTCTTTCTGACTGGGGCCTTATGCGCCACGATCCGAGCTACTGTACCCCCCTCATGCTCTCGGCTGCCAAAACCATATATTCCCTTTACTTTCATGCACTTGCCGCCCTTTTTGCGCTACGCCAGAAGGTAACTGGCTGGTTTTCAAACGCTTGCGGCTTCTTTTCCAAAAACAGCGGGGTACGGAGCGGTATCTTGCTCTCCTGGCGCGCTGCGCCGCCGTCGCATATCGCCACACCAATTTGCTTCTTTGTTTTCTTCCACTTATAACTGAGGCTAAGGACTAAGTGCCTTTTCCTATGACCGATGACAAATCACCATTCGCCACCGTCGAAGAAGCTGTCGAAGAGATTCGCCAGGGCCGCATGATCGTCCTGGTTGACGACGAGGACCGCGAGAACGAAGGCGACCTCG
>QHYI01000176.1 GCA_003223245.1 Acidobacteriota bacterium
TCCGATCCCAATGAATTGCAGACTCCGATATGTCAGGTGGTCACCGAACCTTCCGCTGATCCCACGGGCGGCAGTATCAAGCACACCGCGCATCTCTACGTGTTCGTTCCTATGTTCTCCGTCGACCATGACCAGAATCCGGCGGACGCCATGCCCTGCCCGAATGGCGGAAGGCCCGGTGAACTTTGCGGCACCGCTCTCGGCCAGACTTTAATCAAGCTCTTCGGTTTTGTTCCCGAGGCCTGGAAGACGAGAGTCAATCCCGCCATTACCACACAGTGCCCCGATCCGAATAATGCTGTGCCCGGCACGTGCACCATGCACGCTTCTTCCGTGGATTTATCTGAGACGCTTGTGGCTCTCGGGAAAATTCCCGGGCCTCCAACCGCACCCATTTTCGTGCCCACACCGAATCACAGCCACGTCATCGATAATTCCCGCGTAAACAGCTTGCCGATTTGGTGGGAAGTACGGCCCGTGCTCATCCTAAATCAGAGCGACTGGCCATCAGCCGATGGCAGTTCCGGCATCACATCGTCTCACGCTATGGACGATGCCGAGGCAGCTGGCCGAGCTATCGAAGTCGGCTCCAACTTCTTCCTCTTCTTTAGCTCGGAGATGAGCTCCAGCACGATGGCTTCAGATCATATGCACGCAATGCCAGCAGGCGCTGCGTTACTATCTCAATCTGGCGTCACGGGACCACACACAGCCGGTCGTACGGCAGCGCGGCGCGGAAATAATGTCCCGCGTCGATGACGTGCTTCTCGTGGAGCATTGGTCCCGATCAGTCCCTTTCATGGATCTCGGTTCAGGTCTCGGTCCACAGTCCTTGCGCTTGGCGTTTTCTCGCCGCCCGCCCTTGATTCTGCTTGAGCTTTGCTAACGGTCAAACGCGCGTAGTAGACAGGATCCGGCTTGTCATCGGCGCGATAGTCCGCAATCCGGCGTACGATCTCTTGCGGATCGTCGCCTCTCGAAAGCGCGCGTTTGGCATAGGCCCAGTCAAGCTCCGACTGAGTCAGCGGCCGCGGCTCCGACAATCGAGATGTCGAGGCCTGGCGGCGCGGCCGGAACTCGCTGTCAATCGGCTCGGTGCCGAGCGGGAAATCCGGCAGATGATAGACGCGCTCTGTATGTTTTTCCGCCGTTACCAAAAACGCGCTGTCATATTTCCTGTTCTTAAATCCCGGCAACCGCAACACGCGGGTCGAGTCCGTAGCGGCGGGATCGCCCCCGAACGCGCGGGCCATCCCCCGCAGCAGGGTCTCGGCTTGCTCCGGCGAAATGCCCTCGACCTTCCAAACCACCTGGTATTTCCCAGGCGAGGTGTTGATGGTGTAGTTCGGTGGTGGGACGAGGTTCGATTCCCGAATCCGTCGAAGCGCCGCGGGTCCGTCGTGATCAAGATCCAGGTAGAGATGACGGACGGCGCGGATATCTTCTTTCGTTCGAGTCCTGGCTCCCGGCTTCAGCGTGTTCATTCCGACGTAGATGTCGTACAACTCTTTGTCATTCTTGTAATGGAGCCAACGTTCGAAAGAAGGTTCCATGATCCTTGCCGCAGTCGAGATGCGCTGAACGGCGTGGGCTCGGTTGCGCAATAGGACCGCAAGCCGGTCCGACGGGTGAAAGTTCGCTTGGAGGTACTCGGCCGGCGAAACGCTTTTGGAGTTTTCCTGGTCGGCGCTCGTCACGCGGGTGTCTCCCGTTTCTGATAGATTGCGGAGCAGTCGAACCGGTCGGCATCGGGATCGTAGCCGCGAATTTCGAGGACTTCCGAGATGGACCGGCGTCCCGGTTTTCGCTCGATCTGGACGAGGACTTCGAGCGCGTCGGAGATGTTGCTCTTGATGGCGCGATAGGGAAGCTCGACGCCGCTTTCGAGCACGCAGCTCGCAAACCGCGAGAGGGCCTGTTTTGCGGAGCTCGCATGAATCGTGGACAAGGTCCCGGAGTGGCCGGTGTTCAAAAGCTGCAGCAGATCGAAGGCCTCCCCGCCGCGAATCTCGCCGAGCAGGATGCGGTCCGGCCGGTGGCGGAGCGCCGCTTTCAGGAGGTCGCGGATCGCCACCCGGGGAAGGCCCTTCTGCGGAGGCCGGGCTTCGAACCGCACGAGGTTCGCATGCGCCAGGTGAATCTCCGCGGTGTCCTCGATCAAAAGAATGCGCTCTTCTTCCGGTATAAACTTGCCGAGGATATTCAGAGTCGTTGTTTTCCCCGAGCCGGTGCCGCCGCTGATGAGAATGTTCTTCCGCGAGAGGACGTAGTCTTCGAGCCGGTTGGCGAGCTCCTGATCGACGGTTCCCGACGCGACGAGATCCTCGATTCCGAAGTGGCGCGTGTTGAATTTGCGGATCGTTAGCGTGACACCGTTCAGGCTCGAGGGCGGAATGACAGCAGCCACGCGGCTTCCATCGGGGAGGCGCGAGTCGAGGATGGGGTGCGATTCCGAGATGTCGCCGCCGAGCCGCCGGGCAATATTTTTCACCGCCACCAGAAGCGTTTTTTCGCCGAGCGAGACTCCGCCGACGGCCTGGAGGTATCCGCCCTTCTCGATGAACACCGAATCGGCGCCGTTCACCATCACTTCGCTGATCGACGGATCGAGGATCAAGTGCTCGATGGGCTTGAGAAACGGCAGTATGGTTTCAAATCCGTTCATCGGAGTTGTCCTCTCGCGAGCTGTTCGAAATAAGAAAGGTTCGGGTCGTTGTAATACGGTTTGAGGTAGCAAAACGTGGGCGGAAGAGGATCGAATCCGTCATAGGCCAACACAATGGCCTGGGCGTTCTTGAGTTCGGTGAACGTCTTCATGTCGAAGCGATCGTCGGAGCGAAGGCTGTAGGTCTTTGAAGCCGTAAGACTCGCGCGGCGGGAAATGGCCTTCCCGGTCAGCAGGCTGATGTGGGCGTCCTGGCCGCTTTCTGAGAAGCTGTATCCGGCCTTGAGCCTTTCCTCGCGCCCGCACAGCGAACTTGCCATCCTGGCCGAGAAATCGTCCGAGAGCGTGAGGAACACCTTGGTTCGGAAGGTCTGCACCAGGGTTCGCCAGCTCTCTCCCGGCAGCGTGGACTTGAGCGAGCTGAAGCTCTGCGTGGCGATAATCGGAATGCATTTGGGCTGGCGGGACAGGCTGAAGAACTTCTCATCGCCAGTGGGCTCGCTCTCTCCGACCGTGGCGAAGTGCTGGTATTCATCGCAGAGGAAAAGGACCTGCCGGAAATATTTCTCCGGGTGGGTCTCGATCTCCGGAATGCGATTGAGCACGCCGCGCTCGAAATCGAGCTTCATGGCCACGCCGAGAGCTCTCGCAAGCCCGGGATTCATGCCCACGGGAAAATTCAGCGCGCATACCGCCCCTTTCTCGATGAGCCAGCTGAACGAGGGCAGCGGCACTCCGTAGCGGAAGTCGCGGTTCTCGACCGGGTCGTAGCACTCCGCGGGCGGGCAGAAGGTGCGTTTTATGGCGGGGTTGTCGTCGAAGAGCGAGAGGAAGACGGAGATGCCTTCGACGATGGAGGTCCGCAATTTCGGCTCGATGCGGCGCCAGTCGTCGTAAAACCATCTTTTGACGGCTTCGAGCTTCTCGTAACGGTCGGCGCCGAGGGGGTCGATGGCGCTCTCGGCGAGACATTCGTATTCGACGTTGTTTGCCTCGACAAAAGCTCGCAGCCCCCGGGTTTCTCTCGCCCGGTACATGCCGAGCGCTTCGTCGTACGCAAAGCCGAACAATTTGAGCGCTGCCACATGTTTGAGGAAATTCTCAGGGAGGATGAGCAGATAGGAGCGCTCCTCACAGCGCAGTTCGGCATCGCGGATTTTCTGCTCGAGCACTTCGGATGAAATCGCGCATTCGTACACGTCGAACAGCGTGACGTAATCGTAGGCAATCTGGTGCAGGAGGATGATGAACTTTACGAGGTTGGTGTAAGCCTGTTGCCAGAAAGGCTCCTTGCCCCGGCCAAACAGGTTGTTGATTAAGGCGGAGATGCTGTAGGCCAAGGCGTAAGCGTCGAGGTCGTTGTGCAGGGGGTTGTAGCGGTAAGGAGAACCCGGACTGACTTCAATGTAGTCGCCCTCGCGCCCGACGCGCGCAAGAATTTCACGCACCTTCCGGCAGAAATCGCCCTTCACCTCGAGTACCAGGCCGCCGATCCGTTTCTCCGGGTTCGCGGCCTCATAGGAAAGGATCTGCTCGGCATAGGGATAGAGACACGTACTCGTCTTTCCGCTGCCCACGGCGCCGAAGACGGCGATGCCGGTGAACAGGCCGCGCTCGGGGATGGTGAGCCAATGAGGTCTTTCTGAGGGCCCGGGGGTTCGCGGATTGTGGACCTCGCCGAGCACGACGAACAGCTCCTTGCGCTTGGTGGCCGGAGGATATGCCGGAGGCTTCCCCGGCTTCCCGCGCCGAGGTCTTTTCCGGGTGAAGATGTAGGCGCCTGAGAAAAGGAAGGAATAGAGGATGTAGGGAGTCGTGTAGAGAAATAGGGTGTAGGAATACTTGAGCCCGTGGAAGACGGGGCGGGCCCAGAGGAAGATCAGCTCGAGAAAGAAGTTCTGCTCGGGAAAGGGATAATGGAAATAGAGCACCATCCCGGTGACGCCGGCAAGCACGCACGCTAGCAAGGTTCGTCTCTCGAAGATTTGCCGAATCACGAGGTCCCCTCGGAAGGAGCACGCAACTCGTAGGTTCCGTCTTGGGCCTCTTTCGACTCCTTTGAAGCACTCGGCGTGAGGAGACACGTGCGGAATTCAATCGCCCGAGGCGGATACACCTCGCTAAAGAGCCTTCGCCATACCTCTCTGCCCGTCTCAGAGTTGTCCCAGGCGGCGTACAGCCGCTCAATGTCCCGGCTGGTAAAGCGCTGGTTTGCTTGATCCAGCCATTCGAGGTCATCCATCGACAGCTTTCCGTACTGCTTTCCGTCCCAGGCTCGGCGAAGCTCGAAATAGCGTTCGAGCTCTTCGCGAAGGACTTCTTCGAGAGGCCTTTGGACCAGCAAAGAGAAGCGCTCGGCGGCCATCCCGAATCGCGCCGGGGAAGGCGCAATATAAAGGAAGCGAAAAGCGCGCAAATGGCGGAAAAGAGGCGCATAGGCGTTTAGGTGGTCCGCCAAGCGTGCCGGCTTGGCCTTCCCTGCGTCTACGTAGGAAAAGGTGAGCACGGGAGAGGAAGAACCGGTCGAGGAGTCGAGATACAACGGGAACTTATCGGCGAAGTAGTGCAGCGCCGGCTCACGCCCTCTCGGGAGCACATAGAGTTTTGCCGGAAGGAGCTGCTTCGAAATGCCCAGCTGGTCCGAGAAAAAGCGGACTTTATCCTGTTCCGTTTCGAGGTAATCGTGCGATTGGTTCGCCAGAATGAAATCGAGCAAAAGAAGGCGCATGCAGATGAAATCGGTTGAATGACGGTAGCGATTGCTGAGATTTTCGCGGTCCGTCAGGCGATAGATGATCCGGGACCAGAGATGATACACGCCGCCAACATTCTGGTACTCGCGCCAGGTGGCGTGGCCGCGCTTCTTCAGTTTCTCTGTGAAAGCCTGCGATCCTTTCTCGGGGCCGGCGCCGTTAAACTCGGCAAACTGGCGCGGCACGAAGTAGCCGGAGTGGGTCGCAACGACATACAGAAAACGGGCCTCCTCCTCCGTGTAACCGAGGGCTTCGAGTGCGACGATATGTTCCTCCGCGATGTTCATAGTGAGAGAATTTCCGGCGTCATCCCGCGCGCTCCGAGCAGCCGTCGGAGACGGCCCCCTTCGCCATGCGGGGTGTAGAGAGAAAACCCGGCGCGGGCCTTGGCGAGAGCGTCGCGTGCCCCGTAGTGCTCGGTGACGAGCTCAAGGTCGACGTGCCCGAGCTCGCCGTCTCGAGTCTCGTACTCGATGCGGAGATCGGGCACGGGGATCTTGTTTCCGACGACGCGAAGCCCGTGCCATGCCGCGATTTCTTGCCGCGCCTCGCTGGGGAGCCGCGCGATGTCGCGTTGGATATCCCGTCTGAGCTCGTGGTCGAGGATCACGCGAAGATTCCGCCCGCCCTGCTCTCGAATGCGAGCCGCTTCTTTCTGGTAGAGGCGGTAGAGATCCGCGTCGTGATGGGCATCAGGGCGGCGCGTGAAGCCGTAGTAGACGGCCTGGTTTTCCGGTACAAGGCCGTTCGAGCGGAGAAGTTCGTGGCCGCTTTGCGTCAGCGTGAGAAGCTCGCGCGGGCTCGCTTCGGGGCCTTCGAACACTCCTCGGCGGACGAGACGTTGGCGAAGGAGATTCTCGAGGTCGCGATCGGCCCGTTCCAGGCTGCCGCCGTAGCGATGCTGGGCGAGGTCGTGCCGGGAAATGACGCGAAACGTGCCGAGGTCGACCATGGTGCGGACTTCGGACGCGCTCAGGAGATAGCGCGAATCCTGGCAAGACAGAAGGGCACGAAACTGAATCTCCGGGAGCCGGTCCCGGGAGAAACGTTCGGGTCTCGGCTCCTGCGCGCGGGGTGACAGGGTTCGCAAATCTCTTTCCTGGGGCTCGCGATCGATCGAACGCAGCTCGGCGAGACTCGGAGGAGCCTCGTCAAGTTCCCGTGGTGGAAGGTCGCGTGACATCTCAGGGGAGCTCCTCGGTCTCGGATCGGGAGGGCAAGGGAAATTGGCCTCGGAGAGCCTGGCGGTCGACATGGGAGAGCTTCCGGCCGGTATCCTTCAGGAGGAACTTGCGCTCGAGCGCGGAGAGCGCCCAAAAAAGGTTGACGAACAGAACGGCGAACCCCAGCAGAAGAATCCCTCCGTAGTGGTGAAGCAAAATATGCCGGTAGGGAATTAGGAACTTTAGTTCACCCAGGAGCCAGAATCCCAGCGCGAGCAGGATAGCGATGGTCAGGATGAGCGCGTTTGCCGCCATGAAGATCCTCCTATTGGAAGGCCTGGTCTTCTCGGAAGTAGCTGATGGTCAGCCCCAGCGGATTGATGGGAATCAGTTCGTTCGGCACGTGCTTCTGAAAGAAGAAGACGAAATTTGCGGTATACAGCTCCCGTTTCAGCTCGCTGTGGTCCGGCGAGTAATAAACCATGTAGAAGTCCACGCGGGCCTTCGAGGGGGATTCCATCGCTTCGAGTGCGACTTTCTTCACCTCCACGTCAATCTCGGCTAGAGAGGTGTTCGAGAGAAATTTCTTGATGATGTCGTCCTTGCGGTAAGTGTCGAGAACTGCGCTCGCGAGCTTGCCGTCAAGGAAATAGAGAGCTCTCGAAAAGTCGTCCTGGATGGTGTAACGATTGCGGCGGTAGTACAGCCGGCAAAACTGGCTAAGAAAATACTTGGCCTCGGCATCTTGAGGTTGGTACTCGAGGTTGTGGTAATTGATCGCTTCGGCTCTTCCAAGCTCGTCAATGCGGATCACGAGCGGCCGGAAATTTTGAAACGTGCGGATGGTCTTCCAATCGAGAACCACGAGGCCCGCGGCGATGAGACAAGCGAGCGTGAGCGCAATCTTGAGGTAAGTGTTAGTCACCATCGGATCACCGTACTGTTCGAGATAGAGCCGCTTGGCGTCCTCAAAGCTCCTATCGTTCGTCATGGCAGGTGACTCCCGGCCACTTGCCTCAGAACCCTTTCAGAAGAGCCGCCTGAAGCACCGCTGAAGATGTGGCTTGTGAGGTCAGGTATTTTCGCGAGGGCATAGATCGAGGCAAGAAAGGTGATGAAGAGCACGGGAAAGGCGTACATGAGTTCGCCGGTCGAAATCGTGCCCTTCGGCTGAAGGTCCAGGATTCCGAGGATCAGATTGGCGATCACATAGACCACTGCCGCGGCAATCACCTGATAGAAGGCGTACTGGACGAAGCAGCGCAGCCACCCCCAGAAAAGCCAGTCCATCCGGGGGACGATAAAAAAGGGAACGAAGAGCGGTCCCACAAGCACGCACACGGCGGTGGCGATGAATCCATAGGCGATGACCACGATGGCGATGGCCTGTGCGGCAGCGAGCAGAATGATGATGCCGGCATAGAGGATGGTTCCGAGGATGTCGGTCACGCCCGGCGAATCCATGCGCGTCTCGAAATCAGTGATCCGCTCTTCGACTGTCTGGAGCTCGGTCTGGTTGATCTTGTTGGCCAGAAATTCGGCCTCGTCGGTAACCAGGTTATGGAAACTCGAGCCCATGCCGGGGATGGGATGGCTGTAGTAATTGGTCATGCCAAAGCCGAAGCTGATGGTCAGAAGGAGAGCCGCAAAACTGTCGAAGTGAAAGAGCTGGTTTCCGCTGGCGGAAGCGAGGGCGGATTTCGCTCCATACCAAACCACCAGGATCGTCGAGAAGGCCCGGAAGAGGTTTTGGCCCATGGCGTCGAAGAAGCCGAGATTCTGGGTCAGAAGGTTGTTGATGGCGCGAAAGATGAACTGGAGATAGTCCATGCGAGTGGCTCCTTCGACGCGATAAGCGCATCTCGCGCTACGGCATCCGGAAGTTCTCAAGCGAGTCGGTGAGCGTGCCGGTGAGCTGGGCCATGTTCCCGGCGAGGTTTCTGCGCCGGGCAATTTCGGCATTGATCGCATTGGCGATTGCTTCGCGCTGCTGCTTGGAGAGGATGGTCTGTTGCTCAACCAGAGAGGCGAGGAGCTTGTTCGAGTCTTGGACGGTGCGGAGCGTCAAAACGCTTGCGGCGTTGATCTTGTTGAGCACGGAGACTTCGGTGTTCAGACGGGGATCATCGGAGAGAGAGTCTTGTTCGAGGTTGGAAATCCGGCTCTCGATCATGGGCGCATTCCCGCGGATCGAACCGATCGTCGAGAGCGCCGTCGTGCCCGCTCCGTCAGCGAGCTCGACCGAGGCATACTGGGATTTGACCCGCTCCTGTTCCGCGGCAGTCATTCGCTCGAGCGCCCCCGCGTCGTACTCGAGCAGTTGGGTGGTCGCGCGCTCGTAGCCGGCACCAACGCTTTGTCCTGAATTGACGCCGCTTGTCCACGCGCCGGTATTCCCGTAGACATCCCGGGCGGCGGTGTTTCGCCATTGCGAAAACAGCGCCCGGTAGCGGGCGGGCATGTTCTGAAGGTTCTTGGCCATGCGGATCGCCAGGTTGTATTGGGCGACAAGCTGCGCATAGCTGTTTTTGAGCTGGATGAGCTGTTGCTGCAGCTGGAAGTAGCGGAGCACGGCGTTGTGATAGTTCGCCGGGTCGTAAACGACTCCGCCGAAACCAAATTGCGCGGAGGCCGTTCCTGCAAAAAGTCCGAGGACCAGCATTGCCGCCAGAGCTTTTTGTTTCATGTTTTTTTCTCCCCTTTTTCCGAATTCAAAAAATAAAAAAGTTCTGAAGCTTCACAGGTTCCGGGGCAGTTGGTGGGTCGCGTAATCAGGCAGCGTTAGGTCCGCGGAAAGATAAACTTTGACGCGCTGTCCCTCGCGGATCCTGACCGTGGGCAGGATGTTCAAGAATTTGCTCAAGATCTCGGCTGAGGATTGTGCTGTCGAGTGAGCAAACCCCTGGCGCATGACCTCCGTGCCGGAGGCGGCGAGCGGGCCCGCCGTGCCGCCCTCCGCCACGGCACCGAGGGAGCCGATGGCCATCGAGACGCCGAAGATGCGGAAATAATGGTTGTTCACCTGATCGCCGAGGCCCGCATCGCCAGTCTGATTGAGGCCCTTGAACTGGTCGAGGCTCACGGAAAATCCGTCCGGCATGAGGAGGCGGTGGAAGAGAACGGCAAGACGCGTCTGGCCGAAAGCCTCGACTTTTTTTGCCTCGCCCAAAATCTTCGAGCCTGCCGGAATCAGCAGGTGCTGGCGGTCATGGGAAAACACATCGTTGGTTAACAGGCATTCGACCGGACCGGTAAACTGCCCGTCGAGGCGAGTGAGGAGAACCGACTCGAGAACTGTCCCTTCGAAGAGGATGTAGGTTCTCCCCGCCGCCGCGGAGGACGCATGGGAGGGCGCGGCGGCAGGTTCGTGGGCCTGGCTGGTTGGGCGGCTGGCCGCGGCTGGGTTTGCGTTGTGAGCTTCACTCGGCGCGTTCGTACTAGCCTCGGCGGCCGGGAGCGATGGCGTTGGAACGCCTTTTAGTGCTTGCGAAAGGAGGGCCGCGTCGAGAGGAGGAGGGGCGGGGCTTGCCGGCGCTTCATCGGTGGCCGGAGTGGCCGGCTCGAGGGGCTCCGGCTGGGTCCCGTTTTGGCCCTGGCGATAGCTCAAGGCGAGGTTCGAGGCAAACAGCGACAGGTACTCGCGCTTCTTTCGCGCGCCTTTGATTTGGTCCTCGGTGTGTTCGCCTGACAGATTGGAAGCGCTGGCGGAGGGCGCCTGCTGCTCGCCCGCCGGCATCCCGCCAAGCAGCCGATTCTGTTGTGCCAGCGCGCTCTGTGCGACAGCTTGCTCGCGTTGAAGCTCTTGGATGCGATTCTGCAGCTCGGTAATCTTCGTCTCGTTGACTTCAACCGGTTGCGGCTGCCGTGCCCCAGGAAGCGTGGCCTTGGCGGCGCTTTCCTGCCTTTTGCCGCCCGTGAGCCACATGATCACGACCATCAGCACGGCCAGCCCCAGGATCAGCCAGGACTGTACATGCTTGGGGAGAAGCCCGGGAGGTTTCGTCGTTTTGTCTACGATCGGCTCGTTCATTCTTGCGCTCCTCCTGCTTTCCATGGTTCGCGGCTCTTTTAGCGGCGCCGCTTAAAGGTGACCTTTTTCGTTCCGAGGACCAGATATCCGTCATCGATGATCTTCGGGGCGATATAGACGCCGTTTTCGAACTGGAAGGTCAAGAGGTTCGGCTTTCCGTCTTTGACTTCATAGAGAGCGGGTTTCTCTCTCGCGCCGCATCGGATGTAGGTAAACGTTTCGTCGTGGTAGACGATCGACACGCGAAACGGCTCGTGTGCGGCCTTCCTGTCCAGTTCATAGTCAAACTGAAGCTTCCCGGGATAATCGGCCCTGAATTTCGCTACCTCATCGGCCGCGCGCAGCTCGGCTAAGCGAACCTGGCTGTCGGTCTCGGCGCGGAGGGCCTCCAGTTCCTTCTTGTAGGCTTCCGCCTCGCCGGCTCGAACGTAGCTTTCGAAACCCGCCGAACCGCGAATGGCCGATTCTTCCTTGGGTTCGACGAAGAGCTTGAGGTCGGGTTCGAGGGAGCGATCGTTGCTGACTTCGGTTAAGAGAAAGGAGTAGACATGGCCGGTAGAGGTAATCAGATGCAGGTCGCTTTGAATCCCCGCCTGTGCCGGATGGACGTAACAGAGGTTGTGTGCGCCGTTGATGATCCAGAACTCTTTGTCGCCGGTGGCAAAATCCAGAATCTCTTCGTTTGCTGGCAGCACGATGAGCGTCGAAAAGCGAATTTTGGCGCGCACCGGGACAATATCCTGCCCGGAGTATTTCACCGTCCGCCCGCTGGCAGGTCCTGCCTGAACTGGTAGCGCTGCAAGACCCGAGAAAGTAAGGATCGCGAGACTCGATTTAAGAACGGGGATGACCTTTGGCACTTTTTTCCTCCTGGGTTGAATTTGGTTGCCGATTCCCTTGAAAGAGGCCGGCGTCAGAACCACAGAACAGGCCGCACCAGAAAGGACCCCACAGCAGGGCTGGCACGGCGAAGGCCAGAGCGAGTAACGTGGACGCGAAGTAGAGATCTTGGACAAACGCCACGAGACAGGTGAAGACCATGAACAAGGCGATCACCGCAGGCACGACCAAAACCCAAATGACCAGCGAGATGAGGAGCGTTCTCATGGCTTCGTCCCGGCGAGCACTTCGAGTCCCTTCTCGAGCCCATAGGTCTCGAACGCTTCCCGCCGCTTGCGGTTATCGAACGGATCGTTGGTGTAGAGCCAGTAGCTCTTGCTGTCCACACTGAGATTTGCGACTTTGGCGCGCTCCGGCGTTTTCAGAAGGAATTGCTGCTTTGGAACGAGCGCCCGGATGAGTTCGATCTCGGTTTCGTTCAGATGAAACTGGTGGGCGTAGAGCTCCCGGTCCATGTCGGGGTTGGCCAGGAAGAGCTTCGTCGGGCAGCTTTCGACGATTACGTCGAGGATGTCCGAGCGGCGCAGTTCATCGAGCGACTGCGTCGACAGAACCATGGCGGCGTTGGCCTTTCGCCAGGTCTTGAGCGCTTCGACCACGTATCTCTGAATGCTGGGATTTTTCAGGAACATCCAGGCCTCATCGATGCAGAACGCCTTGAACGCCGTGCTGATCTGACGATCGGAGATCACCGCGTTCGCGCGGTGCAGGATGTAGAAAAGCAAGGGTTCGAGAAGCTCCGGATACTGGCGCATGCGCTCGAAATCGAAGCACTGGAATCTCGAAAACGAAAGGGTGTCTTCCGGGTTGTCGAACAGGAATCCGAACTGGCCCCCTTCGGTCCACTTCGCGAGGCGGTCGGACAGGCGCCGGGGGAGCGTATTCGCGAGCACTCCCAAAGTGCGGAGCGCCGGGTCGATGGAGTAGAGGTTTTCGATTTGCTGGTAAAGGTCGCGCTCCTCGGCGGTTTCGAGTTCCAGTGGGGCGGAACCCTGGAGGAGAACCTTCAGGAAGAGGGCCAGGAAGTCCAGGTTTTCCTTCGTCGGCGGCAGCAAGAAGGGATTGATTTGGAAGTCCGGCGAATCGATTCCAACCTTTATATAACTGCCGCCAAAAAGTTCGGTGAGGCTCTGGAAGCTTCCGCCCAGGTCGAAGACGAAGGTCCACGGGTCGTACTTCTGCAGGTTGGTGATGAGAAAATTCAGCAGAAACGATTTCCCGGCACCCGTGCGCCCAAGAATCAAGGTGTGCGCGACGTCGCGGTGATGGAGATTGAAAAAGTAAGGCGTGTGGTGGTTCGTTTCGAGAACCGCGAGATATTCCGCCCCGAGATGGCGGTTCTGAGGCTCGCCGCCGTCGAGGGTAAACAGAAAGGAGTAATCCGCGTAGTTCGAGTTCAGGAGATAGAACGAGCGGAGATTAAAGGCGTAGTTGCCGGGAACGGTTGCGAGAAACGCGTTCAGCAGGTTCGATCTCTCTTCGTATAGCTGCGCATCGTGGACGCTGAAGACCTTGTAGAACTCCGCCGACGCGCGGTCTACTTTCGCCGGGTCCAGATCGTAAATGACCACGCTGAGAGAAAACTGGCCAAAGGCATTCCCTTTGAGCTCCATCTCCTTGATGCTCTCCCCGAGTTCCCGAACCTGGGACTCCTTCGAGTCGTCCCACAGAACATCTTGTGCCGACCGGTCGTCGAGGCTCACCTGGCTCAGGAAAGAGCGCTTGGTGTTGTGAAAATGCCTGCGCTTGGCCTGAATGACTCTCCTCATTCTGTCGGGATCTTCGCTTTTCCATTCCGTTACCACGTGGTAGTTGGCTTCCACTTCAAGCAGGCGGCGGAAGATGAGGGGAAAGCTCCGCGCGGACGGTTCCTTGATCGTGAGAATCCTTACGTAATACTCGTCGAGGCGGAGGTGGCTCCGGTGGCATTCGAGATGGGATTCCGGGAGGTAATAATCCAGAAATGTGTTGTGAAGGAGTTTTGCAAACGCGATCTTGGCGGGGGCGAAGTTGAGGGTCTGTTTGAGAATGCGGAAGGCTTCTTGCTTGTCGAGCAGGCGGGCCGGCAGAAAATCGTTGACCTGGAGGAGGAAACTTTCGACCTTTTGGAGCAGGCTCGCCTGCGCCCGGCTAAGTTCCCCTTCGAGCAGCAGAATCTGTTTTCTTGCCGAGAAATGCGCCCGGAGTTGAGATACCGCTTTCCCGGGCTCTTTCGTAATGGCGAGCAGGGTAGTTGCGAGCGTGCGCGTGTAGCGGAAGCCCTCGAACAGGATGACGTAATAGATCGAAAGCGAGAAAAGCCCGTCCGCTTTGCCGGCAAAATACTCGAGGCGATTCTTGATGGCCATGTCGACAACCGGCTTGCCATAGAGCTTGTAGGGGATGGTTTGGTGGTTCCGTTTGAAGAGGTACTGGTAGACGCGGTAGTTCGAGTCGAACAGCTTGAATGCCGATTCGAGGCGTTTTGTAAGGCTGTCGAGCGTGGCTCCGTCCAGGCCTTCGTAATCGACGCCTCGCACTTCGAGCACCAGGCCAAGGTCTCCAGTCTTGGTGAGGAACATGTGGGAGTCGACAAAGCCGTAGAGGTTCACCATTTCGTTCAGGGAACCAGTCTCCTGGTAATTCTTGAAAATCCGTTTGAGCTTAAGCATGGGGGATCCTGCGAATCGCAATCGGGCTGAATTTTGACGGATCGTATTGGGCGCGCAGCCTGGCCGAGGTGAGCAGCAGATGAAGAATCTGAGGATCTGTTTGGGTGGCCCAGCGCGCGAACGAGTAGAGCAAGAGAAACATGAGCATCCCCCCGAGCAAACTGCCAAGCAAGTTAAAGGTTCCCGCTCCCATGCACATGGCGAAGAAGAAGAGCTTTCGCTCCGCGCCAAGAATCGTGAGCGGCCGCGAAATCGATCGATAGACTGGATTCACTCGCCTGCCACTTGCCACACATGCCCCCGCGAGGGTATTTGGCTCACGGAAACAACCAGGCGAGAAAGTTGACGGCGGCGATGGCCATGCCGACGCCGAAAAGCACGCCGGCGAGCACTCGCTTTGAGCCGCCTTCCCCGAAAGCGAACGTGAGGCCGGATACCACGATGGCTACCAAGGAGAGGCCGCGGGCGATGGTGCTGGTGAACGCTTGTTGCAGGACGTTCACGGCGTTTTCCCACGGAGAGCTGCCTGGCAGCTGCGCGAAAGCCGGGGCCGCCAGAAGGAGTCCCGCCCCCGCGACAAGCGCTTCCCGCAATGTTTTCTTAAACCGATAGGTCTTGCTGGAACAGGGTCTCATTTTCCCTCCGTCTCCTTCTGTCTTCGCTCGTCGATCAAGCTAGGAGAGTTCTCGCCGGGCGGTTGGGCCCCAAGGACGCGCGCGACGAGACAAAACCGTATCCCTGCTTCAAGTAGCGGAGCAAGAGCTCCAGGCAGTTGGTTTTGCCGTCGTATCCCGCGCCTTAGCCTATGGCGCTTTAGGAGGCGCCATGCTCCGGGGGAAGCCGGCGAGAACTCCCTACACTTACTGGGGAACATCGGGGAGACAAAAAGTAAGAAAAATATTTTTGAGAGCAGAGGGGCATGGGGTTCTCGATGGCGTAGGGTGCAACGTTGCGCCTAAACTCGCTCATCTCCAAAGCCCGCCAAGTGCCTAACGGATTTGGGGATCTCTGCCAGCACCAAGTTGTACGCCTCGCGCGGAGCCGGGTCTGGCGAGCTGGGTGCTCGGGGCGGCGCTCGGCACGGTAAAGGACAACATACGCGCCGACCTACCTTGATCGCGAGGTAGCTATGCAACGCTTCGGACTAACGGACTTGCTCCTTTGTGAGGTTCTTCAGGGAATCAATGACGAGAAGTTGTTCACACGAGTCTTGCAGGAACTTTCGAGACCGGTGGTGCTGACCATAGATTGGTCCGCGGGGACTGTCGCCTTTAGGTGACAGGGGAATGCGGCCTTCTTTTGCATATCCGTGCATCTTCGCTTTTGTTTGTCTTAGACCTATGCTCTCTGTGTTTGGAGCGCACACCCGTGAACACCTGATTGACTTCTAGTCCCGCTTGAGCTTATAACCTGGTACAAGTTGACTCGGTTGCTCCGGGCCCCTGTACTGTTAAGAGCTGGGAGCGGTCCCGTGTCCTCGATTTCGACGAACCGCTATCACCCCTGTGTGCAAAGGCCATGCGCGAGGGAGATCTTTACCCACGCGCAGAATACTTCTTGTTGTCTGGCCCACGCCTCTCGTCAGAGAAGGAGTTCCCGTCCATGGTGCGAAACCTGAGATGCCTCGCTCTGTTTGTCAGCGTTCTGCTTTTTCTTTTTGCGTTGCGCACCACACCCGTTTTCGCGCAGGGAGTGCAGAAAGGGCCGAGAATCATTTACGCAGGTAACAACGATACTTCGCCGCCCTTTCGAGAGATGCCTGTGGGCCGTGAGGACCGCGCGAAGCCGCTGGCTCACCGGAGGCCTGGGCGGCCGCACGTGGACGGTCACCCGGACGTTGTGCTGCAAAGCAGCACAGAACCCCAGGTGAGCACGGCGAACGGGCTGAACTTCGGCGGCATTGGCTCAACCGGGTTTGCTCCTCCGGACGCGAATGCCTCGGTGGGGGCCACCCAAGTGGTGGAAACAGTGAACCTTTCCTACCAGGTCTTTGATAAGTCCACTGGGGCATCCATCTTTGGCCCCGTTTCCATCGGCAATCTCTGGACCGGGTATGGTGGGGTGTGTGAGACGGGCAACCTCAGCGATCCTGTGGTGCTGTATGACAAAGCGGCGGGGCGTTGGGTAATCGGCATTGTGGCGTTCGACTCGACGTTTAGTAATAATGCGGAGTGCGTCGCCGTTTCGACCACTTCCGACGCGACGGGGAGCTTCAATCGCTACGGGTTTTTGTTTGGCAGCGACCTGAATGACTACACCAAGCTGTCTGTGTGGCCGGACGGGTACTATTTGTCGGCGAATATCTTTCCGTCTGGCACGTTTTTCGCAGGGCCGGCAGCTTGCGCGCTGGATCGCACGGCTATGCTCGCGGGAAATACCGCTACTGGGCTGTGCTTCCAGTTGGGAACGAGCGATGCGAGCTTGCTGCCGTCAGACTCGGACGGTTCCACGGCGCCACCCGCCGGTTCACCCAACTTCTTCCTGGAACTGGGCACTTCGAGCACGCTTAATCTCTACAAGTTTCACGTTGATTTCGCCAATTCGAACAATACCACCCTCACCGGACCCATGGCCATTTCCGTACCTCCGTATACCGACGCCTGCGGCGGGTCAGGAGGAACTTGCATACCGCAACCCGGGACGACGCAACAACTCGACTCGCTCGGGGAGCGGCTGATGTTCCGAGTGGCGTATCGCAATTTCGGCAGCCACGAGTCGTTGGTGACTTCGCACTCGATCAGCTCGGGAAACAGCACAGCGGTGCGCTGGTATGAGATTCGGAGCCCTAATGGAACGCCGGCAGCCTTTCAGTCCGGCACCTTTGCGCCAAACGCGACCTCACGGTGGATGCCGAGCGTCGCTATGGACCAGGCTGGCGATATCGCCCTGGGCTACAGCCTATCGAGCAGCAGCGTGTTTCCTTCCATTGCCTCTACGGGACGCGTGCCCAGCGACGCTCTGGGAACCATGGAAAGCGAAACGATGCTTCTCTCTGGGTCGGGCTCACAGACGGGTGGACTCAGCCGCTGGGGCGACTATACCAGTATGGCCATCGATCCTGTAGATGACTGCACGTTTTGGTACAGCAACGAGTATCTGTCGAACACCGGTAGCTTCAACTGGGCTACACGGCTGGCGTCGTTCAGGTTTCCCACTTGTGGTTCTACATCGCCGGATTTCACCGTCGCGGCAACGCCGTCTTCCCAAAGCGTAACGCAAGCCAACAGCACTACGTACACCGCAACGATCGGGGCAGTGAACGGATTTACTGGAACCGTTAGTTTGAGCGTGACCAGCGGGCTGCCCGCCGGGGCCAGCGCCAACTTTAGTCCCACTTCAGTAACCGGTTCCGGCAACTCGACCCTAACGGTAAGCACAGCCAGCACAACGCCGGCCGGAACTTACACCTTAACGATTACCGGCTCGAGCGGGAGCACCACGCACTCCACGACCGTGACTTTGATTGTGAACTCGGCGAGTTCGCAGGATTTCTCCGTCTCGGCCTCGCCGTCTTCGGGAACGGTCACGGCGGGTAGTAGCACTAGTTACACCGCGACGGTGGCTTCCTCGGGAGGTTTTACCGGCAGCGTGAGTTTGAGCGTGAGCGGGCTCCCCTCGGGCGCCAACGCCACGTTCAGCACGAATCCGATTGGCGGCGGCTCGGGGACCAGCACGATGAGCGTCACCACAAGTGGCAGCACGCCGACAGGAAACTATACGCTCAAGATTACTGGAACCAGCGGAAGCATCACCCACTCCACGACGGTCACTTTGGTTGTGAACTCCTTCTCGATATCGGCTACTCCGCCTTCGCAAACGGTCACGCGAGGCAACAGCACGGCCTACACGGTGACCGCAACAGCGGTCAACGGCTTCAACGGGTCGGTGACGTTCCGGGTGCGCGGGTTACCGTTTAATTCCACCGCCACTTTCAATCCCAGCTCGGTAACAAGTCAGGGAACATCCACATTAACGATCAGCACCAACTCGTCGACTTCAACCGGCACCTTCTCCTTGAGGATCAGGGGAACTAGCGGCAGCGTGACTCATAGCACGACAGTGCAGCTAGTCGTTCAATAGATGGGTTCTGCTCCCGCCGAGGTCCGCGCCGGGGCTCATCCCGGCGACTGAGACCAGCTATGGAGTTCGCCGATTGATCAGGTGTATTGCGCTGCTGGAAACAGGGAAAAGTCCCTCTCCCCGCGGCTGCTTTGTGAAACGCCCAGGCGCAGTCTGGCTTGATCCCGTCGGCCGCCGGGCCGAAAAGGTGAACCTCTGCATCGGTTCGCTTTAGGTCCAAAAGCTAAGTTGTTCTTTACAAGATTCTGCAGGTGACGCTCGCGGTCGCGCTGCCGCTGCTGCCGGCGATTCCGCTCGGCTTGCGGTGCGTGGGTCCGCCAGCAGTTCTTCAGGTAATCGCGATGGGCTTGGCGCCACTTCTGCCGGCTATCGCGAACCACCTGGGCGTATCTCGCCGTCCCTAACACTCACAGGCTATCGCCGCTCCCCCCAGGGGAAGACATGTCGAAAGATGGCCAGAGGCGTGGCTCAGCTCAATTCAGATATCGCCGGGGCCCGAAATCCATTGACGATGGGAAAGCTGTTCGGCGTTCGAGAAACAACCGCTCCACTGATGACCCTCGCTTTGCCCAGTGTCTTTTGCATGAAATCTAGATTCACGACGTCGCTTTCGGCGGGTAATTCGGTCCACTTCGCCTCAAAGAGTTCCAATCGCCCGCCGACATCAACTACGAAGTCCACTTCACGTGTGCGATCACGCCAGAAGAACAAACTTCCTGCGCGTCCCGCTCGGCGTTCACGGCTACGCAACTGGGCGAAGACAAATGTTTCCCAGATCGCGCCCACCGCCGGTGATTGGTGAAGGGCATCTTCAGAACCAATATTCAACAAAGCACAGAGCAGTCCGGTGTCGGCCAGATAGAGTTTCGGACTCTTCAC
>QHYI01000085.1 GCA_003223245.1 Acidobacteriota bacterium
AAGGGGCGGTAGGGATTGTGCGGCAGCGCGGCCAGTTGCTTGGTAAAACTTGTAAATTGCTTGGCCGAACCGAGCAGGCCGGGATTCAGGAAATCGAAGATCGACCAAAGATCGCCCAGACGGTTCTCGATGGGGGTGCCGGTGAGGGCAAACCTCACACCTGCCTTGAGCTTCTTCACCGCCTGGGTCTGCTTGGCAGAGGCATTTTTGATGGCTTGCGCTTCGTCGAGCACGACGAGATTCCAGGAGACGTAGGCGATCCAGGGAAGGCGTAGCAGC
The DNA here is from genome assembly GCA_003223245.1 of Acidobacteriota bacterium. Classification (GTDB taxonomy): domain Bacteria; phylum Acidobacteriota; class Terriglobia; order Acidiferrales; family UBA7541; genus Acidiferrum. The sequence goes on from QHYI01000085.1 coordinate 280, forward strand.
GAGCCATAACTCGTGAACACAACGTCCACCTTCCGCAATTTTTCCGGCGTCATTCTTTTTAAATCTTCGGCAGGCATTTCGGAGGGATGCGCGATTACGGCTTTCAAACTTGGCGCGAAGCGTTCGAGCTCCGACGCCCAGTTGGCGAGCAGAGAGGTGGGGGCCACCAAAAGGCTGGGTGCCCGGGCGCCGTTAGATTGCTGACGGAGTACGAGCAGCAGCGCCAGCACCTGAATGGTCTTGCCCAGTCCCATGTCATCGGCCAGGCAGGCCCCTAGGCCGAGCTGCGCGAGCAGATACAGCCACCGCACGCCAACTTGCTGATAGGGGCGTAGCGTCCCTTTCAGCGCCGGGCCCGGATCGACGCGCGCCAGACCCTCCTGCGTACGCAGTCCCTTTAGTGTTTCCGCAAGCCAGGGGCCGGCGGCAACCTTTCCCCACTCCGCGACCGAGGCGGTGGAATTTCCGTCGGCCGCGACATTGGTGCCTGCGAGCATGCGCATGGCTTCCTGAAAACTAATGCCTTGCTCAGCGGCGGTGCGCTCAATTTCGCCAAAATGCTCTAGCGTTTCCCGCAAGCGCTCGGCGTCTACCTCGACCCAACGACCTCGCACCAGGGCAAGCCCATCGCAAGTGCGGAGCAACTCCTGCACCTCGGCCTTGCTTAGCCTCTCGCCGTCGAGGACCACTTCCAGGTGAAAGTCGAGGAGCGCAGCCTGCCCCAGACCCGATGGTGGCTTGCCGCCGACAGTGGCCGTCACCTGAGCGCGCGGAGGACGATTTGCTCGCCAGGTCGCCGGCATGCGTACAACTACGCCGGCGCTTTCAAGCTTCTCCACATCGCGCAAAAGCTGCATGGCTTGCGTGGGAACCCACCGGAGCGGGTGGAAAATCTCTCCTGTGTCGACCATGGCCTTAAGCCACGAACAGCTCTCGGCCGCACGCTGGACGGGGAGAAGCAGGGAGAGCAATCGGTCTCGATTTTCCGCGCCGGCATACTCCCGCAAGGCCTGGCCGAGCGGAACATGTTGAGCCTTGGCATGCGCGGAAAGCCGCGTCGTGTAAGTGGCAAGAAAGGCGAAGGGCGCGGCTTCATCCTTGCGGTTTTCGGCAAGATTAAAATGCACGCGACCGACCAGGTTCCACGCCGGATTGCGCCGCTTCAGAAACTCCTCGATGCTGCACTTCGCTTCCGTCAGTTCAGCCCAAAACGCCCGATCGAGCTCCTGCCAGAGATTGCTCAAGACTGCCGCGCTCAGGTACTCGGCGCCGGTCATCGGAGGCGCAGCCAGCACGAACTGATCGAGTTCTGATTTGGGAGGAGTCGGTGAGTGAGCGCGATGTGGCTCGGCGGCGTCAATGGGCCGCGTACAGACGCCCGTTAGATAAAGCGCGGCGAATTCCCGCCAGAACGAGAATGCCGGGGGAAGAGCGACGCCGATTTCATCGGCACCGAGCGCAAGGAGGGCATGTCCCGATCCGCGGTTGAAGGCGCCTTCCATCCGCTGAGCAAGCTCGGCATCGAGCGCGGGAGCGTCCTCGTCTCGCTCGACGATCAATCGGCCATGCGGGGTCAGGACCGGCGCTAGAGAAACCAGCGACATCGTGGCGGCTAAAGATTAGCAGATTGTATCGGGTATCTGTTTGTGAGCTTGATGGAAAGTCTGACTGCCTGTGGAAAAAAAACGAAATGGCCTCAGATCAGGCTCAAAGCGGATTGCGCCATCGGTCGAGCACGCGGTCGACCTCGTCGTGAATCTCAACGCGGGGCTTCGCTGCGCTCATTATCCACTCATTATCATTAGAAGCTCCTCGTAGTTGCCGTAACGGGGGCGAATGCGCGCGACCACGGCAAGGGTGAGCAGTGCGTCCGACCCTTCCGCTGCCCCGGCGCGCCGTATGTTTTGTGATGGTTTGGGCCCCTTTGGGCGGACAACCGGGAAACAACCTCGAGATCTCCCGAGTCATTTGAGCGACGAAATCGCGATCATATCGGGCGCATCGCTCCGCATCGCGCTCACGACGCAAAGCGCAATTCGCTGTCCGCCAAGCATCCCGCTTCGGCCTGTTCGAGCGCCACTTCAGAAACCAAAATGCCCTGACGTTCGTATCGCTTGCGCGCGCGGCTGAAACGGACGACTACCGTGGAGAGTGGGCTGTGCACCCTCGCTCGGCGGGTCAGTGCCGCATCCCCGCTAGGAACATAGACCAGCTCATCAAGATCGGCACCAGTCATGCAGAGTCCGTCGCCGTCCTTAAATAGGAAGTCGCCCCGCCACGGTTCCTTGTTACACTCCAAGCATTTGGATTTGCGGAATGTTCTGCACGACAGTCTTCGTCCGTTTTTGAAAAAGATGGGGAGAGATGTCGGTTTTCAGAAGGAAGGGACCCCGGCTTTTCAAAACCTTTCCCCCTCCGGTTTCCTCTCTCACCTGACCGCGTTTAGTGTGCCTTAACAGGCGCGCGGATGTCTAATCGGCATAAGTTTTTGAGTTGATATTTGTTGTTGGGCCTGTGGGAACTGTGAAAAAGCCGAGCGTCTTTTGCGAGGCTCTTTTCAAGCTGCTGGGGAAATCCGCGTTCTTTGCGGATTTCCATCAGCAGCGTCAGTTTCCATAGGCCCTCTTGTCTTTCTTTTTTGCTCCTTTTTTCTTTCTTCACCCGCATTCGCAGTTTTTCAGAAAAAATTTCGCGCCAGCATGCCCTAGGAACGACGCAGGCTCGTTCGGTCGACCTGTAGCACCCCCCGGATTTCCTCCCCGCTACACGTTTCCAGCGATTCTGACATGGAAAACGCTTCGTCATCGTGCGCCTTCCTTGGCCAGGTTGGGTTTCAGGCGCGGTCGATAGGACTCACCATCGATCACAAGATCGTAGGCATTGCTGGTAAAGCGATCGATGGCGCTCTGCGCCCGCACGGGATCGGCAAACGTGGCTAGCCATTCATCCGGGCCACGATTGGAGGTGACGATGATCGAACTGGTACGATAACGCTCCAGCAGAATGTCGTAGAGATCGCGACTCTCGGCCGCATCCATCGCGTCCATCGCAAAATCGTCCAGCAGCAACAGGTCCACAGAGACCAGCTTGCGCAGTTCAGCCTCATGGCTGTTATCCAGCCGCGCGTGCTTCAGCGTCTTGAGCATCTGATCGGTGCGCACTGCCAGCACGCTGGCACCGCGTCGGCAGGCGATGTGCCCCAGAGCATGGGCCAGAAAGGTCTTGCCCACTCCCACCGGGCCGACGATAGCCACATGAGCATGGGCATCCAGAAACCGCAAGGAGACCAGCTCGTTCAGTAGCCCGCGATCGAAACTGACCTTGGCTGTGGGATCCCACGCCTCCAGGTGCATGGTGGGATCCAGATGCGCCTTCTGCGATCGCAGAGAGACTCCCAGGCTGTCACGTCGCGTGGCTTCGTCGCTGAGAACTAACAGCAGCCAGTCCTGGTGGGGCATTTTCTGTTGGCGGGCGAGCACCAGCCGCTCGGGCAAAGTATCCAGCATGCGTGAGAGCTTAAGCCGCCGCAGCACGACTTTCAGATCGGGACTGATCACTTCGGTGGTCATTGGGGATCATCTCCTTTTTTCGAGGATGGCTGGCGCCAGGCCAGCGGAAGGGCGTACTGGCTGGCAGGCCGTAAGAAGCGCGCCGCGGGGAGTGGTGCGGGTGACGCGGTGGCGGATGACGTCGCAGCCTGCTCGAGCATGCGCTGGAGGCGCCGGACATCGAACATCTCGGCAGCCAGTGCCATCGCACAGACCTCGTTGACGCGCGCGGCCCCATAACGGCGGGCCACACCTAACAGTGCATAGACACGCCGCATGCGCGTCCACGGCAAGGGATTGTCTAGCAACGCCGCAGCAAAACGGCCGACGGCCTCGCCATAACTGGCGGCCTGTCGCTGTAGGGATTGGATATCTCGCAGGGCGTAGACACTCCGTTCGACCGGATAATCCTGCGCATCGATGGAGCGACCGCCAGGCGGTTTCCGTGGATGGGTTTTGATCAGCACATTGTGGTGATAGAAACGAACGGTCTGTTGATCGGCCCGAGCCGACAAGAACGCGCGGACATAGGAATGCGGAATGGAATAGAAAGCTTTGGCGACCACGGCCAACTGGTCACGAGCCACTTTCGGCGTGCTCCACAGCGGAATGTCGAAGGGCGTCGTCGGTGCCGGCAAGAGCACGGACTGCTCCTCGGCTTCGAAGTGCTCTCGCGGTGGGCGTTGCGTGCGACTATGGCGGCGGAGGCCATACTCCTCGCGGCACCAATGACCGGCATGCACGCGCGCATCGTCCAGCGTGGCCAACACCTCGCCGGCAAAGCAGTCATCACGCACATTGGAAACCGCTCGCTCGACCCTGGCTTTATCCCGAGGATGCCGCACACGGGCCGGGTCCACATGAAACTTCCGCGCCTGCGTGTACTCGAGAAATGCCGGAGTGACGTGCGGAGTGAGTGCATCCGGTTGCACGATAATGGCTTTGGTGTTGTCGGGAATCAGCACACGGAAAATGCCGCCGAAGAACTGCCAAGCAGCTTCGCAGGCCTCGATCGCGCGTGCGGTAGTTTCTTCGAAAGTAGGATAGACAAAGCGATAGCGGGAGAAGACGGCGGTAAAGATCCAGGCACGAAAACGCCGTCGCTTCTGGGGGTTCAGCGGAAGAGTGAGCCAGCCCACCCAGCCCGTATCCACTTGCACCTCCTGGCCGGGTTCGCCTTCGAGGATCGGGATGGTTGTAGCCGCTCGTCCAAACTGCAGCTGCTCTACGGCAAAGCGGTAAAGCGTGGGGTAGCCGATCGACACGCCCTGCCGCGCCAGGAGTTTGCGAATCTTGGTGAGCCGCAATCCCTCCACCAGCCAGTGCTGAATAGCCTCCCGTTGCTCGCCACAGCGGGTCCAGTCCTCGCCGTGGGGACGCCCGCCGCTCGGCTGCAGCGTCAGCAATACGTCACGCACCTGTTCGTCGCTGAGCGTCTCCATCGGAGCTCGTAGCTCGGCCGCTTCGGCCGCTCTCAGATAGCGACGAACCGTCTTCGGATCCAAGCCCAGCTGCGCGGCAATCCGTTTCTTCGGCACCTGCTCCTGCCAGAGCCGAAGGACTTCCCTGAATTCAATCATCGTGACCTCGCGATACATCTACGCCTCCTGCTTGGCCCCGGGCCAAGGCAGCAGACGTTTACCGCACGGTCAGATGAGGGGGGAAAGGTTTCGAAAAAGTCCTCAGGAAGGGTCCCTACGTTTCGAAAACCGACAGTTTCCGAGGAACGACGGAAAATAAGGATCGGTGCGAGGAAGAATGGTTTACCAACCGCAGCCGAGAAAACAAGCATTCGGTGTGGTGCCGAATGATCGTGAATTTCTCGCAGAACATTACGTCTAAGTCTTTGAAAATCAGTCATCCGATTTTTGGATTTCACCAAAGAAGTTCGACAAATCACGCCGTTGGACCGAAGTTGGAACTAGCGGGGCGCACGA
>QHYI01000084.1 GCA_003223245.1 Acidobacteriota bacterium
CGAAGCGGCCGTGAGGTTGAGTCCCGAGCCACCCGCCTTGAGCGAAAGCACGAAGAAACCAATCCTCTCCTCTTCCTGGAATCGCCGCACCACCTCTTTGCGCTTTCTGACTTCCGTCTCGCCATCTAGGACCAGCCCAGGGCGTCCGAACACAGATCCCAGAAACGCTTCGAGCGGCCGGGTCAGTTCGCGAAACTGCGTAAACACCAAGACCTTTTCCTGTTTGGCGGCGATGGTTTCAACGATCTCGCGCAAGCGGGCC
>QHYI01000177.1 GCA_003223245.1 Acidobacteriota bacterium
CCCACACGCAATGGAGTGGAGCTACGGAAGCGCTGCATCAGCCAACCCACCGAGCACCAACGAATTCTGCTGCAACGACTCGGCATGAGGCTACCAACGGCCCTCGAACGAACACAAATGTAGTGGAAACCTGGCCATCCTCCCATTGATTCCAAAGACTTTACTCACGCAACTGCGGAAGTTCGGCTAGCCCAGGACCTGCGTTTTGGCTCACGCTCGTTTCTCAGGAATCCCGCCTTTACCGCAGTGGCCGTGCTCACACTGGCTCAAAGGAATTGTTTGGCGTGACCGCCACCGACCCGTTAACCTTTGTCGGCGTCTCCATTCTGCTGACGCTCGTTGCCTTGGCCGCCTGCTACATTCCCGCACGCCGCGCCATGTGTGTGGATCCTCTCGTCGCGCTGCGCTATGAATAAGGGAGGCAAAAAGGGGCAAATCAGCCCCAAATTTTGAAGCCTTCCCGGTCCTTTTACTTACCGCTATCCCCTTGAGCCGTAAGGTGCTACGGTCAACCTAACCGCAAGGGTAGATTCCTGTCTAATGATTGGAATGCAGCCGAGCGTCGAGAACGCCCAGACCATCGCCGAGAGCGACGCCGTCGCCGTCAAACGCACGCTGGCGGGCGAACGCGATGCTTTTCGCGTCCTTGTTGAGCGGCACAGCCACAATGTTTTCCGGCTGGCTTATCGCATGACCGGGAACCGCCCCGATGCCGAGGAAGTGGTCCAGGAGGCTTTCTTGCGCGCGTACCAAAAGCTCGGGAAGTTCGAAGCGCGAGCGAATTTTGGAACCTGGGTTTATCGCATCGCAGCAAATTACGCGATTGACCGTATGCGGCAGCGGAAGAAAGAGGAAGCGCGCAAGGTAGAGCCGGCCGTTCACGAAGAAGGAATGGAAAACGATCCCGTGACGCTGGTGCAGGACGCGAAGCCGACCCCAGAGCGCCTCGCGCACAACATCGAACTCCGAAAACAAATGGAGATTGCGCTTGCAGCGCTCTCGCATTCGGAAAGGACTGCCTTCGTGATGCGCCACTGGGAAGGCTGCGCCATCGAGGAAATTGCCGAAGTGCTGAAATCGAGCTCCGGCGCGGCGAAGAACACTGTTTTTCGCGCCGTGCAGAAATTGCGCCTGGCTCTGCAGCCTTTCGTGGGAAAAGGTACGCCGGCCAGAGCGATGGGAACGGAATCATGAAACACATGACCGAGGAAGAGTTGATTACTTACCGCGAAGGGATCTCCGCGCAGCGAGCGGAAATCGCGCGGCATCTGGCGGCTTGCCAGGAGTGCCGCGCGGAACTCGAGCGCATTGAAGCTGTGCTCGCCGCGCTCGATACCATGCCGGTGCCGAACCCGGGCGACGACTATGGACGGCACGTTTGGCAGCAGATTACTCCTCGCTTGCCTGAGCGAACGGCGCGGTGGTGGCAAGCGTGGTTCGATCCCAAGCGGCTGGGGACATTAGCCTCTGTGGCGGCGTTGCTGGTGATGGCATTCTTGGCAGGGCGAATCACAAAGCGGGATCACACTGGCAATGATGTCGCCAGCACGGACCAGATTCGCGAACGAATCCTGGTCGTTGCCGTGGGCGACCACCTGGGCCGCTCCGAGAGGATGCTCATTGAACTTTCGAACGCCGCGCCGCTTGACCCGGCTCAGAAGCAGGTGAACATTTCCGCTGAGCAAAGCCGCGCCGAGGACTTGCTGGATGAAAATCGGATGTACCGCCAAACCGCGTTGCAGGAAGGCGACACAGGGCTCGCCAGCGTGCTGGATGAATTGGAGCGCGTGCTTCTCGACGTCGCGCATAGTCCTGAAGAGGTCACGCCGGCGCAACTGGAAAAGATTCGCCAGAAAATCGAGGCGCAAGGAATTCTGTTCAAAGTTCGCGTGGTCGGCAGGGAGCTCCAGGAACGGCAAAAAGCCACCACGCCCGCTCCGGCGCAGAAAAACTCTACGGAGAGTGAAAGGAACAAGGCATGACCCAGCGGAATGTAGTGTGTAGAACAAGCATAGTGTGGATTGCGGTCGCGGCGCTGTTGTTTTCACCCGCACGCGCACGGGCGGTGCGCCACCGAGCCACGCATCTCATTAAGCCAGATTTTCTTCAGGACCCACAGGATGCTCAAGAAAAGGAACAGGAGCGGCGCGAAAGGGAGCAGGAAGCTCGCGAAAGAGAGCAGGAGCGACGCGAACGCGCCCAGGAAAAAGTCGAACGGCTCGAGGAACTCTATGACGACGGTCGCGAAGCCTTGGATGAAGACCGTTACGAAAAGGCCGAGGCAAAATTCGACCAGCTCGCACAACTAAACGGACCGCAAACCGACGCCGCGCTCTATTGGAAAGCCTATGCGGAAAACAGGCTGGGCAAGCGCGAGGCCGCTTTGACCACGTTGGCCGACATGAAGAAACGGTTTTCTCAGAGCCGCTGGTTGAAGGACGCAAGCGCCCTGGAGCTGGAAGTCAAGCAATCGACTGGGCAGCCCGTCAAGCCTGCAGACCAGAGCGACGAAGAACTGAAAATGCTCGCGATTCAAGGACTCATGAATAGCGACCCGGAGCGCGCTATGCCGCTGCTCGAAAAAGTAATCAACGGCTCGGGTTCGCCAAGGGAAAAGTCCCGCGCCTTGTTCGTTCTCGCGCAAAGCGGCTCCGCGCAAGGCCGCGAAATTATTGGAAGGATCGCGAAGGGCCAAAGCAATCCGGAGCTGCAGCGCGAAGCCATCAAATACCTAGGACTATTCGGCGGCGCGCAGTCCCGGCAAATCATGGCGGAAGTCTACGCCACGAACGCCGATCCTTCCGTGAAGCGCGCCATTCTGCGCGCCTACATGCTGGGAGGCGACAAGGAACGCTTGTTCGCCGCTGCGAAGAGCGAGAAAGACGAATCCCTGCGCCGCGAAGCCATCCGCCAACTAGGCTTGGTGCACGGCGTCAGTGAACTTGAGCAGCTCTATCAAGCAGAAACTTCCACGGACCTTCGCCGGGAAATTTTGCAGGCGTTTTTCCTGGCGGGCGAATCCGGAAAGCTGGTGCAAGCTGCGCAATCTGAAAAGGACCCCGAGTTACGCCGGGTGGCGATTCGTAATCTCGGCCTGATCCATTCCGACGATTCCGGCAAAGCCCTTCAGGCCATTTACGCCCGTGAAACAGATCGCAGTCTGAAGGAAGAAGTGCTGAACGCCTACTTTCTCCAGGGAAATGCCGCCGCGCTTGTGGGCATTGCGCGCAACGAAAAGGACCCGGAACTCAAGAAAACCGCGGTCTCCAAGCTTTCGCTGATGCACTCAAAAGAAGCAACCGATTACTTGATGGAACTTTTGCAGAAGTGAGGTGGCCGATGCACGCAAACGATGCTCTTGCGATTTCGCGAAGAATCCTTGGTCTGGCGATGATTCTCATGGGGACCTTCAGCGCCGTGAAGGAGGTCACCAAAAGCCATATGCTTCAAACGGAATTTGGCGAGGATGTGGCCTACGCCGCGGCTGCGCAAGTGGGAGTCCAGATGCCGCGCCTCGAAAGTGCCAAGGTCGAAACCCGCGCCGTCACCGAGACCTTGGAAGCGACCTTCCGGAGCATCCTCTCCCAGGCAGAAAATCCCGAATGGGTTGGTTACGGCGTCGATGAAGTCGCAGGCGAACGAAATGTCTGTTGCGGCAATTGGAGCGATGAAGGAGGCTGTGGAACCTGCCGTCTGGAAAACGATCGTACCTGGACAAGCGGCACGAAAAGTGACCACCAGGCTGGAGGCACGATCAAGCTCGAAGGGGCACGGCAGCTCGTTGTGCTCTTTCGGATCGAAGGAAAGCAAGTCAATCGTATTCGTGTTGCCTCAGAAGATTGCACCCTGGATGCCGGTGGGTTGCCCTTCCTTTGGCTAACCGGCGTGAAGCCCGCGGAAAGTGTTGCCCTTTTAACAACCTACGTGCGAGGCGCCGAATTCGAACGGCACGGGCATCACAACACCGGCAACGGCGCGTTGACCGCAATTGCGTTGCATGCGGACGCTTCCGCAGACCCGGCGATGGAATCTTTTGTCTCACCAGACCAGCGCGAAGAGCTGCGCAAGCAAGCGGCGTTCTGGCTCGGCGTGGCGCGCGGGAAAGAGGGCCTGAATACGTTGCAGCGCATGGCGAATACCGATCCGAGCTCCGACGTGCGTGCGCACGTTACCTTTGCGCTTTCCGTCAGTCACGAACCGGGTGCCATCGACGAAATGATTCGTATGGCGCACGACGACACGAGCTCCCACGTGCGGGGCCAGGCACTTTTCTGGCTTGCCCAAAAAGCTGGAAAGAAAGCAATCGGAACAATCACTGGAGCGATCGAAAATGACCCGGACACCGAGGTCAAGAAAAAAGCGGTTTTTGCGCTCAGCCAGTTGCCCAAAGACGAAGGCGTGCCGAAGCTGATTGAAGTGGCAGAAACCAACCGCAATCGCGAAGTGCGCAAGCAAGCTATGTTCTGGCTCGGTCAATCCAACGACCCCCGCGCCCTCGCATTCTTCGAAAAAGTGCTCACGAAGTGAATGGCAGTGAAGGACGACACGCCGGAACCGCAAACCGAGCGCGGAAATTGAACCCGACCTCGGAGTATGAGAACATCAAAAAAGAGCATGACACCGAAACAACGAAAACTTGCCTACGAATTAATCACCAATCCCCCACCCGGCAGCAAACTGGCCGCTGCTAAGGAATGGGGGGTTGATCTGACCTTGCTTTACGAGAATTTACTGCGAACGCCTACCGAGCGCGCTCAGTCTTTCGCCTCAATCGTTCGATCTTTCAATGCTCTCCGCGCAGAGGAGAAAAAGACAGCGCTCGGCTGATGAAGGAACTCCCAGAAATTCTGAAGACGCTGTACGACGCCCAGATCGATTTTGTTGTCATCGGCGGCGCAGCAATGCACCTGCAAGGGTCGGCTTATGTCACGAAGGACGTAGACTCTTGCTATTCCCGGACACCGCAAAACATCAAGCGACTTACTGCTGCTCTCAAGCCTTATCATCCGGCATTGCGCGGCGCAGCTGAGGGTCTGGCGTTCGTCTTTGATGCACGGACTGTCACACAAGGAATGAACTTTACGCTCTCAACAGATCTCGGAGATTTGAACTTTCTCGCAGAGGTCGCCGGATTGGGCTCTTTCGAAGATGTGAAAGCAGCGGCAGACACGCAAATCATCGCCGCAATGGAGATACTTGTGCTCTCGCTTGTTGGGCTGATTAAATCAAAGAAGGCCGCTGGCCGACCGAAAGACTTATACGTGGTTCCAGAACTCGAAGGGCTTGAATCATCGAAGAAGGTCTTCGAGCTGAACGCGCGCATCGGTCTTCGCGTCGCGGTATTTCACGATGACGGCGGCCTGAAGCGACAGGCCCCACTTGGCTCCTGCAGGATGCGAAACGGCGCGCGAGCCCGGAACCACAATCGCTTCCTCGGGAACGATCAGCGGCTCGGAATCCTTTGCGGTATAAACCGCGTCACGCACCAGGTCGTACACCGGGATGGAGCGATTCAGAATTGTGCCGGTGCCTAAAACCGCACGACGCTTCACCACCGTTCCCTCGTATATCCCGCAATTCCCGCCCACCAGCACTTCGTCTTCTACAATCACGGGCAGCGCTCCCGCAGGTTCCAGAACACCTCCAATTTGCGCTCCCGCAGAAATATGGCAATTCTTCCCCACTTGCGCGCAACTCCCCACGAGCGCGTGGGAGTCGATCATCGTGCCTTCGCCCACGTATGCGCCCACGTTCACAAACATCGGCGGCATGCAAATTACTCCGCGGCCAATGTAGGTCCCGTCGCGAATACTGGAGCCGCCCGGAACGATGCGCACTCCGTCCGAAGCACTAAACGTGCGCACCGGATAAGTGGATTTATCGAAGAACGGCTGTTTTGCAACGTCGATCGACATGTCCGCAATCGCGCCCATGCGAAAACCGACAAGGATTCCCTTCTTCACCCAAGCGTTCACACGCCAGCCGGATTTTGCGCAAGGATCCAGCTCCGCCGCGCGAATTTCGCCGCGGTTTAACGCGGCCTTGAAATCGCGGAAAAGCCGATGATGTTCCTCTTCGTAGAGTTTCGGCGCTTCGTCGAATAGCTTTTCAATGAGCGATGGCTGCATGCGATCTCTCGCGAGCATGCGCAGCGGCCTCGCGTCGGATCAGCCCCAGCGATTCCAGCACCGCGCGGATGCGCGCTCGATTCTCCGCTTTCGGCCCCACGAGTGGCAAGCGCCACACCGGCTCGAGCAAGCCCATTTCTGCCATTGCCGCTTTCACCGGAATAGGATTCGATTCGACGAAGTTGATCTCCATCAACGGATGATAGCGGCGGTGAATCTCACGCGCCCCGTCAAAGTCGCCTCGCAACGCCAGCCGCGTGAGCCGCCCCATCTCCGCAGGAATTTCATTCGAGACGACGGAGATCACGCCGCGCCCCCCAAGCGCCATAAGCGGCAGCGTAATCGCATCGTCGCCTGAGAGCACGATGAAGTCCTCCGGCACGGCATTCAGAATCGCGGCCATTTGTGAGATATTCCCGGACGCCTCCTTAATGCCCGCGATGTTTTCGACCTCAGCAAGACGTTTCACAGTAGCCGGCTCGATGTTCACGCCCGTCCGCCCTTGCACGCTGTAAAGAATAATTGGCAAAGACACGGCTTCGGCGATGGCTCTAAAGTGCTGATACAAACCTTCCTGCGTCGGCTTGTTGTAGTAAGGCGTGACAGAAAGGATTCCATCCGCGCCGATAGCGGCGAGCTCCTTCGCGCGGGCCATGACCTCCATTGTGTTATAGCCGCCCGCGCCGGCAAGAACCGGAACTTTCCCCTTCGCCAGCTTGACCGTAGTCTCGACAACGCGAAGGTGCTCTTCGTGCGTAAGCGTCGGACTCTCTCCCGTCGTTCCGCAGGGAACCAGAAAATCGATCCCCGCCTCAATCTGACGCTGGATCAGACGGTGCAGCGTCGGTTCATCCAGCGCCCCATCCTGCCGGAACGGCGTAACCAGCGCCGTTCCCGTGCCAGTAAAGCGATTGCCAGTAACCATTTTCCTCTCTCCTCCGGTAAACCAAATTTTGACTGCGGGCTGGATTTCGCGGCCTGGGATGCCGCTTTCGAGATACTCAGCTCAATTCACCGAGGATCTCTCGAAATTCGAAAACGCCTTGCTTGCCGGCGAGCCACCGCGCCGCGCGCAATGCCCCCCGAGCAAAACCTTCCCGGCTCCGCGCCGTGTGCCGCAGCGTGATGGTGTCGGCGGCGGAATCAAAACCGATTTCGTGTGTCCCGGGATGCGCGCCCGCGCGATTCGCCGTCAGCGTCAGCGTTCGGTTGTAGCCAGAAGCGCGAATCTCCTGCGCCAGTTTCTTCAGCGTTCCTGAAGGCGCGTCTTTTTTCGCGGAATGGTGAATCTCCCATCCCCACGCTTCATACTCTGGATATTTCGCGAAAAAGCACGCCGCGTGCGCCACCGCCTGCATAAATACGTTCACTCCAACGGAGAAGTTCGGGCTGTACACCAGCCCGGTTCCCGCCGTAAGAACCGATTCGTGAATCGCCGGCAGGTGCTCGTACCAACCCGTCGTGCCGCAGACAGTGTTAACGCCCAGCGCCGCCAATCTCCGCAAATTATCCGGCGCCGAGTCGGGCGTCGAGAATTCCACCGCCGCATCGATCCCTTGTAGGAATTCCGGCACGATCCCAGAATCATGAAGATTATTCTCGCGCGTGAATTTGACGCGCACATCGAATCCATACTCAGACGCGAGTTGCGCGATGAGCCGCCCCATTTTCCCGTAGCCCACAATGGCCAGGCCCAGGCTCATGCGCTGCTCCTCCCCGTGGTCAGCAATTGCCTGGTCATCCGCGCATAAATCTCCACGGCTTCGCACAACTCTTTCTTCGCCACGAGCTCTCGAGCGGTGTGCGCTACATGAATGCTTCCCGGCCCGATGAGAAAAGGCTCGCCCCAGGCCCCGCCGAATGTCGGAATATCTGTCGTGAACGCGACTACCGTGGTTGGCAACCCGTCGAAAGGGTTCAGGCGAATCGCGGGCGTGTGCAACACTTCGCGCGCCTCCGCGCGACCGGCTACTGCCGTCGCAACCGAGTGCCGCAGCGCAGCTGGATCCCCTACCGTGCGAAACATGATCTCCGCTTGCGCATGATCGGCCACGACGTTCGGCGCGCGCCCGCCGCTGATCGTGCCGATATTGAGCGTGCTGCGGCCAAGCAACGGATCCTCCGGCAACGGAATCTGCCGCATTCCCTGGAGGACATCGAGCAGCTTGTGAATCGCCGAATCGCCCAGCTCGGGATACGCAGAGTGAGCGAGCTTGCCCCGCGTCGTAACTTCGTAGCGCAGCGCGCCTTTGGATCCCAACGCCAGCCGATTCTCGGTCGGCTCGCCATTAATAAGGAAACGCGAGCCGCGCGGTTGTGCCGCAGCCGCTTTTGCTCCCGCGCTGTTGCGCTCTTCGCCAACGACAAATAACAACCCGAAATTGCGAGTTCCGCCGGCAAGCAATTTTTCCGCAGCGCATACCATCGCTGCGATGATGCCCTTGGCATCGCACGCGCCCCGGCCAAAAATAAACTGCTCATTTTCGCTCGAAGCAAAATACGGCGGAACCGTATCCATGTGCGTCGAGAGCGCGACTACGGGCTCACCCCACGATGCCAAAAGATTGTCGCGGTTCGGCTCGGCCGGCATGCGCTGAACCTGACCGTTCGTTCGCGACGCCAGCGCCGACAAATGTGCGAACAGGTAGTCGCCCACGTTTTTCTCGTGGTTCGTGGTGGACTCTATGTCCACAAGCGCGCGCGTCAATTCGAAAAGCTGCATCCGCGTTCTCTTTCAACACCACTTTTGCTGTCGTCTTTTTGGGAGGAAGCGTAACGAAAGGAAGGAACCGCGAAGTAATGCCGCTCGGGGCTGCCGCCTCTCGATAGCGCTCCATCCGGTTTTGCGCGGCCGAGAGGCCGCTCAGAACACGGACGACAGTGGACAGGTCTTGGCCCTGCCCCCCAACCCCTGCGTTCCAGCTACCGCAGCGGTTTCGGCGGACAACTCAATCAAACGTTGCCTGCGACCTTAACGGTCGAGGAGCCCCTTTCGCTCGGGTGTCCGAAGCGGATCGGAACAGCGCGCCCGGCTACTTATGGCCTCCGCACCTCTACCAAGAAAAATCCAGTCTAGGACAATGCGATAGAAAATGCCAACAAAATCTAAAGCCTTGCTAAGTCTTTTGAATTCAAGGAATTGCTAGAGTTCCAGCGGGTTCAGCGGAACGTGCTGCGAGGCCACCAGAAGCCGGCCGGTAAAGGCGCTTTCCGCCGGGCGGCGGTTCAACGCCTCTTGCGCGCAAATCTCCGCAGTAAACGGATTGTTGTTCTCTTCGGAAAGATGTGCCAGCACAAGGTAACGTGCTGCGGCATCGAAGCCGTCTGGATCAGAGAGGTATTCGCTCACGGCGTGATTTGAAAGATGTCCCGTACGGCTCAGAATCCGCTGCTTCACCACCCACGGATAAGGCCCAACTTTCAGCATTTCCAGATCGTGATTCGATTCCAGGATCAGGCAGTCTGCTCCGCGGAGGTGTACTTTCACCAGCTCCGGCATGTAGCCGAGATCGGTCACCAGCGCCACTTTTGTGCCGTTCGTTCGAAACGTGAAGCCGATCGGGTCAGCCGCGTCATGGGGGATGGCGAACGCATGAAGCTCAATATCCCCAACCG
Source organism: Acidobacteriota bacterium (assembly GCA_003223245.1). GTDB lineage: Bacteria > Acidobacteriota > Terriglobia > Acidiferrales > UBA7541 > Acidiferrum. Next base: position 9,744 of record QHYI01000177.1, read on the forward strand.
CAAAGTGCTGGCCCGCATGAATCGCTTCCACGCCACGTAGCCGTTTTCCGAAGGTCTCGGGCAGGATGCGCTGCATGGCGTCCATAGTCGGCTCGGTAACGTACAGCGGCGCCTTCCACAAACCCAGCATTTGCGGCAATCCGTTGCAATGGTCGGTATGTTCGTGAGTGATTAGAATGCCATCGATGTGTTTGACGTCGCTTTCGATGGCCGCGAGCCGCGCCAGCGTCTCGCGTTTGCCTAGCCCGGCGTCCACCAGGAGGCGGGTGCGCTCCGTCTCGAGCAACGTGATGTTGCCCGAGCTGCCGGACGCCAGAATGGAGACGCGCAAGCCGATCGTGTGGCTCCTGACTATAGCTCAGACCTTTAGGCCTGAGGACTCTCCTTCGCCATAGCCCGAAACAAATTTTCAAAATCATGGCAGAGCGCTCGGGTCTCGTCAACAGCTGTTCGCCCCTGTTCGCCTTGGTACCAGGAGCTGACCGGAAGCCGTGCTATTCTCGCTGTAACGAAAGGTTGGGTTGGAGCACCGACGTTCCTATGGACCGAACGACGGATTTGGAAACGGCTCTGAGCTTCGTAGTTCGTCGCATTGAAGAACAGGCAAAAACATCTGGCCAACCGCTTAACGAGGAGGAGCATTCGCTTCTCAAGAATTTGCCGTCCTCAAATACTAGTTATCCGATGGGGGCTACAGAGTTCGGCCCCGCGGAACTCGTTCCGCGAAACATCAATCTTGAGCGGCTTTGTGCGCTAGCAAAGGCCACGTACCTAAATGACCGCAAGATAAATCCGGAGTCACTCGACTGGGAGTTTGCGCTCGCTGTTTTCGCGCTCAACCTTCATCCGCTGTGGGATGTCCTGCACTCGGCAGGCGTGAAGATGTATCGGAGACCGTTGTTGGACCAACTTCTTGTGATTATCGCTGGGCTGTCCCCTGTGATAGCCGTGATACTGTTCGCGCGGAAAGGAACCGAGACCCCATTCCGGTGGGTAGGAGTTCTGTCCTTAATTTACTTGGCTTCGCGGCAGATTGAGCACCGACAGTTGGAAAATCACATTGAGAGATGCAGGCTTACCTCTCGAAACATCAGTTGAAAAAATGGCTGAGCGGTCATCAAGCCCCGATTGGTTCTAACCGGAGAAGTTGCTCATAGTAGGCATGGATTGCCAATGGACTAAGGACGCTTTTCGCCCCCCCCCCCGGAACCAGTTACTCTTCTTCTACTATTACATGCACTTCCTTCATTTCCGTGATTTCCGTGATGACGATCGCGTGCGTCCCGTTGCGCTCAAACACGATTCCGTTCACTCGCACATATTTGCCTACGAAGGGCATCAGCTTTTTCCTCTGACCGTAATCCGGCATTTTGTCAGAGATAGGCAGATACAGGTCGCCATCCTTGGTCAGAATAGCGATCGGCGAACCGGCCCTCACGCATGCCATCGCGCACTTCATGCTCAAGTGAGTTGCGTTTCCATCAAGGTTCTGAATGGGGCATGCCACATCTCGAACCAAGCCCTCAATCGTGGCTTTTGACCTATTGGCGCGGGCACCTTCCATCGACGTTTTCTGTGGAGGCTGAGGAGCTGCCGCTATCGAAGCAACAAGACAGCCAGCCGATAAGCAGAAACGCGAAATTTGCTTCATCCGTCCTCCTTTTCATCAGGGGGCCATCGGGATCAGCGGAATGATAGTGAGTACTCTCGTCCGCTTGTGGTAGAAGCATACAGCGACTCGCGTTGACGCGTCGTTCAAATTTCAGATAACTCCTGGTCTTCTTACCGGTAAAGTTCCTGCTAGTGCTTGAGCTGTCTGGTTTGCCCCAAATGTTGTCGTCACCTGTTACAAGTACGGAGGGTTAGGAGACTAATTTCGGTGGATCTGTGGCAGCCAGGGAACGAGCCGCCAGGCGACTATATGATGCTTAGCCTGTATTTCACGCTAGGGATTTTCTTGCTTTTGGCGGTGCGTAACCCGTCGGCGCATCGGAGCCTAATTCCCCATGCAGGACGGGCGAATATTGCTCGCGCCGCGGTGATGGTGCTTATGGCAATTCACCCTGCGAGCGACCGCAAAGGTCTGCTGATCGGCGTGGCATTAGCAGGTCCCATCGGAATAGCCCTGATCGCACTGGCTCCTGCGAAGCAGTCAGCTGCGGAGGGGCGAGGTGAGCGTTATCCCAAGGTACTGCTAAAGCTGGGCCATTGGCACGTCCGTCGCGGCAGCGGGCCAAGCCATTTGCAAACACTCGGGAACTTTGTGACGGAGTTCGCCACTGCGAACGGGACTCAAGCACTCACCGTGGGCGTGTATCTTCGCGGTCCGTGGAGAGACGTGGCAACACAGGACGGCCTGAAGCCCATCGCGCTGGCAAGCGACACTGCCTCGTGGTCGGTTATTGACTTCCGTCCTGTGCGGGCAGTTGTAGCGGGAGGCCACCTTGGGACAATCCAACCGAATCTTCTGTCTCACCTCTATGGCTTCGACGCCGGACTCGTGATCGGAGGGGCATCACCGGCGACGTACACCGTCCTGGAGCAGGGTGCGCGGAAGCAATAGCAAGCTAAAGGCCACGCCACTTGTGCACGATACCGACCTCGATATCCTCATCCTATCAAACTAGCCAGTTTTAAGGTTCAGACCGGAAGGCCCCGTCAAAGTCTGGTTATCAAACCGGACAAGTTCCTCCCAGGACCCACCGTTATAAAAGGCGCCCCTTTGGCGGAGGTTTTATCAGTGTTTATGCGGGGCTTCGCCTTCGAGTTTTGAAAATTTCAGAAAATCGGTGAAGAAAATACGTAAGATAAAATTTTCAACAACTACTTCTCCGAGTTAAACGGTCTCCAGTCCGGCCTCACCTTCACCGACCCACCTTACGCGGCACTGGACTGTCAAGAGGTCATCGTCAAACGATATCTCAACCCCTTGTCCTCGCTTCAAGCGGAAACTCCCGCGCAACCTCAAACCACCCTCGGACCTATTAACAACGATGCAAGGAAACCGTTCCACACGCCCCTTTAGATTGACGAGCACACTGGCCCGTATTTTCGTGACGACTCTTTTTGATCGCCGCTGCTCGGAAGCGGGAAAACTACGCACTGACAACCGACCTGGTTAAGTGCCTCCGAGTATGTCATACGGGATGTAAGGAAATTATGAATTTATAAAGAAAAGAAAGGAAGAAGGACCACCACCACCGCAGCCTCACCAAAACAATTTGTCAGTTCTGCCTACGAGTTTCGCCTAACCGCCTTGACCCCTCCTGGGCACGCTCATTCCTTTCCCGGTCTGGCACACGTGGATACGACTTCCCCCGATGCGTTTAAACGCGCGCCAGTGCCCAAAGGATGAAAAAGGATGAAGAAAGCAAGAGTGGATTCTAACTTCTAACCTCCAACTTCTGCCGTTTGGTATACTCGCGCGGCAAAATCAAAATATGGACAAGTACGATCTTATCGTCGTGGGTTCCGGGCCCGCAGGGCAGCGTGCCGCCATTCAAGCTGCCAAATTCGGCAAGCGCGCTGCACTCATTGAAAAACTCGAAGTCGTCGGCGGCACGGCCATCAACACTGGCACAATTCCCAGCAAAACCATCCGCGAAGCCGTCCTGCACCTCTCCGGCTATCAATACCAGAGCATCTACGGCGTGAACTACCGCGTGAAGGAACCCATCACCATGTCCGATCTCTCCTTCCGCGCGCTCAACGTCATCAAAACCGAAATCGACGTCATTCGCGCCCAGCTTTCGCGCAATGGCATCGACGTCGTCACCGGCACAGCGAGCTTTCTTGATCCTCACCGCATTCAGGTAACCAGCACACGCGGCCAGCAGGATCTCCAGGCGCAACACATCATCCTTGCCGTCGGCACCAAGCCTGCCGTTTCTCCGCTGGTGCCCTTCAACAACAAAACCATCATCAACAGCGACCAAATCCTCAGCATGCCCGAAATTCCCAAGGCCATGAGCGTGGTCGGCGGCGGCGTAATTGGCGTTGAGTACACCTGCATGTTCGCGGTTCTGGGCGTGCGCGTCACGCTTGTCGAAAAGCGCCCTCGGCTGCTCGAATTTGCCGATCAGGAAATGGTCGAAGCGCTCTGCTACCACCTCCGCGACCGCCGCGTCACGTTGCGTCTCAACGAAGAAGTGGAAAGCGTGGAGGAAACCCCCGACCACACCATCGTCGCGAACCTGAAGAGCAAGAAAAAAATCTCCGGCGAAGCTCTCCTGTACGCCGTCGGCCGCCAGGGCAACATTGATGAGCTAAATCTCAACGCCGCCGGCCTTGAAGCCGACGCGCGCGGCCGCATTCCCGTCGACGAGCAGTACCGCACCAAGCAGCCACACATTTTCGCCGTTGGCGATGTCATCGGCTTTCCCAGTCTCGGTTCCGTCTCCATGGAGCAAGGCCGCATCGCCGCCGCGAATGCTTTCGGCATGCCCGTGCATTCCAACCGCGCGAATTATCCCTACGGGATCTACACCATTCCCGAGATCTCTTTCATCGGCAAAACCGAAGAGCAGCTCACCGACGAAGGCATTCCCTACGAAGTCGGCATGGCTTACTTCCGCGAAATTGCCCGCGGCCAGATTCGCGGCGACACCACCGGTCGGTTGAAATTGCTCTTCGATCCTGCTTCCAAAGAATTGCTCGGCGTGCACATCATTGGCGAAGGCGCTTCCGAGTTGCTGCACATCGGCCAGGCCGTTTTCGCGCTGAAAGGCACGGTGGAATATTTCGTGGACACGGTTTTCAATTATCCGACGCTCGCGGAGTGCTACAAAGCCGCGGCGTTCAACGGACTCAACAAATTGTCCAAAGGCTGATTCTTGATTGCGGCGTGGATGCAAATCGTTCCTCATGGCGTGAACGAAGGGTTTGTAGGGACACAATATATCCTGCCCTTTCCGTGGGTCGGTTCGATGTTTTCGTGAATGGGTGCAAGGTTCGTAGGGGCGCGGCATGCCGTGCCCTTGCTTTGGGTTGGCAAACAAACGCAACCCTGTCATTCCGAGGAGCGAAGCCGACCGCAGGCAGGCGGAGGCGACGAGGAATCTCCCTTCTCCGCTTTGTAGGAAGAAGGACTTTCGCTACGCGCGAAACCAGGATCACAGCACTCTTGGATTGCACGAGACGGGCGGTAACACTATGAGCAGGACAGTCGGCGTTTTAGTGATGGAACATATCGCAGCGGGCTTGGTCGAAGGCCACAAAGTCATCGGCCCGCTGAAACTTTTTCCGGAGTCCCCCCAATCACTCGATCCCTTGCAGTCCATGCACTCGGAGGAGCTTGTGGGAACCACCCGCGAGCTTATCGAAAAAGTAGCTGGCGGAGAAAGACTTGAAGCCATCGGTGTCGGCTTCCCCGGAATCATTCGCAGCGGTGTCGTCGAAGAATCTCCCAACTTGCAGCAAGTGAAGGGCTTCGCGCTGCAAGCCGCGCTTTCCGCTTCGCTCAAGGGTAAAGCCAAGGGCGTTCCTGTGCGCGTGTTCAATGACGCCGACGCTATGGCCGCGGGCATCGCCGCAACTCATGGAAAATTGCATGAGCTTACGCGGGTCTGGACCCTCGGCAACGGCATCGGATTTGGCCGGTATCCCGCAAGCGAAGGCGTCTGGGAAGGCGGCCACACGGTGGTTACGCTGGATCCGAAGGAAGGTTTCTGCGGCTGCGGCGGAAAAGGCCACCTCGAAGGCATTCTCGGCCGCCGCTCGATGCGCATGCGCTTCCTCGATCTCGAGCCCGAAGAAGTGTTTGAAAACGCGCGCGCCGGGGATGCCCGCTGCGCGGAATTTGTGCAGTTGTGCCATCGCGCCCTGGCCGCCGCCACCGCCGACAGCATCCACATGGAAGGCCCCGGAACGTTCTTCATCACCGGCCTGGACACCAAATTCATCGACACCGGGTTGCTCGACCGGCTGGTGCACGAAATGGTGAAAATGAGCCCGCTCCAGGGCAGCCGCTTTGAAATCCTCGCCGCCTCCGATGAACTGGGCATCCTCGGCGCCGCCGTCAACGCCTCCCACGCCGTGAAGTAGACTTTGGGTGTTAAAGGTGTAGTGGCGGGTCTTCCGACACGCTCTTTTCTTAATTTCGTATTCGCACAATCGATGCAGTGCTCCAGGCGCCATGCGGGCTTAAAGGTAGCGCCGCGCTTCAGCGCGGCATCTTCATGCCTGAAACGCTCGCTCCTCCATCTGACAACAGTCGGCTTCACCAAGCTCGGCGATGTAACGCGGCGTTCGGCAAAGAGCTTAATAGGCATGCTGGGGCCAAAGGGCAATCCCCAGGCTCGCAACCTATTTGAGATTGTCGCCTACCTGCAGCGCGCCGAAGGCGTCCGCTTCGAGGTCCGCGCCGCGCGCGCCGCCTCTTCATCGAGAAACCGAGCATCCTCGCATACGCGCTAAGATAACGTAAGACGGTTAAGTTAATGCGACCTGTTCGACCAGGGACAGCCTGTAAGGGTCTCAAAACACAAGCCTCGCAAATCCCGAAACGCTGTGGGACAAGTTGGGTAGCCCTGGGGATCATTTTCCCCAGCGATTCTTGCGATCGTTCCTGCCGTTCCCGCACGCCCGTGTATGCGCGGCGGAACGCGAACTTGCCGGGCGAGCAGGGCGGTTTGCGTCTCCTTGGCCCGTGTAGCAGCCGCCCGGACGGACGGATCTGCGTGCATGGCCGATGACTTACCCGCACCACTCCCTGCATCCGGGCGGGGAAGAAAACGCGGCGGGGCTCGGGGCAGAGCCCCGCGTGAGAGCACTCTAATCACCCCCCGGTTTTCGCTTGATCGGGGCGAGGGATGCCGTATATAATGGTTATACACATGGAGCCCTGGCTGGAATGCACCGGGTTCGAATGGGATGACGGCAACAGCGGTAAGAACTGGGAAAAACATGGAGTTGCTGATTTTGAAGCTGAAGAGATTTTCTTCAATCGGCCATTCATCGTGCGGCACGATGCCGCCCATTCGTCGGACGAGGAAAACCGCTCGGGTGCTTTCGGCCGGACCGACAAGGGCAGGTACTTGTTCGTTGCGTTCACCGTGCGACGCACGCTCATCCGAGTGATCTCAGCCCGCGTGATGACACACCGAGAGCGGAGGTTTTATGCGACATACGAAAAGAGCAAAGAAGCTTAAACCGCTTCCGGCTTTCAAGTCGGAGGAAGAAGAAAGAGAGTTTTGGGCTACCCATGATTCCATGGATTATGTTGATTGGTCGAAGGCCGAGCGTGTCGTATTTCCTAACTTAAAGCCCACCGCTAGAACGATTTCGTTGCGTCTGCCGGAGACCATGATTGGAAATCTGAAACTGCTCGCCAACAAGCGCGATATTCCGTACCAGTCGCTTCTCAAGACATTTCTCGCTGACCGGCTAAAACAAGAAATGCGTTGACGTAGTTCTCGACGACCTGCTATGGCGCGAACCACCGTTCGTCAGTGAGATGGTCGCGGAATGTCAGACGTAGAGGACTCATGTAAGTCTAGTCTTCCGAAGATGCTTTGTGCCTGGCTTTCTCCGATGGCTTCCGACAATCCGCCCGCATGTTTGGGATACCGCTGCTTTTGATGTTCTTTTTGAGTAGGAAGCGAATTTTCGAACGGCCCGCTGTTGCGGCCCCAAGAAGGAAACCCCGCTCGTTATGCCTCATCTTGGGAGATTGACCAGTGCTTCGACATAGGGCCTTCCAGTGGTGTTGCCGAACCTTCCATTAAACATATTTCCCGGAGGATCATCGTTCGCTTGGTGTTTTCGATGTAGCGGATTATGGTCTGCTCCTGGGGCACTCCTTGACTGTTTTAGGTTGGAACAACGGCTTCGGACTTCTCTTCCGCTGACTCTTGCAGACATCCTGGAGCGGATGAACTCGACAACCGTCCCGAAGGCGAAATCCTGCGTTATGACGCGAACGGCATCCCGTCGGGAGGGCCTGCTAGCAGGCGAGGCGCGAGCGGTCGAGCGTGAAACCGTTCAGCGGGCCGAGGACGGTGACGGCAATCTGATCGCTCCGGATGTAGCGCTGCGCGAGGGAGCGAAGATCCTCGGCGGTGACCGCTTCGATGGCTTCGAGGATTTCGTCGAGTGAGAAGAATCGCCCAAAGTACAGCTCCTGCCGCGCAAGGTTGGACATGCGCGAGCTGGTGGACTCGAGCGAGAGCATCAGCGAGCCCTTTAGATGGTTCTTCGAGCGGCGCAGCTCTTCTTCGCTGACCAGGGTTTCCTTCAGCGAACGAAATTCCTGGATGGTCAGGTCGATGACCTGCCCGATCGCCTCCGTGGCGGTGCCCGCGTAAACGGTCATCATGCCGGCATCGGAGTACGGCGTAAGCTCGCTGAAGACGGCGTAAGCGAGCCCGCGCTTCTCGCGAATGTTCTGGAACAGGCGCGAGGACATGCCGCCGCCCAGCAGATTATTGAGGACCGCAAACCCGAAGCGGTCCTGATGCACCAGCGGAACCGACGGAACACCGATGCAAAGGTGCACCTGTTCGAGGTCGCGCTTTTTTTCGAGAAGGATGGGCGCTTGCGTGTTAGGCGCGCCGTCGTCGTTAGCTGGCCCGGCGGGCTCGAGCGCACCAAATTCGCGCTGCACCAATTCCATCACCCGGTCGTGCGTGATATTGCCTGCGGCCGTAACGACCAAGTGGTCCGGCGCAAACCAATTTTGGAAACGCGCGCAAAGCGCATCGCGATTGAATTTTTTCACCGTCTCCGGCGTGCCGAGAATCGGCCGGCCCAGCGGATGTCCCGGCCAGAAGCCGCGCGTAAAAATCTCGTGCAGCAGGTATTCGGGATTGTCCAGGTCCATCTTGATTTCTTCGAGGACGACTTTGCGCTCTTTCTTCAGGTCCTCGGAATCGAATTTCGGGCGCAGGACGAGGTCGGCGATTACATCGAAGGCGATGGGAAGATGCTCGTCAAGCACTTTGGCGTTGAAGCAGATTTGCTCTTTGGAGGTGAAAGCGTCGAGCATGCCGCCGACGGAATCCATTTCTCGGGCAATCGCTTCGGCGGAGCGGCGCTCGGTGCCTTTGAAAACCATGTGCTCGATGAAGTGGGCGAGGCCGTTTTCTTCCGGGATCTCACGGCGGGAACCATTGCGCACCCAGACGCCCACGGAAACCGAACGGACGTGCGACATGGTCTCGCTAATGGCTACCAGCCCATTGGGCAGGGCCTGCTTCTGGATGTTGCGAATTTCGCTCGCCATTCACGAATTGTGACACAAGTAGTGCAGAAAGGAAAAAGGGAATGGCAACTTCTGCTGAGCCGAATAGCCCCTTTCTTTAAGCTCCGTTTTATCAATGACTTACAGAATGAGGTAATATACCGAAACGGCGCGCCGCAGGGGACTTCCGACTACAGAATCTTTTCTGAAGGATTCAGCTTGCCGTATTCGCTGGTGAAGAACAGAGGCACGTCTGCGTAAGAGCCGTCATCGCGGTAGTACACTTCACAACTGTCAAAGGGCTTTGAATAGATGTGGATGCTCAAGGCGCGCTGGTTGAATTCGGCGAGATTCATGACTTCGTGGACCGGCTCCATGGGGTTGACGTAGGTGGGATGCGCGGCGTCGAGATCATAAACTTCTGTGGGCACAATGCGACAAGTGCCCTTCGAGGAGTCGCGGTTGTCCACGCGATAATTCTGGATGCGTAGCCGGCCGATGGGCGCGGACATCCAGCAGTTCTGGCCGCGATGATTGTGGATGCGGCTATGCTGACCGATGTCCCAGCAAAGCGTCATGCATTCAAACAGCGCGTTGCGGAAAACGAGATTGCGCGTGTAATTTCCCTTGGAGAAGAAGCAATATTTTTCGAGGCTTTCAGGACGCACGGCGTGGCGGATGACGTAATCCTGAACATTCTGCAGCGTGAATTCGGACTCGGGGATGGCCGCGAGGCCCTTGACCCAATCCTCGATACTGAGTTTTTTCGTTGCCACGTATTGCGCCATAGGATGCCTCCCAACCCTGGTTTGGGATTCGCGGGGATTGCCAGGAGAATTATAGCGCAATGCGAAACAGGTAAAGGAGAGAACAGAAAGAACGACGGCGGGTGGTGACGAAAACTTGGTTCTGCTTCGGCGGGATGGGATGATGAGGAGAAGGAAGGCTGCGTAAGGAATCATGGTCGAATTGCTGGGCAAATCGAAAGAAGAATTGCGCGCGTTCTGCGTGGTGCTGGGAGAGCCTGCTTATCGTGGCGCACAGATCTATCACGCGCTGTACGCGGAGAGAAAATTTGATTTTGTGCGGATGACGAATTTGCCGGCGGCGTTGCGGGAGCGGCTGGCGAAAGAAGCGCGGATCACTCTGCCCGAGGTGAAACAGCGATTCGTTTCGCGCGATGCGTCGGTGCGGTATTTGTTCGGTCTTGGAGGCGCGGAAGAGAGGAGATCAAACACAGAAGGCACAGAGCAGAGTCAGAAAAGCCCTGGGCGCGCGCCGATTTCCGCTTCGGTCGAGGCGGTGTTCATGCCGAGCGAAGGGCGGCAGACGATTTGCATTTCGACGCAGGCGGGATGCGCGGTGGATTGCCACTTTTGCCTGACAGCGCAGTTGGGGCTGATTCGCAACCTGACGGCGGGAGAGATCGTGGCGCAGGTGCTGGTGGCGCTAGAGGAGCATGACAACAAGTCCTCCAAGGAAGAAGACGCTGGGCTTCCCGAAAAAACCGTCGGGACGCAAAAACCGCGAAAGCACGCCACTAGGCAAACTCCGAATGCCATCCAAACGAACGTGGTACTGATGGGGCAGGGCGAGCCGCTGCTGAATTTCGAGCCGGTGATGGCTGCGCTGCGAATTCTGCTGGATCCAGAAGGAGTAGGACTCTCGCCCAAGCATGCGACGCTCTCAACAAGCGGGATAGTCCCTGGAATCGAGCGGCTGGCGCGGGAAAAAGTGCGTCCGAAGCTAGCGATTTCGTTGAATGCCTCAAACGACGAAGAGCGCGATAAGTTAATGCCCATCAATAAAAAATATCCGCTGAAAGTGTTGTTGGAAGCTTGCAAGAATTATCCGCTGCGGCCGTGGGAGCACTTGACATTTGAATACGTGATGCTCGGGGATGTGAACGATTCGCCGGAAGATGCCCGGCGCGTGGTGAAGCTGCTCGCGCCGCTGAAAAAGGTAAAAGTGAACCTAATCCCGTGGAATCCGGGAGAACTTGCCTACCGGGAATCCGTACCAGAACGCATCGAAAAATTCCGTCGTGTGTTGACCGACAAGGGCGTGCCTGCCTTTGTGCGCTATTCGCGTGGCCGAGACGTCATGGCCGCCTGCGGCCAATTAGCTCTGCTCGAGGTCAACAGCTCTCAACTGCCTACTTCAATTACCCAGATGGATCTTATTTCTGGGGATTAAAGGAAAGGGTTGCGCACTACCAAGGAGTCGAACTCTTGATTTCAGCGCACACGATTTTCGTGTTTCACTCAGGCGTTACTTGGGCATGATTGGCACGCGTGGTATGCATGCAGTCCTGGATGCCAATGACGGACATGAGGCGGCCGGTGGTGCCAGCTTCTTTGCGATAACTGAAAAGGAGATCGCGACGGCAGGCGGTGCACCAATCGCTGACAGCAATGTTGCCTGAGGGCACGCCAGTTTCGACAAGCTGCGCACGGTTGGCTTTACGCAAGTCCAAGAGAACGTTCTTTGGCGGGGGTTGATGGCCCGGGGGCGACATGTTGAGCCATTGCAGGGGATTCGGCTCGTCGCCGGTGCGCAGTTCGTCGAACCATTCCGAAGCATTTGGGAATTGCGAGCGAAACTCCGAAGCCACTTCTGTTCCTACTTCGTAGCAACAGCCGCCAATCGAGGGGCCGACGGCGGCAAGGAGGTCCGCGGGCTTTGTACCAAATTGCATCTGCATCTTGCCGATGGCTTTGGTGACGATGCGTTGCAATGTGCCGCGCCAACCGGCGTGAACTGCAGCAACCGCGCGATTCTTTGGATCCACCAGCAGAATCGGAACGCAGTCCGCGGTCTCGACAGCTAAAAGGAGGCCTGCACGATTCGTGGCCGAAGCATCGCCGCGGCAACGTGAAGTTGGCAGAGCTTCGAAAACGTGAACGACGTCGGAATGAATCTGGCTGAGCCCACAAAGTGTCAGGCGATCTGCTCCAAGAGCAGCTTGGAAGCGGCGGCGGTTTTCGAGGACGTTTTCCTTGGTGTCCCATTCCGCGAAGCCAAGATTTAGGACTTTTTCGCCGCCAAGATCGCTCACGCCTCCGGGCCGGGTGCTGAATCCGTGAACCAGCCACGAAATCTTTTCCAGCGCAGCCGATTGGAGAATGCGCAAGCCAGTGGCTTTGCGCGCGGTCCAAGCCTTTGAGGCCGGGACACTGCCTGTCCTGGGGCTGCGGGCGGTGCGGCCTGTTTTGACGGTGTTCGTAGGCATTTTCGCCTCTATCAGTATAATCGGAGCGGGCCGAACAGAATCGCACAGGAACCGATGTGGACCGAACGCAGGCCGTTGGAGGCCTTTTGATCATCGGGATGGGCGTGGACATTGCCGAGGTGGACCGCATCCGGAAAGCCATCGAGCGGCACGGGGAAACGTTTCTGCGGCGGCTCTACACCCAGAAGGAGCGCGACTACTGCGAGCAATTCAAGAACAAATATGAGCGCTATGCCGGGCGGTTCGCAGCAAAGGAGGCGGGGATGAAAGCGCTGGGAACGGGCTGGAGGCGGGGCGTGCGCTGGGTGGACCTGGAAGTTGCGCGCGAAAAAAGCGGCCGGCCGACATTGAAGCTCGCGGGCGAAGCAGAAAAGATCGCAAAGCAACTCGGCGTGAAGCACATCGCCTTGAGCATCACGCATACCGAAGAGCAGGCTCTTGCCCAAGTTATTTTCGAGGGATGAAATTCTATGGATGATTTTCCACAGTTTATGCGATCTTCCGCAAACCGAATCGCCACACAGAGCCAGGCAACACCAGGCGTAGAAGGTTATGTGTTTGACGGTGTAGATGGCAGCCAAATGGCCTTTTGGACGTTGTCGCGAAACAGCATCATCGGCCGCACATGCTCACGACTACGACGAATACATGCCGGTTGTACAGGGCTGTCATTGACCAAGACGGCGGAAGAGCCCTGGCCAAAGGCCCTAGGGTAAGCAGCGCTTCAGTGTGCCACGCTTTTCTAAGCGGTTCGAAGCGACGAAGGCTCCAAATCGACCTCAGAAACCTGCCCCAACAAGGAATTGCCTTTGCAGCCGGAAGGCTTTACGTCTAGCCATTGGTTTGCGGGGAAGACACCCTCGACAAGCAACCGTAGATAGTTAGTGGAAAGCGCGGGAGTTCCCACTATCCTGTCATCCGCGGAAGCATGAAGCGTAAGAACACGAAGCTCTCTTCCTAATTGCGCCTGCCGGAAAGCGGCAGCTTTGCGCTCGCCGAGTGCACGTAATTCGCGGGCACGGCGTTTGACGACCGCACCGGGAACGTGATTCGAAAGCACAGCAGCCTTCGTCCCAGGCCGCTTCGAATACGAAAAGACGTGAAGATAGGTGAACGGGAGAGCCTCGATGAAAGCTAGCGTCGCGGCGTGATCCTCTTCGGTCTCGCCAGGGAAGCCGGCGATGACATCCGCGCCGATGGCCGCATGCGGAAGCCGCTCACGGATAAGTTCGACGCGGCGAGCGTAATGCTCCGCGCGATACCAGCGATGCATCGCAGCAAGGATGCGGTCCGCACCCGACTGCAAGGGCATGTGGAAATGCTGAGCGAGCCTTGCGGTCGAAGCAAAAAGCTCGATTAGGTCGCGGGTGACGTCCATTGGCTCGATGGAGCTAACGCGCAACCGCTCGACGGCCGTCTCATCGAGAATGCGTCGAAGCAGCTCCTCGAATTCCACTCGGGGCGAAAGATCGCGGCCGTACGTGCCGAGGTTGATGCCGCTCAGAACCATTTCACGATAGCCCGCTTCGGTGAGCCTCTGGAGTTCGCGAATCACCGTATCCGGCGGCAAGCTGCGGCTCTTTCCGCGAACGAAGGGAATCACGCAGAACGAGCAGCGCGAATTGCAGCCGTCCTGAATTTTCAGGGTAGGCCGAGTGTGGTTCCCTTCTCCGCCAAAGACGGGAGTCGTCAACAGAGTTTGCTGCTCAAAAATGTCGCCGACCAGAATCTCTGCACTACGCTCAGATTGCGCCAGGGGAAGAGGTGAGATCGCCGAGAGCGGGAGAAAATCGTCGGAACGTGGGAATTCAGGGCTTGGGGAATTCCTCTCGAGCAACTCCGGGATTTGTGCTTTGTGCGAATTGCCCACAACCCAGGCTACGCCGGGGAGTTCGCTCAATTCCTCGGGAGCGCGCTGCGCGTAGCATCCTGTAACGATCACGCGGACATGGGGATTCGCCGCGTGCAGCTTGCGAATAGCGTCGCGCGCTTGCGCATCGGCGGAGGCCGTCACGGTGCAAGTGTTGACGACAACGATATCCGCTTGCGATCTTCCCCGGGCGACGGTGCAGCCGCGATCGAGCAACTGCCGTTCCAGCGCCGCGCCGTCCGCCTGCGTCGCGCGGCAGCCAAACTGTTCGATGTAAAACGTGGTCATGACCTGTTCGGACCCTATTAATATCAATTATTTTCTTGCAGCGTACAAGAATATGCCTTTACTCACTCGGGCCCGCGCCGCTACAATCTTCGGAACTCATGGCTCATCGACGGAATAATCCGACCGCGCTTAGCGACCCAATCGTCTCGATCGTCATCCCCGTTTATAACGAACGCGGCACGATCGAAGAAATCCTGCGACGCGTGTTGGATACACAAGTACGCAAAGAGGTGATCGTTGTTGACGACTGCTCGACCGATGGCACGCGCCAGGTCCTGGAAAATATGGCCGCACGGCAGGCCAACAAGGAAAAGTCCGTCCAGGCCCAAGACGGCGGCGAACCGGTGGAGCTGAAGGACTTGCGCTTCTTCTTTCAGACGCCAAACCAGGGCAAGGGCGCAGCCCTTCGCCGAGGCTTTGCGGAAGCCAGCGGTGACATCGTGCTCGTACAGGATGCCGACCTGGAATACGACCCGCGCGATTATCCCGTGTTGCTTGAGCCGATTATTGACGGCCGCGCCGACGTTGTCTACGGCTCGCGTTTTCTCGGCGGGCCGCAACGCGTGCATTACTTCTGGCACTACGTAGCCAACCGGTGGTTAACCCTGCTTTCCGATATTTCTACCAACCTGAAACTCACGGACATGGAGACGTGTTACAAGGTCTTCCGGCGGGAAGTGCTGAAGGGCATCACCATCAAGTCCAACCGCTTTGGATTTGAACCGGAAATCACGGCGAAGATCGCCAAACACAACTGGCGGGTCTACGAAGTACCGATCAGCTACGCCGGGCGAACCTACGAAGAAGGAAAGAAGATTACCTGGAGAGACGGCTTTCAGGCGCTGTGGTGCATTATCCGTTTTCGCTTGAGCGACTAGGCCGTCGCCCGAACGTCATCCTCGTAGCCATGGGGATTGCTCTGCTTCCACAGCCAAGCGGATTGAATGATTTCTTCCAATGAAGAATGCGTTGCTTCCCAGCCCAACGCGCGCTTTAGCTTCTCCTTGCTGGCGACCAGCACTGCCGGATCGCCCGGGCGTCGCGGCCCGAGCTTGCGAGGAATTTTCCGGCCGGTGACGCGTTCCGCCGCGTCAATCACTTCAAGAATCGAATAACCACGGCTGTTGCCGACGTTGAACGCTTCTCCAGACACGCGGTCGAGCTCCAGCAGCGCGCGCATGTGGGAGTCCGCGATGTCCAGCACGTGAATGTAGTCACGAACGCACGTGCCGTCGGGCGTCGGATAGTCGGTTCCACAAACATCGACGTAAGGCAGCTCCCCGGCGGCGGCGTCCAGAACGCGCGGGATCAAATGCGTTTCCACACGATGATGCTCGCCGCGCTCTTTAGAAGCGCCGGCGGCGTTGAAATAACGAAGGCTCGCATACTGAAGCCCGGTATACGCGCGGTAATCGGCCAGGATGCCCTCGAAAACCAGCTTGGATTTTCCATAGGGGTTGATGGGGGCTTTAGGGTGATCTTCCGGAATAGGCACAGTTTTCGGTTCGCCGTAAGTGGCGGCGGTCGAAGAAAAAATGAACTTGCGCACGCCGTGGCGCGTCATGGCATCCAGCAAATTCACGCCGCAAGCTACGTTCGTAGCATAAAAAATGCTTGGTTCCTTCATTGACTTGGCCACCAGCGCTTCGGCCGCGAAATGCATCACCGCGTCAATTTTGTGTTTTGTGAAAACAGCTTCGAGCTGTTGACGGTTTCCGAGGTCTACGTTGCAGAACGTCGCTCCGGGCGGCACCGCAGCCGAGTGCCCTTCCAACAAGCTGTCCACGGCAATGACGTTCATTCCACGCGCCAGCAAAACTTCCGCGCAAATGCTGCCGATATATCCCGCCGCGCCCGTAACCAGAATGTTCAAGGACTCTGCTCCCTGCCGAGAAAAATAAGACTCAGCTCAAAATTCGAAGAGCTAGCATACCTCAGAAGGCTGGTTGGAATATGCAGGGTTGAAGGCGCAGATTAGGCCTGCGACAACCGGCGCTGGAACGTTAACAGAATCAGGTCCGCGCGGCGGCGCACGCCGAACTTGTTCAGCAAATTCGAAACGTGGAACTTCACGGTGCGCTCCGCGATATTCAGCTTGCTGGCGATTTCTTTGTTCGAGAGGTTCTCGAGCAACGAATCCAGCACTTCCTGCTCGCGGCGGCTCAGATTGGCCACCGAATCGGTCTTCAGCCTGCGGCCCTGACTCGTCAAAATGGAGTCTACAAAACCGGAAAGCAGTTGCCGTGGCACCCAGAAACCGCCATTGGCCACCAAGGGCAGCGCACGTGTTAATTGCTCCCGCGCTTCGACGTAGGTGAGGAGCCCTTTCACACCCAGGCGTAACAGCGAAAAACTGTTGGATTCCGCATGGTTTTCGCCAACAACGATCAGCCGCGAATCCGGATACCGCTCTTGGATATTTGTCAGCAGCGCGCCGGTAGCGGGCTTGGCGGCGTGGGCGTCGACCACGTACACGTTAGCTTTCGGGGGCTCCAGGTGGCGCAGGTCC
The DNA here is from genome assembly GCA_003223245.1 of Acidobacteriota bacterium. GTDB lineage: Bacteria > Acidobacteriota > Terriglobia > Acidiferrales > UBA7541 > Acidiferrum. Next base: position 26,821 of record QHYI01000177.1, read on the forward strand.
GGCGCCAGCACGGACTCCAACTGTTGCGAGACGACCTTAAAGGGCGCCTTCTCCAAAATTCGCTCAAATTCGCTCAACACCAGCGGGTGCGGCGAAAGGATGCAGACCGTAAGTTTTGTGGGCCCACGTTTGGTGTTCACTGTTGTCAGCCTATGAAAAACTGGCCAAAGGGGCAAGTCCCTTTGGCGAACATGTTCCTGAACCGTTACTGACCATTTGGGTGCTTTTTGGGGTACTCATAGGCGCAAAACTTCGACCATCCGCCTTGTGCGCGAGAACCTACCGTAACGGCAGCATTCTGGCTACCTTCCACTCCGGCGACCAAAATGTTTCCTGCGGCCGTGCTGCGCTAGGATCTTTCCGAGGCCCGGCTCGGCTTCTGCCGGCTTTAGGGGACGTAGGCCTCAGGCCATCACCTGCAGCCCTTTCTTGCGCTTCTCGTGCTGTTCCCGGATCCAGTCGTAGGTTGCTCGCAAGCCTGCATCCAGGCTCGTTCCGGGCTCCCAATGCAAGACCTGTTGAATCAACGTGTTGTCGCTGTTGCGCCCGGCGACGCCGCGCGGAGCGTCGAGGTCGTAGGTTCGACGAAGCTTGACCCCGACGATCTTTTCCACCTTGTCGACCAGCTCATTGATGGTCACGAGTTCGCTAGAGCCGAGATTCACTGGTGTGGCGACCAAGGCATCGCAGTGTGTAATCCTGTCGATCCCTTCGACGCAATCGTCGATATACATG
>QHYI01000230.1 GCA_003223245.1 Acidobacteriota bacterium
CGGTCAACCCACGATCGGGAACCGGAGTCGGCTTGAAAGAGGTACCCTGGAGAGTGACACCGCTCTTCCTGGCAATTTCACCCAACTCGGAAGTGACCGAAGAATACCCGGAGCTGGCCGGCAAAAGCAGCCCTTCGAACTTCTCGCATTCCCGCTGGGTGTTGGGCATGTCTTCTCGAATCTTCTGCGCCCGCGCGATGGGAGCCTCCAGCATCTTGAGCTGCTTTTCCTGTTTGAGGAATTGCTGTTCGGTGGTGAGCGGTTCGGAGGCCAGCTGGAAGCTATACGCGGCGAGCGCGAAGTCGGCAGCCACCAGGCAAATTACTCCGCCCAGGATGATCCGTTTGCGAGTTGTGAAATCGCGTGGCATCAAGCTCCCGAATAGAAAGTCGATAAGTGAACAACTTTTGCGTCGGTGCTGGCGCCAGCTCCCGGTATGACTTTGACGTCGCTGTGGATCTGCACGTCCGAGAATTGCTTGGAAGTTTCCAGGGCCCGCAGGAATTTCAGCTTGACCTCATCGTCGGCCGCACCAAAGGTCAGATTCAATTCCACCTGTCCGGACACCTGCTTGGGCTCAATGTTGATGATGCGCGCGCCCCCTGGCAGAATGTGCTCCAAATCCAGCACGGCAATGATGCCGTTAATGAACGCGGCGCGCTCTTTAAGACCCTTGATGTCTTTCTGCTCAAAAAAGCGCTTCAGGTCGTTGCCTTCCTCCTGATACCTGGCATACTCGCGGCTAATCTTCTCCTTGCGCGCGCGATCCTCGGCGGCGGCTTCGCGAACTGTATAAACATGCCATCCCAGCGCGACAAAAACGATTGCAGCGACGAACGCTGAGAAGCCAGCTCCCAGGAGGAAGCGCCGGTGCGACTCCAGTGGTTTGGTCGCCAAATTGAGCCGGACTCTCATTCCTTCGTGTCCCTCGTCTCCCCAAATCAACTTTAGCTGCGGTGCAACATCCAGCCAACCAGGCCTTCCAGGTCGCGGTCAGCAAGCTGCCTCGCATCTTCTTTGATGCGTCCCTCCGCGTGCGCGGAACTCAGTAAGGACTTCACCTCGCAGTGAAATTCCTGCTCTAGTAGACCGGAAAACTCCCCAAGGCGTACGCCGAGGCCGGCGATGCGAACTGAAGAAATTCCTTCCTGCCAGGTATCTTGATAGTAGGCGGCAACCGGGAAAATCTCTTCCAGGAGCATCTGCGGTGTGAGGCTTGCACCATACGTAGAGAGGTCGGTGCAACGATAACTGCAAAGCAGGGCGGAACGCACAATGGCCGTGGTCAGGACGGAACCCGAGATGCGCGCGAATAAAATCGGCCGATCGCCCTCCAACAACGAAATCGCTGCGAGCGAGGAGCTCAGGACCACGCGTATCCACGCCTATCTCCCGCGGAGCCTGCCGAAAATAAGAAATGATAGTTTCGTCCGCTTCGAACGGCACGCTTTTCTTCAGCTTCCACCGCAACAAGGGAATCGCTTCTGCTGAAGAACGCGGGAAATCCTCGAAATGCTGAACAAATACGCGAATCACCGGGTCGGGCAGAAGTAAAGCCACGTCTTCGGGCCGTATGCGCAGCCGGTCGCAAGCTTTAGCCACAGCCGCCTTGACGACCGCGGAATTTACGAGGTTGGTCTCCACGGCCGAGGGGATGACCGCTCCGGGCGGTAGCAGTTCGACAGCGAAAGCGTCCAGCGATCCGGAGTGCCCCCATCTCGCCACCGCGATGCGATCCGAAGTAATTTCCATGGCCACGGGAGGGTGTGGAATGGCATCGAGCCAGCTCGCCATCCGGCGCGCGAGCCCGCTCTTGTAAATGCCTTGATGAACCAATGCGGCGCTACTCAACGAAAGTCACCTTATTGATTTCTTTGATGGTCGTAATGCCAGCCCGGACCTTAGCCAGCCCGCTCTCGCGAAGCGTAGCCATTCCTTCTTCCCGCGCAGCTCGTTTGACTTCGGAAGTCGGGCGCCGGTCCACAATCATTTCGCGGATGCGATCGCTCAGATCCATCAATTCGCAAATCGCCGTCCGCCCGTGGTATCCCGTGCCCGAGCACTCCAAACATCCAACACCTTCGACCAAGGTCCCGTTTCCCCACACGGCCGGATCGAGGCCGGCTTCTTTCAAATCTTCCGGCGTGTAATGCTTGGGACGCTTGCAATTCGGGCAGATCACGCGCACCAAGCGTTGCGCCATGATGCAGTTTAATGCAGAGACAAAGTTGTACGGCTCGACGCCCATATTGACGAAACGGCCGATCACATCCGTCACGTTGTTGGCGTGAACGGTAGTAAAAACCAGGTGCCCCGTGAGCGCCGATTGGATAGCGATTTGCGCTGTCTCCTGGTCACGAATTTCGCCGACCATGATCTTGTCCGGGTCGTGCCGCAGAATGGAACGCAAGCCTCTGGCGAAAGTGAGGCCTTTTTTCTCGTTCACGGGAATCTGCGTAATGCCGCGAACCTGATACTCAACAGGATCTTCAATGGTAATGAATTTGTCCTCGTCGCTCTTGATTTCATTGATGGCCGCGTACAAGGTGGTGGTTTTGCCGGAGCCTGTGGGGCCGGTGACCAGGACCATGCCATAAGGTTCATGAATGTACCGACGGAGACGATAGAGCTCCTCGGGCGAGAAGCCCACCACATCCAAAGTCAAGTTCGCGAATTTCTCGGAAAGCGTTTCTTTGTCGAGGACGCGAAGAACCGCATCCTCCCCGTGACTGGCGGGCATGATCGATACGCGCAAGTCGATGAAGCGGCCTTTGTATTTGACGCGGAAGCGGCCATCCTGCGGGACGCGGCGCTCGGCAATATCCAGTTCGCTCAAAACCTTGATGCGCGAAAGGACCGTGGAATGGTGCTCCTTGGCGATAGGCTGCATGGCGTGCTGGAGAACGCCGTCAATGCGATACTTGACGGCAACTTCTGTGTCGCGGGCCTCGATGTGGATGTCGCTGGCGCGGCGCTCCAGCGCCGTGAAGATGACAGTCTCGACGAGGCGAACCACGGGGCTGGCGGTGCTGTCGCGCGTCAGGCGATCGCCGGAAATGGTCTCTTCGCTTTCCTCTTCTTCCTTGGGGGCCTGGAGAGCAAACGCTTCCGTGGCTTGTTCGAGAACGCGCTGCGACTGCTCGGTGCGTTTCAGCACATCGGCGATCTGGCGTGCTGTCGCAACTCGAATCAGAAGTTTCTTTCCGAGTAACAGAGGCAGCTCGTCGCTGCTCTGAACCAGACCGGGATCGGCCGCGGCGATGGTCAAAAGGTTGTTATGCGTCTCGAGGGGTACGAAGTTGTAGCGGAACATGAGGTCTGCAGAGATCGTGCGAATCAAATCCGGGTTAATGCGCTGTTCTCGCAGGTCGATGAACGCGTACCGGTATCTTTCGGCAAGCTTGCGAGCAAACTCGCGTTCCTGCTGCTCATCGGCGGCGGAAGGGCCTCCCGCAATTATGTTGGCGTGT
>QHYI01000178.1 GCA_003223245.1 Acidobacteriota bacterium
CGGCACGCTGGAGGAATCAGACGGCACGGCCGGACTAAGGTTCTGCTACTCGGGAGCTTTGTTCGACGGCATCCGAGCCGGGCTCGGATGGGCGGGAAAAAAGCCCAGCCATGTCTTTTTGTTTGAGGCTGCGGATGCGGTCGCGAAGCTGGGCAGCGCGCTCGAATTCGAATTTTTTGGCAGCTTCGCGCATTTGCTTTTCGAGTTGCTGGAGCAATTGAGCGAGCTGCTGCTCGTTTTTGACTTCGGCAGCGGCCGCATCGAGCATGCTGTCGTCCACAGGAACAGAAACATAATCGGCCTCGACAATGCGCGCTAGCTCCATGTCCACGGACTTCACGATGGACATCGGCGTGATGTTGTTTTCCTTGTTGAAGGCCATCTGCTTGGCGCGGCGTCGGTTGGTTTCGTCGATGGCTTGATTCATGGAATCGGTGCGGCGATCGGCATAGAGCATGGCGCGGCCTTCGATGTGACGCGCGCAGCGGCCGATGGTTTGAATGAGCGAAGTGGCGCTGCGAAGGTAGCCTTCCTTGTCGGCATCGAGAATGGCGACGAGAGACACTTCGGGAAGGTCGAGGCCTTCACGCAGCAGGTTAATCCCGATGAGCACGTCAAATTCACCGCGGCGTAAATCGCGCAGAATCTTGATGCGGTCGAGCGTTTCCACTTCGGAATGCAGGTAGCGGCAGCGGACGCCGACCTCGGTGAAATATTCGGACAAATCTTCGGCCATGCGCTTGGTCAGCGTGGTGACCAGCACACGTTCTCCTTTCTCCGCACGGACTCGAATTTCTTCCAGCAGATCGTCCACCTGGCCTTTGACAGGGCGAATCTCCACTTCCGGGTCGACGAGGCCGGTGGGACGAATCACTTGCTCGACAACCACGCCGCCGGCGCGCGTGAGTTCGTAAGGACCGGGCGTCGCAGAAACATAAATGACTTGATTCATGCGGTGCTCGAATTCCTCGAAGGTGAGCGGGCGATTGTCGAGCGCCGAGGGCATGCGGAAGCCGTAGTCCACCAGCGTTTGCTTGCGCGAGCGGTCGCCGTGGAACATGCCGCGGACTTGCGGCACAGTCTGGTGGGATTCGTCGATGAACATCAGGTAGTCCTGCGGCACGTAATCGAGCAGAGTCGGAGGAGCTTCGCCGGGCAAGCGGCCGCTGAGGTGGCGCGAATAGTTTTCGATGCCGTGGCAATAGCCGATGGTACGCATCATTTCGATGTCGAAGAGCGTGCGCTGCACGACGCGCTGGGCTTCGACGTATTTCCCTTGCTTCTCGAGCTCTTTCTTCCACCACTCGAGCTCTTCCTGAATGCCCACGATGGCGCGATCGCGCTGGTCCTGCGGCATGACGTAGTGCGTTTTCGGGTAGACAGGAACGCGCGAGAGATCTTCGTTGCCGGCGCGAACTTCGCCCGTGAGCGGATCGATCTGGCGAAGCGTGTCAATCTGGTCGCCCCACATTTCGATGCGATAAGCCTGATCTTCGTAAGTGGGATAAATCTCGATCATATCGCCGCGAACACGGAAGGTGCCACGGCGCAAGTCTTCGCTGCGCTCGTACTGAATGTCGACGAGGCGGCGGAGGAGCGCTTCCCGCGAAGTCTGCTGGCCTTTTTCGAGCATAACCAACATGCCGTAATAAGCTTCGGGCGAGCCGAGGCCGTAAATGCAGGAGACGGAAGCGACGATGACCACATCACGGCGCTCGAAGAGCGACCGCGTGGCGCTCATGCGCAGCTTGTCGAGCTCGTCGTTGATGGTGGCTTCTTTGTCGATGTAAAGATCGGCGGACGGAACGTAGGCTTCCGGCTGGTAGTAGTCGTAGTAGCTGACGAAGTATTCGACGGCATTCTCCGGGAAAAACGCTTTAAATTCGTGATACAGCTGCGCAGCCAGCGTTTTGTTGTGCGCAAGAACAAGCGCCGGGCGATTGGATTGCTCGATGACCTTGGCCATCGTGAACGTCTTGCCAGAACCGGTGACCCCAAGCAGGACCTGGTGTTTTTCGCCGGATTCAACTCCAGCGAAAAGCTGATCGATGGCGGCAGCGAGCGTCTCCTGCGGGTTCGCCGGACAAGGCGCAAACCTTGATTATACTCTGCCACGCAAGCCGGCCATTTACGAGGAGAGTCGTTACCGCGCTCGCCTAGTGCCGAGAGGGCTGAGGCGGCAACTGAGCCTGTGTCAGCAGCAGGACTTCCAGCTCGCTTTTGGCGTCCACATTGTAATGCACGCCGTTGGAGCCGTCGGCTTTGGCGACGGTGACATCCATCTGCTGGTCTGCTTCTTCGGTGGCACGGACGACGAGGCCCGTGGTGAGCGAAATGTAAGTGATCAATTCGTTCGAGCCTTTGGCCGTGCCCATAGTCTTGAGTTGGTGGAGCTTGAAGTCTTCGGGTGTGGCGTCTTTGGGCGAAGATTTTTGCACGAGCTTCGCGTTGGTGAGCACGACGGCGCAAATATCCGTTGCGCCGCTCGAGGGAGTGACTTCACCGGTGATGGAAAGCTGAGCGGGAGCGCAGGGTTCATCGCGAACGTAGGAAGAATCGCGCGTCCAAATCAGCGCGGCGATGGGAGAAGTGGCTCGCTCGGGCCGCTCGATTTTCCAGTTGTCGCCAATTTTGACGCGCGGTGAAGGAACGGCCCAGGCCATGGCGAACCGCGCGACCCACTCTTGCCAGATTTGCTGCTGTTCCTCAGTTAGATTGTCGAGGCCGGTGACTTTTTCCGCATAGCCTTCGGGCGAGATGGTGAACTCGACGGGATTGCCTGCGGGCGCGAGAGGCTTCGGTGGGGATTTTGATTTTTCGCTGGCGGGTTTCGCGGCGGACGCTTCAGCATCGCCGTTCAGAAACTGGCTTCGCGCCTGAATCGCGGGCTTGCCGCCAGTTTGCTGCAAATCCAGAATTTGGATGTACAGCAGCCCGCGGGCGTCGGTCTGCGAAGCTGCGGGAGCCAGGGGAATGGCGACGTTACTCTCGGTCTTGACGTCTTTCGTGCTGCGATAGCGGATGAGATAGGTGAGCGCTTGGCCGGACTTGAGTTTTGGAAGGAGGCTGGCGCGCTGCTCGCGCCCCGGCGCGACGGTAACCGCCAAAAGAAAGAGTACCGAGGCAACCGCCAAGGCAGAACGATTCATCCTTTCCTCCTCTATTTGTGACTGTCACGGACAGCGAGCATGATGAACCCGCGGCAAACTCAATTCGCCACTTGCGGCTCCGGAGTTTTCGCCGCGGTCAAGTGGAGCTCCTCGAGCGGCCCGGAAATCTTCAAGACATGTCCGTTCGTGGAAGCCTTCTTTGCTTGTGCCTTGATTCCTTCTCTTGACTGTAGGGAAACGCTCAAATCCGCCTCCGACCCGAAGCTTACAGTGCCCTCGACAGAGGTCCGCTCGCGAGGACCATTGAGCTGAAGCCATTGCAAGACGAGGCTGCGATTACGGACCAGGAAGGCACATTCTCCGGCCGGCCAGCGTGAAATCCCTGAGCGAGCAGCACCATCCACAACGCTAGCGGGCAAGTCCAAGCCCCGGAGCTCGACTTTTTTCAGTTTGACGATGCCCCTTCCATCGAGATTTTTGAGTAGCTCATCGCGCCCAACTCCAGTGGTCTTCAATTGCAGGTTCCCGGAAGCAGCGCCGCTCAAACGGTCAGCAAGACGCCCCGTTACCGGCAATTTCGCCAGGTTGACGCGGTCGAGGTTCGCGCTGACTTCATAAACCGGGCGTGGCAGAAAACTAGCGCCCATTTTTGCCCGCACGTGGCCTCCCGCCCATTCCGCTTCGGAATCCTGCACATCCAGCTTCAAATCGCGCAGGGAACCCCGAGCCACGACGTTCTCTAGCCTCAGTTTTTCGATGGTCAAGCGGGCTATGCGCAGACGGCCTTCCGCGTCGATACGCCGCACCAGTTCACTGGCAGGCGTCGCCGGAGTGACTTCACGCAAAAAAGAGTGCAGCAGCCGCTGAAGCCAGTTGGGCCGCGCGCGTGGCCCCACCCAGCGGTCGAGTTCGGCAGCGTTCAAGTGATCTACGCTCAGATCGAATTTCCAATTAGGAGTGGTCTCTTCGCCAGTCCCAGTCTTGGGCTCTTCCGCTACTGACCCCATCCAATTGCCGCCAAAGCCTTCGACTCTTAGCAAGCGAGCCGTGCGCCGCCCCGCTCTCCAGCCCAGACCAGCTTCCACTAAATTCAGCGGCAGGTTCAGGCCAGCCACCGTCAAAGATGCTTTCCTGACCGAAACCGAACCATTCCAGCGCCCGTGAAAAGGTTCTTTCCAAGCCCACTGCGTGACTGCCGACGCGGGCCCTGTGAGCTCCCACCCGTGATTGATTGGCCAGCCCAGGAAAGCCGCAAGTTTTAGAAAATCTTCGGCCTTGGGAAGGCTGGCCTCAACGCTGATGCCACCTGCATCCGTTTTTAAGTCCTGCGTGAACGTCAAATCCGCCGCATTCTCCGTGGCCGGCGCTAGGTGGCGACGCTTCGCAAGAATGACGTCGCGAGGATTACCCCCCAGGGCGATCCGCACAGGGCCAATCACGATGCGAGAGCGTTCGCGGCCACCGGCGATCGATCCAATTAGGATCGGTTCTGTGAATCCAGGCACTTTAACCGTACCCTCGCTACTGGAAAGAGCGGCAGACTCGACAGAAAGAGGCCAGCCACGCAGAATCATGCCGCCGGTAAAATATTGATCGGCGACGATGCCTTCAGCGACGTCGGGGTGGAAAGCACGGTACCACTCGAGCAAGTCAGAAGCTTGAACGCCCATCGAGTCCAAGCGCAACTCCATCGCGGTTGGGCTCTCCGAAGCGTAAAGAAACTTTCCGCGAAGGTTCGAGCGTAGCCCCTCGACCGTGAATTGATCGGCAGCGAAAGTTCCGGTGCCCACGTTCCATCGCCCGTTAACGTTCACATTCAAGGCAGGACTGTCCGCACGTTCGGTCAAATCCCAGCGGTGAATGCGGCGCGCGCGCGCTTGCAGGGTATAGGTCCAATCACCGGGACCATCGTCTGCACCCGCGGTACTCTTTGCTGTGGCGTCCAGAGTGAAAAGACCGCGGACGCCGTAATCCTGGCCATGGATCAGCCGGAAGACATCGGCGAGGGAAGCTTCGCTCCAGTGCAAGGTGACTTGCGCGGGCTGCAAGCGAGCCGAAGTGCCCGCAAGGTCTCCGCTTACTCGAATAATTCCCGCCGACTGCAAAACAACACCGCTGCGCCAAGGCTGGGCTTCGAGCTGAAGTTGCCAACGGCCGGGAGAAACTTGTTCGACGCTGCCGGAAACTCCTGTGAAGGCAAAGGGCAGCTTTTCGTCTTGATTCTTGAAATCGATGCGTCCTTCGTCAAATCGAATTCGTTGCAAGCGATTTACCGGAGGAGCGGGGGATGGTGGCCCGTAGATGAGGCGATTTTGCTCGCCCGCATTCTTTGGCGGGGGCAGCCAGCGCTCCAGGTTCCATCGGCCTTGAAAGTTGCGCTCCAGAATCAGGCTGGGCTTGCCGAAGGACAAGGTTCCAAATTCAAAATGACCGCGCAATAAACCAAACCACCGCAAGCCCGCGCTCAATTGCTCGGCACGTAGGAAGTACTCGTAGCCGAATGCGGGATCTTCGCCCACGGTGACCCCGTCGGCGTAGAGCTCCAAACTTGGGAAAATGCGCGCGCCAAAACTGCCCACCTCGACGGGCCTTCCAAAAGCCCGCTCGAGATGCGCGGTGAGATAAGCGTGCACTCGGCGAGTCCTCGCCAGCAAGGAGACGGCTACTTGCAAGGTCACAAGCGCCAACACCACGACGGCGCCCGCCTTCCACCATTTCTTAAGCTTGCTCATGCTGTTCGGAAGTTTAAGGAACTCTTGCGGAAAAAGGTAGCGCCGGGCACAACGCAAAAAACCGGCTGACAATCAGTGCACGGTATGAAGCATCCGGCTCCATCGCGTGCGGGAAGGCAGGTGCGCGAGGGTCTCAAATATTCCTTCCAGCCGCGACCAAAACGTGCTCTCTCCGCTGTAATCGCTGCTCTTCGCCTCAACCGACCAATAAATCAAAAAAGGCCGCCCCATGATAGCGTCGTGGTCCACGAAGCCCCAGAAACGGCTGTCCCAGCTCTGATCCCGATTATCCCCCATCGCAAAGTACTTCCCCGGGGGCACAACGATTTCGTCCCCCCGGATGAATTTCTTCATTTCCTGAGCCCATTCCGGCTGCAGGCCTGAGACAATCATTTGTCTCGGCGGCGGCGGAAAGTTGTAATTCAACGGGTCATAGCGGGCAGTGGGATCGTGGACGACGTAAGGCTCGTTGAGCATTTTGCCGTTGACGTAGACGACTTGATCGACGACTTTCACGCGATCGCCCGGCAAGCCAATCACTCGCTTCACAAAGTGCTGGTGCTCCTGATAAGGAAACTTGAAAACGATGATGTCGCCACGTTGGAGCGGGTGGTAGGGAAGAAATTTGTCGTACCAAGCACCGGTGCCGCCAAAAATAAACTTGTTGACGAGCAAATGATCGCCGATCAGCAGCGTGCCTTCCATAGATGCGGAAGGAATCTTGAAGGCCTGCACGATAAAGGTGGTGCCGAACAAGGCGAGAATCACAGTAACGAGCAACGACTCCAGATATTCGGAAAGAGTGGTCTCCTCCCGGTACTCCTCTGGCTTGGCCACCGGCGTTGGAGCCTGTGTTGATTCGGGGACTGGTGCCAGTGTTTGCTCAGGCATTCCTTCTCAGCCTTTCACTCCTGTCCGTTCAAGTTGTTCCAGGGCGCTTCGTGCAGCTTGCTGCTCCGCCTCTTTTTTCGTGCTGCCCTCGCCCCTCGCTAGACATTCCCCATTAATCCAGACTTCGATTTGGAAAGTCTTCTGATGATCCGGCCCGCTTTCTCCAGCCAAACGATACTCCGCCGGGGGCTGCCCGCGCCCTTGCAGAAATTCCTGCAGCGCCGATTTGCGGTCTGATTCGGCGATACGTTCGCCGCGCTCCTCCAAAGCTTGCTCGAACAAAATCCGCTGCAGCAGCTCCCGCGCGGCACCCAGTCCGGCATCTAGATAAACCGCTGCGACTACAGCTTCAAAGGCGTCGGCCAGCAGCGTTTGCTTCTCGCGTCCGCCGGTTTTTTCTTCACCGCGCCCCAAGCGGAGGTGCTCCCCCAGATGCAAGCGCCGCGCCGCGGACTCCAGAGAACTTGCGTTCACGATGCGCGCACGGCTTTTCGAAAGTTGTCCTTCCGACCACTCCGGAAAAGCTGCCAGGAGATATTCGCTGGCGAGCAACTCAAGGACCGCGTCCCCCAGGAACTCCAGGCGCTCATTATCTGACGCAAAATCGCCGGAGGCCTCCGAACCAGCTCCACGCAACTCAGGAATCGCCGAGCTGTGGGTCAGGGCTTGGTCGAGCAGCGCTCGATTCGAGAACCTGTGACCCAGGCGCTCCTCCAGCGCCGCATCGGCAATCCGCATCGTTTCCTGCATAATTCGTATAAAATGGCGGCCTAATTTACTTGGGCGCGCTCAGTTCCGTGGTGCTCTTTTTCTTTGCGTCATCCGCCTGAGCTTTGCAGACGGCCTGCATGGCCCCAGGCACAGCCGCGCATTTATTGAAAGCGGTAATGGCATCATCGAAATGCGAAGTGCTCTTGCTGGCCATACCCAACAGGTAGTAATTCACGGGGTCGGGGTTCGGATCCACCTTCACCGCCTCACTCAATTCCGTGATGGCTTCAGCGTTTTTGCCCCGGCGAATGTAGACCAGTCCCAGACCGCTGTGGGCCATGGCTAGATCCTGATTCTTGGCCGCCGCAAACGCTTCATCGGTCATGTTTGCCGGCTTCGGAAGCGTGGAAGCAATCTCGATGGCCTGCTTCGAGTACTTTTCGGCTTTTTCCAGCAATTGAGTGGCCTCCGCCGGCGGAGTGCTCGAATGGATGCTGCGAGGAAGCGTCTGCGCCATGATCGCGAGTGTGGAGACGTCGTTCGGCGCCAGCGCAATTTCCTTTTCGCCGTATTCCTCCATTTTCTGCACCTGCCCGTCTTGCAAGCAAGCAAACACCAACGGAGCGTACACGCCCGTCCTATAGCGACTCTCCGGGTATTTTTGCAGGAAAGCTTCTCCTGATTGGATCTTCTGCTTGGCGTCGCTCATCGGCACGGCTTGGAACGCTTTGAAGGCCGCGTCTTCTTCGGCGTTCACGGGGGCGGGCGTATTATCGAGCGATAGCGGCGTGACGTCCGGGGTCTTCGATTTGTCGGTAGATTGAGCGGGCGGTTGGCTCTGGCTGCCTTGGCTGCTCTGAGAGCCTTGGCTGCCCTCGGCGGCGGCCAGAGCGCAAGTGCCAGACAAAAATCCGGCTAGGATCAACCCTCTCAACCAAAGGTTCGATTTCTTTCTCATTCCTTTTCTCCTATTCGGTCTCGGTCCCTGATTGGCTAAGGGCATCCGTTCGACGCCACAAACCTACTTCGGGGCACCCTGCTGGCCGTTATCAAGCTCATGGCTTCTTCTCGATTCCCACCAATGGTTCCGTTCACGCCTTCTTCCATTTCTATCGCCTTAGGGCCCAGAACCCGAACGAGAATAAAGTTATTCTACGGCTGCGGCGTCGGCTTGTCGTTGGCAGATGCGGCGAGCTCCTTTTGCGCTGCCTGCCTGGCTTCTTGCGGGCCACCCGGCACTGCTAACGCCGACTCATACTCCGCCTTGGCCCCGGAAGCATTCCCTTCGTAATCATAAATCCGCGCGAGATAGACATGCGACCAAGTCAAAACTCGCGGGTCGCTGGTGGCCGCATGCTCCCCGGTGGTCAAGCTCCCGAAAACCTGTTTGGCCCGGGCTACGTTGTGATCCATGTAGGCAACAACTCCCATGCCAAACCACGCGCGCGGTTGGTCCGGATACTTCATCAGAACTTTCTGAAACGCCGCTTCGGCCGCAGGAGAATTCTTTGCGGCAATTTGCCGCTCGCCTTCGGTGAGCTCGGCGATAGCATCGGCGTCATTGGGGACCGTGGTTGGCAATGCTCTCTTTGGGCGCGCTACGACTTCCACGGCCGCATCGTCGCTCTTTGTTGTGTCAGCAGCGGCGAATGGAATCCCAGCTAACCGTTTGGCCTCTGCTTTTTCGTCGATGCTTCTGACCAAATCCGGAAAGTACCGCTTCATCGACGGTTCCGACTTTTCAAAGCCGGCCAAGGCCGTGACCAGCGGCCTCACGAGCACGTAACCGTCCGCATCATTGCGGCGCAATGCGGCTTCACGCTCCCCTGGCGACATCCTCTTCATGCGTAGTTCCACGGCACGCACGGTGCATTCTGCGAAGTACGAGGGGAAATCGTCCTTCAAGTCATCCACCAGACGCGGCGCTTTCGCCGCAATGTCATAGAGCGGACGCTTCACTGCGACCACGTGGGGATACATCAGCGGGAGCGGGTCCAGCATGAAGTGCAGAAACGCGTGGCGCACCACGTCCAGGGGGAGGTCCTCCGCTCCGCTCAGCACCAGCGCATAGTGGTCGCCGAAATTCCGCACGTTGGTAATTCGCCCAACCAGCGGTTCAACAATAATGTTGAATTTGCGCGGGCCGTAGGGATCGAGAATCTCGCGAAGATATCCGGTCGTCGTGTATACGATCTGTGTTAGCGGCTCCTGTAAAGGCTGGATTTCGCGGTTATAAATCGGCTGCACCTGCCGCCATAGATCAGCAATTTTCTGTTCCCGGTAGTAGCTCGAAAGAAGTTCGCTGAATCCCAAAAGCGCGATCACATCGGGGGGCAATTCATCGCGGCGCAGGATGGGCTGAAAATTGGGAGCTGGGCCTGAAACCAAGCCGAACCACAAATATCTGGAAAGCGTCGCACCGGGGTCGCGCAATTCGTGCTGGCGATAGAATTGCCGGATCGCATCCACAGCCGGTCCTTGTTGCTTGCGCAAACGCTCACGCATCTGGGCCCGGAAGGCCGTCCAATTGTCGGAGTTGACGTTGGATTCAAAGCCCGACGCCAGCAGCGCGCACATGGTCGTGAACATGGCTTCGCTGCCATCCACGGTAACGGTGTTTTCCGCAGGGGCTTGCGCGTGTGAAGAGGGAGGAGGGGTCTGCGTCTCGGACCGGGCTTGCAGCCCCGCTTGCACGGGGACTTGCTTGGTGCCCTGCGCCGCGGCCTGCCACGCGGCAGTCGCACAAAGTGCGAAAAGCAATGCTAGTTGTCTCGTTTTTCTCATTCCGGCTGCCGCAGCCCTCAATCGGGCAAGTGGCTTTGTTTGTTTCTACCTTTAGGCTCCCTCAGCAAGGAAGGGAACATCGGGGAGCGGTCTATGTCCTCTCGCAATGCTGCGGCATGCTTTCAATCTACCGTCGCCCTCCCTTTCCGTCAAGGAATCGCGTATATGAGCGAAAGTTTTTCGCACCCGTCTAACTGCAACGAAGGAGACGTTTAGGTCGCGCTTCTTTTACTAACTTCTCCAGTGCTATCAGGCGGCAAGACTTGCCGGGGTGAATCGCATCTGCTTAGACTAGAAATTCGCGCAGGTTCGCTACAGGTGACACTTCCAGAATGGCTCGGCTTCTCCAGCACACAATTCTTCTCACTCTAGGACTTTCACTCCCCATCGCCACTTTGCCGGGTTCTCGGCACGCCCAACTTGTTCGCGAGAACGGCAAAAACCAAGCTCGGCAAGCACCGGCAGCGCAGAATGGCTCGAAGTCGCAGCCCGCCTATGGAAAAAAACGCGTCTCCCAGGAAGTGCAAATCACTGGCGATGCTTCCTGGATGGATACCGGTGTGGACGTGCAGCCCGGCGAACACGTGGTCATGAGCGCGACCGGGAAACTGCGCTATTCCGACGCCAAGGAAGACAACGGACCCGACGGCCTGGCTCGCGGCTTTCGAGACCTCCTGCGCGTTCTGCCCCTTAACGATGCGGGGCGTGGCGCCTTGATCGGGCGCATCGGCGACAAAGACGCGGCGCAGCCTTTTCTGGTTGGCGCACATTGCGATGTGGTTGCGCCCATTACCGGGCGTCTCGCGCTTGGAATCAACCAAGAAAGCAAAGATCCCGCCACGGGCACGTATGTCGTGCTGATTGAAGTGTACGCTCCGGCGGACGGCGAAGCACATGTCGTCGTGGCGAAAAGCATCGCTTCCATCCCGGGCATTGATAATGGGCTGTTCTCCAAAATTCCGCGGCGCGTCAGCGACAAACAGGGGCATCCCGGGGATATGGTCAATCTTCTAATTCTTGGCTCGGCATCAGCCATGCGAAATGCTTTCCTTGCTGCAGGATGGGTGCAGGTGGATGCCGATGTCAAAGACGCGGTCTTGCACGGCATCATCGAAAGCATGTCGCATGAGTCTTATCTCAACATGCCCATGAGCCAGCTTTACCTGTTTGGACGCCCGCAGGACTACGGCTGGGCTCACGCGGAGCCTCTGTACGTCGCTAAGTCGCGCAACCACCTGCGCATTTGGAAGGCTCCCATTCAAGTGCATGGAGAAACGCTTTGGGTTGGCGCGGCCACGCATGACATCGGAATCGAACGCGACCAACGTAACAACGGCATTACGCACAAAATTGATCCCGATATCGACCTGGAGCGCGATTACGTCGAGAAAACTCTTTGCTCAACCGGGCTGGTCAGTGAAATCGCTTACTTCCTTCCTGAAAATCCCCTGAAGGAAGCCAAAACGGCCACGGGCGGCAGCTTTCATTCGGACGGCAAGGTGCTTGTGTTGAAACTCGTCGAATCCTCGGCCAAACGATAAGCTCACAAGTCCAGGGCCTCGCCAAGCCCGGTTCTCGGAGCGAGTGCTCCCGGCGTGAACCGCAAAGCGGTTACTTGGCCGGTTCCAGTTCGAGCGCAATCACGCGGTCCACTTCTTCCGACTGGGCTTCCGGCACCCGCAGCACCAATCCCTCCTTAACTGCGCTGAATTCCACGCTGCTTCCGTCACGCAACAACTTTGCCGAACGCACTCCGCGCGGAATGCCCGCCAGCGCCAGCACCGCTTGGTTCCAATCCAGCACATGCACGTAAACGGTCGAGCCCCGCTCTGTCGTCACTCCCCACGGCCCCGCCTCCACCGGCCCGCCGCGCGTCCCATAGATTGACTCTCCGAATTGCTTGGTCCACTTTCCCACTTCCGTCAGGCGCTGCACAAACTCCGGCTGAATTTCGCCATTCGGCATCGGGCCAACATTCAAAAGAAAATTCGCATTCCGTCCCGCAGCGCGCACCAGGTAGCGGATCAAGTCCGCGGTGCTTTTGTAGCGATCGTCGGTAATGTTAAATCCCCAGGAGTTGTTCATCGTCTCACAAGTCTCCCGGGGCAACGCGCTCACCCCTTGTTCCGTGTTGAAGCTCTGCGTGTGCCCGCCGGGCAAATCTTTCTCGAACATCTGAAAGTCCTCGCCGGGAAAGGGAGTCCTATGATGATTGCTGCCGATCAGCGCTTGCGGCTGTAGTTGGTGAATCAATCCGTAGGTCCGCGCAAGATGCCAGTCCGCGTCCGGCTTGTCCCACATCCCGTCGAACCACACGCCGCCGAGTTCACCGTAAGTTGTCAGCAATTCGCGCAATTGTCCGTCCATAAAGTTCAGATACGCATCCCAGTTCCCCGAATCCGGCCGCCCGGTGCGATGCCCTGTCCGCCCGCGCGGAAAATAATCCTCCGAATGCCAATCGAGTTGCGAATAGTAGACAAAGAGCTTGATCCCCTGCTTGTGACACTGCGCGGCGAGCATGCCGATTACATCTTTTCCGTAGGGCGTGCGCGCCACGACGTTCCAGTCGGTCAGCTTCGAATCGAACATCGCAAACCCGTCATGATGTTTCGACGTAATGGTGATGTACTTCATCCCGGCCGCTTTGGCCAGCGCGACCCACGCCGCGGGATCAAATTTGATGGGATTGAAGAAATTGGGGAGCTTTGCGTAATCGGTGCGATTGATGGGCCGTGTTTCCATGATCCACTCCCCGTCGCCGAGGACGCTGTAGACGCCCCAATGAATGAACATGCCGAACTTCGCGTCCTCGAACCATGTGCGCGCCTTCAGGCTCTCCGGCGTGGGAGTGTAAGCCTCTTGAGCGCTTGCTAAACAGGACGTGGCCAGCATGACGCAAGTGGCCGCGGCCAGGAAACCAACGGATCGAAAACGGAAATACGCGTTCATCATCGCCTCCATCGATTCTGAAAAAACGAAGGTCTCTTGGACCCAGGGATTCTAACCGACCCGCCGAAGAAGAGAAGAGGTTTCACGGCGCTGCAACGTCCTTCTACGGCCCGAGCAATCAGCCCCTAGCCTTTCCTCCCAGCTAGGTCGCATGCTTCATCGATTCTCCTGCGACCATCGAGCGGTGGTATCCTCTCCTCCTCGTTTCCAGGATAGTGGACCGGTGAAAAAAACCACCATTTGCGCGCCCCTATTTGTTTCCGCTCTTGCTGTCATCACCATCGCCTTTAGCGCGGGACAAACGTCACAAACGCCAAGAGATCACAATTCACGCTCAGCGGAGGAGCGCCAGCAAGACTGGCCGGTCTACGGCGGCGCGCCTGAAAACACTCACTATTCCGCACTTGCGCAAATTAACCGTGACAACGTCAAACAACTGGCAGTCGTCTGGAGCTACGACACCCGCGAAGAAGGCGGCCTCGAGACCAGCCCGATTATTGTCGACGGCGTTCTTTACGGGATCACGCCGACACAAAAAGTTTTTGCTCTGGATGCCGCCACCGGAAACGAGTTGTGGAAGTTTGACTCCGGCATCGTCGGCTCTCAGCCAGACCGCGGGTTGGCTTACTGGAGCGACGGCAAGGAAAAACGCATTCTCGTCGGCGTGATGAATTTCCTGTATGCCCTGGACGCGGCCACCGGCAAACCCGTCCCAAGTTTCGGAACGCAAGGGCGCATCGATCTTCGCGAAAATTTAGGTCGCGAGCCTGCCAGCGCGCAATCCATTGCTCTGACGAGCCCAGGGATCGTTTACCGGAATCTCATCATCGTTGGCGGCAGGAATCCCGAAACTTTGCCCGCGCCTCCTGGCGACATTCGCGCCTACGACGTCCGCACCGCCAAATTGCGCTGGTCGTTTCATACGATTCCGCATCCGGGGAAATTCGGGTACAGGACTTGGCCGCCACGGGCGTGGAAAACTTCCGGCGCGGCGAACAACTGGGCCGGCATGGCGCTCGATCCCCGGCGCGGAATCGTTTATGTTCCGACGGGCTCGGCCGCGTTTGATTTCTACGGCGCGGACCGCGTTGGCAACGACCTCTTCGCGGATTGCCTGATTGCTTTAAACGCGGAAACGGGCAAGCGAATCTGGCATTTTCAGGGAGTCCATCATGATCTTTGGGATCGCGACTTCCCTTCCCCGCCCGCGCTCGTTACCGTCCAAGGCAATGGCAAAAACGTGGATGCCGTCGCGCAAACCACGAAGCAAGGTCTGGTTTATCTCTTCGATCGCACCAACGGCAAGCCCCTTTTCCCTATCGATGTTCGCAAATATCCTCGCAGCGCCGTGCCCGGCGAACGTACGTCCGCCACGCAGCCGCTCCCTGCTCGCCCCGCGCCTTTTGCGCGGCAGCTCCTTACCGAAAACTTGCTGACCAACCGCACTCCCGAAGCGCATCAATGGGCGCTCGAACAATTCCGCAAATTCCGCAGCCAAGGACAATTTGTTCCCCTCTCCGTTGGAATCGACACGGTGATTTTTCCCGGCTTTGATGGCGGCGCCGAGTGGGGCGGACCCGCGGTGGACCCCGAGACCGGCATCATCTACGTCAATTCGAACGACGTTGCCTGGACCGGCGCTCTCGCTCCAAACACAGGGAAAAAGAGTCCGCGGGGCATCTATCTGAGCCAGTGCGGCGTTTGCCACGGCGAGAAAATGACCGGCTCACCTCCGGCGATGCCCTCGTTGGTCGGTGTGGCCAGCCGCTTGACCCCGACACAAATCGTCGCAGTCATTAAGAACGGAAAAGGCCGCATGCCAGGCTTCCCGAATCTCAATCAAGATCAAGTGTCCGGCCTGAGCGATTACTTAACGAGCGGCGAGAACCAGGAACTAAAAAGCGCAGCGCAGTTCCTCGCGATGAAATATCGCTTCACCGGCTACAACAAATTTCTCGACCCCCAAGGCTACCCCGCCGTCGCTCCGCCTTGGGGCACGCTGAACGCCATCAATCTGAACACCGGGGAATATGTTTGGAAGATTCCCTTCGGCGAGTATCCGGAACTCGCCGCTAAGGGCCAAACCGATACCGGAACGGAAAACTACGGCGGCCCCATCGTCACCGCTGGCGGACTGCTCTTCATCGGCGCGACGAATTTCGACAAGCAGTTTCGCGCCTACGACAAATCCACCGGCCAACTCCTCTGGCAAACTACGCTACCTTTTTCTGGAAACGCCACGCCCGCTACCTACGAAGTCAACGGCCGCCAGTTTGTCGTCATTGCCGCTGGAGGCGGTAAGGCCCCCAAATCTCGTTCCGGCGGCGTGTACGTCACCTTCGCCCTCCCCGCCGAAACGTCAAATCCAAGTTCAAACTTGCGAAAGCAGCGCTGAGCTGTAAGGAGCAAACTGCTGCGGCGAGGGGCTGAACTGCGGCAGCATTGCTGCCGCCTTTTTACCTCTTTGCCTGTCTAAACCTACGACCTCACTAGAGAACCTGCAACGCCCGCCTCAGCACTTCCCGCGAAACATTCGCGCCGCTCACCACCAGCACCGGACAATCACCCCAGCCTTCCCTCGATTTCAGCAGCGCTGCCGTGCTTGCCGCTCCGGCTGGTTCCGCTACGACATGCTCCTCCAATAGCAGCGTCCCAATCGCGCGCAGCATCTCTTCCTCACTGACCAACACCAGATCATCGACAAGCTGCCTCACATCGCGCACGTTCGCCTCTTCGGGTGTGCGCGTCGCCAGTCCATCGGCAATCGTGTCGCAGGTCTCTGTTCCCACGACCTTCCCCGCCTTCCACGACAAGTAGTATGCCGGCGCCCGCTCCGCCTGCACGCCAATCATCCGCGCTTGCGGCGCAAACTGTTTTGCCGCTGCGGCCATTCCGCGAATCAGCGCCGTGTCTCCCATTGGCACAACCATCGCGCTGGCCGTCGGAAGCTGCCGCAAGATTTCGCACGCAATGGTCGCCGGGCCCGCGGGCAGATCTAAATCGGTTGCATCATTCATAAAATAAACGCCCGGTTGTTTCGCATACTCCGCTGCCAATTCGAACGCGGACGCGAGATCGCTCCCGCCGCTCTCCTCAATTGTTGCCCCTAGCGCCTGAATTCGCCCACGCTTCACTGGATTGCCATTCGCGGGCATGAAAATCCTCGCTGCAACCCCAAACTCCTTCGCCGCATACGCTACCGCCGCCCCGTGATTCCCGGTACTCGAAGCGATCACTTCCCGCACCGTTTCCCTCTTCATTCTTTGCGCCAGCGCGTAGAACGCCCCCCGCACCTTGAACGATCCCGTGGGCAACTCCGTCTCCAGCTTCAAATAGACATTCCTGCCCGCCACCTGGCTCAAAAATGGTGCGGCAACCAACCGCGTCGGCGCGAAATATTTAGGCAAGAATTTCTGCGCCTTTCGAATCGTCGCAAAGCTGGGTTGAATTTGCACACCCGCTAGAGCACTCATTTCCAACCTTCGTAATCGGCAACCCCGATCTGGTCAGTTTCAGGTCGCAAGAAAAGCTTGCTTCCCCGCTGCGCCTCACAAGGAAAGCCTGAGCATCATAGCAGTATCCAGTAAGCACTTTTCCGTCAGAAAGGCCAATGCCTCTAAAGGCTTCCAAGTTATTCTTTTTACGGGCCTTACTGCAACCGCCCGCGACTTTTGGCGGGGTGCCGGGTTTGATGAATTGGGTGGCCTCGAGTGGCAAAGCCTGCTGAACGCAAACTTTGGAAAAGCCAGCAAACGTCAGAAAGGCGTGAAATCATGCGTATCCTGCGCTTCCTTTTGTTGTTCGTTGTTGCCGCCGAAATCCTGGCGATTCCCGCTCCCTCCCAGGCGCAAATTGCCGTAGGCGTCTCTATCCGCATGGACCCGCCGGCCTTGCCCGTCTACGCGCAGCCGATTTGTCCCGGACCGGGCTACATGTGGGTTCCTGGCTACTGGGCTTACGGCCCCGATGGTTACTTTTGGGTCCCCGGGACGTGGGTGCTCGCTCCCGAACCAGGCTTGCTCTGGACCCCCGGCTACTGGGGATTTGCCGAGGGTGGCTATGTCTGGCACGCCGGCTACTGGGGACCCCATGTGGGCTTCTACGGCGGCATTTACTACGGTTTCGGGTACACGGGGGTCGGTTTCGTGGGGGGCTACTGGCGCGGCGGAAATTACTACTACAACCGCTCCGTGACCAACGTGAACGTCACTGTGATCCACAACACCTACAACACCACGGTCGTAAACAACACCACGATTAATCGCGTCAGCTTCAACGGCGGTGCGGGAGGTATCAACGCGCGGCCCACGCACGAGGAGCTAGCCTTTGAACACGAACGCCATGTTGCCATGACCGCAGAGCAGAACCATCATTTTGAAGCTGCTCGCGGTGATCGCCGCTTCTTGGCCTCTGCAAATCATGGCCGCCCGGAAGTTGCGGCATCTGCGCGTTCCGGCGAATTCCGCGGTCGCGGTGTGGAGCATGCAAGAGAAGCAAAAATGGACCGCCCGGACAACCGTGGCGGTTTCAATCGTCCGGACCGAGGGCGCGACAACGGGCGCTTCCGCGACGAGCGGCCGCCTTCGGCGCAAAATTCTCGCCTCGACGAAAAGCACCAGCGCGGAACGGACCGCATCGAACGCCAGCAGGACTCCGAGCGCCAAAAGCTCCAGCGGCGGCACGATCAAGAGCGGGATAGATTCAGCCACCAGAACGCAAGTCAGCAGCGCCAGGACCAACTCCAGCGCCGTCAGCAGCAGCAAATGGATCAAATGAACCGCCGCCACGAACAGCAATCACAAAAATTCCAGGAGCGCCAGCAACGCGAAAATCAAAGGCGGGAGGGCAAACCGCACAAATAGCAGTCGGCATTTGCAAAATCAGCCCTGGGAAAGACCCTCCCATATAGATGCGCACGGTCTTGTTCTCTGTGGCGATGCCTCTAGCCGGACAAGGCAACATGATCCCGCCGAACTGGCTCCGCCCTGCAAATCCGTTCACTTCTTGAGCTGGTATATTCAACCGTGGAAGCGATTCCCAAATTGAGTAATCGCCGCAAACACTGAATTTTCCCGAGGCCCGTTCCCGAAGACGGCAGCAGAAATACGTGGTGCCTTCCGCCACGGAATTGAAGTAGAATCCGGCGGACGGCCCTGTGCAAGCACCCGCTCCTGGAAGCTCGTGCCCATGTGCGACGCGGCGGAGAAAAAACATTTGTCGCAGTCGCCTGTGGCGATTTTCCTCGTCGCCTTGGGATTACGCCTCATCGCTGTGCGCCTGTTTTACACGAGCACTTGGAACGATTATGAAGACCACTTGCTGTTTGGCTTCGAGACCGGCAGAATCGCCCGCTCCATCGCCGAAGGGCACGGCTTCAGCAACCCTCTTTCTGCCCAGACCGGACCGACAGCCTGGGTGATGCCCGTTTATCCCTACCTTCTTGCAGGTATCTTCAAACTTTTCGGTGTCTACAGCAAAACTTCCGCTCTGGTCATCCTCAGCCTAAACTCTCTGTTCTCGGCTTTGATTTGCTTCCCACTGCTCCGCGCTGCACAAAGCAGCTTCGGTCGTGGCGTTGCCGTCACCGCCTGCTGGATTTGGGCTCTCTATCCCTATTTCATCTACTTCCCTGCCGGCTTTGTCTGGGACACTTGTCTTGGTGCGCTGCTCGCCGTAATTCTTTTTCTCTCTGCCCTCCAGCTCAGAAATCAGCCAGCCTCCTGGCGTGGTTGGTTTGGTTTTGGTGTGCTCGGCGGTTCCTGCGCTTTAACAAACGCCTTGACACTTACACTGTGTCCCGTTCTCGCCGCGTGGGCAGTTTATCCCTTGTACCAAAAGTCATTGCGAGTACTAGCCACTCCGCGCACCCACCGTCTTTGGCTCTCTCCTGCCGTGCTTGTAATTGCAGGGCTTGCGCTCACGGTTCTTCCCTGGCAAATCCGCAATTACCGCGCCTTTCACACTCACGTCCCTCTGCGCAGCGTTTTCTGGCTCCAATTCTGGGTCGGTAACGACGGCAACACTTCCAGTTGGCTCGACACCGACGTGCATCCTTCAACCAATCCCGAGCAAAGAGCGGCCTTCGTCCGCCTCGGTGAAATTGGCTACATGCGCGAAACGCGCCGCGAAGCTCTCGCCTTCCTCGCTAAGCATCCCGGCCTGTACGTCGTGCAGTTTTGGCGAAGATTTGTGTATACCTGGACCGGCTTCTGGAACCTGGACCCCTCCAATTTGCAAGATGAGTTTCACGGGTTCGCCAACGTCTATCTCACTTTGTCACTCACCCTGGCAATGCTCCTCGGTCTCTGGCGCGCCTGGCGCAATACTTCCCTTCCTGGTGAGGGAGCTTCTCCCGTCTTTCGCTCTTCTCGCCAAGCCGTTCTTCCTTACGTCTTGGTCCTGTCATTCTATCCGCTTGTGTTCTATCTTACGGCTCCCACCATCCGCTATCGCCACGTCATCGACCCCGAAGTCGTCGTCCTCGCTGCCCTCGGCCTGCGCTCCCTCCTCCGCTCGCCGGAGCCTGGTGAAATCGCCGACCGCCGCGTGCTCCTCCCTTGATTCATCGGCCAGGATGCCATCGCGTTTCCTCTCACCAAAGCATTGCAGATGATGATCAAGAACATCACTTCTCGAGGCCATTCTTGCCCCTAACCCGACGGAGTTCTACACTGTCGACCGCCTCCGCTGAATCCATTTTGCAGCCGAAGACGTTATCGCGCGGAATTTCGAATTCAGTGGCTCACGGCGGCGAGCGCTTGCGTCTTTCGCGACTCACTCCACAGCTGCAGGTACGGCTGCAGGTCACGCATCATTTTTGCGAACTGCGCCAGGTCCAGCGATTGCGCGCCGTCGCTCATGGCTTTTTCCGGCGCGGGATGCACTTCCACGATCAAGCCGTCCGCGCCAATCGCCACGCCCGCGCGCGAAACCGGCGGCACCAGGCTGCGCTTTCCCGTCGCGTGGCTCGGATCCAAAATCACCGGCAAGTGCGTCAGCTCATTCAACACGGGAATCGCCGCGATGTCGCAGGTGTTCCGCGTCGCCGTTTCAAACGTGCGTATCCCCCGCTCGCACAAAATCACCTCCGTATTCCCGTGCGCCGTGATGTATTCCGCAGACATCAGCAACTCTTTCACCGTGCTGCTCAACCCGCGCTTCAACAGCACCGGCCGCCCGCACTTTCCCAGCGCCTTCAGTAGCATGAAGTTTTGCATGTTGCGCGCGCCCACTTGCATCACGTCCGCATACTGCGCCACCAGATCCACGCCGCGCTCGCTCATCACTTCGGTGATGATCGCCAGCCCTTCAATCCTTCTTCTTCCATGCCCTGGAAATCGTACGGCGAAGTGCGCGGCTTGAACGCGCCGCCGCGCAGCAGCTTCGCTCCGGCTTTCGCCACGGCTTCCGCGGCCTGCATAATCTGCTTCTCCGACTCCACCGAGCACGGCCCGGCCATCACCACAAACTCGTCGCCGCCAATTTCCGTGCCGTTCACTTTGATCCGCGTCTTCTCCTT
Source organism: Acidobacteriota bacterium (assembly GCA_003223245.1). Lineage (GTDB taxonomy): Bacteria > Acidobacteriota > Terriglobia > Acidiferrales > UBA7541 > Acidiferrum. The sequence continues at coordinate 20,697 of QHYI01000178.1, forward strand.
GCGAAACTCACGGCTCACGAATTTGTACGGCGCCGAAATGCGCACCACCTTTTCCACTTGCGGCATGGCTTCGATCGATTCCATGCACGCCGTCACGTCGCCCACGCCCACCACGCCGATGACCACACGCTCCTCCCCTTCGATCGAATGCACTTTGTAGCCGAAGTGTTTTACTTGCTCGCAGACTTCGTCAATTTCTTCTCGCGTTGCATGTAGTCTCATGGAAATAATCATTTCTCTGGCCTTTCAGTTGAATCGGAGCCGAGATCAGAGCACCTGCCCCTTGAGTCATTGGGCTTTCCGACCTCCGCTCTCGGTTCTCGGTTCTCGCATTTCAAAGGGTGTTGTCCCTAAAAATAAAAAACCCACTCGGCTCGCGAGTGGGCTGAAAATCTTTTCCGCTGAATTCGCTTTACAGAATCGCCCCCCGCCATCCGGATGGATGCCCAGTAAATCGATACCAGCAAGACCAGTTGGCGAGTTGCGTATTCATAGACACCCCAGTTTATTCCGTCATTTCCTTCGTTTCAACTATTTCTTTTTGCCCGACTGCCCTCTCGCAGAGTGCCTGCAACCAGCTCCAGCGCTGCAGCACTTCTTTTGCAACTGGTGACAAATTGTTTTTTCTTGGTCTTACCGTTTAACCTCGGGCTAGCAACTTCAACGCTTCCTATTTTCGATTTTCCGCTGTCAGAAAAACAGCAGCGCGATTTTGTAGCGCCCAAAACCGGCTCCTTCGCGCGTGTGGCACGCTCCTACCGCGACGTTGCGGTGAGGTTCCGCGGCTATTTTCTTTTCCACTTCTGGATCGAGCGTACTGAGGTCTCCTGTCTCGAAACGAATCACCGTTCCCGAAGTAACACCAAGATTTCCTATGTTCGCCTCACAGGATCTTCGCGCATCCGCGGTGGCCTGCGTCACGTGCAGGCCTTTCGTCGCGAGCAGCGCCGCCACTTCCTTCTCTTGCCGCTCCAGGCTCTCGTCCATAAACGCCCGCGAGAAATCCTGGACCGCAAATAATCCCGCCAGGCCGTTCACCACCGCGATGCCCACCGCCGTGATGCGCGGGTTGAGAATGTTGGCGCGATGGCCAGGCGAGTGCATCCATGCGGAGTGTATGGTTTCTGCGTGCTTTCCGATGGCAATGTTCTCAGCCAAATAGGAAAAGCGCGCCCCGGCCGCGGTGATGCGTTCTTCCAAGCCGGGCTCGCCGGGAAGCTGATGTTCGAGAGTATTGAGGTCCAGCATCAGCAGCGCATGCTTGCGCGCCGCTTTGAAGAGCGCGTCATCCCACTTCAATTCCGGCAGGTGATTGGCAATCCGCTCGTGGTTGAGCAGCTCAAACAGCTCGCGCTCGGAGTCGTTGCGCTGCAGCGTTTGCGTCTGCGCCTCGCCAACGGCAGCAGAGACCAAACATAGAATTGCTGCCGCTAAAACGCCCGCGGAGTTCTTGGCGGCTGTGCGCGCGTCGCCGCAGGCGGCCAAGCGGGACGCAAAAGTTTTCATGTCGTTGAAAATTTATCCGCGAACGCGAACCGCGCTGAAGCTCATCACGACGTGGCCACCCGCGGTCGGCCGGCCGAAGCTCAGCATCGGGCTGAAGCGCGAGAAGAGCAGCATCTGATCCACCTGGTGGCGCAACTCCAAGCTCGTCGGGCCAGAAAGAATCTGATAATCGGTCATGTGTCCTTGCGCGTCGACGGTCACATCCACCAAAAGTCCGTGCGGCAAGGAAAGTTCCGTGTCATGCTTTTCCGGCGCCCACGATTCCGGATAATCGGAAAGCGAAATCAGTTCCGCAGGACGCATTAGGTTAATCGGCACATCGTTTTCTACCGCGCTCACGGTGATGCCTGGAACAATCATCTGAAATACGAGCGCAAAAATCAGGAGCGCGGAAAACAGGCCGCCGGTAGCCGGAAGCGTCAGCGGACGAAACGCGTTTTCGAGAACGATTCCCGCATGCTCCCTGAAATGGCGCCAACGCGTCGCCCAATCCTGCGATTGCTGCGCCTGTGCCGCCGCCACCTTGATGCGCACCGCCAGATCCGCGGGCGGAACACTTCTCGGAACGCGCGATAACAGCACGGCCAACTTCCGGAACCTTTGCAACTCTTCGCGGCAACTCCTGCAAGCCTCCAGGTGTCCGCTGATCTCGGCTCGTTCTTTCACGCGCTCTTCGCCCACTAATGCATCATCCAGATAACCTGCCAGATTCCTTCGTACCGTGGTGCACTTCATGAGAGCCCCTCTCCCGCGGAAACCGCGCGCGGGGACTTGCCTTGTGAAGCAACCGAGACGTGCCGCATGGCCGAAGAGGCATCGCCATAAGGCGACGGCCGCGGCACCACCACTGTTTTCTGCGCAAAAGCTTGTACCTGAGCGGGAACATGAGCAATCGCCGGCGCGCTCGTTCCTGCGGCGGCCCTTCGCTCCGACTTGGGTTCCTGCAACATGGGTTCGAGAATTTCCTTCAGCGCGCGGCGCCCTCGCAGAATTCGCGATTTCACCGTACCGACGCTGCACTCTAAAACTTCCGCCACTTCTTCGTAACTCAGGTCTTCCAGATCGCGCAAAATCACCGCGCTCCGGAACGCCTCCGGAACTTGCCGCAGCGCGCCTTGCACCGCATCTTGAATTTCGTGCGCGGCCAGTTGCTCGAAGGGCGTGCCGCCCAGGTCGGCAATCTCGAAGCGCGCCTGCCCTTGCTCCGGCTCCGCATCAATCGAAACATTTTTCTGCAGGTGGCGCTTGAACCAGCGCTTCTGGTTCAGCGCCTCGCGTATGGCGATGCGATAGAGCCAGGTCTTCAAGGAACTGCCTTGGCGGAACTTGCGGATACCGCGAAAGGCCTTCAAAAAAACTTCTTGGGTGCCGTCGGCGGCGTCCGAGCTGTCGCCGAGCATGCCGAGGATCAGGTTATAGACCGGCGCGTGATAGTGCGTGACGAGCCAGTCGAACGCCGTCTCCGAACCCGCTTGGAGTTCGTGGACGAGTTCGGCTTCACCGCCGCCCCAACTTAGGGCACTAGCGCAATCGGACACTGCCGGCCTTTCCGACCTGAGTCCCTTTCTCGACTTTGTAGAGGCCGGGCTTTAGCCCGGCCTCTGTCAAATTTCCCCCCGATCTTATCGGGGCGAAAACTCAAGTCTCCCTACATCCCCATTCAGGATCGACCGCCTGCCGGGTGCGGCGTCGAGCGCTTGCCGAACCCGCTGTCCGCTCTCCTTTTGTTAGACACCGAAGGAAGCGGCTTTGTTTCCTGGCACTTGCGCCTACGATGCTCATTGTGGCACCGCCGGTTGGCCAGTGCAATGGGACGAACGGTGTAAAGTCGAAGAGTCCAAAGGCCAAGAGTCGAAACGGCGAGAACCATCAAGCCCTCTTCGCAGGCCCCACCCCGGATGTTTCGCAAAAGAAGCCGCAATTTCTTGAAAGCACGGCAGTTAAGTTTTGGGACATGCAGAATAGGCTGCAAGCTAATGAAAACACGGCACATAGATTCCAGATCAAGTTGCCAGGAGAACATCTGCCGGCAACTCGAATCCGTTGCTAAAACCGGCCGCCTCGCCGAACAAACTGGCATCCGCGCTGCGAAATCTCTTACTGCCCAAAAAGTGGGGTAAGGCTCAGATATAGCACCTTCAAACCCGCAGGGATGCGGCACGCGGCTGGCGCTGCATTCTGATCCGCTGATTCATCTTGCGCCCGCACCGCGTGCCCGATCCTTTTCCCTTTCCAGAAAAAGCTCCAGAATCTTTCCCTCTTTTCTTATTCTCATCAGCAATGTTTAGCCGCCTATAGCGACAGGTGCGTGGTGCCGCGCGCCAGATTTCCGCGAGTGGCGCTTAATTTTACGCAAGCGACTGCCAGCTATTGGGCTAAGGCGCTACAAAGACACGGAGCCGCTTGGGCGGTACGAAAGCGGCAGCAGTGCTGCCGCCCTCCAAAAAGGTGGAGACGCCGGACGTAAAGTCCGGCGCTAGGAAAAGACGGGCACGGCAGGCCGTGCCCCCACCAAAAAGAGCAAGCCCTCGCGGGGCTACGAAGGCATCGCTTCAAAATAGAAATGATGGTGGTGGCGGCAAGCGGGGTTGAAAGCACGGTGGCAGGCCGGACAGCGGGCGTCGCACTGGAGGTATTGAGAGATGCTGAGTTCGTTGCGGCAGGCTCCGCAGAGGATGACAGGCTGGTGCCATTCAGATTGCCGCCAGACCTGGATGGGATGGCCGGCGAGGGCGATGTGGCAATCCTTGCAGGCGTAGTAGAGGCCGCAGCACTTCATTTTGATGGCGATAATGTCGGTGGGGCCGTGGTAATGGAGGCAGCGCGTCTCGGGATCGAGCCGAAGGCCGCGGACTTGTGGCGATTTTTCTTGCATGGCAAATTATAAGATGCCGGAGATCAGAGAACAGAGATCGCAGCGCGAGCCGCCCGGTTGGGGCGGTTATATGACCCAGAAATTCGGCTTCCGCCTTGAAAGCGGCCTGTTGATTACACAAGACTTACGCCGACTTTCTCGGGAGAGAAATCGGTTTCTCAGTTCATGGAGGCAGAAGTCTTTGTCGGCTTGGGAAGGCCGCCTCTACAAAATGCAGCGACGTCGGGAGTATCATTCCGCGCGAGGCCCGGCAAGCGCTGCCGCCCAAGGAGTAGGCCCATGACCACACGACGTTTCCTTTCACTCGCTACGATTTGCCTGGCGCTGTTCAGAATATCGCTCGGAGAAACACGAGCGCAGCAGCAGAAGGCGCCGAGTCGGATTTTCAATACCGCGAAGCAGAAGCTGCGCGAGGGCAAGACCCTGGTCGGCGCCACGGTTTTCTCTCCGGACCCGAATATCTACTGTGCGATGGCCAACGCCGGATACGACTATCTGTGGATCGAGATGCAGCACAGCCCTTTGACCTATGAGGACGTGGCCAAAATGATTTGGGCGTGCCGAGGAGCTTCGGGGATGCCGTTTATTCGCGTGCCGGACGCGACCGAAAGCGACATCCAGAAAGCGACCGACATCGGCGCGGTGGGGATCATCGTTCCCACGGTGGACACCGTCGAGAAGGCGCAGGCCGCGGTGAAATGGTCGAAGTATCCGCCCGAGGGCCGGCGCAGCCAGGGCAACGGGCAGTACGGCGCGCTCTGGGGAAGCGATTACCACCAAATCGCCAATGACAACATGGTGGTGGTCATCATGATTGAGACGCCCATCGGGGCGGAAAACGCGGAGAAGATTGCGTCGGTTCCGGGGATCGATGTGATTTTCGCGGCGAGCACGGACTTGGGGAATTTTTCCAGGCATCGGCAGGGCGAGAAAGAGTACGAAGCGCTGGTCACGCGAATCCATGACGTGACGCTGGACCATGGGATCCGCTTGGGCGGGCCGCTGGCCTGGAGAGGGCGCCCGGGCTTCACGTTTTTCCAGGGGCCCGGCGAGACCGAATTGATCCGGGCCGGAGCGCGCGTGAACCTGACGGGAAGTCCGGCTGGCGAGGCAAAGCCCGGCGTCGCCCCGGTGGAAGGCGAAAAGCCGCGGTGAAAAAGGTAGATCGGAGATCAGTGAACGGAGAGCGGGAGTGGAGGGAACACATGAACATCAGATGGCTGAGTTTCCTTTTGATCGCGGTGGTCTTGGCGGTTATTGGCTTGCCGAGAGGCGCGACGCAGCAGCCGGTTACGGTGGAGACGCTCAGGCAATTGGTAGCCGCGTTCAACGCTCATGATCTCGATGCGGTGATGAGTTTCTTCGCGGAGGATTGCGAACTCTTCATGCCTCGCGGACCAGAACCGTGGGGCCGGCGGTATGTGGGCAAGGCAGAGGTGCGCAACGGGCTGGCGACACGCTTCGAGGGCCTTCCTGATGTGCATTATGGAGACGATGAACACTGGGTTTCGGGAAATCACGCAGTCTCCCGATCGACGCTGACGGGTACAACCAAGGATGGAAAGAAAATCACGGTTCGCGGTTGTGACCTTCTGGAATTTAGAGCGGGCAAAATCGTTCGCAAGGATTCCTATTGGAAAATCCTTGAGCCGAAGAGCTAGGTGTTGGCCTTGGCTCGGGAGATGCCGAAAAGCATGCTGCGCCCGAGCAAGCAGCACTATAGACAAGATTCGACAGCTACCGGGAAGCGGGGCTGCCCGAGTTCGCCGAATTGGCGGAGGCTGGAGCGCTGCAGGACCCGAGATCCTTTACCAGCTTCTTGGCGGTAAAGGTCTGCGTGCCGCCGTCGCTGTTGGACTTCTTCCCCTTGAGCAGCACGCGCTGACCGGGCTTGACCAGGACGTCGCCGGGAACCAGGGTGTAGGTTTTGTTGTTCTTTTCGTCGAGAAGGCGCAGGCCATCCTCGGCGGGCTGGACGCAGCCGG